>NZ_JMKP01000029.1 GCF_000685805.1 Psychrobacter phenylpyruvicus DSM 7000 = NBRC 102152 | reverse complement strand
TGTCTAGAGTGTTTAGTAGTTCGATAACTGCTGGCTCACCGTACTTACCGTCGTTACCATTTAACGCTTCTAAAGCTGAACCTTTGATGATTGGAGTGTCATCACCTGGGAAGTCGTAGTCTGAAAGTAATTCACGTACTTCCATTTCTACTAGCTCTAGTAACTCTTCGTCATCTACCATGTCACATTTGTTCATGAATACGATGATGTATGGTACACCAACCTGACGTGATAATAGGATGTGCTCACGTGTTTGTGGCATTGGACCGTCAGTTGCTGATACTACTAGAATAGCACCGTCCATCTGAGCCGCACCAGTAATCATGTTTTTAACATAGTCAGCGTGACCTGGGCAGTCTACGTGTGCGTAGTGACGTGCTTCAGTGTCATACTCAATGTGTGACGTGTTAATTGTAATACCACGTGCTTTTTCTTCTGGTGCTGAGTCAATTGCAGCGTAATCTTTCGCTTCACCGCCAGAAGTTTTTGCCGCTACTGTTGCGATCGCAGCTGTTAGGGTAGTTTTACCGTGGTCAACGTGACCGATTGTACCAACGTTAACGTGTGGCTTGCTTCGTTCGAACTTGGCCTTTGCCATGAGTATGTCCTCTTATTAATACTAATTCAATTAAGACAGCTGATAAATAATTGTCATAAATAACACTATCTATTTTAAGGCTGTCAGAAAATAAGTTTCTTAAAAATAAAATAATGATTCTTGAAAATGGTGATCAAGTCAGTCGCAAATGATATAAGAAAATGATAGTGAATGACAAGCCCTTGATACGTAATTGGTCATAAATTCATCAACTACTTACAATGTATTCCGCTTAGGAATATTAAGAGCTTGTGATTACTGTTCTTTTTCAAGGAGTAGCTAATGATTAGCTACTCCCCTCATCAGACTTTACTTAATCGATATTACTCGTCGTCGTCATCCGCACCAGAGAATTTCTTCATGATTTCATCAGCTACAGACTTAGGTGTCTCAGCATACTTTTGGAATTCCATAGAGTATGTTGCACGACCTTGCGACTGTGAACGTAGGTTAGTTGCATAACCAAACATTTCTGCTAATGGAACTTCAGCACGGATCTGCTTAGTACCACCAGGTAAGTCGTCCATACCTTGAACCATACCACGGCGACGGTTTAAGTCACCCATGATATCGCCCATGTATTCTTCTGGAGTTTCAACTTCAACTTTCATGATTGGCTCAAGAAGAACTGGGTTAGCGTTCATGAAACCTTTTTTGAAGGCGATAGAACCAGCCATTTTGAACGATAATTCATCCGAGTCAACGTCATGGTATGAACCATCATATAGTGTCGCTTTAACACCAACGATTGGGTAACCGGCAAGGATACCGTTCTTCATACGCTCTTGAATACCTTTATCAACCGCACCATGGTACTCTTTTGGTATAACACCACCAACGATTTCTTCAGCGAATTCGTACTCTGGACCTTCATCAAGATCTAGAGGCTCTAGACGTAACCAAACGTGACCGAATTTACCACGACCACCAGTCTGACGAACGAATTTACCTTCTTGTTCAACAGTACCGCGGATAGTTTCACGGTAAGCAACTTGTGGTGCACCGATGTTAGCTTCTACTTTAAACTCACGCTTCATACGGTCAACAAGTACTTCTAAGTGAAGCTCACCCATACCACTGATGATTGTCTGACCTGATTCTTCGTCTGTGTGTACACGGAACGATGGGTCTTCTTTAGCTAGACGACCTAGAGCTACTGACATTTTTTCTTGGTCAGCTTTAGTCTTAGGCTCAACTGCTAGACTGATTACTGGCTCTGGGAATTCCATACGCTCTAGAGTAATGACTTCTTTTTCATCACATAGAGTATCACCAGTACCTACATCTTTCATACCTACTAAGGCTGCGATGTCACCAGCGCGAATTTCTTCAAGCTCTTGTTGTGACTCAGCATGCATCTGTACGATACGGCCAACACGCTCACGCTTCATTTTAACTGGGTTGTAAACGCTCTCACCCTGCTTGATAACACCAGAGTAAACACGTACGAAAGTTAAGTTACCAACGAACTTGTCGTTCATAATTTTGAAAGCTAGTGCTGCGAATGGAGCTTCATCAGAAGCTTCACGAGTACCTTCAGTTTCGTCTTTGTCATCAAGAATACCTTTAATTGCAGGAACATCTTGAGGCGCTGGCATATACTGAATTACCGCGTCCAACATCTTCTGTACACCTTTGTTTTTAAAGGCTGTACCACAGTACATTGGAATGATTTCGTTAGCGATAGTGCGCTGACGGATAGCTGCATGAATCTCATCTTCAGTTAGCTCTTCGCCTTCTAAATATTTGTTCATTAGCTCTTCGTTTGCTTCAGCAGCAACTTCAACTAACTCGCTACGGTACTCTTCAGCTTTGTCTTGAAGCTCAGCTGGGATTTCACGCTCTTCATACTTCATACCTAGAGATTCGGTATCCCAGTAGATAGCTTTCATCGTGATTAAGTCAACAACACCTTCGAAGTCATCTTCTTTACCAATTGGGATAACCATAGCTACTGGGTTACCGCCTAGGCGTGTTTTAACTTGTTCTTTAACACGGTAGAAGTCAGCACCAACACGGTCCATTTTGTTAACGAACGCTAAACGAGGTACATGATATTTGTTAGCTTGACGCCATACAGTCTCAGACTGAGGCTGCACACCACCAACCGCACAATAAACCATACATGCACCATCAAGTACACGCATTGAACGTTCTACTTCAATTGTGAAGTCAACGTGGCCCGGGGTGTCAATGATGTTGATACGATGCTGTGGGAATTGCTGACCCATACCTGACCAGAAACAAGTAGTTGCTGCTGAAGTAATGGTAATACCACGTTCTTGCTCTTGTTCCATCCAGTCCATAGTAGCGGCACCATCATGGCTCTCACCTAGCTTATGGTTTACGCCGGTATAGAATAGAATGCGTTCGGTCGTGGTTGTTTTACCAGCATCAATGTGTGCTGAAATACCAATATTACGATATCGGTTTAGGGGGGTTGCACGTGCCATAATTTTTTCCTAATGGAATGTCTTTATAATTTATTTCGTTGTAATAGTCTGAGATAGGCAGGAGGCTAGAGTAGCTTCAAAAGATGACAATTTTATGATACTGAAGCTGATAAAGCCTATATAGAATATCAGCTTGAGCATTCATGGCTAGATCATCAATTAGCTAGAATAAAACTGACTGTATTGTAGGCAGTTTTCCCAACTCACCATTATTTCTCAAAACTTAACGCTATTACGGTTATATCGCTTACTGTAACTTACCAAATTAAGCAGTTAAGCAAACAATATATTATGTAACTTTTTATTGTTAGAGGCTATTATGAATCTTGATTCCTAATAGCCTTAAATCTTAATAATCTTCTTTCAGTTACTCTCTTACTGTTTAAGCATACTCAATATAGAGTAGTCGCTTAAATTAGAAGCGGTAATGAGAGAATGCTTTGTTAGCATCAGCCATGCGGTGAACTTCGTCACGCTTTTTAACAGCGTTACCTTTACCTTCATGAGCATCAGCTAGCTCACCCGCTAAACGGAAAGCCATAGATTTTTCAGAGCGCTTAGAAGCAGCGTCAGCTAACCAACGCATCGCTAAAGCTGTACGACGGGAGGGGCGTACTTCCATAGGAACTTGATACGTAGCACCACCCACACGGCGAGCTTTAACTTCAACCATTGGGCGAACGTTTTCAAGTACTTCCTCGAAGAACTCAACTGGATCTTCGATGTTACGTTTTTCTGCAACTTGCTCTAATGCACCGTAAACAATACGTTCTGCAGTAGATTTTTTGCCATCAACCATTACGTGGTTAATGAATTTAGCAATTGTTTGGCTACCAAATTTTGGATCCGGTAGGATCTCACGGGTAGCGACGACGCGACGTCTTGGCATAATAAATTTCCTTGTCTTCAGGGTTGTCTGGCATTCATAACCATATACGAATATAGGTTTTAAATAGTGGTTACCAGCCAGCCTTACTGCATGGTGGTATGTTTGCTAATTAGCAGAACACCGAACCCATGCATGTTATTAGTTATTTGCTAATTAAGCTTTAGGCTTCTTAGCACCATATTTAGAACGACCTTGCTTACGGTCTTTAACGCCAGCACAGTCAAGTGCGCCGCGAACAGTGTGATAACGTACACCTGGTAAGTCTTTAACACGACCACCACGGATTAGTACAACACTGTGCTCTTGCAAGTTATGACCTTCACCACCGATGTAGCTAGATACTTCATAACCTGAAGTTAAACGTACACGACATACTTTACGCATGGCTGAGTTTGGTTTCTTTGGAGTGGTAGTATATACACGAGTACATACACCACGGCGTTGTGGGCATGATTGTAAAGCAGGAACGCCAGACTTTTCCTTTAATACTTTACGACCCTTACGAATCAATTGGTTAGTTGTTGCCATAAGGCATCCTTCTCCCGTTTATTAAATACAAAAAAATGGGCTACCAAGCCGTCAATTGCATTTTAAGCTTGTGATGGCTCTAAGAAAAATCTCATTGCCCTGTTAAGCTTAACACTAATGCTTCGACAGCTTACCCATTTTTCGGACACTATATTATATAGACTTATTGCAGAATACTCAAGTACCTGTTGTCTTGCAAATTTGGCAATAAATCGCTTTGAGCTTCTCTATTTTAGGTCATTCTTACTAAGTTTCAAGGGGCAGTCTTTAATAATATTTTGTTAACCCGTTTTTAGACAGCAAAACCTGTAACTTTGTGCTTTGTGATAAACTATCATAGCCTATATATAGTGGAATAACATTCCCTTTAAAATGACCATAAGTGACTTAACTATGAATAATTCTAATACTTCTGCAGACTCAGCTACCTTTATCAACCCCAATCAAGATACCCGCATTACCCAAGGCAGTCAGGTACAGCTTCATTTTGAAGTGTCTCTAGAAAATGGCACTGTGATTGATTCAACTTTTAATCGCCCTGAGCCAGTACGTTTAACCATAGGTGATGAAAGCTTATTGCCAGGTTTTGAGAGCGTGTTAAATAATTTACGTGCGGGTGATACCCGTACCGCTCACTTAGAGCCTGAGCAAGCCTTTGGTGAATGGAACAAAGACAACGTTCAAGTTTTTAGCCGCACTCAATTTGCCTTAACTGCAGCCAATCCAGAAGTGGGTATGATGATTGAATTTGAAGACAAAGGCAAAAACACCCTGCCTGGTGTGATCAGTAAAGTAACTGACGATGAGGTAGAAGTTGACTTTAACCACCCTCTGGCCGGCCAACCTCTGTTATTTAAAGTACAAATCTTTAAGGTTACCCCTCCTGGCCAAGTAGGCGTACAGTTAATGTAGCTCTCAACAGCCAACAGACACTCAATAAGACTGTAAATAATAAGACCATAAATAAAAAGGGATCAAGTATGAAGTACACCACCCTGCCCCAACTTGGTGATAAGGTTTCCAAAATCTGTTTGGGAACCATGACTTGGGGCCAACAAAACAACGAAGCTGAAGCTCATGAGCAAATGGACTTTGCTTTAGAGCAAGGCGTTAACTTCTGGGATACAGCTGAGATGTACCCCTCTCCTCCTGCTGAAGATAAGCAAGGTGACACTGAGCGCTTTATCGGCACTTGGTTTGCCAAAAACAAACGCCGTGATGAAGTGGTTTTGGCCAGTAAGATATCGCCCATGGGTTTTTTGCGTGAGGGAAAAACCCGCTTTAATGCCAATCACATCGCCGAAGCACTTGATGGCAACTTACAGCGCCTTCAAACTGATTATATTGATGTGTATCAGTTGCATTGGCCTGAGCGTGAAGCCAACTTTTTTAGTGTTCGCGGTTATACTGAACCGATGGCAGAGCAAGACTTGTCAGATTTAACACCATTTTTAGAGACCATCGAAGCTTTAAACGCAGAAATCGAGAAAGGGCGTATTAGAGCGTGGGGCTTGTCAAATGAGACCGCTTGGGGCGTGATGCGCTATCTGTGGGAAGCTGAGAAGAATGGCTTAAAAGGCCCTATCAGCGTACAAAACCCTTATAGCCTGCTTAACCGCCTGTATGAAGTCGGCTTGGCGGAAGTAACGCACCGTGAGAATGTGGGTCTGCTCGCTTACTCACCTTTAGGTTTTGGTGTCTTATCCGGCAAATACTTAGATGGAAAGCAGCCCGAAGGCGCTCGTCTAACCCTGTATGATCGTTTCCAACGTTACATTAATGAAGAGGCTAAGTGGGCAACCGCACAATACGCTCGTATTGCGGCAGATGCTGGACTGGATATGGCACAAATGGCCTTGGCTTTCGTCAATAGCCGTCATTTTGTCACCAGCAATATCATTGGTGCTACCTCAATTGAGCAGCTTAAGTCTAACATTGACAGTGTCAATCTTGAGCTAAGCGCTGATGTGTTAGAGGCCATTGAAGCGGTGCATACTCAGCAGCCGAACCCCTCCCCCTAGGCGCATTATTTTAGCTGATAAAATGATAAAGCTAACGCGCTTTTTTTAAATGGATCCCAATCCAATAAACTAAGCTCTATAAATCAAAAACCACTGGCTACTTAATGTAACCAGTGGTTTTTTGCCTCTGCTGTTAGCTCTGACGTTATAACAACCCAAATTATAGTTACAGTTACAGCTGCTGTAAGACGGTGATAAGTTCTAAATAAAAACCCTAAGCAACTGACCTTGCCTTATCTGCCGTACTATCAGTATCAGAGTTAGAAGCCGTAGGGTCAGCATCTTTTTTAAGCACTCGGCTGTGCAAATCTAGCAGACCTTGTTGCATGCTTTGGTGCAGTAGCTGGGTTAACTCATCACGGGTCTTGCCTGTAGTTTCAATCTTCTCAAGTGGCAAGATATAAGCGGTAACTGGGCCACTATCCATAACATTTAAGAAGCTCTTGGTAAAAGAAGTGTCGCCAACAAAGGGCACTTGATCATCCAATTCCCCCTTATCGTTCACATAGCAGACCACAAGAGGCTGGATGGGTTTGTCGGCATCCATGGCTGCTTGTAGCAATTTGCCATATATCTTCTTGATATGAGTACCATCTGTAGTGGTGCCCTCAGGATAGAAGAGAACAGAGTAGCCTTTTTTTAAAAACTCAGTGATTTGACCAGCAACCTTACCCGAATCACCAGAACCACGTTTGATGAACAATGAGCCACAAGCACGGGCCAATCGTCCAAACGCTGGCATTTTCTCAACCTCAGCCTTGGATAAAAAGAAGGCTGGCACCATACTGCCCATCACCGGAATATCCATCCAAGACACATGATTGCCCGCCCATAATCCATGAGTTTCAGGAATAGGCTCAACCGCCACTACCTCTATATGAAAAGCGGCCGCCATATTGCGACAAAAAATCCTGTTGTAGCGTGGCAACTCATCACGTTTCGGAACCTCTCCCCAACCCTCTACTTTGGTTATGGCGCGATAACCACCGACCATGGTTTCACTCATGCCTTTGATTACTTGAGCGCGCCGCAATTGTTTAGCCAGCTGCTTTGTCAGCAGTTTGCCTGCTTTATTTTTTATTGTGTTGCTATTTATTGTGTTGCTAGTAGAGGCCTCTCTGGGTTGGTTGTGAGAGCCATCGGTCGCTACAGGGTGTCTTTGCATAAAACTTCCTTCACTGGAATTGATTACATCAGTTAGGCACCACTATAGCGGTAAAACACAGTTAATATGTCACATTTTTCATATATTTTAATTACAGTTATGTTGTTATTGTCACTCTGATACGCTCTGCTGGCTTTTCACTACCCGGCTGTGTAGCTCCTCTAAGCCTGCCTGCATACGCTCCTGTAACTCAGCGGTCAACTCATCGCGAGTCTTATCTTCTGGATATAAAGGCTGTAAAGGAAGCACGTAAGCTGTGACTAAATCGCCATCAATGACACTCATCAGACTATCCTTTAACTTAATACCTCCATAATATGGGACGGTATCATCAAGCTCACCTTCTTTATTAATGTAACAAATGACGATAGGCTGAACTGGTTTATTGGCATCTATAGCCGCTTGTAGCAATTTGCCATGTAGTTTCTTGATTTTTCGGCCATCCGTTGTGGTGGCCTCTGGGAAAAACATCACCGAGTAACCCTGCTTTAAAAAAGTCGCCATTTGTGAGGCTACCGAACCAGCATCACCTGACCCTCGTTTAATAAACAAAGTTCCCGCTACTTTTGCCAAAGGACCCATAACTGGCATTTTTGCCACTTCAGCTTTCGATAAAAAAAAGGCAGGGCTTACGCTTCCCACAACAGGAATATCCATCCAAGAAATGTGATTTGAGGCCCACAAAGCATGAGTCTTTGGCACTGGCTCCACCTCAACCACTTCTACCCCTAAGGCACGGGCAGACTTGCGGCAGAATACTTGAATGTACTTTGGCAAAATATCTCTTGGTGGCTCACGCCAAGCATCAATTTTGGTTGCCGCTCTATAGCCTCCAGCCACGGTATCTACTAAGCCCATAACCGTTTTACCCCGCTTCATACCGTTTTTGGCAGTTAATTTAAAGGCGTCTTCAATTTTAGATTTCAAACTCATAGCAAGGCCCGCACTAAACTAATTATAAGAATAAGATTCATGGCCTTGATAACTTCATCTCTTATCGCAACCACAAATATTTAAGATAACAGAGTATATCAAATAAATTAATTACAGTAATCAACTGTTCACTCACTTATTTGATGTCGTCCTCATTTATTGTCTTATATTTGTACTATTTTCAAGTTGCCCCTTTTAATTTGATTCAGTTAACATCATAAATAGTCAATATCGACCTCAAAATTAGGGGTCATAAGCTTTAAATTTATAAAATAGGTGGATATTTTTGGATTATTTTGACAGACATGAAGGTGGTGAACGTGCCATCTTAGTACATTTAGAAATTAGACAAATTTCAGATCCAGATGATATAGAAGAGTTTAAACTCTTGGTCGACTCAGCAGGCGCTCAGCAGTTAGCTTTGATCACCGGATCTAGACAAAAACCCGATGCCAAATACTTTATTGGTAGTGGTAAAGCACAGGAAATTGCTGAACAAGTCCAAGCTTTGGATGCCGATATTGTTATCTTTAACCATAGCCTTACCCCGTCTCAAGAACGAAACTTAGAGACCTTATTACAATGCCGAGTGTTAGACCGCACTGGGCTTATCCTAGATATTTTCGCCCAGCGCGCCCGTACCTATGAAGGTAAACTTCAGGTTGAGTTGGCCCAATTAAACCACTTAGCTACCCGCTTAGTACGAGGTTGGACTCACTTAGAGCGCCAAAAAGGGGGGATTGGCTTGCGTGGTCCAGGTGAGACGCAGTTAGAGACAGACAGACGCTTATTACAAATTCGAGTAACGCAGTTAAAAGCCAGATTGGACAAAGTTAAGCAAACCCGGGCTCAGGGCCGAGCCAAACGTCAAAAATCTGATGTGTTGACCGTATCCCTTGTAGGCTATACCAACGCTGGTAAGTCGTCTTTATTTAACCGTTTGGTCGATGAGAATATCTATGCCGCTGACCAGCTATTTGCGACGCTAGATCCCACTCTGAGACGCTTAGACTGGCAAGGTGTTGGCCGTGTGGTATTGGTGGATACAGTGGGCTTTGTTCGCCACTTACCCCACGAGTTGGTTGAGTCCTTTCATGCCACTTTAGAGGAGACACTAGAGGCGGATTTATTACTGCATGTTATTGACTCATCTAGTCCAGACATGCATGAGCAAATTCAGGCTGTAAAATCAGTATTGGCTGAAATTAATAGTGATGTTCCTGTGCTCAACGTCTATAACAAAATTGACTTAACTGGGGAGCCAGCTCATATCAATTATAGTGAGCCTGGGGTGCCAAGCCGAGTTTACGTCTCTGCCAAAGCAGACTTGGGCATGAGTATGCTCACCACTGCGGTGCAACAACTGTTAACTGGTAAGTTAAGTACATTTGAGCTAACCCTACCTTTTCATGCGGGTAATCTAAAAAATGAGCTATACCGCTTAGATGTGGTGGAGCAAGAAAGCTACGATGAGTCCGGTCATGAGGTTTTAACCTTACGTCTGCCAGCTGATAAATTACAGCAGTTATTGGGTCAGTCAAATATTGATCCCTTTTCAGTACTGCCAAAAGAGCAAGCTGAGCTATTAATCCCTAAACTTGAGCCTTTTGAAAAAGAGCTAAAAGAAGAAGCCGAGCAGGCATTACTGTCTGACGCTAATCTAGAGCATGACCTTGATGACTACGAGTTGGAAGTAGACCCTATTTCAGTAACTGAACAAGAGTCTAATGATTAATTTAGCTTTTTTTGCAATAGCAGGCTATAATCACTGTCTTACTTTTATTAAAAAGAGCCTTAAGGCTCTTTTTTTTTGCTTTAAAATTTGATTAACTTATCCTTTAGTTGAATTGATTTGGTAGAATCTAATTTTTATCGCTTACTATTATTGCTTTCGCCTCGATTATCAAGGATGATTTATGTCCACTGCTTCAAACTCTTCTAATAATCAATCACTGAGCTCAGGATCAAAGGTTTCACTGCCAGTGGCCATTGTTTTTACACTAGCTATAGTCATTGTTATTCGTGAAAGTGCGGTGTTAGTTTGTGAGGCATTAGGCTTTGCCAGTGCTGGTAATATCGTAGGCTTAATTGCTTTCTTTTTGATATTAATGGGACTGCGTTTTACAGTAGGTCTTCCTGAGTGGCTCACTAGTGCCAGTAATACCTTATTGGTAGACAGTGGTTTTGCCTTTTTGCCAGTATCTGCTGGGGCGGGCTTACTAATTTTCGGATTGGGTGACGAGCTATGGGGAATTATGCTGACCTTGGTCATCAGTACCCTTATCCCTTTATGGGGATTGGCAAAGCTGTCTAACGTCTGGCTAAATGATGGGCAGAGCGCTGACTCCCTACAAAACCCAGAGCAAACACCAGCGCAGTCAGCTACTGTGAAGCCTGAATCAAACTCTTTTGACAATACTGATTTTAACAATACTGATAATAAGGGCGATAAGTGATGAATTTATTACAACTTATGCCTGAGGGCACCACATTATTTACGGTATTTGCCGCTTTTATGCTGACCTTGGTCGCCCATGTGTTGGCTCGCATTTTATCAAAGAAAATCTCTGGCCTACCCATGGTTATTACCGCCTTGGTGTTGGTATTGTTATTCTTATTTATTTTTAGCTGGGACTACGAGCATTATTATGCCGTTGCTAAGCCAATATTTGACCATCTGCTGGGCTATGTGACGGTATTATTGGCCATTCCTTTAGCCACTATGAATTTCAAAGGGCTGCCCATTAAGAAGCTGTCTATCATTGTAGTAATAGCCAGCTTGGTTGGTGCGTTACTCCCTATGGCAATGGCCTACGGCTTCTCTTTGAGTTACGAAACAATTTTGGCGTTTTCTACTCGTTCTGTGACAACCCCAATTGGATTAAGTGTGGCAGAAATAATCAAGGCGCCTTTAGCATTAGCCAACCTAATAATTATTGTGTCAGGGTTACTGGGCGGCGCGGTAGCAAGACCCCTATTCCGTAGCGTACAAGATGACCGGGCAAAAGGACTCGCCTTAGGCTTAGCGGCTCACGCTTTTGGTACTGTTGAAGCTTGGCAAATTAGTCATACTGCGGGCAGATATGCCGCCTTTGGTTTGGCCGTCAACGGCTTAATAACCGCTGTTTGGGTCCCCCTATTTGTGGCCGCTCTACTATAAAAATAGGCGTATTGATTGCAATATTTTACTCCAAAGCCAAAAGAGCTTTGGGGTAAAATAATTCTGACTTTGTTAGTAAGAGACAGCTAACAAAGGCTTAAAACTTACTTCTAGTAACAATATTTCTTATTCTTTCTGAACTGCTGTTCATCGGATACAGAAGAGATTATCTGTTAGATATAAATGTTTAATAGTGCTATATTACGTTGTCTTATCGTATTTTATAGTTTAAACAAGCTTATAAGTTGCCCCTCTTTTATTGGTCGGCAAACTCTTAAGCCAGAACTACTTTATACCTCTTTAATATATAAATTGTATGGCTTTAAAAAATAAGTGAAAATGAATATGACTGAATTGTTGAATAAAGTTATAGCTCGTTCAGCCAGTTTGGTTGCCGGTTCAATAATAATCTCTTCAAGTATGTTGGCAGCAAATGCTGGTAATATGTACATTTATAAAGATGATTCAGGTCAGGTACTTCTCACCAATGTGAATCCTTCTGACAACTTTAATAAGTACTCAAAAAAAGTAAAAGTTAACTACTACCCTAACTCAGGGGCAGATTTAACAGCGTCTAATACCTTAACCATCAAAGAGCCTAGCTACTTTAGTACCCTAAACTCTAGAAGTTTTAGTGACATGCCAAATAGCGTTAGCTCAAGCAGCAGCATTGGTTCAGGTAATAATTTATACGATCATTACATTCTTGAGTCAGCCAAACGTCATGGTGTTGACCCTGGCCTGCTAAAAGCAATGATGCACACTGAATCCTCATTCAACCCCAATGCCCGCTCTCCGGTGGGTGCTCAGGGCTTAATGCAGCTTATGCCGGCTACGGCTCGCCGCTTCTCTGTAATCAATGCTTGGAACCCAGCCGAGAATATTGAAGGCGCTGCTAAATATGTGGCTTGGCTCAGCAGACGCTTTAACGGAAAAATTGAGCATGTCTTAGCCGGCTATAACGCAGGGGAAGGTAACGTAGATAAGTATGGCGGTGTTCCTCCTTTTAGAGAAACCCGAAACTATGTTCAAAGAGTGCTCAGTCGTTATAACAGCTTATATAGAACCAATGGTTCTTCATTTAATACAGTAGCCGCCACCACTTCAGAGCCAAGCTATCCGGCAGAAAATTATGCGGCCAGCTCTACCTCCTTTGGTACTACTAGTAACAGCTATATTCAGAATAGCTATACTCAATAATAAGCAAACAACTGCATTAAAAACCACATTAAAAAAGGCCTTCTAATAATAGAAGGCCTTTTTGTTATCACTAATTACAACACTAGCTGTTTTAAGCTTATAGTTCTAAATTTAAACTTACAGGTTTAAAAGAACCCTACCGCTTTAGAGCAATTAGGCAGTGGGATGTAATCGAACATTTAGCTCATCAATAATCTCTACCCAAGCAGCATCACGCTTCCACTCTTCTTGTAAGAAGGCACGTTGGGTATCACTCCAAAAATCAGCCTCAATTAATGAAGTATTTTTTTCTAGGGGGTGTTCAGCAATAAATTTGTCAATGGCTTCATCTGAGCTCTCTAATCCTAATTGAGCAAATAATGCATTCATAGTATATTCTGGTTCGCCTAACATAACATCTCCTTGTGTTCCAATTGATTAATTTATAAATTTATAAAGTTAATTTTTTATAATCTAGTTTTATCGCCAAATTTTAGTTCTAATGCCAAATTATAGCCTAGCTATTATTTTAACTTTTTCATTGTAGCAAAACCCCGCCGCTGTAATGTGCGATTACTATTTAGAAGCTTTACTATTATGTTAACGAAAAAAAAGAGCCTGCAAAACTCGCAGGCTCTTTTATATGACAGCAATAGGTTAAAAGTTAATTTAAACCCATCAACTCTCTACTATGGAAGTAGGTGTTCTACTGCATCACGCTCTTCAGTAAGCTCTTGCTCAGTCGCTTTCATCTTCTCTTGTGAGAAATCAGAAGATACGTCTAAGCCTTCAACGATTTTCCAATCGCCATTAGCACAAGTACATGGGAATGAGTAGATTAGGCCTTTAGTGATACCATACTCACCATTTGAGTACACACCCATTGATACCCAGTCGTTCTCATCTGAGCCTAGTGCCCAAGTACGCATGTGAGCGATGGCCGCATTGGCTGCTGAAGCGGCAGATGACGCACCACGTGCTTCGATGATAGCTGCACCACGTTTTTGTACGCTTGGGATATAGCTGTTTTCGTACCAATCACGATCAACTTGGTCTAGAGCTGGCTTACCATTAACGGTACACTCAGTTAGATCTGGATACTGAGTTGAAGAGTGGTTACCCCAAATGATCATTTTTTTGATGTCATTAACAGTGCTGTTGGTTTCTTCAGCTAGCTGCGCTAAGCCACGGTTGTGGTCTAGACGAGTCATTGCAGTGAAGTTACGTGGATCTAGATCTGGAGCATTACGCTGAGCGATCAAGGCGTTAGTGTTAGCTGGGTTACCCACAACCAATACTTTAACATCACGGCTAGCCACTTCGTTTAAAGCTTTACCTTGAGCTGAGAAAATAGCAGCGTTGGCTTCAAGTAAGTCTTTACGCTCCATACCAGGCCCACGAGGACGAGCACCAACTAATAACGCATAGTCTGCATCTTTGAATGCAACATTAGCATCGTCAGTTTGTACCACGCCTGCTAATAGTGGGAATGCACAATCTTCAAGCTCCATAACAACCCCTTTTAGGGCGTCAAGTGCTGGTGTGATTTCTAAAAGCTGTAGAATAACAGGCTGATCTTTACCTAGCATTTCGCCTGAAGCAATACGAAACAGCATAGCATAACTAATATTACCAGCAGCACCAGTAACGGCAACGCGAACAGGTTGTTTCATTTAATTCTCCTAGAGATTTTGTGAGGTTGTTTTCCATTGGGTTATGACAACAATTTGTCATGTTTAGGCAACCATTAGCAGGTGATAGCATATTTTTCCCAAATGTATTAGAGCCAATCAAACCACTGTTTAATCAGCCGCAAATAACACTCTACAATGCATCCTATCACTACCAGAGTGTCAACCTAATCTAAGACTCTTTGAACTGATTACTTATCATCGCAAGACCACAAGTATTCAATTAAAAAAATCGTAGCTGACTGACAATGCCTAGTTTTATAAAGCGTATACATTTTTAATGCGGTAAAAGTGTAGCACCTTTCAAAATTTTGCTCAAACCTATTTCTCTGTATATTAATAATAAATAAGGGATAGCAAGCTTGTATTTTGCTATCCCTCACTTTAACTATTAATAACCAGCTGGAATGGTACCCATACGCTGTGTAATAGGCATGTTAGCGCCCAGTAAGCTGCTATAAATAGTGGCGTTTTCCATCACTCGTTTGACATAGTTACGAGTTTCAGGATAAGCGATACTTTCTACATATTGGTCTGCAGCCAATGAGCCATAGACGGGTTGCCAACGCTTGGCCTTATTTGGACCTGCGTTATAGCCTGCTGTGGCCAGTACCGGTTGATTGTATAGTTTGCCCATAATATCACTCATATACCAAGTACCGTAACGGATATTGGTATCTCCACTATTGGCACGGCTAGCACTGTAAGTTTCGCCTAGGTTGCGAGCAATATATTTGGCAGTATCTGGCATAATCTGCATTAAACCACTAGCGCCAACACCTGAGCGCGCGGTACTAACGAAGCGACTTTCTTGACGCATAATACCGTAAGCCCATGCTGGATCAATACCTACTTGACGACTATAACGAACCACTTGGTCTTGATGCGGCATTGGGTGCGATAGACTATAGATGTTTAGATCCTCTGTACTATCAATGGCATAAATAGAGCGGTCTAGCCAGCCTATGTCATGAGCATATTTAGAAGCCGCAACAATCATTTTATTATCGTTATTGTCACGAGCTTTTTTTACAGCCCAGTTCCATTCACGGTTGGCATAAGTACGGCTAGCACTTGAATTATATAAGGCAAAAGCACGAGCAAAATGCGGGTCGTTAAGCATACGATTGGTATCACTGCTAGCCACATTCGGCAAAGCGGTACTGCCAGCGTTAAAGCGTTGATTGACTTTGTCTTTGGCCAAAAGACCATAATAATCACTGTTATTGGCTAAGCGCTGATATATTTGACGCGCCAAGGCCTTTTTATTGCCATCACCAACTTGCTCGTAGGCACGTGCTAGCCAGTACTGCCAGATATTTTCTTTTTGAACCGCATTGTCCATACTGCCAATGGCATTAATTAAATCATTCCACTGACTAAAACGAATGGCTGCGGTGGCATAGTCTTCTGCTTCTTCATAGTTAAATGACTCGCCTAAGCTGTTGCGGAACCAAGTAATGGCCTCATCATTAAAGCCGTCATCGGTGTTGTAATACATACGTTTTACGCCCAAGATACGATAGGCGTAACGGCGAGTTTCTTCATTAATTAACTTTTGCGGACGATTGTTGTCTTGCTTAATGTCGTAATCTACCTGTATGGCCGCCTCTCGATAAGACTTATCGGCGATGCGTCCGATGGCATAAAGGTATAAGTACTGGTTTTTTACACTATTAGGCTGGTTGCCAAAGCGGGTTAAGAACGCTGAAGGATTTAGCTGAATTTCACTTAGCTCGCTATAGGCAATAGGAGTTCCCAGTGACTGGGCCAAGGCCATAATATCGCCGGTATTACCAACACGTAACATACGCAATAAGCGCTGTTTGCGGTCGGTATTATTAATCATCGGGTTGCCATTCATTTCAGTGGCCAACTGACTACATAAAGCCGGCTGCTTTTTGGTGGTTAACCAAACATCAGGCTTTAAGGCAATCGCGCGCATGGCATCACCACCATTGTTAAAGCCTAAAGCCACCGCACATTTTTCACTATCATCCGCATTGTGGACGTAATTGGCCACTTGACGTACTGCATTATAGTCACCGGACTGAGCTTTAGTTTCTGCATAGTCTGCAGCCAACTTCTCTGCCATTACACTGCCGCTATACTGACTAGCGAACTGGGTTACCACATTGGGATGTAAGGTAGAGATGTCATTATTTAGACGCCAGTAAGCTGGGTACATAGCAAATAAGCCGTTACCCATCATTTGCTCATACTGGTACAAAGCCCCTGAATCTCGGCGCTCAGCGGCTGCTAGGGCTTCATTAAAATAATTGATACTGGTGTCATTACTATAGTTGGGGCTACTGCCTGGCCAAGACAATTGAGCACAAGCCATTTGGGTCAGACCCATAAGCGCTAATGAGGCAACCACAGGTACCTTAACCCCAAAACCACGTGCTTTGGTCTTAGTATTTGGTTTTTTTGGTAATTTATTAGTAAAGGTTTTTTTTAGCATAGATACAGTCTTATAATTAAAAAAGTTAATTCATTAAAATCAAAACACGCCTTCGTCTAGATTATAGGCAAGAATCAGAGTGAGCCAAAATGCTTTATGTAAGTTGATGTTGCAGGCCTAATTACAAAGTTTAATTTTTTAACAATCGACTCTATATATGTCACTCAGCTTACTGCGTTTTATGAAAAAGAGGATTACCATTTATAGGGGCTAAAAAGACAGAGATAAACCTTAGCATTATTTTAGCGTTAACTTAAAGACATTTGATCGTTAACTGAAAGAACCTATATAGCTTTCACACTCAACACCCTTTTGCTTATGTTATAATAACGCCCAACTATTGCCATTTAAGTGGGCATCCCTTACCGATATCTTTATCGCTGTATCTGTCTTATACCCTCTTTATAATCTCTATTTTATAACCCTTAACGACTATCATCTTGGACTGCTTAATATGAGTGCTACTTTATTTGACCCTAAAACTATTCGTCAGCAACCAACGGATAATATACACTCAGCTGAAACCCTAGCTGTGGATAGCTTAGCTCAATCCAATCATCCTACTGGGATGGCAAAAAAGAAAGTTTATATTGCTACCCAAGGCTGTCAGATGAACGTGTATGACTCAGAAAAAATGGGCAACGTGTTGGGTGACTCTCATGACATGGAGGTCACTGACAATATTGAAGAAGCCGATGTGCTACTAATGAACACCTGCTCTATTCGCGAAAAAGCGCAAGAAAAAGTATTCTCTGAGCTGGGCCGTTGGCGCAAGTTAAAAGAAGACAATCCTGATTTGGTTATCGGTGTGGGCGGCTGTGTGGCTTCACAAGAGGGCGATAATATTCAAAAACGTGCCCCGTATGTGGACATGGTGTTCGGGCCACAAACCTTGCATAGATTACCTGAGCTGTATGACAAATCTACCGCACAAAAGCAAGTTAAGCCCAAAGACCGTATCGGTACGGTTGATGTGTCATTCCCAAGTATTGAAAAATTTGACTTCCTGCCTGAACCAAAAGTGGAAGGATACCGTGCCTTTGTTTCTATTATGGAAGGCTGCTCAAAGTATTGCTCATTTTGTGTAGTGCCCTACACTCGCGGTGAAGAGCTATCACGTCCCCTAGATGATGTGTTGGCCGAAATTGACAGCTTGGCTCAACAAGGGGTGCGCGAAATTACCTTATTGGGCCAAAACGTAAACGGCTATCGTGGTGAAAAAGACGATGGCAGCATCTGCCGTTTTGCTGAGCTACTACACTATGTGGCCCACGTTGATGGTATCGAGCGTATTCGCTATACCACCAGCCATCCGCTTGAATTTACTGATGACATCATCGAAGCTTATGCCAAACTGCCACAGCTGGTATCGCATTTACATCTGCCGGTTCAAAGTGGCTCAAATAAAATCTTGGCTGCCATGAAGCGCAACCACACCATCGATGTGTATATCAATCAGATCAAAAAGCTGATGGCTGTGCGCCCTGATATGCATTTGTCCAGTGACTTTATCATCGGCTTCCCAGGGGAGACCGAAGAGGACTTCCTAGACACTTTAAATTTAGCCAAAGACTTAGATTTCGATCACTCTTATAGCTTTATCTATTCCAAGCGTCCAGGCACACCAGCCTCTGAACTGCCTGATGATGTAAGCCTTGCGACCAAAAAAGAGCGCTTGGCTATTTTCCAAAAAGTCATCCGTGATTCAACGCTGAAAAAGACTGAAGAAATGGTAGGCAAAACCTTACGAGTGATGGTGGAAGAAATTGCCGATCGCTATCCAGATCAGCTACTTGGCACAGCAGACAACACCCGTTCTGTGCTGTTTAAAGCCACTGAACAACAGAAAAAAGACTTGATGGGTAAATTTGTCACCGTAAAAATCACGGACTTTGTAAGCCCGCATATGGTGCGTGGCGAATTGGTCGATATTTTAGGCTAAACCGGTAGCGGCCAGTGGATTTAAGTTTCAGCTGACTTAAATATAGCCAATACTATTAAAGACTGCCAATATCAAAAAAGGGTTCAATGACAAATCTTTGAACCCTTTTTTAGTTATAGTAAATCCTTAATCAAAAATCTACAGTGACCACTTCCCACAGCAAGGCGACAGCGATAGCTATAAATATCAAACCACAAATTCTATTGAGCCAAAGCAGTCTTGAGCCTTGCCCCAACCAGCCTGACAGCTTGGTGCCCCCTAGGGTATACACTATTTGCCAAGTCGTCTCACTGATAAAAAACCCTAAGGTGAGCCACACATACTGTGGCCACAGCGGTGCATTAAAGTTAATAAACTTAGGAAAAAAAGCAGCAAAAAACAAAATAGCCTTGGGATTAGATAGCGATACCCACATCCCTTGCCGAAACCGCTTACCAGCGGTTTTGATACCAATACTGTTGACTTGTACGCTTTGTGGTTCTGAGCTTTTGGTAAACTGCACATTCTCGGCAGCATGTCGCCAAGACTGCATACCCAGATACATCAGGTACAAAGAGCCAACCACTTTCATTACCGTCAGCAGCCACGGCAACTTTCGGCTAATGATATCGATGCCCAGTAGCGCCGAAACCAGTAGTATAAATAACCCAAAACTTAGGCCAGCCAATACCCATAGCGTCTGCCTTATGCCATGATTCAGTCCGTACTGAAAGGCGAGTAACATATTGGGGCCGGGTGTGGCGGAGAGTATAAAAGCGCTAAAAAAGAATATTAAAAATACCGAAATGCTCATCCAGCATTACCTTAAAGTTGGGAGCTATAAAGATTATAAAACCGGCTACTTTATACAAGTAGCCAGTTTATAATAAAAGCCATTAGCTCAGTACTGCAATAAAAGATCATTAACTCTGTAGCGAGCCAAGCAATTTATCCAAAAACACATCACATTTAGCCAACTGCTCTAATTCAACAAACTCATTGGCCTTATGCGCCTGCTCAATACTGCCTGGACCACAAATAACGGTAGGAATACCAGCATTGGTAAACTGACCGCCCTCTGTGGCATAAGCCACCTTATGGCGCGCTGAACAGCTTACTAAGCCTGCGATTAATTGTTGTAGAGCTTCACTTTCACTGTCTGTCATTGCCGGTACACTTTCTAATTGCTCAATCTCAATACCAGTATTGACATCTACTTGCTGCATCTGCTGATTAAGCTCGCCAATCTTTTGCTTAATGGCCGGTAAAATATCTGCGTTACCCATGGTCGGCAAGTTGCGATAATCAAAGGTAAACTCACAAAAATTAGGCACAATATTGGTCGCTGTACCGCCTTGAATAGTACCTATGGATAATGTGGAGTAAGGCACATCAAATAGAGGATCTGTTTGATCAGACTCCACCAACTGAGCTGCCAGCTCATCAATAAATCCAATTAACTTCGCGGCGTAGCTGATGGCGTTCACCCCTTGATGGGTTAAAGAGGAGTGAGCCGACTTGCCATGTACCGAGCAGCGAAAGACTGCAATGCCTTTATGGGCAATGACCATCTTCATAGAAGACGGCTCACCGACGATACAATAATCAGGACGGATACCGCGCTGCTTTAATTCCTCAAGCATTAACGGAGCACCTAAACAGCCAACCTCTTCATCGAAGGACAATGCCAGATGTAGTGGCTTAGTCAGACTGCCTTGCTTTGACAGCTCTACCGCTTTGGACAACACAGTCAACGCACTGGCAATAAAGCCTTTCATATCACAAGCACCACGGCCATAAAGCTTATCGCCTCGTATCACCGCCTCAAAAGGGTTTGAGTCCCAGTCTTGACCATCAACGGGCACCACATCGGTATGCCCAGACAGCACAATACCACCACTGGTTATTTGTTGTTCAGAACCCTTACCTGCTGAGATGGTGACAAATAAGTTGGCCTTACTGTTGTCTTCATTGAAGGTCAATACCGGCGATAAGCCCAAGCTTTCACAATAGGCTTGCACCTCTTCGATAAGGGCTAAATTAGAATGACGGCTCACTGTATCAAAGCCAATTAATCGCTTGAGCCACTCGATACTGTCACTGGGATAAAGGGTAGTTTGATTTAGCGAGGGCATGATTATTCCTTACAAAGTTAAAATAATAAAACTAAGATTTATCCTGCTTCCAGGCTTGCAAATGCAAGGCTTTGACTTCTTCATCTAGCCCCGCTACTGGGCCTTGTGCCTCAATATCAGGTGCAACCTCATTAATGCTTAAGCTATTTATTGGGGTGTCAGCGCTTATACCTTGCTCTTGCTGCCAATGTTGCAATTGCTTTGACGAGCTGGCATAGACTATACGACCCAGCCCCGCCCAAGCATGAGCTGCGGAGCACATAGCACAGTGCTCTCCTGACGTATATACCACAGCTTGACGCCGTGCCTCCTCACTCATATTGACAGCTGCCCATTGTGCCAAAGCCAGCTCAGGATGGTAGGTGGCCTCAAGACTATTAATGCGGTTACGGTCTTCTTTTAACACCTCACCACTACCGGCTACTAACACGCTACCAAAGGGAGAATCCCCTGCCTGCAGTGCCTCAGCAGCCAGTTCAATACAGCGCTTTAAATGAGTTTCGTCCTGTTTAGTTATCATTAAATTCTCCTATTTTATTTTTATGCCTTGATAAATTATACATAGTGCTACTTAGGCTTTAATTAGGCTTTAATGTAACACAAAAAGGCCAGCCCAGTTTATCTGGGCTGGCCTTTTGTTATATTCAATCAGAGCTAATAGCATTCAATCAGAGCCAATAGCATTCAATCAGAGCCAATAGCATTCAATCAGAGCTAATAGCAATCAGAGCTAAATACTGCTCAAACCGCTAAAGATGTCGTTAAGACGGGTTGTTTTGATTCATAATATCAATTACCGGTGGGATAGGCTTAGGCTTTATCCCTTCTTGCTCAAGTTCTTTGGCAGTCTTAGCATCAATAGATAAGCCGGCGATAAGAGGCAGGCTCATCATAGATTTGCGAGGTCGGATTGCCAAGCTCACTGGCACCATACGCACAAACTCATATAGATATAGGTACGACTCTTCCCCGCCCTCAAACTCATCATCTGGATCGAGACGAATGCTGCCAATTTTTGACAAATCAGAGAATATTGCATTCTCTTCAGTAGTCAAAGTACAACCGGTCACTCCAAATCCCGTCATAAAACCATTAACCCACTGCTTTAGGGCCATAACCCGCTCATACAAATCATGCTCATCGTCTGGTACTAACGGCGAGTATTGATAAGCATCATCTTTGTCCTTTAGCTGAAACGAAGTATCTTCCGCCTCTTCTGTCAGCAAAGTTAAAGCGGCTTCATTGGGAATAGAAAAGCTTAATTCAGTCAGTAGCTGCTCCCACTCTTCAATTTTGGTGGGTGCATGACACACCGTCATAAGCCCTGTCATCAGCCCATGCAGTTCGCTAATGGTCACATCGTTCCACTCAGCAAAAGCTGTTTCCCAATCATTCCAGCCTGAAATATCGTCATTCATTACAATTACCTTTTTATTAACGGTGAGATCTATTACTAAGTGCGTGCCCTATTTATAGGCCTAGCTATTTATTGATTCAACTATCTACTGCGAATAACTATTTACTGTTAAAAAGCTACTAGGTCACTACCACTTCTGTTAAATTGTTGCGGTGTATGTCGCTTATTTTTTAGCTTAGCTTATGACAAAATGTCAAAATCCGTACTTTTGCAAACACATTCGTTAACAACCTACTGCTAGATATAATGTGGGCATCTGTGGCATTATTAAAGGTATCATATACATAACCTTGCATTTAAATTTTATCCGACTTTATTAGAAGTGATACTCCATGACTCAGTCTTTAATTGAAAAACTGCAACATTTAGATTCTATATTGCACGATGTTCGACAGCGTTATGATGCCTCTCATAATGAGCTGCTTTCGCTAAAAGCTGCCCCTCAAGTAGATACCCAACAAGTTGAGCAGTTGCAGCAACAGCTTACCGACTCACAGAGTGCTCATGAACAGTCTCAGCAAACCCAGCAACAACTAGAGCAACAACTCTCTGAAGCTCAAAGTGTGATGGAACAGGCTCAACAAGAGCATGAAACTCTTGAAAGACTCTATAATCAGCTTGACGATGAGCACAAAAGCCTAACTGAAGCCCACAACACTCTCAATGATAATTACAGCGAGCTGCTACAAAAATGTGAAGCGTTAGAGCAAGCGAATCAAATGCTATTAGAAAAAAACCGCTTGGCAAAAGAACACACCAAAGTGGTGATGCAGCGCTTAACTTTAATTGACCAAGCTGTAGAGTAACCCCTACCTAGCTTCTTTATTCCAATTTTTTAAGAGAACATTATGTCCACTGATTATCCAAATGACTACGAGCCGCAAGACTCTGAGGTTAGCCTTAACGAGCAGTCTGTCTTATCCGAAGATTTTACTGAAGAAGCTTACGGACTAGACAATGAGCAGCACGCAGAAAATATTGATTCTGCAAGCTACGACAACGATTACTCTGTACAGACCTCTAACACAGCAGATTTAGCAGAGATTGAAGCTGAACCCGAGCCTCAATATTCAGCTGTCGATATCAGTATCTTAGATAAACACTATACAATTAACTGCCCGGTAGGTGAAGAACACGAGCTATTCGCTGCCAGCGACTTTATCAATAATTTTATTGAAGATCTGCGGGCTCATGCTCCGCAATTGCCGCATGAAAACTTATTGGTTCTTTGCTGCTTAAACCTTTATGAGAAACTGCAACAGACTAAGAACGGTGCCGCTGCTAATGAACAGAGTATTGAGCAGGCCAATCAGCTTGTTGAGCAAATGATTCAAGACATGCAGTTAGCTCAGTAATAACCACAGATTAGCTGACTATGATCTCCCTATTTTAAGGCTGCCAAATTGTTGTGCAGCCTTTTATTTGTCAAATTTTTGATCGTTTATTCATCAAACTCTATGGTGCACGATTTGCATGAAAGTCGGCTTGATGGTCATAATTACAAAAAAACCAACTGGTCATTTTCTTTAACTGTTGATTCTTTTCGAACAACTGCTTTTGTAGCTGCTCATATTGGGCCGAAGCTTGTTTCTTTTGTTGACGAGTCAGTGTTTTTTGATGAGCTTTATCATTAACCGTTGTCTCATAAGCCAATATTTGCTCATTAATGGCCGCCACCTCTGCAGTCAGCTGAGTAACTTGCGTCTGCTCGGCCTCAGCTAATTGGGCTTGTGGTATGGCTTCAATCACCCCTCTATATTCCGCTAAGGGGTAACCACAAAGGTCACAGTCCCTTGGAGTAATAATATCCCCTTTTTTGGGCATAAACTCCTTGGGCGGCTTAGGGTACATAAATTTAAAAAAGGCCCACATAGCAAGCCAGATTAGGACAAGGGTAAAGACAAATGCAAACATGATAAAATCCCCTAGTTTTGCCCGCTAAATCAATCGGGCTTAGCTATAACACAAAAATTTGATGTTATACTAAAGGTAATTGTATCGTTTTTCGACTACAAAAGTCGTTAACAATGGAAACAACAAGAAATTATTAACCCTACTGTATTTGATAAAGTAGGATTTACATATCAAATAGCAGTCATAACAAAGCCAAAATTTTTAGTGGGCAATAGTAGTTAGCTACTTGTATTAACAAGACTAGACTAACTTGATATTAACAAGATTAACTTGGCAAAAGTACTTTGCTAATTTGATAGATAATATTTTAGATTATAAAAAACACCAAACCTTTTAACGCAAACGCTAAATTTTACTTGGCTCAAAATCAACACTAACAAAATTTAATAAGTTGTTTTTGCTGCGAGAAAAGTAGCGCTAATCCCCATAACAAATAGGACCTAATAATGTCTAATGAAAACAACAGCACTGAACTAAAAGGAAAGTCGCTGAAATTTGCAATGGCTCAATCTCACTTCATGGTGGGAGATATCCAAAATAATATCCAAAAAATGCGTAGCCTAGCCATCGAAGCACGTGACAACGGTGCCGATATTATCATATTCCCAGAGTTGGCTTTATTGGGATATCCACCGGAAGACTTGCTACTACGTCCAAGCTTATCTGATCGCGTCAAAGCCGCCCTAAGCTCATTAACGGATATTAATGATATCGTTATGATTATCGGCTATCCTCATGTGGATTATCATGGCACATTCAACTCAGCTGCCATCATTCAAAATGGCCAACAAAAAGGCTTTTATCATAAGCAATACCTACCCAACTACGGGGTATTTGATGAGCGTCGTTACTTTGACAAAGGTCGCAACCAAGTACTTTTTGATTATCAAGGCCTTACTATTGGCCTGCTAATCTGTGAAGACTTATGGCAAGAAGACCCTATCAAAGCCTTAAAAGATCAAGGTGCTGATCTAGTAGTAACTATTAACGCCTCTCCTTTTGAAGCTGGTAAACAGCACACTCGCCAAGCTTTATTGCATAAAAGAGCGACGGATAATGACTTACCCATCGTTTATGTCAATGCGGTAGGGGGTCAAGACGACCTCGTGTTTGATGGGGGCTCTATGGCAATTCAAGCCAATGGCGAAATAGCCCATGAGGCGCCTCGCTTCCTAGAGCATCTGTTATATGCCAGCTTTGATATTGAAAGTGGTCAATTTGATACTCAAGCTAAAGCACCACTACAATTGAGCGCCGAATCAGAAACTTATCAAGCTTTAGTTGTCGGCTTACGTGACTACGTCAACCATTCAGGATTTGAAGGGGTTATCGTCGGTCTTTCAGGTGGTATCGACTCTGCATTGACCTTATGTATCGCCGTTGATGCTTTAGGATCAGATAAAGTGTATGCGGTAATGATGCCATATGAATACACATCTCAGATCAGCTTAGAAGATGCTCAAGCTCAAGCCCGCAGATTGAATGTGTCTTATACCGTTTGCCCAATCCATGACGCTGTGGCTGGTATGCGACATACTCTAGCACCTTTATTTAGCAAGGCCAAAATGGACACCACTGAAGAGAATATTCAGGCCCGTGCCCGTGGCATGATCTTAATGGCCTTATCTAATAAATTTGGTCATCTCGTTATCACCACTGGCAACAAATCTGAAATGGCTGTGGGCTACTCCACCTTATATGGCGATATGGCTGGCGGATTTGATGTATTAAAAGACGTTTATAAGACTCAAGTTTATGCTTTGGCCAATTATCGTAACCGCTTGGAGGACACAGATGTTATCCCTGAACGTGTTATCACGCGCGCCCCTTCAGCTGAGCTACGTCCAGACCAAAAAGACCAAGACAGCTTACCAGATTACGATATACTAGACGCCATCTTAAAAGACTACATCGATAACGATTTGGGCTTTAATGAGATTACCGCTAAAGGCTTTGACCCTGATGTGGTGCGTCAGATCATCCGCTTAGTAGACAGAAGTGAATATAAGCGTCGTCAAGCGGCCATCGGTACCAAAGTTAGTCATAAGGCTTTTGGCCGTGAGCGTCGTTATCCTTTGGTTAATGGTTGGAGTATTGAAAGCAAATAATAAAGCCGCTTTCATCATTATCTAGGTAATAAAATAAAAGGAGCTTCAATTAATCTGAAGCTCCTTTTATTTAGATCTTAAAAATCATTTAGGTCTTAAAGCTTAGCTTAGCTTAGTCTCTTGCTCCAAAAATCGCACTACCAACCCGAACCATCGTTGAGCCATGAGCAATGGCTTGCTCCATATCGCCACTCATCCCCATGCTCAAGGTATCCCATTGTGTTAATTCAGGATGCGCCTGCTTAATCTCATCAAACAGCTTTTTAGTACGCTCAAAAGCATCCGTGCCCTCTTTGGACGGAATAATCATTAGCCCGCGTAAGCTTAGCTTATCATAGCCTTTAATGCCGGCAATTAGCTTATCTAACTCACTGGGCAAACACCCAGACTTACTGTCTTCATTGTCTATATTGACTTGAACCAACACATTGATCTTACCTAAATTATCGGGGCGTTGGTCATTAAGACGCTTGGCAATAATATCGCGCTCAATGGTATGTACCCAGTCGAAGTTCTCAGCGATATCTCGGGTTTTATTGCGTTGAATATGACCGATATAATGCCAAATAATAGCTTCAGTAGCCGCTGAGCTTGCGCCAAGCTCTTTGATCTCTGCCATCTTCCCTGCTGCTTCTTGCAGGTAATTTTCTCCAAAATGTCTCTGCCCTGCTTCGGCCAACTCAATAATCATTTGAGCAGGCTTAGTCTTAGATACTGCCAACAAAGTAACCGTATCTCGATTCGAAGCGGCACGTGCCTTATCAATTTGTTCGATAACTTGTTGCCATCTTTGTAGCAGTGTCGTATTCATTATATTGCCCTCATAAAATTTATTTTTTAGTTAGTTTTTTTTGGCCATACCTTATTTTTGGCTATATCGTATTTTTTGGCCATACCTTATTTTTGGCTATACCCTAATAGTAACATTTACCACCCTGCCTGCTCTATTGGTAGATGTTTACACTGCCTACACAGCTTGTCTTTTTAATTGCTATTAAAGCATACGCTATCCATAAGCACTGACAAATAGGCATTGACCCAAAAAAAGTTACTCATAGGGTAAGTAGACTTGTTATGCTACTGATATCCATTAATTGCACAAGGAGAGCCTACGTGGCTGACGCGCAAGTACTAAGCTTCAAGGATATTCAGTCTTTACTTGCCCACACTATTCAATGCCAGGCCTCAGACTTACATTTATCTACTGGGATGCCGGCCATGCTGCGCATAGCAGGTGATATGACCGCGGTAAATATGCCTGCCTTGCGAGAGACAGAGGTTGAGGCATTTATTAGAAGTACCATGAGTAACGCTCAATATAACGAGTTTCAAAATAACCTAGAACTCGATTATGCTTACTTTTTGCCCAAAGTTGGCCGCTTTAGAATTAACGCCTTTACTCAAAGCCGGGGAATAGCCGCTGTATTTAGAATCATACCCTCCAACGTTCCTAGCTTAGCACAGCTTAATTTAAATCGAGCTGTTGACACTGACTTAGACACCTCTGCTGCTAACATTAAAACTCCTCAACCAGATACCCAAGCTATCTTTGAAAAAATTGCCAACCTACGCCAAGGTTTGGTACTGGTTACCGGTCCCACAGGCTGTGGTAAATCTACAACAGTGGCAGCTTTAGTTGACCATATTAATAGCACTAAACCGGCCCATATCCTTACCATTGAAGACCCTATTGAGTTCATTCATGACTCGAAGAGAAGCTTGGTAAATCAGCGAGAAGTATCTCAGCATACTTCGGATTTTAGCAGTGCACTTCGTTCTGCCTTACGGGAGGACCCTGATGTTATTGTTATTGGAGAATTAAGAGATTTAAGCAGTATCCAATTGGCCCTTACTGCGGCTGAAACCGGGCACCTAGTCTTTGCAACCTTGCATACTAATTCCGCGACCAAAACCATAGACAGGCTCATTGATGTCTTCCCTGCAGCCGAAAAAGAAATGGTCAGAGCCATGCTGTCAGAATCTTTACAGGCGGTCATCTCTCAAATTTTAGTGAAGCGTATCCAAGGTGGACGTATTGCAGCCCATGAGATTATGGTTACTACTCCGGCCATACGTAATTTAATTCGTCAAAACAAATTAGCGCAAATGTACTCTGTTATTCAAACCAGTAATGGCATAGGTATGCGCACATTCCAGCAGTCATTACAGCAGCTGGTAGAGGATAAGGTGATTGCCTCAGAGTATCTGACCGCGTGAGCATTCTCTAAAAATAGCCTCCCTTATTTTAGCCTTATATCCCTTATTTTAGCCTTATAATGAAGAACAACCCTGCCCTGTAAAACCCAACTATCACCCACAAAAAAACCCGTTTAAAAAACGGGTTTTCTAATACCACATAACGCAGTTTATGGTTTTGCTGCCTTTGGATTAATGCTAACGAAGCTGCCAGCTGCTTTGCCATTACTTTTTGGCTGAATCTTGGCACTCTTCATTTTCGCATAAGCCATATAGCACTAAAGAGTGGCCAGACAATCTAAACCCATGCTCTTTAGCTACTTTTAGCTGCTCTTTCTCAATGATTGGGTTATGAAACTCAATGATTTTCCCACACACATCACAGACCATGTGATCGTGATGTTCATCTTGAGTAATCTCAAACACAGATAAGTTGTTTTCAAAATTATGACGCTCAACAATACCGGCTTGCTCGAATTGGGTTAGCACTCGATATACTGTAGCTAAGCCAACATCCTCTCCTTGCTCTATTAACGCCTTATAGACCTCTTCAGCACTCATATGATGGTCTTCAGCACTCTCTAATAGCTCAAGGATCTTGATACGAGGCAAAGTAATTTTTAAACCCGCTTTACGTAACTCTTGATTGATGATTTTCATTGTAATCCTTATAACTTTATAATTTATGAGTGGAACCCGTGTTAAACTAGTAAATAATGCAAATTTTAGTTAAATACTCTCGTAAGTGGTAGGCAATTGCAAGTAATTGACGTATCATTTATGAAAATGAGTTAAGCCTAGCTCAGATTAAATCCGGGGAACAGCCCATCAGTTTAACTGGGTTATCTTACCAAAACTTTATTATCAGTTTATAATTATCAGAACTTTGGTAATTTTTATAACTGTCTTAATCCTTAGAGGCTTACTCTAAAGACTACATTAGGTAATTCTAAAACGTGAAACTATGAATATATTAAAAAAATTACTTTACCCTATCGCTATTAGCGCCACACTTACTCTATCAGCTTGTTCTATTTTTGGTGTCTATACCATTGATTTACCTCAAGGGACCCCAATCACTCAAGCTCAAGCACAGCAAGTTCAACCTGGTATGAGCAAAAACCAAGTCCTTTATTTGCTAGGTAGCCCAGCTGTACGCGATACACTAGCGCCTAACCGTTGGGACTATATTTACGACTATACGCCAGGGACTTATGGACAACGAGAAGGCAAAAAAGTAATTACTAACGCCAGCCAACATCTGATCATTTATTTTGATGAGTCAGAAACTGTGGTCAAAGTAGAAGGTATCGAAAGCCTTCCTACTAGCAATAAATAACCGTTGGTCTTATCTTTGAGATAACCCTTGTTTGCACTAAAGCTCGCTTCTACTTAAACTCGCATCTATTAGACAGTGGCATCTACTAGACACATGCTTCTATTAGATACTTGCTTCTTATAAGACAAGAGTTAAACGGCTTTTATAGAGGGTTATCTTATATCCTACCTTATATTTGCTTGTATATACAGCTATCCCTTACTAACAGCTCGCTTTTTGCGTTTACGCATCGGATCAATAGTCAACGGTCGATAGATCTCAATGCGATCATGAGCATGTAACACATAACTTAATAGCTTCTTCTGGGAGAACACTCCTACAGCCCAGCTCTTGTTATTAATTTGCTCATCTTGAGCATGCTCATCACACCACTGCTGTAAAGCGGGGTATTTCTGCAACCATCCTGACTGCTGCAAAGCTTGCAGTAAGGTTGTGCCCTGAGCCACTTCCATCTCTAAGTATAGACTATCTGTGGCAGACGGGGCATAGGCTAAGCTTATAGGTAAGCCTGCCTGAGTCTTATTCAAAGTGCTGAATGAACTTGAATTCATGACAATAACCAACCTGCTACAGCGACCAAAATCAGTAGCGGTACTAAGATGCGAATCGCCACACGCCACAGATTATAAACCCCTTCTGAGCTGAAGTTTAATGATTTTCGCATGTGACTAATTTTCATTTGCCAACCTGAAAAAATAGCCAACACTAAAGCACTTAGAACACTAACGATCACCAACAGTACCGCCAAAGACTGAGGGCTGGCAATAGCCACCAATAAGATAGTCAATAGCATACTAATGGCAGTAGCTATCCAGATACCAAATCTTTGGAATAAATTGGCAATTTGCGCACTGGCATAATGCATAAAAAATGCTGAAGCCGCTAATACGCCAAAGGCATAAACTAAGGTGGTAACTGGCGCAAAATTCCCAGTGGAAAATATCAAAGCCACGCTACCAATCACCAACTGCGTTAACCAAATAGGTAATACCGTTTTTGTTGCAATCTCACGGGTATTGCGTCCAGCTTCTGCACTATGATTAGGATCGTGGCTTACCAAGGGGTTATTAAACCAAAATAGACCTGTGCCCACTCCCACACTGACTAACGCCAGCGTTACCGCTCTGGCCCACTCACCTAAGCTAGGCTCAGTCATGATAAGTACGATTGATGAAATATTAGTCACAGCTGCCATAATAAAGGCCACAGCAATTAGTGCCAAAGACGCCACTAAAGTGCTGCCACCCAACAAGCTCAGCATCGCGGCGATAATTACCATAATTATGCCTAAGGCGTAAGAAGGCACCTGTAGCGATAAGCCTAGCTCTTGGGTAGCCTGTAATAGATTGGCACTCACAGCATCAATACTTAAACCAGCGATAACCAATGACAGCAATACCGTTAACCACACAAAGCTGCGCCAGATGGTACTGGTATCCGCCTGTCTAGTAAGCTCTTGAATACCTTTAGCGGGTATTTTTTGGCTGCGGTGAGCCAGGCCAATCTCTGCATATAATAGAGGCAGACCGACGACGACCATTGCCAATAGCCACATTAACCAAAAGTCTATTTGACCAACAGGCGTAGGAATAAACCATCTAAATAGAAGTAGAGGCAGTAAGGCAGCAATAAATAGTGAGGCAAAACGATTTTGCATGCTGATATCCATGGATTGAGATTATTGTTTAGGTTGAAATTATAGTTAATGACAATCTAACTGATTTTGAACAGCCAAATCAAATGTATTCGCGTATCTACGACGCTTATATAAAAATATTGGGTTAAATTATAAACTTTAAATAGCCCTCACAAATTTAAAGCTGATAATAAACAAAAACCCCGAAGAACGGGGTTTTTGTTTATTAAATCTCTTTAGCTACTTTGGGTGAGGTAGCTTTATTAGCTATTATCGAATACGATTTAGCTGATAAACTTACCTAGCCGTTAAATTAGTGAACTGCACTAACAAACTGCGATAAGATTTTGATATCGCGATCGCTAAGTCTCGCAGCAACCACTTGCATCATACCTTTCTCACCTTCTTTGGCAGCATCGTTAATACGTTTTTGATCCTTAGCTACATCATCTTCACGACCAGCGGCACGGAACATTTTTAATTGTAGACCAATGTATTCAGCGTGCTGACCACCAATACGTGGGAAAGCAGCATAAGCGTTACCTGCGCCTTTAGGGTCATGACACCCTGCACAGCCAATAACACCACGCTTTTTGTCGCCGCCTAAGAACAGCTTGCCCGCTTCTTCAGCAGTGGCTGGGTTACCTGCGAACGCACCCCATGGCTTTTGTTCAGAGTAATAGCCAGCAACGTTTGCTAGATCTTGTTCATTTAGGGTAGCGATCTGACCTTGCATGATACCGTTAATACGATATCCGGTTTTAAAATCTCTTAATTGTTTGAAAAGATAGCGAACATTTTGACCGCCAAGGTTAGGCTGAGTGGGGACAACACTAATCCCTGTCATACCATGACAAGCAGCACAGTTCTCTTCAACAATTTTTTGACCGGCTGCGGCATCATATTTAGGCACAGTAATAACTGCACTGGCGCTGATACTGGCAACACATAGGCTGGTGGCAACGAGCAATTTTTTCATTGTAGTCTAATCCTACTAAATCTTTCAGGCGGTAGCTAAGCAACTATAACTTTGACGCTGAAATGATGATAGCCAAACATTAACTATCAGGCATCACTTAACCCAAATTTAGGGACAAGCTATCAGCGCATGGTTCAGTTATAACTACTCACAGAGAATAATTAATGCCATTATTATATCAATAGTTTTGTAAAAATAGCTACCTATCCGTGACATATTAGTCAGTACGCAGCAATAAATCTCACTTAATCTGACTTATAAAGACTAAAAGCCCTGATTAAATCAGGGCTTTGCGAAATAGCAAGAGAGATAAAAATAGTAATATTCAATGAAAACTAAAGGTTATTTGGACATATATTCAATTAATTCAGCATAATCTTTGCTAGTTTTACAGTCGCCACATAACCCGCCAGCAGGCATCTGTTTACCGCCTACTCTCACAGATTCAACCAAAGCAGGCATACCTTTTTCAGATTTTAGTTTTTGCCAATACTGGGTGTCGCCTTTTTGCGGTGCTGAAAATGCCCCACTTGAGTGACAGGTAGCACAGCTTGCCTCATAGCGTTTTGCAACATCGGCATTACCCAAGATGGGAAGACTACTTAGCATTAGGGTAGCAAACACAGGTAATAGCACTTTATTAAACTTCATTAATACTCTCCTTACCTTCGTCGCTTCTTAACACCACATGAATAAATGCGTGTGAAAAGACTTAAGCATTAATGGCTCTGCATGAGCCGTAAATATAACGAGGTGTCGTACAATTAATAAAAATACCCCACTCTCAACACTTTTAGGGGTTGAAAAAAAATGACACCTCACTATCCTTAAAGTTTTCGACCAAGAAGACCAAGGACAATGAGATGC
>NZ_JMKP01000028.1 GCF_000685805.1 Psychrobacter phenylpyruvicus DSM 7000 = NBRC 102152 | reverse complement strand
AAAGGGTATATCCGCCCTGAGTTAACACAGCACTTTGCATCAAAGGGTATTGATTTGCAAACACCGCTAAGACGCAATATGACAGATAATAGACCTAAGTCTGATGTTAATCGATTGATGCGTTATCGACGTAATATTGAGACTGTTATTGGTCAATTGTCTGACTGCTTTAATATACAGAAAGTACGTGCTAGAGATTTATGGCATTTGTCTCATCGTTTAACGCGTAAGATTCTGGCGCATAATTTCTTTTTTCTTTTAAATAAAAAACTTGGTAACCCGCCTCTTCAGTTTGAATTGCTAATAAAGTGTTGAGAGTGGGGTAACTTATGCTATGGTACAGTGAGTTAAATAATCCGTAAACTTTGCTTTTAGGAAAACCATGACTGAAATAGTTGCAAATAAGCCCCTATTTAATCCAAAGATTATTTTCTTTGATATCGATGACACTCTAAGCCGTGATGGCATCATCGCCCCTCATAACCAAGCCACTTTAGAGCAGTTAGCAAAAACTGAAATTAAATTGGCCATTGCCACCGGCCGTTCTAAATCCATAATCCCTGAGGATATCTTGGCGTTATTTGAGGCCGGTGTTTTTGATGCTATCGTCTGTACCAATGGGCAATACAGCTTTGATAAAAAAGGCATTATCAGTCATTACCCGTTAACTCTGCAGCAAGCCTCTAAGATTGATGAGCTATGTCGCCAAGATCATCTTGTTCATAAATTTGACTCAGACACCCATTTGGCCTGGGCCAATGATAATGAACAAATACGAGCCTTTATTGCCGCCAACCCAAGTTCAATTATCGATCCAAATTACTACAAAACCAACCCGGTATATCAATGCTCAGTATTTTTTAAAGACGATAATCAAAGAATGCAGGAAGTGGACTTTGCAAAGTTTGGATTGAAGCTGGTTCATTGGCACCAAATTGGCGGTGATATCTTGCCTATCGATGCTTCCAAAGAGCGAGGCGTGCGTGATGTTTGTCAACACTTTGGCATAGACATTAGTGAGGCGATGGCCATTGGCGATGGGTTTAATGATTTAGAGATGTTTGATGCAGTAGGCTACGCCATTGCTATGGGAGATGGCCAGCCAGCCTTACAACAGCGCGCGGACTTTATTACCGGTAGTATTGAGGAATATGGACTGCAGCAGGTACTAAATCCTCTTATTACAGCTACTTCACTTGAGCTTAACTATTAAAATTTAGGGTTACGCCAAACCTAATATCAAATTAGAGTTTGGCATTAAATCTAAAGTCTAACTGTTTTCAATCCGATACTCATACTCCATTCGCTTCGCAGTCTCGTTGGCGATGTCAACACTGGCTAGTTTGGAGACACAATACAAGCTGGCATTGATACCTGCACTAATGCCAGCTGATGTCACTATATTTAACTACTCATCACTGGCATCAACATAACTCACTTCACTAAGCACTTCTATATCCGTAAAGTCTAGAACCTCGACATCATCGAATATTAAAGTTCCGACTGTTCTTTGTTTAACAGCGCGCAAGTAAACACTCCTTATTTTATGTCGTAAAACTATATTTTGGATAAATAGTTTTTTTAAACCTGGTGAATAAAAAATCTGTCTATATTCATCTATTGCGCGTTTATCAAGTTCGCCATCTCATTCGCCTCAGGACTGCCTATTTCCCTAAGACCTAAAATGACACCTTCTTTATTTTCCTTTGATTTATTTTGACTTAATTTAAACTGTGCTTTAACGTCTGAAATATCAATTCTTATTCCGACAATAGCACGGCACAGACCTTGAATGTATTTTTCAGGAGCGTCTTTTAATGACCAAGGCATAGGCTGCATTGCTTCAAATTTAGTGGTCAGCAGGAATATAATATTTATCAAACTATTCGAGTCAGCAAGTAGCGTAGCTCTACCAGTAATATGCACGCTTTGATAGTTCCAAGTGGGCACTTCTTTATGGGTATTCGCTTTGCTAGGGTACCAATTGGGACTAATGTAATGACCGGAGTTTTGAAAAATAATAAGCCAAGGCAAGGTTAAAAACTTTGTTTCACTTAATGGATTTACTTTGGCGATGTGACCTAATAAATAACTATTATCTGCCTCAGATATCCACACCATTGGAATATGGCTGGCTTCCATAGCGGCCCCATCTTCTTCCATCACATGATGAGCAATAACAGTGGCTTGAGGATGCTGACTCACAAAGTCTTTGAGTAGATTAAGGTCAGTTTGTTGGAAAGACTTGGGAATAAACAATAGCAGCTACCTTTATAACAGCATCTTGATATCAATGCCTGGGTTTTAATAATAAGCCTAATAAAAAAAGCCTATAGAGAATCAAAACGCCGTTGATACTCTATAGGCTTTAGTGATTGGATTTTAATAACTGAACTTACGCATAGAAAATTTGTGATACGACGGGTAATTATTGTTGAATGGGCTTCGATCCACCTTCAGACCATTTAACAATAATTACCCGTCGCTTGAATAGGTATATTACCTTAATTTTGCGTATTTACACTTAATAGTTAATGAATAACAGGTTAATACATTAAGCAGACTACTACAACCCTGCCTTCAAACTAGCCTCAATAAATTGATCCAAGTCCCCGTCTAATACAGCACTGGTATTAAAGGTTTCAACGCCAGTACGTAAGTCTTTAATGCGAGAATCATCGAGCACATAAGAGCGAATTTGACTGCCCCAACCCACATCAGACTTATTGTCTTCCACGGCTTGTTGTTTTTCCATACGCTTTTGCATTTCAAGCTCATACAGCTTGGCGCGTAGCATCTTCATGGCAGTGGCTTTGTTGCCATGTTGACTGCGCTCATTCTGACACTGCACCACAGTACCCGTCGGCTCATGGGTAATACGTACCGCTGAATCGGTGGTGTTTACGTGCTGACCACCAGCGCCACTTGAGCGATAAGTATCAATTCGCAAATCTGCTGGGTTAATATCAATGTCGATATCATCATCAATCTCAGGCGATACAAATACCGCAGCAAATGAAGTATGGCGACCATTGTTGCTATCAAATGGAGACTTGCGCACTAAGCGGTGTACTCCGGTCTCGGTACGTAGCCAGCCAAAAGCGTAGTCACCACTCACCTTGAATGAAGCGGATTTAACCCCGGCCACACTGCCCGCTGATACCTCGATAATCTCAACCTTAAATCCATGCGACTCACACCAACGCGTATACATACGCAGTAGCATCTCAGCCCAGTCCTGAGCTTCAGTACCGCCGCTGCCGGATTGAATATCAACGAAGCAGTTATTGGCATCCATTTCGCCGTCGAACATACGCTTGAATTCTAGATCTTCGACTTTGGCTTGCGCCGTATCAAGCTCGCTTTGCACATCGGCAAGTAGGCTTTCATCATCGGCCTCTACTGCCAACTCAAGCATAGCCGCTGCGTCCTCAAGGGTAGTCTCAAGGCCCGTGATGGTATTGATAATGCCATCAAGTTGGCTTTTTTCTTTACTGATACGAGTCGCGCGCTCTGGGTCGTTCCAAAGCTCTGGACTCTCCATCTCAAGATTAACTTCTTCTAGGCGCTCTGACTTACCATCAAAGTCAAAGATACCTCCGTAAATCCTTTGAGCGCTCGCTTAAATCTTTAATTTGCTCTTGGTACTGGTTAATTTCCATAAATATTCCAAAAATTTAAAACTATAGTGTCTGAGTGAAGCTAAAGCAGCTTAAATAGACCAATCCTCAACCGCCCAGTTGTGGGCTAAAGCATGGGCATGTAGCACCTCATCTGGGGTCACTGCTACCGGCACATCGGCCCACTCTAATAAAGGCAGATCGTTTTTTGAATCAGAGTAGCCATAGGTTTTACTATAAGTTACACCCTGCTCTTTTTTGGCCTCTAACCATTTATTAAGGTGGTATATTTTACCTTCTTTAAAGTTAGGTTTGTCGGTTAATTTTCCAGTGTAGCGATCGTCTTTGACTTCAAGCGGCGTGGCTAATACGTTAGCCGCTTCAATACCAAAACGCGCGGCAATCGCTGACACCACAAAGTCATTAGTAGCCGAGATAATAACCACATCATGCCCCGCTTCAATATGATGCTGAATGGCGCTGATGGCTTTGGGGCGAATATGAGGCTCAATTTCAGTCTTGATATAGTCCTCACGAATTTCAAACAGTCGTGATAACGGCAATGTGGTCAAGAAGTCTGCCACAAATTCATTGTACTCAGTAGCATCCAAAGTACCCGCTATATATTCTTCATAAAATCTTTGATTGGCCGTTCTATATTGCGCCTCATCAACCAAGCCATTTTTGACAATGTACTCACCCCATAGATAATCACTATCTACATCAAGCAAGGTGTGATCTAAGTCAAATAAAGCCAATTCTTTACTGTCATTTACCGCATTTTTCTGCTTATTTAGCGAACTGTTCGCTGCTTGGTTCTGCATTTAGCCCCTCACCCTCTTTACCCAAAATATTAATATGAACTTGTTAACCAAAACCTATTGTTCAAAAATCTGTTCTTTTTGAAAGTCTGTTTTCAAAGCTTATTCCGGCGCCTCAATCTGTTGTAAACCCGTCTTAAACTGCTCAGCCTTCTGAGTATAATGTAACGCTGACATCTTTAGCATAGCTACCTGTTGATCACTTAAAGTTTTGACCACTTTAGCAGGCGCGCCCATCACCAATGAATTATCAGGAATTTCTTTGCCTTCAGTGACCAAGGCTTTGGCACCAATAATACAGTTTTTGCCAATTTTGGCGTTATTCAATACCACTGCACCAATGCCAATTAAACTATTTTCGCCCACGCTACAACCATGTAACATCGCCAAGTGGCCAATGGTTACATAATCGCCAATGTTGACTTCTATCCCTGCATCAGTATGGATGACCGCGTTTTCTTGTACATTGGTATAGTTACCAATATTAATACGCTCATTGTCGCCGCGAATAACAGCACCAAACCAAACATTGGCCTGATGACCCAAATAAACATCACCGATAACACGGGCACTGTCAGCAACCCACCCTTGAAAAGGAGTGGCAAATTGTGGGGTTTTTTCTAAGTATTTAAAAATCATGGGAACATCCTTTTATAAAATAACTGGTCTTTCTATGTTTGTTCAATAACAGCTGATTGCTCAATAACAACTTAAGTCATAGCTTGGTCATAAGGTCTTTATATTATTATTAATAACTTTTGATGCCCGCTATCGATATTAATAATTATGGGCACAAAAACTATTAGCATAAAAGCTATTGGTATTAAAAGTCATTAGATTAGCATTAATTTACCGAAAATTTAATAAAATGACTGTATCCTACGCTATTGGCTATATTTTGTGCTCACAAAGAGCCATTATCTAAGCATTTATGCATAAGTCAATTTATTGTATTTTTTTGCCGTGTTATTATCACATCTTAAAATTGTTTTAATCTCAATAATAGCCCTTTTACTGGATAATCTATGCGTCACTTTTTATTCGATTTTATATTTACCATTGCTTGTTTAGTCGCCGCTGCTTGGTGGGGATTCTCGCATGGAGGTGTCAGTGGTTTAATGACCGCCCTTGCAGTTACCGCTATCTTAGCCATCATGGAAATCTCCTTATCCTTTGATAACGCAGTGGTTAACGCCTCTATCCTTAAAGGATGGAATGACTTTTGGAAAAAAATATTCTTAACTGTGGGTATTCTAGTCGCAGTATTTGGCATGCGCTTGATATTCCCAATCGTCATTGTCGCAGTCACAGCCAAATTAGGGTTTATGGAAGTCATTCAATTGGCCATTAATGAGCCTGCACAGTATGCGGCTCATCTAAATGCTCACCATGCTGAAATCTCAGCTTTTGGGGGTATGTTCTTATTATTGGTATTCCTAACCTTTATCTTTGGAGATAAAGAGGTGCATTGGTTTGATTGGTTTGAGCGCAAGCTAACTCGCTTTAGTAAAGTCGATGCCATGAGCACTTTTGTGGCCATAGTGGTACTGATGATTTCATTAAGCTGGGTCGAAGAAGCCAAAGAGCCTGCCATCTTGATTGCAGGTATTTGGGGTATCTTAGTTTACCTTGGGGTTAACGTTCTATCTAGTCTACTTGAAGGCGGTACGGATGCTGATGAAGATGAAGTGATTACCGATGCAAAGGGCAATGTCATTACCAATACCGCTGGTGTTTCTACTACTATCTTAAAGGGCGGTATCGCCGGCTTTATCTACCTAGAAGTATTAGATGCCTCTTTCAGCTTCGACGGCGTAATCGGTGCTTTTGCCATTACCAATGACGTGATTATTATCATGTTAGGCCTGGCCATCGGTGCTATGTTTGTGCGTTCAATGACCATTTACCTAGTGGACAAAGGCACTTTAAGTGAGTTTGTTTATCTAGAGCATGGCGCGCACTATGCTATTGGCGCATTGGCAATTATTATGCTGTTGTCTATGAAATTCCATGTGCCTGAATTAGTCACTGGTCTAATCGGTGTGGCCTTTATTGGATTGTCTTTATATAACTCTATCCAATATAGAAAACGTCAAGAAAACACTCAATAAGAAAACTTTTATTTAAACTTAAAACCCCACAACCTAGCCCTTATTAGGAAGCTGATAGATGCTAAATAAGCAAAACTCTGTTATCACTGCTTTATTATTATCAGGTTCGGCATTGGCAGTTACCCCTGCTTATGCTAAATCTGATATAGAAACTGCAGGCGATATTATTGCAGTAACCATTCCTGCGATTGCCTATGGTTCTACCTTTTATATGGATGATCCTGAAGGACGTCAGCAGTTTTACAAATCCTTTGCAACCAATGCGGTGGCAACCTATGGTTTAAAAAAAGCGGTTGATAAAGAGCGCCCTGATCACAGTGATAATGACTCTTTTCCCTCAGGACACACCTCAATCGCTTTTCAGGGCGCCAGCTTTATCCATAAGCGCTATGGCCTAGAATATAGTATCCCTGCCTATGTCGGAGCGACGTTCGTCGGTTATAGTCGTATTGATGCTGATAAGCATGACACCACAGATGTCTTAGCAGGGGCTGCACTAGGCGTGGCAAGCAGTATGTTTTTAACAAAGAGTTATCACAACGATGACTTAATCATCAGTGCCAACTTAGCTCCTGAGTCTTATCAGGTTGCGCTGCACTATAAATTTTGAGACAAACCGCTTTAAGTTTTAACTCAAACCGCATTAAGTTTTAACACAAACCGCATCAAGTTTTAGGGCAAATAATGTCCATTTGAAGAGAGGTAATAAAAATATAAGAAAATCAAGCAAGATATTTACTTATTATTTTTAGTATTGCCTAGCCATTTAGAGTAAGGTTTTGTATAATACGCGAAATCTGTACCTAAGCGAGTAGACATGACCCAGTTAGCAACACTCACTAATGACCATTACTTTAGTGATATTGTTGTTTTCTGTTATTGTCTTACTCGCTTTTTTGTGGCTAAAATTTGACAACAGTCATTTTTATAGCACTCAATCGGTCGCAACTTTAACCAATGTCAGGTCATGATAAATACGAATTTAAAGGGTAGGAATATGGGTATACACCAAGACACAACACATAATAGCGTAAATGAAGTCGAGGCGATCTTAGCGTTAGCAGATGGCACCATCTTCCATGGCATCTCGATAGGTGCGGCAGGTAGTCGCGTCGGTGAAGTGGTGTTTAATACATCAATGACAGGTTATCAGGAAGTCCTAACTGATCCCAGTTATGCCAAACAGATCGTTACCCTAACCTACCCTCATATTGGTAATACAGGAACCAACACTGAGGATGGCGAGTCTGGTGATATCAATCGCAAACATCAAGTTTGGGCTGAAGGCTTAATTATCCGTGACATCACTATGACCACTTCCAACTTCCGCAGCTCTGAAAGCTTAGTAGATTATCTTAAGCGTCACGAGACAGTGGCTATTGCGGAGATTGACACTCGTAAATTAACTCGTATTCTTCGTGAAAAAGGGTCACAAAATGGCTGTATTTTCACCGCCTCAAATGGTGAAACGATTACCGATGCTGACATTGAACAAGCCATTAAGCTTGCTAATGAATTCTCCGGCCTTGAAGGCTTAGATTTGGCCAAAGAATGCTCAAGCAAAGAGGGCTTTGTCTGGACTGAAGGCACTTGGGAGCTTGCAGACCGCGGCGTACATGGCGTCACTGAAAGTGAAACAGGTGGCTATTTCAAAAAACTAGGTGAGCATATCGAGCCTAAGTTTGAAGTGGTGGCTTACGACTTTGGGGCAAAAACCAACATTTTACGTATGCTAGTAGATAGAGGCTGTAAAGTGACTGTGGTTCCTGCCCAGACTCCTATTGCTGATGTGCTGGCTATGAATCCAGATGGCATTTTCTTATCTAATGGTCCTGGCGATCCTGCAGCCTGTGACTACGCCATCGAAAACGTGCGTCACCTTATTGAAGAAACTGACATCCCAACTTTTGGTATTTGTCTAGGTCACCAAATCATTGGCTTAGCCAGCGGTGCTAAAACCATGAAAATGAAAACAGGCCATCATGGTGCCAACCATCCGGTACAAGACTTAGAGACAAAAGTGGTGATGATTACCAGTCAAAACCACGGTTTCGCTCTAGATGAAGACAGCTTGCCTGCTCACATCAAATCCACGCACCGCTCTTTATTTGACGGTACCAACCAAGGTATTGAGCTGACCAATAAACCAGTATTTAGCTTCCAAGGCCACCCAGAAGCCAGCCCTGGTCCTAATGAATCATCGGCCTTATTTGACAAATTTGCAGCGATGATGCAACAAGCCAAACAAGCTTAAACTGCCGTTTTAATCGGATTGCTAAAGAACTTACGCAGAACTAATTATATAAAAGAGAGACTTATGCCAAAACGTACCGACATCAAAAGCATTCTAATCATTGGCGCAGGCCCAATCGTCATTGGCCAGGCTTGTGAGTTTGATTACTCTGGCGCTCAAGCATGTAAAGCTCTACGCGAAGAGGGCTATCGAGTTATCCTAGTTAACTCAAACCCAGCCACCATCATGACTGACCCAGTGATGGCGGATGCCACTTACATCGAGCCGATCACTTGGCAAACGGTTGAGCAAATTATCGATAAAGAGCGCCCTGATGCTATCCTACCTACCATGGGTGGGCAAACTGCTCTTAACTGTGCGCTAGATCTAGATAAGCACGGGGTGCTAAAAAAATATAATGTTGAGTTAATTGGCGCCACCAAAGAAGCTATCGAAATGGCTGAGGATCGCGACCTATTTGACCAAGCCATGAAGCGTATTGGTCTTGAATGTCCTCGTGCTGAAATTGCTGAAACCATGGAACAAGCGTTTGAAATTCAAGCCAAGCTTGGGTTCCCTTGTATCATTCGTCCTTCATTCACTATGGGCGGCTCAGGCGGTGGTATTGCTTATAACCGCGATGAATTTATCGAAATCTGTGAGCGCGGCTTCGACCTATCCCCTACCCATCAGTTATTAATTGACGAGTCATTAATCGGCTGGAAAGAGTATGAGATGGAAGTGGTTCGTGACAAAAACGACAACTGCATCATCATCTGCTCGATTGAAAACTTTGATCCTATGGGTGTGCACACCGGTGACTCAATCACAGTGGCACCAGCTCAGACCCTGACTGACAAAGAATACCAAATCATGCGTAATGCCTCATTGGCTGTATTGCGTGAGATTGGCGTTGAAACTGGAGGCTCAAACGTACAATTTGGGGTTAACCCAAAAACAGGCCGTATGGTCGTGATTGAGATGAACCCTCGTGTGTCTCGTTCATCTGCTTTAGCCTCTAAAGCAACTGGTTTCCCTATCGCCAAAATCGCTGCTAAGTTAGCAGTAGGTTACACCCTAGATGAGCTGCAAAACGATATTACTGGTGGTCAAACTCCAGCCAGCTTCGAGCCATCAATCGATTATGTCGTCACTAAGATTCCTCGCTTTAACTTTGAGAAGTTCCCGCAAGCGGACAACATTCTTTCAACTCAAATGAAGTCTGTGGGTGAAGTCATGGCTATCGGCCGTAACTTCCAAGAGTCTATGCACAAGGCACTACGTGGCTTAGAAACAGGCGCTGACGGTTTTGATGAGCAAATTGACTTTGCGGCCTTAAAAGCTGGGAAAATCAGCGAAGATAAAGTTAAATCTGAAATCAAACAACGCTTAACCGTACCGACTCCTGAACGCATTTTCTATATTGCAGACGCTTTTCGCCTAGGCTTTAGTGTGGAAGAAGTGTTTGGCTATACCAACATTGATCCTTGGTTCTTAGTTCAGATTGAAGATATCGTCAAAACTGAAGCAGAAGTTAAACAGCTAGGCTTTGGCGGCTTAACCGCTAAGAACTTACGTAAGCTCAAACGTAAAGGCCTATCAGACTTACGCTTGGCCACACTGCTTGGTGTGTCACAAAAGCAGCTGCGTAAAAAGCGTTGGGACTTAGAGGTATTCCCTGTTTATAAGCGTGTGGATACTTGTGCCGCTGAGTTTGCTACCTCAACAGCTTACATGTACTCAACTTATGATGATGAGTGTGAGGCCAACCCAACCAATAACAAGAAAATCATGGTTATCGGCGGTGGCCCAAACCGTATCGGCCAAGGTATTGAGTTCGATTACTGCTGTGTGCACGCCGCATTGGCGATGCGTGAAGACGGTTATGAGACCATTATGGTTAACTGTAACCCAGAGACTGTATCAACTGATTATGACACCTCTGACCGTTTATACTTCGAATCAATCACCCTTGAAGATGTGTTAGAAATCGTTCGTATTGAGAAGCCTGAAGGCGTTATTGTTCAGTTCGGTGGTCAGACACCGCTGAAGCTTGCTCGTGCGCTAGAAGCCGCTGGGGTTAATATCATTGGTACTTCACCTGACGCTATTGACCGCGCTGAAGACCGTGAGCGCTTCCAGCATATGATTCATCAACTAAACCTAATCCAGCCACCTAACGCTTTAGCGACTAGCATGGAGGACGGCTTAGTGAAAGCCAAAGATGTGGGCTATCCTTTAGTTGTCCGCCCATCATACGTATTGGGTGGTCGTGCAATGGAAATCGTCTATAACGAAGAAGAGTTGAAGCACTATCTACGTACTGCGGTACAAGCTTCGAATGAAGCTCCTGTGCTATTAGACCGCTTCTTAGATGACGCCATTGAAGTTGATGTGGACTGTGTCAGTGACGGCTCTGAAGTAGTTATAGGCGGTATCATGCAGCATATCGAACAAGCCGGTGTTCACTCAGGTGACTCAGCGTGTTCACTACCGCCTTACTCTTTATCAGATGAGATCTGTGATGAGATGCGTGCACAGACCATAGCTATGGCCAAAGAGCTAGGTGTAGTGGGCTTAATGAACGTGCAGTTTGCCGTCAAAGACGGTACGGTTTATATTCTGGAAGTAAACCCACGTGCTGCCCGTACAGTACCTTTTGTGTCTAAGTGTATTGGTACCTCATTGGCACAAGTAGCGGCTCGCTGTATGGCAGGTCAGACGCTACAAGAGCAAAACTTCACTAAAGAGATTAAGCCTTCATTCTTCGCAGTTAAAGAATCCGTCTTCCCATTTGCTAAGTTCCCGGGAGTTGACCCTATTCTAAGTCCAGAAATGAAATCTACTGGTGAAGTTATGGGTGTGGGCAAGACTTTTGGTGAAGCTTTCTATAAGAGTATTATCGGTACTAACGAGCGTCTACCAGGTCTACCTGAAGAAGGTGAGAATAAGACGGTCTTTATTTCAGTACGCGATAGCGATAAACCAGGTATCGCTGCCGTTGCTAAGCAGTTAATCGACTATGGTTTCAACCTTGTGGCTACTGCAGGTACCGAGCAATATCTGACTGAGCAAGGCATTGAATGTAAGCGCATCAATAAAGTCACTGAAGGCCGTCCTCATGTGGTCGATGCCTTGAAAAATGGCGAAATTGACCTTATTATCAATACTACTGAAGGCAAGCAAGCCCAAGAGGATTCATTCTCAATCCGTCGTAACGCCCTACAAAGCAAAGTGTTCTATGTCACCACTTTAGGTGCGGCAGAAGCGGTATGTAAGTCTTACGCTATTGAGTTGCCTTTTGAGGTTTATAAGCTTCAAACTTTACATGAGCAAGCTCAAGTAGCTGCCAATAACGGCTAAATAAAAGCTGAGTAACAAAAATTAGCGGTACAATCTTAACTAAAAGCTTATAATAGGCTATTATTTTAAGTAAGTTTAGCTTGTACTCGCTAATTTACTCCCCCTTATTTTTTTATTAATTGCTAATCGAAAGCTTCGGTTAGCAATTTTTGTTATAAGCCAGTGACTTTTTTTGAGTCAGTAATGATAAAGACTTTGTAGCGAGGTCCCTACCCCTACAAAATAAAACTTATCCTAAATTTTGCACTACAGCACCCTTAACTAAGGGCGCTGGGGTGTTTTTTTATTTAATCGTTCATCTATATATGTATATGAGGAAGATGATATGCAACGTTACCCTATGACCCCGCAAGGACATGCTGCGTTAGAGGCAGAGCTTAAGCAGCTTAAGACCGTAGATCGTCCCCGTATCACTGCTGCCATCGCTGAAGCTCGTGAACATGGTGACCTAAAAGAAAATGCTGAGTATCATGCTGCTCGCGAACAGCAAGGTTTTTGTGAAGCCCGCATTCGGGATATCGAAGCCAAGCTGTCAGGCGCCCAAGTAATTGATCCTGCGACATTACCTCGTGAAGGCCGTGTGGTTTTCGGAGTGACCGTTGTGATTGAGAATCTAGATACTGAGGAAGAAAAGCGCTATCAAATTGTTGGTGATGATGAGGCTGACTTCAAAAATAACAAAATCTCGGTCAATTCTCCCATTGCTCGTGGTTTAATTGGTAAATCAGAAGGCGATGAAGCCCGTATCGAAACCCCAAGTGGTCTGGTCGAATTTGAAATCATCGAAGTAATTTATGAATAATTATTAATACTTAATAATTATTTATATTTAATATCCAATCCGCTAGAGTTCAGTGTTTATAAGCTCTGTAAGCAATTTTTAGTAAATATTTGCTTAGCATTGAACTCTAGCGTCACTTGCAAAGTCACATTGGTTAATGTTAATTTACAAAACGACTACATTTACAAATCAAATTGTGACACTCCATGTGTATCTTTAGCAACTACGGTTTTACAGGCCGTGTTAATAGTTTATACAAAGATTTGTTACTCTCATTACTTTGTTAATTAAGTTTTTAATTACGTATTATTTAAATAGTAAATGCATAATCTTTTGAGTGTTGATTAGTTATAACCTTACCCATTAGATTTATGCTTACGAGGCAATTATGAAGAAATTCTCATCAGCTTTATGTGCATTAGCCTGCATAGTAGGAGCTAGTAACTTAGCTCAAGCTACTGAATCAAAGCAAGCTCTTAGCGTCAAAAGCCCAAGCGATATCGACAGTGTCCTCAACGAGTTAGCACGTAAACAAAATCAACCAACCTCATTACTCCAAACTTCTTTTGAGCCATCAACACTTGCTACAAACAGCTCATTAATTAGTAACCGAGGTTCTAGCAAAGCCGATCTAGGTGATGAGGATGTGTTATCTCATTTAACTTTAGTGGCTTCAAATGCTGTAAACAAATTTAAACAAAGTGGTCGTGCCTCTTGGTACGGTGGTAAATTCCACGGCAGAAAAACTGCTAGTGGTGAACGCTTTGACATGAACTCATTAACCGCAGCTCATCCCTCTCTTCCATTTAACACCTATCTAAAGGTGACCAACAAAGGTAATGGTAAAAGCGTGGTAGTAAAAGTGAATGACCGTGGTCCTTTCCATGGCAACCGTGTATTAGATTTATCTTATGGTGCAGCCAAACAAATTGGTCTGGTTAGCCGTGGTATTGCTAACGTCACTATTGAAAGAGTAGGCTCACCTTAATTGGTGATAGAGCAACAACCGTTGCCCTACTGCTTTATGTAAACCCTGCCTACTCATTGTTTGAGTAGGGAATAAAAAAGATCTGCACTAAACTGCAGGTCTTTTTTTGTTTTTATAGTTTTAATTCATAACTTTTGTTCCCTTAACTTGTGATTGGTATGCAAGTTGGTTATGATGTTTTATCGAAGATAATTAACGTTACTCACAGGGGCGCCCTATGGCTGAGATGCACCCTTTGAACCTGATCCAGATTATACTGGCGTAGGGAGTGTATAGCAGTTGCAGTAGTCTGAACCATTTATTTTGAGCCTATACTGTTTTGCTGTGTGTTTCTAACGCCCTCTTTATCCATATGGAGGGAATATGCAATCCAAACTTATTCACCACTGTTTTATCACCTTCAAAGACACCTCTCCTTTAGTGCATAACATCACCAACGATGTGGCCAACAATACCGCTGCGAACGTATTACTTGCTGCCGGTGCCTCTCCTGCAATGGTGCATGATATTAATGAAGCACCCGAGTTTGTTAAATTGGCCCAAGCTCTTGCTATAAATATTGGCACTTTGACCTACACCAGCCTACAAAGCATGCTAGCCACAGTAGAGGTAGCTCATAGTGAGGGCATCCCCTGGATACTCGATCCTGTCGCTGTGGGCGCAACGTCTTTTCGGCAGCAAGCCTGCACTGAACTTTTGAAATTTAAACCTGATGTTATTCGAGGCAATGCGTCCGAAATATTAGCATTGGCAGGGATGAGCAGTCGCACTAAAGGGACAGATAGTGGCGACAGCGTGGATAAAGCCAAGGAAGCCGCGCAGCACCTCACCCAATATGCAAAAGTAGTAGTGGTTACTGGAGCTATAGACTGGGCCACTAATGGTAGTCAAAGCTACTCAGTTGACCATGGTCACCCCATGATGACCCAAGTGACCGCTATAGGTTGCGCCTTAACCGCTTTGATAGCTGGCTTTATCGGGGTCAATAACTCACAGGCAACAGAATCTGACCACAGCTCATTTCTAAATGCTGCTACCACCGCCTTAAGCTACTACGGTCAAGCGGGAGAATTGGCGGCACAGCAGGCCCAAGGCCCTGGCAGCTTTTATGTCAAATTTTTGGATGCTTTATATAACCTTGAAGCTCAAACTTTAATCAATAATTTACGAGTAACCTCATCATGACTAGTGCCGCTAATGCATCCATTACCCTTAGCTCTCAACATCAAGCCTCCTCAGCATCCTCTAATGACTTGATGGATAAAAGTGGCTCGGCTCTAAAGTTATATTTGGTGACAGATAGTGTGATGTGTCAACAGCTGGGGCTGATTGAAACGGTCTGTGCAGCCATTGAAGGCGGCGTAAGCTTCGTCCAACTTCGAGACAAACAAGCAGATGATGAGCAGCTTTATCAGATAGCGTGTGAACTAAAAGAAGCCATTGCGGGCCGAACTCCTTTAGTAATCAACGACAGAGTCCATATTGCCAAAAAAGCAAATCTTGACGGCGCTCACATAGGTCAAGGCGACCTTAGTGTTACTGAAGCCCGACAAATACTAGGCCCTGATGCTTGGTTGGGTTTATCAATAAACACCCTATCTCAGTTGCAACATGCTCATAACCATCACCTAGATCAGCTTGATTACTTTGGTCTAGGCCCAGTATTTGCTACTAACACTAAACCCAATCATGCCCGCCCTCTAGGTATTTCAGGGCTGGATGACTTGGCACAAGCCAGCTTATTACCTAGCGTTGCTATCGGTGGTATTAACCTAGACAATGCCCGCAGTGTATATCAAACTCACTGTGATGGCATTGCGGTGGTGTCGGCTATTTGCGGCGCCAATGACCCTAAAATTGCCGCACAAAACTTATTACAACAACACTTTTTAGCTCAATAGCTTATACAATCATAATGATGGAGAGTGAACATGATTACCAATACACTGACAATCGCGGGTACAGACTGTACGGGCGGCGCTGGGATTCAGGCAGATATCAAAGCCATTAGCGCTAACGGTAGCTATGCCATGAGTGTTATTACCGCTGTTGTGGCCCAGAATACACAAGGGGTACAAAAAATCCAAATGATGCCGCTTGAGATGATTCGAGCCCAAATTGACTCAGTCTTCTCAGATGTGCAAGTAGATGCGGTCAAAATTGGCATGCTAGGTAATGCAGAGGTAACTGAGTGCGTTGCTGAAGCTTTAGCTAAGTACCAACCTAATAAGGTCGTATTAGACCCGGTTATGGTGGCCAAGAGTGGCGATAGGTTATTAGATGCTGACTCTGTAGCGGCTTTAAGAGATGTTTTGCTGCCTCAAGTAGGGCTTATTACCCCCAATCTCCCTGAAGCTGCTGACTTATTAGGGGTTGCCGAAGCCACCAATCGTGAACAAATGATCGAACAAGCTCAGCGTCTGCAAGTGCCCACCTTTTTAAAAGGAGGTCATCTATCTAATAGTGAACAATCTCCAGATTTATTGTGTGCCGAGGGTGAGTTAAGTTGGTTTGAAGGAGAGCGTATCGACACTAAGAATAGCCACGGCACAGGCTGTACCTTATCCGCAGCTATTGCCACCTTTTGGGGCCAAGGTGACAGCTTACAAACCGCTTGCGACAAAGCCAAGCAGTATCTGACAGGCGCTTTAAGTAAAGCCGACACCTTAAATGTAGGTCATGGTCATGGCCCAGTCCATCACTTTTATAAATACTACTAATATAAATACTATTAATATAAATACTATTAAATTTCAAATGCCCGATCTATGGCATCATCCAAGCGATCGGCAGTGATGACATTGATTCCTTTAAACTGCCCCATTAGATTTTTTGGGGCATTAGCTTTGGGCACGATAGCATGGGTAAAGCCATGCTTCATTGCCTCCTTAAGGCGCTCTTGACCATTCGGCACCGGACGAATCTCCCCTGATAGCCCCACTTCACCGAATACTGCTAGTGACGAAGGCAGTGGCTTTTCTTTAATACTCGAAGCACAGGCCAATAGTACTGCTAAGTCTGAGCCTGTCTCCATCACCTTAACCCCGCCTACCACGTTGACATAGACGTCCTGACCACTGGTATGAATACCTCCATGTCGATGCATAACAGCAAGAAGCATAGCCAAGCGCTGTGGGTCGAGACCCAATGCCATACGTCTGGGTTGACCGGCTGAATCATCCACCAGTGCCTGCACCTCTACCAATAACGGTCTGGTACCCTCACGACTGACCATTACCACAGAGCCTGAGATGGGCTTATCATAGCGACTTAAGAAAATTGCCGAAGGATTAGCCACCTCTTTAAGCCCAGTATCGGTCATACCAAATATACCCAGCTCATTGACCGCACCAAAGCGGTTTTTTACAGCCCGTATCATACGAAAACGCGAGTCTGATTGTCCCTCAAAATACAATACGGTATCTACCATATGCTCTAATACTCTAGGACCAGCCAGTGTTCCCTCTTTGGTCACATGGCCTACTAAAAATAAGGCCGTGCCTGTCTGCTTAGCATAGCGGGTTAGCATGGCCGCAGACTCACGTATTTGACTCACCCCACCAGGCGCTGAGTTAATGGCATCGGTATAAATGGTTTGAATAGAGTCAATGATGGCCACTGCAGGCTGCTCTTGAGTCAGGGCGGCACAAATGGTCTCAACATTGGTCTCGGTCATCACTTTTAAGTAATCGCTTGAAAGCCCTAAGCGCTGGGCACGCATAGCGACTTGCGATAAAGACTCCTCTCCAGTTACATATAAAGCACTGCCCGCTAAAGACTCAGGATTTGCCATATTGGCCGCAGTTTGTAATAAGATAGTCGATTTACCAATGCCAGGGTCACCGCCAATCAGCACTACTGAACCAGCAACCAATCCGCCGCCCAATACCCGGTCAAACTCACTAATACCCGTAGGCAGTCTGGTATCAAAAGTGACATTCACAGACCCTAGTGTCACCACCCCGCTTTGTGATCCTGAGTAATTCATCCTATCATTTTTTGCGACAGCGCCTAGGCTTGGACCAGCAGATACTGCCGGCTTGCTGGATTTTTTGTGATGAGGCAGGGACACATTGGGTGCTTCCACCAAAGTATTCCATTCCCCGCAATCAGAGCACTGTCCAGACCACTTACCAAAGTGTGCCCCACAGTTTTGACAAACAAAGCTGGTTTTTGATTTGGACATAATAGCGATCCCTTATAAATGACAAGATAAAAATGGCCGGCTTATTTCAGCCAGCCATTTTTTATGATTAGGTAAACAAGGAAGGTTATCTATAACTAAGCTGTTAAATTGCTAAGCGCTTATATAGCTAAGCCATTAATACTGTTAAAGCGATTACTAGCTACTAGACTTGGAAATCTTTACCCAGATACACCTCTTTGACCAAGGCATTATTTAATACCTCTTCTGAGCTACCATGCGCGATAATAGACCCTTCACTAACGATATAAGCATGCTCACAAATAGCTAGGGTCTCGCGTACGTTATGGTCGGTAATAAGAACCCCGATACCTCGGTGCTTTAACGCAATGATAACTTCTTTAATATCGCTCACAGAAATCGGGTCAACCCCGGCAAACGGCTCATCTAACAAAATAAACTTTGGATTGGCTGCTAATGCGCGGGCAATCTCACAGCGGCGACGCTCACCACCCGAGACACTCATTCCTAATGAATGGCGTACATGGCCCAGACTAAAGTCAGAGATTAACTTCTCTAACTCTTGCTTTTGTGCCGCTTTATCCAGATCTTTTCGGGTTTCTAAAATGGCCATAATATTATCTTCCACGGTCAGCTTACGGAAGATCGACGCCTCTTGGGGCAAATACCCAATGCCTGCTCTAGCCCGCTCGTGCATGGCATACTTCGATAAATCCTGGTTACCAAGCTTCACCAAGCCCTTGTCCATATTGACTAAGCCGACCACCATATAGAAGCTGGTGGTTTTACCTGCTCCGTTTGGTCCAAGTAAACCAACGACTTGTCCAGGCTCAACACTAAAAGAGACATCTTTCACCACCCAGCGTTTACCATAGCGCTTACCTAAGTTGCGCATGGTTAAAGCTGTATTAGAAGCTTCGGGAATCAAACTCTGGGTAGCAGCTGACTCAGGTAAGGCTCCTGAATTGATAGCTGTATTCTGCTCTGAGTCCAAATGGCCTGGCTGTGAATTACTCATGGTCTATCTAATTCCTGTACGACTGTTTGACTGACTCGGTGGGAAAATTAACTCAACACGCTGACTGCCCCCTGAAGTGGCCTCTACATCACCCACTTTAAGGCTATAGCGAATCACGTTACCAGCAAAGCTAGCCCCATTTTGGGTTAATTTAGCATTGCCTGTTAAAGTCACAATGCCATTTTGGGCATTGTAATCAATCTTGTTGGCTTGACCTTTGGCCAGTCCCTTCTCTTTGGTAACTACTTGCTGCATGGTGGCTGGACGACCTGTGGCAACCGCTGATTGGATACTACGACCATCTGATAAATTTACAGTGATATTATCCGCAGCCAACTTTAATGTCCCTTGCGTGATGGTGACATCTCCTGAATAAGAGGTTACCCCAGTCCGCTCACTATAGGTAGCTCTATCAGCCAATAAGCGTATAGGCTGCTGGGCATCTGAAGGCAAGGCATTGGCCTGAATAGAGGCCATTGAGGCTATTACTGCAGTAGCACATAAGGCAACTCTGGGTAAATTTAGCATAGGTGAGCCCATTTCTTTGAGGGTATTTAAGTATTGATTTGAGTTGATCAGCGCTTGCATATTAGAGCGTTTATTCACAGTTTAGTTCCTACAAATTTGGCTTAACAAATTAGCTTTTTGTTAATTAACCGATTATTTAACAGATCTGATTTAATAAGTTTTATTTAGAATAAGGGGACATCTCTACGTGCTGGGGGCATAAAGGTCACTGCAACATTGGAGAATTCATAATCGCCATTGTTTATATCTGCCACAAAGCTTGATGACTCAAAGCTATTATTGCCCTGGGTTACTTTAATAGGCTTTTCACTAAAGACTTTCTTTTGTTCCAAGTCTCCAATCAACTCAGACGCAACCAATTTCATCGGCGGTTTGGCTGCCTGTGTATTGGCATCTGACTGACTAGAAAACAACACATTATTGGTCATCACTACTTTAGACTGTTCGTGATACATCACCGCTTCATCAGCATTAATCATCACATTTTGGCTGCTACTTGGACGCCAGTTTAGTTTCATAGCCACTAATTTATCGAAGTTTTGGTCTGAATAGTGGGTTAAATTGTCAGCAGTGAGTGAATACTCCGCTACCCCTTCTTCATTGGTTTGCACTGCTAAGATATCAGTAGCTTCATATTCAATATTGGTAGTAGACATATTTAAAATGGCGTCTAGATCGCCTTGGTTCTTATAAAACCAAACCGCAAACATGGCAATCAATAGTGAAATCACGAATAGAAACCGGGTATTCATTACACCTCTTTATAACCACCAGTTATGGCCAATTAAGCTGATAATTTATTAGATGGAGATTGTCAAAACACTAATCAAGGATGTATTGACTGATATAGTCTTGGTACTTACCATGACCTTTTAGAATTAAGTCACACACCTCTCGTACCGCGCCTTCACCGCCGGCATTAGTGGTGACCATCATCACACGGCTTAATACCTCTGGATGGGCATTAGGCACAGTAGCCGAAAATCCTACTGACTGTAGGGCCTTAATATCAGGCAAATCATCACCCATGTAAGCACATTCTGCAAGTTCAATAGGCAAGTCAAGCAGCAGCTGCTTTAGAGCATCAAGCTTATCATCGCGTCCTTGAATGACATAATCAATACCCATTTCTTTGGCACGCTGATTGACCATAGCACTACATCTACCCGTAATAATAGCAGTTTTTACCCCTGCTAATTTAACAGATTTGACGCCCATGCCATCTTTTACGTTAAAGCACTTAGTCTCTACACCATTAGCATCATAGATAATATGACCATTAGATAAGATACCATCCACATCTAATACCAGTAATTTAACTTTTGATGCTTCTTGAATTAAATCCTGCATAATTGCCTTCTATTTATTAAAAAAATACTGATGAGATTACTACACTGAATTATCGGTGAGTGATGCTATTAACACAGACCGCTATTAACTCACACCGGCCTGTAATAAGTCATGAATACTAATGACGCCTTCTAACTGCTGCTCATCATCGACAATTAATAACTGACTAATGGCTTTTTCATTCATTACGCTAAGAGCATCAGAGGCTCTCATGTTTTTTGAAACCTGTTTTGGATTTGGGGTCATGATTTGAGACATTGGCGTATCCAAATCAATCTTTTTCTCTAAACATCTGCGTAGATCACCGTCGGTAAAGATACCCACGACTTTATTATCATCATCTACTATTACAGCCATACCCAAACGACCACTGGTCATCACAAATAGCGCATTGTGCAAGGTGGTGTCTGTATTTACCAGAGGTAGCTGCAAGTCTTTTTCTGCTTGATGCATCAAGTCACTTACTCGCATTAATAGCTTACGACCTAAGGCACCGGCCGGATGCGATAAAGCAAAATCTTCTGAAGTAAAATCACGAGCATGAACCAAAGCAACGGCAATCGCATCGCCAAGCGCTAAAGTTGCCGTGGTACTTGATGTGGGGGCCAGACCCAAAGGACAAGCTTCTTCAGAGGCGCCTAAAGTTAAAGCCACATCTGCTGACTTGGGTAACATACCTCGTTTATCACGACTGATACTAATCAAAGGAATAGACAACTGTTTAACCACAGGTAATAAAGTCTTAATCTCATCAGACTCTCCTGAGTTAGAAATAGCCAGCAGCACATCTCCAGGCACAAGCATACCTAAGTCGCCATGCCCAGCTTCCCCAGGATGCATAAAGAAGGCAGGCGATCCTGTAGAAGCAAAAGTGGCGGCAATTTTACGACCAATATGGCCCGACTTGCCCATACCAGTTACCACTACTCGCCCTTTACAGTTACGGATAAGCTCGCAAGCTTGGGCAAATCTATCATCTAACTGCTCTATCAATAGCTCAAGAGCGTTTTGTTCAGTACGAATCGCATCGACAGCATAGGTAATATATTGTTCGGCAGTAGGTGGTTCTATCTGTGTTTTCATAGTGTTTGAATACTTTTCGTTATTTTTGTGATTAATACAATTACAGTTTTGGTTAATGAATTTTATTCAGGAATTTGTTATTTATCCAACTTATATTTATAGAGTTAGCAAAATTTATATTAGGCCCTAAGTTTAGCATATTAGCTCTGTTACAAGCAGTCTAGGATGTAAGTTCCCTGTATTAATATCTATAATTTAATAATAAAAAAACCTGCATATAGCAGGTTTTTTCCTCTGATAGCCTAATATGACATCAAAGACTTAGTATAACTTATCACCAGGTGGTTATTCATCATCATCATAGTTTTTGGTTAAATCTTCATCATCATCTTGATGCGATGGGGCAGCAAAGCCACGTTTTTCAAAGCCGCGTGCTCCGAAACCATGCTGCGGACGATTGGCCCCAAAGGTTCTGTCAGCATCGAAGCCACGATCACCCTCAAAGCCGCGCTCAACACCGAAGCCACGCTCTTGAGTAAAGCCACCTCTTTCTTGACCAAAACCACGATCAGCAAAGCCGCCACGGTTAAAACCACTGCTGCGTTTATTGGCAAATCCACCAGGCTCGAAGCCAGGAGTACTGCGTTCAAATCCTGCAGTAGTAGCTGGATTAGCTCCAAAGCCACCTTGGTATCCAGCGGGCTGTTGGGCAATACCACCTGGTGTCACTCCACTGCTACGTGGATTACGAGCTGGAACTACCGTTGAAATAGCATGCTTATATACCATTTGGCTAACTGTATTTTTTAATAAAACCACATACTGATCAAACGATTCGATTTGCCCTTGCAGTTTTATGCCATTTACTAAAAAAATAGACACTGGAATTCGGTCTTTACGTAATGAATTTAAAAACGGGTCTTGTAATGTTTGTCCTTTTGACATCGGGTGTGTCTCCTAAATTTTTAATTTATTATATGTGGATGACAAATTAGTTATTAGATTAATACGGTCAATCTAAAATAGCCATGAAACTTCGTTATAAATTAGTTCTACTCTCAAAGAGGGTTATTTATATTTATACTACCTTTACCATATCATTTTTTTGGCTGTCCGTACTAGCAAATTAGGCTAGAGTAAGTGTTATATAGTGTAAGTAAATTTTTTCTGGTTTTTTATTATTGGCTTTAGAAATCTTATTGCCGGCTTTAGAAGTATTACAATCTAGAGTTTAGATAATCTTTAGCTTCAGTAATAGTCGCAAAAGCATAAACCACTTTGTTACCACGGTCACGTTGGGCAGATGTATTGAAGGTATCTGTCTGAGGGAACTGGCGGTTAGCGGTCATATGGCTATGCTGTTGATTACCATTCGCTAGTTCAACATTTGAGGAGTCAAAACTGGCCACTAAGTTTCTAAGCCAAGTATACTGCCGTTTTGCAAGTTGTCTTGTGGCATATAATGCCTTATTTTTCATATCTTGACAAGCTGTGGCCTCATCAATACTGTCGACAGCTAAGCCTTTATCTTCAATAGCTTCACCATTATTTACTAACAGCTTTGCCGCTGGATGGCCTGTTAATAATAAGTAATCTATTACTTGTCTATAGCCGACACAGCGCATCGAGGGCATATCAGCTGATAACTCATACTGTTGTAACAGCTCAATCACCTCTTCAAAGAAGCCTTGCTGCCACATAAGTTGCAATCGCAGCTCAATACGCTCATGTAACCAAGCCCGATCAGGCATCACTGCTAGTCCCAGCCAATACTGCTTTGGGTTATTAGACAAGGCCTGCTTAGGCAATTTCTGCCACTCACTCAAGGGCTTACCGGTTTGCTTATAAACCTCAACTGCACGGGTAATCCTTTGGGTGTCGCCTAATGGCAAGCGCTCAGCAATAACAGGATCTACCTGTTTTAAATACTGATGTAACACTTCAATGCCTTGTTGCTTTCGCCACTGCTCTACCTCTTCTCGCACTTGTGTGTCAGTGTCTGGGACTGCCGATAGCCCATCAAATAAAGCCATGTAGTACATCATGGTGCCGCCCACAAGTAACGGGATTTTATTGCGTCCATGTATCTCTTCGATCAAACGCTCCACATCATTCACAAAGCTTGCCACACTATAAGTATCGGTAGGATCAATAATATCTACCAAATAATGCGGATATTGCGACAACTCCTTTGCCGTCGGCTTAGCAGTGCCAATATTCATATCTTTATAAATCAGAGCAGAGTCTACAGAGATAATCTCAAACCTGCCCGTCTCGTATAGCTCATATGCCATAGAGGTTTTGCCACTGGCGGTAGGCGCCATCAAACATACCACACTGCTCTTTGGTAAAGGCGTCTGATCCAATATTAGTTTTGTCGAGTGGTCAATTACACTCATAATAACGCTCTCTTTGAGTAATGTACGAATATATTGTTAATAGTTTATGTGGCTTTATAGCGGTTTTGTTTACAGTCTTTCAATCATCAGTACCGCCAGCTCTAAAAGTGATAACTTGGTTATCGCTTTTGCTAGGAGCTGCTGATGGTCTATTGCTGACAACGGACCTACTCTACTGAGCATCCAATTTAACTCGGATAAAGACTGCAAGCCACTTGAGGCTGTCTGTAAACTAGATAAATCAGGAGGCACTTCAATGCTGATACTTTGTAATCCTGACTTTAACCCCTGCTCTGTCATTAAATAAATACTTTGATTGGCTTGGATTAATAGCAGCGAGTGGGTATCAGAGAGGCTCAGCGAAGGTTTATTGTTCAATTTATTTATTTGTAGTTTATCTAAAAGTGCTTGAGGTATTTGAGTCTTATCTAAGATAGCCAAACCAATCAACTGATTTGAGGCTATTTCAGTGGCCTCTATCCTACCCGCAATGCTAGCAGCCACATTCTGAGTAGATAAAGTTTGTAATTCCTGCTCAGACGCTATAACAGAACTGGCGCTATTCTTCGCTTTGCGGCTTAAGTCGTTATGCACCTCACTAAGCTTATAATCAACTTTAGGCTGCTGAACCTTTGGAAAATTATTAGTTAAATGTTTATCGCCCTTATTAATAGAGGAATTAATGAAGTAATCATTACCATTATCGATTAACTGGCTTGGTACAGCCGAATCCGAATCAATGGCTGCTATTAATTGTGAGTCATCCCCCTCTTGGTCTGCAACTTGGGCTGGCTGACGATGCTGCCAAAGCTGAAGGGCATCACGAACACCCACTTCAAGATGAGCCATCACATTGGCTAAGTTTTGAATCTTAATACACTGCTTTGAGGGATGAACGTTTAGGTTTAACCACGCCTTAGGCAAATTAAAAAACAGCACATAGCCTAGACTATTAATGCCTGATAAATTGGCCGCACTGTCACGGATACTTTGTGAAATCCGCCTATCTTTTATCAACCTACCATTAATATAAATCAGTTTGTAGCTTGAGTTTGATACTGCTCTTGAGCTAGGAATCAAAAAGCCGGTGATGGCCAAATTCTCCTCAGCCCCCTCCTGCCATGCACTCTGCGGTCTTAGGCCCTCTAAGCTAATATTTATTGGCTGCAAGTTACTGTCACTAAGCAGCTCAGCTTGATCATGGCTGGTCGGTAACAATGCCGTTAATCTTGCCAGCACCGACTGCATCACTGTTGGCTTCATCGCTTCAGAAGCACTTATACTATAAGTGGACCCTTTATCACTGCTAGCGATAGACTCGAAGTTAAATCTACGCTTATCATTGTGCCATAAGGTGAAGCTTACATCACTGGCGACCAAAGCTAACTGTTTTACCACCATTTCAATATGGGCATATTCAGTTGAAATGGATTTTAAATTACCGCGCCGAGCAGGCACATTAAAGTACAAATCTTTGACCGTTACTGTAGTCCCTTTAGCGCGAACTACCGGTATCAGCTGCGGCGTGTCTTCCAAAATCCCAGCCACATTTAACTCCCGCCCTATACCGCTGTCATCACTACAGCTGGTTAATGTCAGCCTAGACACTGCGGCCGTCGCGGCCAATGCTTCACCACGAAAGCCTAACGTTGCAATCCCCTGCAAGTGAGCCACATCAGCAATTTTACTGGTAGCGAATCGGGTTACCGCCATAATCATGTCATCAGGATGAATACCGCAGCCATCATCTGCTACCTCAATAATGCCCATGCCACCTTGCGTAATCCGAATATCAATGTGTTTAGCTCCAGCATCAATGGCATTTTCAATAAGCTCTTTCACCACAGAAGCTGGACGCGTCACTACCTCACCCGCAGCAAGCTGGTTGACCAGCAGCGGAGGTAACTTTTTGATACGGTTACTGCCACCAGCCGCAGCAGCTGCTTGCTCCTGCGATAATGATGTTGAATTACTACTGAAAGTCATAATAGGCTGTCGATGAAGTTAAAATTGAATTAAGGACAAATAGATGGGGATGATTATAAGCATCGAGATTAAGTAACGCAGTATTAAATAGCATAGTATTAAGTAGAATAGTATTAAGTAGAATAGTATTAAGTAGCATTAGCTGACTAGACAGCTACCCAATTGGTAAATGACCTGTCTTTAGCTTACTTGCATTCAACCCAAAGTAGAATCAGGGCTCATCAAAGCTGATGCCTTCCTCATACTGTATATTGACTCGTCTAACTTGCTCACCGTCCTGCGTTGTCACCATTATATCCACAGTCATTATGGGCTGTGGTAAATAGCCCTCAGCTCGGCTGGCCCATTCAATAATAACTAGGGCTTTATCATCTTCTAAATATTCTTCAAAGCCGATAAATGACAATTCTTCAGGATCTTGTAATCGGTACAAATCAGCGTGATAAACACGTTGTATTAGCGCATTGTTAGACTCAGCCAGCTCATATGGCTCAACCAAAGTATAGGTCGGGCTTTTTACTGAGCCTTTATGGCCCAATGCTTTTAGCCAATAGCGGGTCAAAGTAGTCTTACCTGCACCCAGATCGCCAGACAGCCAAACGCTACCGGTTAAATTGGCTTTAGCCAGTTGCTGCGCCAATGCTTCGGTATCTGCCTCAGATTTTAAGATAATCTCTTTATGTTGGCTTGCCATTATCTGCCTCGCATAGTTCATATAGCTAATATCAATCAAGTAGTTAACATCAATCAAGTTTTAAGGCGATGCCTGTTTTATTGCTAGCATTAATTTAACACTGGCATTAAGCTTTTACTTGAAGGGTGACCTCAGGGTTTACAAAAGGCTCGCCCGCTATCAGTTTTTGATACATTTTTGGGTCAGTCCATTCTTGCATTACCTGCTCACTAAATTCAAAGTCCTCTAGCCTTAATAAGCCCATGTGCTCATTGCTAATGTCCTCTGCAAAGCACTGCGCATATCCAGTCGCCGTCTCATGAGCAATAACAGAATAAACACTGACTCCTGCCTCACCATTAACCATTTTGGTCTGATCAAGAATGCTTTGCGCCCAAAAGAAAATTACTCTTGAAAATTGCTCAGCGGAGGGAGATACAGGCAGACTAATCCAGCGTGCACTGAATTTTTTACACATTTCAATGTATTCAGGTTCATCTTTGTTCCAAAAACAAATGGCATGATCAAAGCTATCAATAATGTCTTTAATAGACGACTTTAATAGCCCAAAGTCGTAAACCATTTGACCATTATCTAATCTATCAGCTTGCAAAATAAGCTCAATCTGATAGCTATGTCCATGTATAGAGCGCTTACACCTATCTGAACTACAGTTACGCACAATATGCGCGTTTTCAAATTTAAATAGTTTACGGATTCGCATGATTTTTCTCACTAAAACTTTTATTTTGAATTTAAAATACCTATCAATAGTCGATAGTTTAACACTTTAGCCAAAAAACAAAATGGATAACACCCTCAAGTGTTACCCATTATTTAAGCTAGTTTTATAAAATATTAACTGTCAACTAGCCGGTGTTTCCGAGGTAAATAGCTCTATTACCTATGAGCTATGGATATCAAATATTAAATTTATCCCAAACCTATCAAAACCCCTGCTGTAGCAACCACCCTACGCCAATAGTTTAACTATTTCTGACTCGATAGCTTTCGGTTTAGTGGTAGGGGCAAAGCGGTCCACCACCTCACCCTGACGATTTATCAAAAACTTAGTAAAATTCCACTTAATGCCATCAGTTAAGAACCCGCCTTCTTGTTTTTTCAGCCAAGTATATAAAGGATGCTCGTTGTCTCCATTAACGTCAATCTTCTGCATCATTAAGAAACTAACCCCGTAGTTCTTCTGACAAAAAGCGCCAATTTCTTCATTACTACCAGGGTCTTGACTGCCAAACTGATTACAAGGAAAGCCAATGACTACCAGACCTTGATCTTTATAGCTTTGGTGTAACTCCTCTAAACCTTCAAACTGCGGGGTAAACCCACATTTGCTAGCGGTGTTAACGATCAATAAAACCTTGTCTTTGAATTGACTAAAGTCAACCTCATTGCCATTTAAATCTTTGGCATTAAAATCATAAATTGTTGTCATGTGTGCTTCCTTGAAGTGAATTATTGTTATCTATTATCTACGGCTATGTAGCTTGTCACAAAATAGTTTGTCACAGACTTAAGCTTTGGGCTCTAAATCTATCGCCACAGAGTTAATACAATATCTTAGACCTGTTGTCTCTCTTGGCCCATCAGGGAACACATGCCCCAAGTGTCCACCGCAGTTGCTACAAGTCACCTCAACCCTACGCATACCATGAGAGGTATCTAGATGTTCATCAACCGCCGACTCTTCAATTGTAGCATCAAAGCTTGGCCAACCACAGCCAGCATCAAACTTATTATCTGAGTCAAATAATTTAGCGCCGCACCCTTTGCAGCGGTAGATTCCCTGCTCGCTCATATCATTGTGTATCCCAGTGAAAGGGCGTTCAGTGCCTTTTTCACGTAGTACGTAATACTCCGAGTCGCTAAGGCGCTCACGCCAATCCGCTTCTGTTAATTGGGCGATCTCTTCTTTGGTTAACTGAGAATCTTGCATAACTAATCCTTACTTATAATATTTGTTGACTCATTTTATTTTAATAGTTCTGAATATAAAGTCCGGGATCTAAAGTCTAACCTAAAGTCCGGAATCTAAAGTATTGATTATTTACTTACTCCAATACTAGTGTGACTGTGTTATTAATTAAATGAGACTAGGTTAATTTAATTAATGAGGTTAAAACCTGCTGCTTCAAGCAATAACTGCGAAAACAGCTAATTCAACGCCAAATTCCATGAGCAGTTACATAATGACTAGTTACATAAACACAAAAAAATAACCCGCCATAAATTTAAATAACTGGTTTTAATTACTAAGCTATTTATTTTACTGATGTTTTTTGCATACTGCTAAGGCAAATTATTCAACAAAATTAATAGGCTAAATATTAAATGCAAGTTTTACTTGCATTCTGACTATTGCAAAACAACTAATAATGCAATAATATCTTGCATAAGCTAATAATTTTTTATTTTATTAGCCATACCCCTAGTAAAAGTTTTAAGGCTTATATTTATTTTAATAGTTAGAGAGTAGTCACTATGAGTGAGCAATCAGAGTACAAGGCTCAAGGAGAACGGCTTAGTAAGCTGCGTAAAGCCAAAGGGTTAACTGCAGAGCAATTGGCAACTGCCATGACAGATGCTGGCTCTAAAGTTAGCCGTGGCGCCATATCAAATTGGGAACGAGGCATAAATGGTATCGTCTCCTCAAAGCTTCCAGCTCTAGCAGCTATCTTAGGCTGCTCTGAAGGTTATTTGTTACGCGGCGAATTAGCAGATACCGCTACTAATTCAGCTAACGCTTCAACTTCTCTAGACTCTGAAACGCAAATCTCTACCAACCCCCAGTCTTCTAATCAAAGCACGAGTAACCGTACCATGACCAATACAGCCCCTACCCCCACACGCCGACCATTAAAAAAATCTGACAAACTCCAAAATGTCTGCTATGACATCCGTGGCCCACTATTAAAAACTGCCAATCAAATGGAGGCGCAAGGTCAAAGAATTTTAAAGTTAAACGTGGGAAACCCGGCTCCTTTTAATTTAGAAGCCCCTCATGAAATCCTGCAAGATGTGGCGCTAAATCTGCATAATGCGACAGGCTATTCAGACTCTCAAGGTATTTTCTCCGCCCGTAAAGCAGTACTGCAGTATTATCAATCAAAGGGTTTGTTATCTGCAGTAGATGTTCGTGATGTCTATCTGGGTAATGGGGTATCAGAGCTTATCGTTATGACCATGCAAGCGCTAATGAATGATGGTGATGAAGTGCTCATTCCAATGCCAGATTATCCTCTATGGACTGCAGCGGCTAACTTAGCTGGGGGCACAGCGGTCCATTATCGCTGTAACGAAGATAAAAACTGGCAACCTGATATTGAAGATATCCGCTCGAAGATTAACGATAAAACTCGCGGTATTGTGGTCATTAACCCCAATAACCCAACAGGGGCGTTGTATTCAAATGAAGTGCTACTAGAGATTCTTGAGCTGGCTCGTGAATATAACCTAGTGGTAATGGCTGATGAGATCTACGACCGTATTTTGTATGATGATGCGGTTCACACCCCAATGTGTACCCTAGCCCAAGATGTTTTAACCCTAACCTATAATGGCCTGTCTAAATCGCACCGTATTGCCGGCTTCCGTGCAGGCTGGTTAATGCTATCGGGCAATAAAGAGTATGCCAGCGACTTCATCGAAGGCTTGGATATGTTGGCGTCAATGCGACTGTGTGCCAACGTGCCCGCTCAACACGCGATTCAAACTGCTGTAGGCGGTTATCAGAGTATGCAAGATTTAACAGCGGAATCGGGTCGACTGTATAAGCAGCGTCAATTGGCGGTTGAGCGCTTAAATGCCATTCCAGGTATTTCCTGCACTATGCCGCAAGGTGCCTTCTACTGCTTCCCTAAATTAGACCGCACTATCTATCCTATCGAAGATGATATGCAGTTTATGATGGATCTATTAATCGAAGAAAAAGTATTAATGGTTCAAGGTACCGGCTTCAACTGGGACGCACCCGATCATTTCCGCGTGGTCTTTCTGCCTAACTTATTTGATCTAGAGGATGCCATGGACAGACTAGATAGATTCTTTGCCAATAAACGCAAAGAGTTTGGTACTGAACACTTAGTGACTGCAAACCAAGAAAAGACCGCTTAATGCTAAGCACTCGAAGTATCCCTACCATGAATTATCCATAAAAAAGAGGAGCTATATTTAGCTCCTCTTTTTTATGGCGCCCCCTACTTATGAAGTTCATAAAGTCTGGGACATCGACGGCTTACCGTCCTGGCTTATGGCTCTTATTGCTCTGACTTATAGCTCTTATTGCTCTGGCTTATAATTATCACGCAAGCTAACAATTTGGTTAAACACTGGCTTATCCGCAGTGTGCTCTTCTGCGTCTGCCACAAAGTAGCCTTCACGTTCAAACTGGAAACGACTGCCCGCTTCAGCATTGGCCAGTGATGGCTCTACTACCGCCTCTAGTACTGTCAATGAGTTCGGATTCAAGGCATCATGAATATCCGGCACTGCACTTGGGTTTTCTGCTGAGAACAAATGCTCATACAAACGCACAGTTGCTGGTACGCCTTGGGTTGCAGATACCCAATGAATAACGCCTTTGACTTTACGGTCTTCAGGGTTTTTACCCAAAGTGGTTTTATCAATGGTGGCTTTTAACTCAACCACATTACCAGCGTCATCTAGCACATGCTCGGTAACTGCCAATACATAGGTGTTACGCAGACGAATCTCTGACTTCTCAGGAGACAAACGCTTGTAGCCTTTTGGTGGCTCAAGTTCATAATCCCCTTGATCGATATAAATGGTTTCAGTAAACGGAATTTCACGTTCACCCATATCTACATTTGGATGCTTAGGCTGTGTTAACCATAAAGTTTTATTTTCGTCATCCCAGCGCGCATTTACCCCTTCCGCTTTTAAGCTTTCCCACTCACTAACCGCTTCATGGAAGTTAGTAATGGTTACTTTAAGAGGTTTTAGAACCGCCATACCACGTGCCGTTGTATTCTCAAGAGACTGACGAATACTAAATTCAAGCAGACGGAAATCCACAACGCTATCAGACTTAGTTACGCCCACACGCTCACAGAAATCACGCAGACCTTCAGGAGTATAACCACGACGACGCATACCAGCAATGGTAGGCATACGTGGATCATCCCAACCCGTCACGATACCTTCATCGACCAACTGCTTAAGCTTACGCTTACTGGTCATGGTATGGTCAACATTTAGACGGCTGAACTCGTATTGATGCGGTGGGTACTTGATACCGCCTTCTACACCAACCTTCTCCACTGCCCAATCATAAAATGGACGGTGATCTTCAAACTCTAAGGTACAAATTGAATGGGTAATCCCTTCAATGGCATCTGATAAAGGATGGGCATAATCGTACATTGGATAGATGCACCACTTATCCCCTGTTTGGTGATGCGATTGTTTCATCACACGATAGATAACAGGATCACGCATGTTCATATTAGGGCTGGCCATATCAATCTTGGCACGCAGTACCGCTTCACCTTCTGCATACTTACCGTTTTTCATATCGTCAAATCGCTGTAAGTTATCCTCTACACTGGCATCACGCTGAGGAGAAGGTTTACCTGGCTCATTAAATGAACCTCGAGTTTCACGAATTTGTTCAGGCGTTTGCAAATCCACATAAGCATCGCCTTGCTTAATTAGCTTAATCGCCCACTCATGTAACTGATCGAAATAATCAGAAGCATAATAAGGCTTATCCGCCCACTCAAAGCCCAGCCATTTAACATCATTTTTGATGTTATCAATATAATCCTGCTTTTCAGCAGTAGGGTTAGTGTCATCAAAACGTAGGTTACAAATACCACCAAACTCTTTAGCAATGCCAAAGTTTAGACAAATCGACTTCACATGACCTAAGTGCAAATAGCCATTCGGCTCTGGCGGGAAGCGAGTGATAATCTGCTCGTATTTGTCGTGGGCAACATCTTCACGGATGATATGACGAATAAAATCGTTTTTTTGATCCTCTTTGGGCTCAGCTGAGGCATTTGTTTTATTATTTTCAGTGCTCATCGAATTACTTCTCCTATAAAAATCTGGATATTACTTTTAAATTTGTAAAAATTTGCCCCATTCTATCAGGTTTACCAAACCCTGTAACAGCTAGACACATGACAACCTAAAAAAAAGAGGTTAGACTACCCCTTTAAATTTAAGCGTATCCATTCTATATAGTATTAATACCCCACTCTCAACACTTTTAGGGGTTGAAAAAAAATGACACCTCACTATCCTTAAAGTTTTCGACCAAGAAGACCAAGGACAATGAGATGCCACTTGACGAATTTATCATTAATATCTATCTGATGGTAGAGCAATATTACAACTTAGTCGTTCAAAAACCGTTAAGAAGAGGCGGATTTGCGCCTAAACTTAGCGATACTGAAATTATATGTATGGAGCTAGTTGGTGAGTTTATGGGCATGGATCAAGACAAACAAATCTGGCAATATTTTAAAAACCACTGGCTGTCTTGGTTTCCAAACCTTGGCTCTTACCCTAACTTTGCTAAACAATGTG
>NZ_JMKP01000027.1 GCF_000685805.1 Psychrobacter phenylpyruvicus DSM 7000 = NBRC 102152 | reverse complement strand
CGATGACAGAAGGTGATTACACCGTAAAAGCCCGTATTGTTGATACAGCTGGTAATGAAGGTGCCACAGCCACGCAAGTGGTTAAGATTGATACCACAGTGCCTGCTACCACCCCAACAGTCGATGCAGATCTAGCCACACCAGCTTTCGATGTACTATACACAACCAGTACATCACCAGTAATTACAGGTACGGTATCAGAAGCATTGATTAGTGGTGAAACTTTAGAAGTAACCATTGGCGGTGCTACTTATATTGTGACTCCAGAAGCTGACAATAGTTGGAGTTTAGATACTAGTACAGCCAGCCCTAAGGCTGCATCACCTGCATTTATACCATTAGCTTCAGGTGATAATAGTGTGGTTGCTAAGGTATTAGATACAGCAGGCAATGCGTCAACTGATGTTACAAGTGACGAAGTTGTGGTACTAGCCAAAGTTAAAGAGCTTACGCTAAGTGACGACTTGACGGATTTTGATGCAAACGGTGATGAGCTAAGTAATACAACAACTCCAACAGGTAGTGCCACCGTAATTAATGGAGTTCAATCAACAGATTATGGAGCTGCCTATTTATATGAGGGAAATGTAGCACAAGCCCTTGATATTGGCACCCCCGTCGCTCCATTAGAGGGTTTAACAAACGATAATACTCCGACTGTAATTATTAAACTTGATAAAGAAATTGCGATTAATTATCAAGAATTACAAGTTATACGTTCATATAAAGATGAAGAGGGTAACTGGATTGATGAAGGAGTTATAGCTAGCACAAGCGGATCAGGAATCTCATTAACTGGTTCAGGACCAGACTTCAGTTTTGATGATACTTTATCAGATGGTGAGCCAGATAAAGAGTATCGCTATGAGGCTAAAGTAGATAATATCCCAGCTATAGCTGATTCTAATTTAGAAACCTCGGAATCGGTAGAATTTGAGCTTGATACTGTAGCGACAGTTCCAATTATTACTGGATTCGATACTACTAACAATACAATTTCTGGTATTTCAACTGAAAATGGAACTATATTTGTTAATTATAATAACGAAAAGTCTAAGGTTATAGTTACAGAGGGAGCTGAATGGACGTTGCAATTAACTACTTCACAAATGAATGCCTTCTTAGACGTAAATGACCCAGATAATTATGATGTTAATAGTAATAGTTCAGCAGAACCTACAGCAGCAGAGTTAACTGCAATGCAGGCAGAAACTGAAGTGTTTGATGAATTTTTACCAATTGATTTTGTTGATAAAGCAGGTAATGTTACTCCTGTTGCTAATGAAATTTATTATTTTGATAGTAGCGATGGTCCAAATGGTGTATTGAATCCGGAGGATAACCCTGAAACCGCAACAACATCATTTAGCCCAGGACAACCTGACCCTATTCCTACAACTACTATCAATGGTGACGTCTATCAAATCTATACCACAACTTTCTCAGATGCCTCTCAAACCGTGTATGTTGATGGTAATATCGACAATTACAATGGAGCGGATGATATTTTTAATCTTGATTTAGCTGGTGGTAATGATACGCTAAAATTAAATGGCAACATTGAGAATGGTGTAAATATTTTCATGGGTGCAGGAGATGATACAGTCATTGCAGAAAAGTTAGACGGTCAGTCTGCTAATAATCCTACTGTTATAGATATGGGTGATGGTAATAACACTGTTACTAAGACGGCTGAAGGTAACTTTAATTATATTCAAGTGATTGCAGGCGATGGTGACGATGTATTTGAAATGAAACTTCCTAATTCAGATTTAAAAAATAGCAGTCTGTTATTAGGCGGTGGTAATAACTATATCAACTCAGGCGATGACTTTGATAATGTCACTGTAATAACTGGTGACGGAGATGACACAATTTTTGTTGAATCCCCAGTTAATGAAAATAACTGTGATATCTCTGGTGTATATGATCTTGGAGATGGTAATAACAAAATAGTTTTAACTTCAGGGGGGATTAACAACTGGTATACTGAATCAGGCACTACAATCACCATGGGTGCTGGTGACGATATCGTCGATATTGCAAAAGATTTTGATAACAGCAATCAAGGCAATAAAGTAACAAGTATGAGTACTGGTGCTGGTATTGATAAGATTACTATTGGAGAAGATATTAACGGTGATACTGTCAGTATTTATCTGAATGATGGTGATGATGAACTAACTGTAAGAAATATTGAAGGTGGTTCTTTAGTTGATACGGGTTTAGGTATTGATACGGTAGTCATTACTGGTAGTATTCAGGGAGTAGGAACAGCTGTGGATTTAGGTGATGGTGGTGATTTCATTACAATATCTGATAACATACTTGCATCAACTAATACGAATTTAGGTGCAGGTAATGACACCTTTACTTTAACTGGTTATATTGACGGCAATGTCGATGCTGGTGCTGGTAATGATATTTTAAATTTCAACGGTAACATTAGAGCTGGTGCTACTGTTGATGGAGGAGACGGTACAGATACTATAAATATTACGAATTCTAATAGTAATTCAAATATTAGTTTAAGTAATATTTTAAATGTCGAAATTATTAACCTTAATAACTCAGACAGAAATTTAAATAATGTCAATATTGATAACCTAACTAATGACCTTTACATGAAAGGTGGTGCAGATGATACTGTAAATATTGGACGTCAATCTGGTCTAACAGAACCGTATCGTTTTGAAGATACTGCAGGTGGTGTATGGACTAAAGGTGGTACTGAAGTTGATGCCAATGATGGCTCTATCACCTATAACGTTTGGAGTAACGCATCAAGTACTCACAGTGTTTATATCCAAGATACGATTACTGATGTTATCTAACCCCATCTTCTTGATAATCTAATAACAACAAAAACGCTCACACTGGGGGCGTTTTTTACTATCTTCAGTTTAATAGACAAAATTCAGGTTGCAACACCCTTTAAAGCTATATACTAAAAAATCCGAGCTATTTAAATAGCTCGGATTTTTCAATTACTTCGGATGTTTTTAAATCGTGATTGAATCTAAGCTACTTAAAGCTATAAATTATCGGGCCTCAGGCTCCCCAGAGTTTTGATAACCACCATAGTATTTAACAGGTGACCAGCTTGGGATAACCTCAGGTAGCTGAGGATTTAGCTTGTTATATTCGCCAGCCCCATAGACCACTTTACCATCAACCACAGTCAGTACCGATTCGATGGTTTTTATTTTTTCTTCTGGTACAGTGAAGTAGTCATCAGATAACAATACAAAGTCTGCATATTTACCTGGCTCTAGGGTACCTTTTACGTCTTCTTCATTTGAGAACCAAGCCCCACCACTGGTGTAGACTTCTAAGGCATCGTCTCGGTCTAAGATATTGTCTTTATCATATAACTGAGTGCCACCGACAGTTTTACCAGTAGTCATCCAGTACAATGAAATCCAAGGGTTATAACTGGCAACACGCGTACCATCGGTACCTGAGCCTAAAGGAATACCCATATCGAATATTTTTTTGAAGGGAGGTGTGGTTTTCGCTGCATCAGCACCATAACGTTCAACGAAGTATTCACCCGCATAAGCCATACGGTCTTGTACCGAAACACCGCCATTTAAGCGTTTGATTTCACGCAAGGTCTCATCGGTAATGGTCTCACCGTGGTCGATTGCCCAACGCATTTCATTTTTGATTTTGCCATTATTTTCACGGTCAATTTCATCTACTAAATCAACGATTAATGCGGTGTTTTCACCATAAGTTGAGTGCTGTCTAAATGGCCAACCTTTATCGACATGCATCTGGATAACTTCTTTGGTGCTTTCACGCCATCCTTTATTGTCTTTAATCAATGGCTTATCTGCTAAGAAGTTTTCAAAGTCACCTGCCGCCCAGGTCATATACTCACCACCGCCTTTTAGCTCATAGCCATGCTCATGTGCGATATCTTCATTCACCGAGGCGGTGTGATTGGTCATCCAAGTTTCAAAAGCTTGACGCTCTTCACCAGCCTTCTGTGGGAACAGGTAGTAAGAGATACGCAGTGATGAGTCGCCACTGGTAGCCAGTGCTTTAGAGGCTTCATAATCGTCTGGGAAAGTATGACCACCACCGCCTGCATCGATGGCACTGGTTAAGCCAAAGCGGTTTAGCTCATGGTGGAAGTGCTTGGTAGAGTTCAGCATTTCCTGTTTTGATAATTGAGGCATTTTACCAATCACTTGATACAATATCATGGCGTTTGGCTCAGCCAAGAGTACGCCAGTAGGATCGCCGTTCTCATCTTTTTCATAACGACTTTGATCATTAGGTGGCTGAGTATTTCTGTCGATATTTAACGCTTTCATACCCGCTTTGTTGAGCCAACCACGGCTGTATAGGTACAACACAAAGGCTGGAGTGTCACCAGTTGCTTCATTAATCTCTTCTATAGTGGGCATTCTTTTTTCTTCAAATTGGTAAGGTGACCAGCCACCAATAACGCGCACCCATTGACCCTCAGGCGTTCTTTCTGCCTGCTCTTTTAGCATACGTAGCGCTTCTTTCAATGAGGTCACCCCATCCCAGCGCAGTTCAGAGTTATAGAAGCGACCGCCACGAGTAATATGTAAGTGTGAGTCATTTAAGCCAGGAATCAGCATTCTGCCGTTGCCATCAATCACTTGGGTATTGGCATTACGTAAGCGTAAAATCTCTTCATCGCTACCAGTGCGCAGTACTTTGCCGTCTTTAATGGCAATTGCCTCAGCGGTAGTTCTGTCTTTGTCCATGACCGCAATTTTGGCGTTGGTGACAATCATGTCGGCGGATTGGAGAGTGTTATAGCCGCCTTGTGCCCCTTGTGATGAGGTTTGCGTGGCACAGGCCGACAAAATACTGGCTGCCCCAGCCAGTAAGATTATGTTTTTCTTTTGCTTAAAGTGTTTCATGATGGTCTCTTAAGTTAATGGATTAAAATAAGTTAATAGATTAAAAATATAAAAATTTATCCACATAAGTTTATGAATCTAAACTTATAACTAGGACTAAAGTTATTAGATTTGCTAATCTATCATAAATAATTAACATGACCATCAAGCGGTAAAAATTTTTAACTACTAGAAACAAAAAGACACATTGTTAATTTAATATTAATTAAGCATTTGTTTAATAAATAATTACTTCAATAAATCATGAGTTTAAAAATGATTTTTTTGATATGAGCGAATAAAGACAGGCAATTAAATAGGCAGTGAAATAAAGGATAAGGCCAGGACCGTTAACCAAAAAAAGCCCCTCTACCTATGAAATAGAGGGGCTTTATTGGATTTACATAGCTTAAAAAATGACTGTAAGCTAGAGCCTAGAGTGTGGTCGGTTAGATTCTAAAAGCAGGGAAGCGGCTATTAATCACACTTTCAGCTTCAATTAAATTCATAATCTCATCAGCGATGTTCTCTGAAAGCTCTAAGTTGGTCGAAAAGCCAACGCAAGAGGAGTTAATTTCGCCCAAGACATAGACGTCATTGCCTTTGTCATCAGTATCTAAAATAAAGTCGGCGGTCCATAATAACGGCAAGGCATAGCCGCCCAAACGCGCTTGTATCATCGGGATACTGGCTTCAACTTCATCTACCATATCCTGCCATTGTTCAGGTTGATCATAACGATAAGTGGCGCCAGAGAATAAGGTAGCGGAGAACGCATCGGCAGATTCATCAGGCTTTTTGTGTACCACAGACACCGCCTTATCACGTAGCATCAACACCCGGATCTCACCTTCTTTAATACGCGGTAAAAATGGCATGTCCAAGATAAGACCGCTATCACCTTCTAAGTATTGATAACAAAACTCAATAAACTCACCCATCGTTTTTTCTTCAACATGGTTATCACGAGCTTCCGTCAGTCTTAATACCGCATCTTCTGGGATTTCGGCAACGTCTTTATATTTTTTGGGCTCTTTTAATTGTACCCGCCAAATACCTTCACCAGTTGAGCCGCGGTTTTGTTTTAAAACTCGCTCACCACGCGCTAAAGTTTGTGGGAAATGATGCTTCAGCTCATCGTACTCATAATAGCAGTACACATCTTCGGGTACTAAGGTAGTGCCTTTTAGGCGCTCTACCACGTTTTTGGCACCATAGTTAATCATGACGTCAGGGTGCGGTAAGCCTTTTACCCCTTGATGTACCAGCTCGCGTAGCATTTGAAAGTAGCCGGTTTCATCTTTTAGGTTACCTGGATTGATACGGCTGACGTAAGCGTCTGCTTTGTCGATGGTATAACGGTAGATTTCGCCACGGTTTTCATCAGAATAAAAAATGACTTCCGCGCTCCAACCCCGTTTTTTTAACGACTCAACAATAGGGTAAGTGTCACGGCGGTAGCCATATTTGCTCTTATCAGAACCACCACGAGCTTCAAAAATAACAACGTGTTTTTTCATACTAAAATCTCTGTTAATGCCAATAATTATCTAAGGGTAATAAGCGGATTGCTGATTAATGAGTAAACCTACAAATAGGTAACGGTATAACTGTGACTAAGAATGGAGCCTATAAAGTACTAGGGTCATCAAGGTAAAACTTAGAAGGGGGTAAATCGGGGTTTATTTTTTAGAGGGCGCAAGTCTATAGAAGAGTGGAGTAGAAAACAATACAGGAAGCCAAGTTTTTTAGATTTTTTTATAGAAATTCACTGTGAAGGCCATAGCCATAACTATGGCTGAGTGAGTGACACCAGCAACGCTTAAACAATAATAAAGTTTTATGAACGTATGATGACATAAGAAGAGGATTGATAAGATATAAATCGGCAGGATATAAATAGTGGTTCTGACTGGGTCAGAGGCCTTGCTGCAGGCGACTTATTGAAGCTCCTTTACGCTAAGCCACCTTACTGAATATGACAGCAGTTGCTTAGCTGTTATGTTTGATATAGCTGCTAACTAACTCATTAAATTCGCAGGCTTTACCTATGTGGGGCCAGTGTCCTGCCTGGCTGTAGAAATGAGCATCTGCGGAGGGCATCACATTTAATAGCTCAAGGCTACGCGATAGGGGGACCACTTTGTCATTCACGCCATGGATTAATAATACTGGTAGGGTAAGCTTGGCTAGAGCTTCGAAGTCTAGAGCAAAATGAACACGGTCTCGATCTCGTGCTGCTAATAAGGTAGGTCTCAATCCGCCGGCTTGTTCTTTTAGAGCGGCTTGATGACGTAAATGCACTAAAGTGTCACACACCACCGCATCATTACGGATGTTCTTTTGTAAATCCTGTTTGATAAGAGCTGCTGAAAGTGTGCTTTTGGGTTTGGCAGTAGGGGCAGTTTTAGGCTTGTCTATTTTTTTAGCACCCCCAGTTCCGATGGATATCACGCCATAAATTCGTTCAGGATGGTCTAAGGCCAGTTGTAAAGCTATCCATCCTCCCAAAGAGCTACCCATTAGCCAAGCTTTATCAATATTCAATGCATCCATCAAGCGCAAAGTGTGATCGCCCCATTGCTTAATGCCATAGCTGCTATCTGCGTCAGTCACCGTTTCGCCATAGCCGATAGAGTCAAAAGCAATGGCACGATAATTCTGACTAAGATGAGGCATATTTTGCCACCAAGTCATAGCGGCTGAAGTACCTGATCCTGAACCATGCAGTAGCAGTAAGGGTAAGCCCTCACCTTGATCGTAATAGTGGGTAATCTCTTTTGGTGCGGTCTGAATCCATTTATCTTCAAGATTAAAAAACTGGTCAGTTTTAAACTTTGGAGGAGATAAGGTCATTGAAGGTCTCGGCTTTGATAGCTGGGCGACAAAAGCCCTATTTTAGCTTAATTTTTAAGGGTTTAGGCGCCTTTTTTATTCAGACATCCTGCTTACTACTGCTTATTGTTGGCTTAGAAGATGTCTTACAGCTAAATTAACTTTATTAAATAAATTACGTAAGCTAATGAATAGAGAAAGTTTAGATTGTTAAACTAACCTCTAACAACTAGCACTTAATAAGTGGCCATTAATGAAAACTAAATAAAAAAATCACTGAGATTCAAATGCAACGACGAAAATTTATTAAATCTATGGGGCTTGGATTGGGCGCCGTCGGTACTTCAGCCGTCATGACCGGCTGTCAAACATTAGCTGACAATAATTATCAGCCTGTCTCCGCCACCGCACCCATCAAACAAGCGGGGCATTTTAGTAATATTATCGTCGGCAGTGGCTATGGGGGCGCGGTCTGTGCTCTGAGGCTCAGTGAACAAGGTCACCCAGTACTAATTTTGGAAATGGGTATGCGCTGGGATAGGACTTCCGATCATAATACTTTTTGTAAAATGATCACTGCAGATGAGCGTTCTAGTTGGTTCAAAGACTGGCCAAGTGCGCCGATACCTATTCCACGGCGAATAAAAAGATACCCTGGCGTTTTGGATCTTATTGAGTATGACGAAATCAAGGTGTTTGCAGGTCGTGCCTATGGGGGAGGCTCTATCGTCAATGGGGCGATTGCCATCCAGCCAAGACGCTCTCATTTTGAACAAACCTTTCCTTGGATAGACAGTGAGGAGATGTACCGCACCTTCTTTCCGCAAGCCTTAAAACAATTGAAAGTCAGTCAAATTCCCGAAGACTTTTTTAATAATTCAGAACATTATCAATTTACTCGGGCCGCTGAGCGTCAAGCAGAAAGGGCAGGACTAAAAACAGAGTTCTTCGGTAACAGCTATGACTTTGATTATATGCAACAGGAGGCCAAGGGTGAGGTCTATCCGTCAGCGCTGGGCGGTGAAGTCATTTATGGCAATAATGCGGGTAAGTATTCGCTAGATTTGACCTATCTGAAAGATGCAGAAGCTACTGGTAATGTTGAGGTTAAAACGCTACGTAAAGTAAATGCTATTAAGCAAATGGATAATGGTCAGCTACAGCTTGAAGTGCATGTGCTCAATATAGAAGGCGGTGTTGACACTATTGAGTATTATAGCTGCGATAAGCTGTTTTTGAACGCCGGTAGTACCGGCACTTCAGAGCTACTATTAAAAAGCCAAGCGGCAGGTACACTCAATAATTTGAACGAGCATGTGGGTCAGCATTGGGGACCTAATGGCAATATTATGACTGGGCGTAACTTTGTGTATGCTGCCGGTGAGGCGCAGTCTACCATTCCGGTGAAGGGGATTAACTTGTGGGATGGGGATAGAGGGGGTTCAAAATATAAGATATTTGCTGAAATTGCCCCACTGCCATTAGGAGTTGAGACTTGGACTACCTTATATTTAGCGATTACCGATAATCCTGAACGAGGTAATTATTATTACGATAAAGCCTCACAAAGTGTCAAATTAAACTGGAAGCGCTCACAAAATGAGTATTCGGTTAATGCGGCAAAAGAACTCATTGAAAAGTTGGCCAAAGCCAATGGTGGTCGCCTCTCAAGCTTACTGTTTACCAAAGGTTATGGCGATAATTTCTGTTATCACCCCTTAGGGGTTGTGTGCTCGGTAAAGCCACTGATGAGTATGGGCGAGTTAAAGGTCATGAAAATATTTATGTCCAAGATAGCGCTTTGATCCCAGGCAGTGCTGGGGTTAACCCTTATGTATTCATTACTGGGCTTGCTGAGCGTAATATGAGTTATATCTTGCAACAAGATTTTAATTAGGGTTATCTGTAGGCAGTTGTACCAAAGCTCAATTGAAATCCCCTGTTTTATCCGCAACAATATTCTTAGCCAATTTATTCAGCCAAAAATAATAATATTAAAGACGGCAACTTTGATAATAAGATTAACTGTCTTAATTTAGATTACGGATGAAAACTATGAAACTAAGAATACTAAAATCAGAAGTTACTAACCCTTGGTTTAATCTCGCAACAGAGGACTGGATATTCCAAGAGCTTAAGCCAGACACTCATATTCTATTCTTATGGCGTAACAGCGAGACTGTTGTTATCGGCCGCTCACAAAACCCTTGGGTAGAGTGTAAAACTGACAAAATGGAACAAGATGGGGTTTATTTGGCCCGACGTCAAAGTGGCGGTGGTGCGGTATTTCATGATTTAGGCAACACTAACTTCACCTTTTTATCGCCCAAAGAGGAGTATAACCAAGACGCCAACTTCCAAATTATCATCAATGCCCTAAAAAAACTGGGCATAGACGCTACTCAATCGGGTCGTAATGATATGCAGGTCGGCGATCGTAAAATATCAGGCAGTGCCTTTAAACACGCAGTTGATCGTAGCTTCCATCATGGCACCTTACTGGTTGATGCCAATATGCAAAAGCTGGGTGATTACCTTAATCCGCATCCCCTTAAGCTGCAAGCCAAAGGCATTAAATCTGTCCGCTCCCGTGTAGCAAACCTAGTTGAATTTAACGACAGTATCACTCACGACAGCTTATCAGACGCTATTATTGAGGCATTCTGTGACTACTATGGAGAGACAGTTGCAGTCGAGGAGTTAGACGAAGCCACCTTAAAAGCAGAACCGCATCTCAATAAGTTCTATCAGCAGATGGCGGACTGGGACTGGCGTTTTGGTAAAACACCGCAGTTTTCACACCACATTGAAACCCGCTTTGATTGGGGCATTGTTGACCTGCATTTAGATGTGCAGCAAGCAGTAATTACCGAAGTAGTTATCTTCTCTGATGCGTTAAATGTGGAACTGATTGATGAGTTAAAACAGGCTTTAACAGACACCAAGTACACCATCGCTGATGTGAAAGCTAAGCTTGAGGCACTTAAAAAGAATCGGGCTGATTTGGCGGATCAGGTGACTGACTTTGAGCAGTGGTTAGTCGAGCAAATGGCTACCTAAATGTAGATATTATTGGGTAGCGGTGTTTATCAATACGGTGTTAATCCGGCAATTATTTTTGCAGTTGTTTTTGCAGTTGTTTTTTTAGCCAAAAGTTTTAGCCAGAGGTTTTAGCCAAAGATTTTAGGCAAATAGTGGCTAATTTGAATTACTGTGGATTAATAGAATAATAAAGGAGTCTGCAATGAAAGCGGTGTTATTGGATGAAGAAAGATTTGCCCAGGAGATTGAGTTAACAACGCCCGAGAAGCTCAGCGAACTCATTCGCTATCGTGGTACGCCGCAAGACAATTCGGTGATTATTGAGCGTTGCCAAGATGCAGATATCATGATCGTGGGTAGCTTAAGAATTGAGCGTGAAGTGATTGAATCTTTACCCCATCTAAAGCTGATTCATCTGACCTCTGTGGGCACTAACCAAGTGGATATTGAAGCCTGTGATGATAATGGTGTGAAAGTGTTAAACTCACCTGGCTTTGCGACCGCAACGGTGGCTGAGCATGCTTTCATGCTGTTACTCAATGCCATGCGTGCAGGAGTCAATTACCATAACAAAGTAATGGATGGCAGCTGGAAGCAAAAGGGCAGAGCGGGAGTTGTGCAGGCTGACGTTATTGACTTAGAGGGTCTAACCTTAGGCTTAATTGGGCTGGGGGACATTGGCAAACGGGTATCCAAGATTGCTGAAGCGTATGACATGAAAGTGCTATGGGCGGAACGTAAAGGCAAAAAGCCACGTAATAGCGACTATACCGATTTTGAAACGGTTCTGGCGCAGTCAGATGTACTCAGCTTGCATTGTCCCTTAACTAAAGAGACTAAGCATCTTATTGATGCAGATGCTATTACCAAAATGGCTAAAAATCCAGTAGTGGTTAATGTGGCTCGCGGGCAAGTCGTTGATACTCAAGCGATGGCGCAAGCTATCAAAGATGAGAAGGTCTCAGGTTTTGCCACCGATGTGTTTGAACAAGAGCCTGCCGATGACAGTGACCCTATTGTACAACTGGCGAAGCAGTCCCACCCCCGTGTTATTTTAAGTCCGCATTTGGGTGCAGGCAGTAAAGCTTCACAGGTAAAATTATGGCAAGTATTAACTCAACAAATTAATGAGTTTGTTTGTCAAGACTAGCTGCTGCACCTCAATTAGTATTGAAGACGGCTAACCATAAAAGGTACGGTTGACTTTGAGATGTTTGCTAATCTTCAACGTAGATTTACACTAGCTAACTTAAAAAAGGATTAGCCATCTTGTAGTATAGATTGAAATAATAAGGTAGAGAGATTGTAAATCTCCATGTATTAAATAATAAAAATTTATAACTGCTATGTTTACCTGATTATTTTTATAACTATTATATATAACCAATTTACATATAAATAATTTGTATAGCTAGAAGGAGTGTCATTTTGTTCGATATCAAATCATTATTAACCCGTACGGTTGAAAAAGAGTTGCTAGATGTGGACGATTATATCTTTATCCCTGAGCGTTACGACTTAGAAGTTGATGATGGCATACTAAGCTGTGTGCTAAACAGCGATGGTCGCGTAGATATTTTTTTCCAAAAACATGGTATTACCGATGTGCGTTCTGCTGCGCGTAAGCATGCTTACACTGGTTTTGACAGAGAGCTACAACTTGGTATTTATGATGATGTCATCGAAGATTTGATTAAAGACGTTAATAAAATCTTAGAAGGTAAGTCGCGTTTTTTTAAACAGGAAAGAGAATTGCCCGCGGCTCCAGCCTTAGGTATGCAATCTTATGCAGATAGTGATCATCATTAATTAGCCAGTCGATTATTGTGCCAAAGGTATCATCCAACGAAAGTTTTTTGTAGCTATTGGCAGAAACTAAAAACTGGGCACATGGCCCAGTTTTTTTGTCCAAAAATAACCATAACCTCTTAAAGTTTTATAAGAAAAAAATTTATAAGTAAGAGATTGATAAATAGTTTTGCTTTAGCATGGTGCCTATTCAACGGCTCAATATCAGCTACGATCTTGGCACAGCTCTAATTCAAAACAAGCTTCATGATGCTGTGATAAAGTTAGCTCATAGCACAGTCCAGAAACGTTAATTTTATAACTTCCTGGTTTTGCACCTCGGGTGTGTATCACAATCTCTCTTGAAACGCAGTTGGTTCCGCCTTCTTTGCACGGACCAATATCACCAAAACAAATCGCTCCTCTAGGGACTATCTCAACTGAGGGTGTGCCATCTGGTAGGGTGGGAACGGCAGAACCATCCGCCATAGTCAGGGTCAGTAGGCCAATATAAACATTACTCAACGTAATATTGGAATAGCAGTTGCACACCGAGATAATAGCGGTTTCGATATCATCAGTCTCGAAGCAATCACACTCGCTATCGCCCCAAGTGATTGATACACAAGGCTCGATGACTGGTAAATCAAGCATTTTGCACTCTGAGCCACAAGCATTACAGATAGCTTCTTTGATTAATTCGACGTACTTGGCTTCACTAACTGGGCCATGATAAGCATTGCCACCAGTAGGTAAGGTCAAATTATCATATGACGCAGCTATACCAGGGGTATTCTCCGCGCCAGGGGTTATCTTATGAGCGAATAATACCACGCCATTGGCTAGGGCAGCGGCTGTAGCATTGGTTGCTGCTGCATCATAAAATGCAGAGTAGCCATCAAGCGCTGTGTCGCTGATATAAAATATGGCTTTACAAGCGCCCTCTCGCCAATCATAGAAGTTACAAATATCGGCAATCGAATCTGCTCCTTCTTCACCAGGGTAGGTGCCGTCACCGGCAGGCTGTGCTTCATCTTGTTTAAAGGGTCCCGTACTACCGATACCCTCAAGGTATTGTTGGTGAGTCTGGGTAAAGCTGGTCCCTGCTAGAGTGCTGGTAATATCACCCAAATAACCGGGAGGGTTAGCGCCAGTTTTTGAACCATCAACGGTGAGCCAGGTTGCTCTTAAATCAGAGGGGCACTCCTCTTTGGCCTTAAGTAATGCTTCATCAGCAGCCTTTGCTACGGCAGTTGCTGCTGTCGACATCGAGAGACTGGCATCAATTAAAATGACCAAATCAACTGTCTTGGTATCAGCCGAGGAAGAGCTACAACTACAGGGCTCTGCCTTTTTATCGCAAGGGGCAAACGAGTTTGCTTTAGTTTCTCGTTGTAGTTCTAGCTCCTCATCAATACGTTTAATAGCCCGCCGACACAGCTTATCATGTTTATCCGCCTCATCATGCTTTCTGGTATCTGCATAGGGGTTGCTATCGGTCCAGTCCTTACTAACGCTTTTGGTATTGTCCGATTTAGTATGATCCTTCATAACGTTCTCCTTTGGTGTGGCGTCAAACGAGCAAATCAAAATGCTTACTATGTTTGAGGGCACAGTGCCACTATACTCATCTATTTATCAGATTTAGTAGGAGGGCTAAGTTGTTTTTTGTGTAACAAATATTAACAGTAGTTAATTTGTACTTTAATTTAGAGGGCCATCATTGAAGGAAGGGAACGTTGTTTGCAGTTTGAGCGTATCTTTGAGTAATTAACGGCTATCTTTAAGGAGTGAGAGGCTATCTATGAGAAAGGGTGCGATTAGTAGTCGCACCCTTTCTCATAGATTTTAAGGAAATAGATTTTAATGAATTATCTTATAACGCAAAACGTAGATAACCATACCCTATGCTTTGCTGAAGATAGTCTGTTGTGGCAAGCGCGATTTCGGTAAATCAGCATTATAGTCTTCATCGCTGCGGTAGCCCAATGACACCGCACCAATAGTGGTATAGCCTTTTTCGCATAAGCCAAACTCTTCATCAATTTTTTCAGTTACAAGACCTTCCATTGGTACCGCATCGATACCTAGCTGAGCAGCACCAAGTAACAATGCACCCATACTTAGATAGACCTGCTTACTCATCCAGTGCGCTTCATCAAGCATATTAAAGCGATGTAGTCCTAAGAAGAATTTACGACCTTCATGCATCTGCTGTTTTTGATCTTCATCTTGAAAGCGACCATCTTTATCTTCTTGCTCTAACAATGTCTGTAAATACTCATCATCGGCATGAACGCGAGTACAAAACAGAACAACGTGTGAGCAATCGAGGATTTTATTCTTATTCATCTCAAACACATCTATTGCACCTTTGGCAATACGAGCTTTGCCAGCATCATCGTCAGCGATAATATAGTGCCAAGGCTGGATATTAATACTCGAAGCTTGTAGATGCAGAATGTCTTTTAATTGTTCAAAATCTTCGGTAGATATTTTTTTATTAGGGTCAAAATCTTTAGTACTGTAGCGCCAGTTCATTGCTTCAGAAATAGTTTTCATAGCTATCCTTTTTATAGTTTTTTGATTTGAATTAATTTTATTCGATCAATAAAAAGTATAAATAATAAAGGGTTACCTATTGTTGAAACAATTATCTGATTCAGTATGGTTTCAGTTATTGGTTTGGGGGTTGGTTTTTGGGTTTGGATTGACGTAAATTATTAAAATGAGTAGCAAAAATTTGATGGAGTTAATAAAAATGACTAGAGGTTAGTAGTATAATAGCTTGTAGCCAATTTCGATTTTTACTACTACGCCTTTATCTATACAAGGTAGTGATCAAGCTTCAGAGTGTCGTTTACTGCCTGTACATCGCCATATTTAACCACTTTAATCTACCTAAGCTATCAGTATATCTACTACAATCTAGTTTAAACCGAACCTATTACAAAAGTTTTCAGTGAAAAAACAAAATATAAATTCAAGAGTATTATAAGCATTTACTAAAGTCGTCTAATAATCAAAACCTTCGTCTTCTTTTGCTTTTTTCGATTCTGCTAATTCTTGAGTTCTGATAGCTTCTAAATATTCAGCACCTTTAACTTCTAAATATGAAATATACTGGTCTAAATTATTACTGGCTAAATACTCTTTAAGTGAATCGAAAATACCAAGGCGAGATCTCATCTCTTGAGAGTAACTTCCTGACCAACTACTAATTTTACAAACACTATTTTCCAGTATTTCATCTATTGTAGATTTAGGATTGCTACTTCGAGTAATAAAATAAACTAGCAAACTACTGAAGTGTATTTTTCTATTACCAATATGGTCTTCTACTCTCAATAAATTTGCATTTTTAAGCCAAAACTTTGTTCTTACTTCTTCGTCCTGCTCTACCCACTTGATTACATCCTTCTCATCAGCATAAAAGAGTAAATCTTGACTACCTCCTAGTATAGTATTAAATTTTAGATAACCATTCTCTATAAACTTTTCAATAAACTGTTTTGTGTCGGCCTGTAATAGGGTCTTAAGAGCTACAAAGGTCTTATTTTCATGGGTTAGTGATATATATCTTTCAGAATTAAATATCTCGATGAATATATTAAAGGTTCTATCAATGCTATTCCTATTCGAAAGCAATAGTAAAAGTATCTTCCTTAAATCAAAGGTTGGATAATTATTGTATATTGAAGGTATGTGCTCTGATAAGGTTGAAATATATTTGTCTGGTAAGGCATTTTTATTCATAGCTTCGAAATAAAAAACTTGCTCAACAGCTTGGTCATAGTTATTTTTAACTAAGGAATCAAAAACCTTCTCAAAATTCTCTACTGATATTTTTTTGTCTTCTTTTTTTACAGAAATCCATGCATAGGGTTGGCAATTAATTTCAAGTTTTAAATCTAATAACTCGCATATGAAGTCATAGTCAGTATCATTTTGACTTAACTCAAGAGTTAACCACGGTATCACTTTTTTAAATTCTTCTATTCCTATTAAATTTAGGACGGTCGATTTGTAGTTACCAAAGGAATTAGCTTTTAATTCTTTCAATAAACCTAACAGTAGGTAAGGCCTGCTACTTATAGATACCTTTGTAAGCTTTTTTAATTGGACGTCTAAGTCATTATCTTTTATCAGTTTTGGGTAGATTTCTTTCCCTATATTCTTAAGATATGGATTATCGCTATTCAGTAGAAGTGGTAAGAAAGATGACAAGTCATTACTATTAACTAATTCTTTAGCTATGTAGTCGATAAAGTCATCATAGTTATCAAAATGGAGTACTTTGAGACTAAGATTATCATCAACCCCTCTTTCGTATCTGGCTAATTCAAAAGGCTCTATTAATATATAGTGCTGAATGAGTTGTTCTAAGTTATTCAGTTCAGGTTGAATCCTAATCACTAAATTCTGCAAGCTTTGAAGCGTTTTAGGATATTTTTGTAATTCTTCAGAGTCATCTATAATTAGTTCGTTTAGAGCAATTAAGGCTTTAATAAAAGGTTTTCTACTATTAAACTCTAATACATACTTTTCAATGAAACCAGCTTTATGACATAGCCGAATAATAGATTTTAAATGTCTAGCAAAGACTTCTCTTGCTTCTTCGTAATTTAGCTTATCAAGTTCGTTTAGAAGGTTTAATAAAAATTCAGTCCAATCCCAAATTTCACCATAAGTTTTAGGCTGATAGCCGTAACCTTCTTTCTTTAATCCGTTATCTGAATCACTGTATATGATACCGCCTGAATTAAAATCTATTGCAGATATCAAAATGCCTAATAATATCTCATACTCTTCGGCCTCAAATAATCGCTGTAATATTCTCCTTTTTAAATCTAAGGTAGCTACGCTCTCAGATGTATAAAGGTTAAACATAGAGCTTATAGCACTTAAGTTAGAAGTATTATCTTCGTCATTTGTTGCAATGATTAATAATAAATTAAAAGAACGCTCAAAGTTTTCAGCTTCATAAGATAGGTTTTTAAGTAAATGTTGAGTTTTTGAGATATGGGGATTCTTATTAGTTAAAAATAGACCGTCCTCAGTATGACGTGCTTCTATTAAGTCTAAGATAACTTCAGGTTGGATGTGAGATAATAATCGTAAGTAGTTAAACTCATCTTCATTAATAGATCCATTTAAAAGCTTTTTACCTATAGCACCATCTTTATCTAGTACTTTTTGAACAAATTTATTGACTACTTCAATATCATGTAAGTAGCTCATACGTTTAATAAGTGAACGTTGTAAACGTGAAGGCATGTTAATAAATATCTCGTATAAATCATCCTCATCAAGCCACTTTAATGCTTGTTTAGAAAGATGATTTGCCAAAACATGGGGCAATATGGCTCTATAATCGCCACGCTGTTGAACGATATCTTTAGTTTTTAGGTTCTCAATAGTGTGTTTTGCCGATCTAGTAGATACCTCTGCAATATTAGAAAGTAGTTTTAACTCTGAATTTGGGTCTGATAAGTCTTTAATGTTGAATGAAAACACTAACGAGAAGACTTGAGCAATTTTGTAATTGTCTTGGTTGATTTGTCCATTTTGATAGAACAGACGTTCAAAAAGTTGTTGGTCATTTAATACAGCGATATTATCAACACTGCTTACTGTTGATGCGATAGCAAGAGCAAGGCGATAATTACCTCCCGTTAGCTGTGCAATAGTATATGGTATAGGGTTATTTATTTCAGGATAATGACTTTGAATTACTTTTTGAACAAGTGCGGGACTATTTGGTTCAAGTTTGAAAACAGACGTTTTTTCGGGTAAATCATCAGAAATATCATATTCGATAGTCATCAGAGAAATTTGACTATTATTGTTAGTAATAGCTTTGGTTAATATCTCATGTTGGTCACGACCGCAGTTATCAACGATTACAATAAACCTTTTATTCTGCCGTTGAAGTTCTGCAATGAAATGGAGTGGAAGAGGGTATGGTGATTCTCCATAATCGCAATACCAAACCGCCCTAATATCTAGCGTATTACCACCGATACGCTCATCAAATAACGCTTGAGCCAATCTGGTTTTACCAACACCAGATAAACCGACCAGCCGTACAGATTGCTTGGGTTGGCTTAACTTGTTACGTATAGCATTTATACCCTCGATTACATTACTTGCATTCTCTACCTTCTGATTAGGTAATATAACTTTAATATCGTCATCGGTAAAATAAGGTGCATCTATTGCTGATTGTGTGCTAGACCAGTCGTTGAATCTATCCCATCCTTTATAGTCATCATTTGTGAAAAAGTGTCTGGCTAAGTCATTATTTTCAACAGTAACGAATTCTGACTCAAAGAAAGAATGTTCATTCCATATAATTTCGATACCTAATTCAGAGGCTCTATCTTCAATTTCTATAAGAGCTTTGGACTTACCATCTTTACCATTACCTTGCCCCCATAATTTATTCGTGTAAATTATTAAGTGCGTTAGTTTAGGATAGTTGGCCCTAGTCGTATTTAAAGTCTTGATTAATTCATTTTTTTTAGATGACAAAGGCACGTCATAAAACTTGGATTGAAACCCTATTACTTTATCTTCTAATTCAAGAGGTTGTTTTTCAATACCTGATTGATTTTTATAACCAAACCAACCTTCTTTGAGGTCATGTTTACGGCAAAACAGTAAATAAGTAAACCATTCAAAAGCATCTTGAGGATTAGTGCTGAATTTTGCTTTAAATATGTCCCAATCAGGTTTAATTATCATTTTTTGCCTTTTATATAAATAAAGTATAGCTTACGATAGATATTAGCAAATAGTGGGATTATCAACCAAATTTAATTTTAACTCCCTAAACCATGCCCCGAACCCTCGCCATAATTCCACGACCAATAACCAACCGTACATAACTGACTGCAATAATTAGTAGTACTGCCACCAACATCAAGGCACCGATACCGAAGCTGTCCCAAGGAATGCTAAAGCGTAAGTTAAACCAGTGCACAATGACCAAATAAGCAGCCCCACTGGCCAATACTACGGCGAACACACCTGCACTAATCCCCAATAAGCCAATTTCTAGCATATTAATCTTATATAAATCGCTGGTTTGCATACCCAGTAAACGGAACGAAGCACTGTCTCGTAAGCGATCTTGTGACGTCGATAATAGGGATGTAATCAGCACCATAATGCCGGTAATAATGGCCAGTAGAGTAAACACCTGCACCAGTCGGCTCATCTGACTCACAAAGCCCTGTACTTGCTTGGCAATGGCGCCACCATCAATGGTGGTAATGGCAGGGAATTGACGGGCAAGGTCGGTCTGTAATTGTGGAATGCTATCGGCAGCGACTTTGGTGGTCGCAAACTGAATTTGCGGCGCGTCTTTCAATACCTCTGGCTCAAATAAGAAATAAAAGAAGGGACTAGGGCCACGCTCATAACGCTCACGAATACTGGTAACCTGACCGACGATTTCAATACCTTGAATATTAAAGCGTACTTGGTCACCCATGCCCACATTAAGTAGCTCAGCAGCCGTGTCTAATATCGATAACGGTACGACTGATTCTGAAGGGTTATTTGATTTTGAGTCGTTAATGGGACTGTATAATTGATCCTTAGTGACTGCCTCTTTGATAAACTCAGTATCCATTACCTTGTCGGCATAGCTTAAGTTAAATACCCGAGTCGGATCATCTTGAGTACTGCCAACAGGTTCAATCTCGCTAGCAGGGACGCCATTGGCTTCAGTAACACGGGCACGCACCACTGGGAAATAAGTGATAGGCTGTTTGACCACAGCCTCTAGCCCCTTATGTTGGTCGCTTTGAATGTCCAATAAAAATAAATTAGGCGCATCTTTAGGATAAGCCTGCACAAACTGCGTGTTGAGGCTGTGATTAAGCAAGGTAATCATGGTCAATACTGCCACCGATAAAGCTAGGGTAACAAAAAACAGCCCCGATTGATTGCCTTTGCGAGACAGGTTGTGCACGGCGGTACGGGCCATCCAGCCGGTCTTTTTACCAAACAATCCTTTGCTGGCAAGTTTGGCCAAGAGCCATAACCAACCTCGACCGATGAGCCAAAAGCCAGCCGCCAATAACAGCATAGCGCACAGCACTTGTAGCCCAGTTAATAAGGAGCTAAATTCGTAAGCCATCAAACCAAAGCTTGCCAGCAGCACCAAGCCGTACCAATAAAGCGGTGGATGTTGACGGTAATTGTCTGTGGCCTGCTTCAATACCGCCGAAGGCTTGGTATGGGTCACCGCATAGAGGCTATGCTGTACTACCAACAAGGTAATGACCAAAGCCACCACACTGATTTTAAGGAAGCTTAACCACTGAATAGACAGGTCAATATGTGGCGGTAAAATGGCAGTGAGGTACTGAGCACCCACCTTTAACATACCCAAACTCAGTACGCCGGAAGCCAAACAAGCCAATACTGCCATGCCAATAAATAGCTGGTAATAACTGCGCTTGATAGAGCTAACTGACTCACCTAGCGCACGGCGTATGGCATTGGGGTTTTGTTGTAAGCTAACAAAGGCTTTGACCACACTCAACAGCGCCACTGCCGATAAAAACAGCACCGCTATTACCAATAACTTCAGAAACATCAGCACATTATCAGACACTTGAGTCACTGAAGTATCTGTCTCATCAGCGTCTGTGAGTTCAATCTCTGGCTGCGAGGCAGTGATCTTCTCTAGTTCAGCTCGCTGCTTGGCCATTAGCTCAGGGCTACCGGCTAGCTCAATGCGGTAATCAACCCGGCTGCGCTGTCCCATTAAGTTGGTAGCGGCCAGGTCAGTATCAGACATCAGCACTCGAGCGCCGAACCCAAACGCAGTCAAAGGACGGTCCGGCTCAGTGATTAGCTCATCGGCAATGGTAAAGACCGCATCACCGATTTTGACCTTATCACCAATTTTTAGATTTAGCCCAGTCAATACTTGAGCCTCTACCACCACTTGCTGTGGCTTCAGCTTTTGCCACAGCGGTTGCCCTGAGGCCAACTCAACCTCACCATATAAGGGATATTGTTTTGAAACTGCTTTAATGCGGGCCAGTAGGGTAGCGTCTTTTGACTTTGGCTGTTCATTGATTGCTTTATCAGACCCTATATCCGCTGCCACGCTGGATACCATCGCATTAAACTGATAGTCGTAAACCACACCTTCTGGCTGTGTCTGTCTCGTCTTAGCTATATCTCCAGTGTTTGACTCTAAAGGTTTTAATAGCTGTAACAGCTCAGGTATCCATGCTTCTTTGCTGCTCAATATTAAGTCACCACCCACCAACGCGCGCTGATTATCAGCGACATAATCGCGTACCGACTGTTGAATAGAGTCGAGTGTTAAGTAAGTCGATAACGACAACACCATCGCCAATAAAAACAGTAGCGGATATATCCAGTGGCGCCACCAACTGCGCTGTAGGGATTTACTGCCTAAATTTGAATAAGAGGTCGGACGAGTAGGAGAAGTATTTGTGGTCATAGTGGTGCAACGACTTGTCTTTTATTGATAAGGTCTAGAGATATCAGTGGGCGTCTAGAGGGGAGGATAATGATGGTATACCGTTTCACGGTCTATGTCAGTGGCTTTATTTTAGCTAATAAATAGTTAAGGTTAATTAACTGTGTCCATTTGTTGAGTTAAATTCTAAAGTTTTGTTTGAGAACAAGGGACATTCAAAAAGTTTTTTATTTTTGACTCATCTACGAGGTTTGAAAGCCAATCAATAAAAAGATAGAGCGATGTGCTATTTAATAAAAGCACTATCAAAACAGGCTACCAGTCTATTGGCTTGCCTGCCCAATCAACAAAGCACCCCGTATCCTCTGCCGTTAATTGGCTTAATACTGTCAGTAAACTATCAGCACATTGTTGAGGCTGAAAAAGCTTTTCATCAGGCACATTGGCCTGGAAAGGTTTGGATAAAGGGGTATCTACTGTACCCGGTTGCATCACTGCCACGCAGATATTTTTTAGCGACCGTTGCCATTCAATAGCAAGGGTTTTCATCCCCATATTTAACGCCGCCTTACTCATGCGGTAGCTGTACCAACCACCGAGTCTATTATCGCTAATACTACCGACTCGTGCTGAAATAGTGGCATAAATAGCAGGGTCTGTTTCGCTCGGCCTGCTGGATTTTAACCTTGCTTGTAATAACGGCTTTATGTGTTTCGCAATCAATAAACTGGGTAGGGCATTGACTCTCATGTTTTCGATAAAGAAGTCTGGGTCAAGTTGTCTAACTGCTTTTTCGGGTTGATGACTCTCATTATGCAGCAGTCCAACCGCATTGATGATCCAATCGATATGTTCAGCTTGATTGCCAATAGCATCAATCGCTTGCTTTATACTCGGCTCAGAAGTCACATCCATCGTCACCCAGACAACTTTATCTTTAGTGTCAGTATTTTCGGTACCGGCATTGGTAGCTTTAGTGTCAGGCTCTTTGACGTCAGGATCTTCAGTATAAGGATGGTTGGTGATGGGTTGACGACGATGATAAGTGGCAAATATTTGCTCGACTTTATTATCCTCAAGCATCCGTTCAAGCAACGCTTTACCTATGCCACTGGTACCACCGATCAATAATACTTTTTTATTAAGTTTCATAGGGCTCCATAAAGGTGGCATCATCTAAATGCTATTGTGCTATCTGTCTTAAATAATTACAAAAGGATGAGGTATATCGTTGAATAGCTGTTTATTAAGTGTTTAGATAAAATAAATAACTGTCAGATTTAGAATCTATAACCTCATTAAAAAGGAACTAATAATGAGCCAACATGAAAAGCTAAATTATGTTGAGTTTGGCTCAACAGACTTATCAGCCACCAAAGCTTTCTTTAAGGCAGTATTTGGTTGGACATTTACCGACTATGGTGACCAGTACACAGCGTTTGAAAATCAGGGTTTAGACGGCGGTTTCTATCAGTCTGATAAAGTGAATACCGTCGAAAATGGGGGAGCTTTACTGGTGCTTTATAGTGATAGCTTGGCAATGACTTACGATAAGGTGGTGAATAATGGTGGTACCATCGTTCAAGATACCTTTGAATTTCCTGGCGGCTATCGCTTTCACTTTACCGAACCGAGTGGCAATGAATTTGCGGTTTGGTCTAAGACCAACAGCTAACCAAGGCAACAGCTAGTCAAAAAGTAAGACCCTTAAATAACTAGCTTGGCTAGGGTCTATGCTGGCTCAACTTGCCCGTCATGAATGGTAATAACCTGATCGGCATGTTCCGTTAACGCAGGGTCGTGAGTAACAACCACTAAGGCCGTGCCAGATTGCCGTTGCAACTCAAGCAACAAGTTCATGACTTGCTGCGCATTTTGTTCATCGAGATTGCCCGTTGGCTCATCAGCGAAGATAATTTTAGGGCGGGCAACTAATGCCCGAGCCAGTGCGGTGCGTTGTTGTTCACCACCAGAGAGTTGATGCGGTAAGCTATCACGGCGATGGGTCAACCCAACAGCCACTAACAGTTGTTCAACTCTATCCGCATCAGGCTGGCGCGCTATGTCCAACGGGAACGCGATATTTTCAGCCACAGTCAACGTTGGCAATAGATGAAAGGACTGAAACACAAAGCCCATATCCTGCTGACGCTTTTGCGCCAACTCATCTTCAGACAGTTGGGTCAAGTTTTGACCGTCAAGCCATACCTCACCAGTGTCTGGATAATCCAGACCTGCTAAAAGGCCCAGTAATGTAGATTTACCGGACCCAGATTTACCCATAATTACCGCAAACTCACCGGCGTTAATAGTGATATCAATGCCCTTGATGATATCGGTCTTAGTGTCGCCAATCATTACGCTTTTGCTGAGGTTGCTGGCTCGTAATAAGGCCGATGGATCAGCAGGGTTAGGTGTCATTTATAACTCTCTTCTGGCTAGTAAAAATTACATCAATTGGGCTTTGTAGCAAGGCTATTGTCGATTATTAGGTTACGCTTAATTAAGCTTTAGGATCGTGGTCATAAGTTTTACCCTTGCGATAAGGGGCTTTATTAATCTCATCAATTTCCTGCTGTAACTCTCTAAATCTAATTTTTAGATCCTCTGGCATTTTATGAGGTAACTCGTTTAGTTTCTTAAGCTTAAAGGCCATATAAAGACTAAAGATACCGGTAGTGATAAAGGCTAAGCCGGTCCAAATAACGATGGTCATACCTGCAAAAGTAGGATTCCAAATCATTATAATAGAGAAAATTAAGCCAATAACAGCCAGTGCCATCATCGCACCCCAATCACCAATTCCATAGTCTTTTAAATCCAAAGAGAAGCTAAGGGCACTGATAGAGCGGAATAAAATTAAGAAGCCGACATAGAAGGTTAAAGTGGCCATTGATACTGCGGGGTTGGCCAATAAAAGCCCACCGATGACAGTCGTCAAAATACCAAAGGCAAACACCCAGCCCCAGTTGTCCATTTCATTTCTATTGGTCAAAGAGAAGACAATCTCTGAGATACCAGAGAACAAGAACGACAAGCTAAATAAAATAGAGAGTGCCACATAGGAAGTAGCCGGAGCCACGAAGGTATAAATACCTACAGCAATGAATATCGAACCCACAATAGCTGGGATATACCAATGTTTAATGGTCTCGGTAAAGGTTTTAAATATACTTTTTCTCATAATTATTCTCTTTTATTCTATTAATGAAAAGGTTGTTTACAAGCTATGTTTTTTTACTGGTGTCGATCAAAGTTATTTCTTGTCGTTTTACTTTATTATTAATTTAGTTTTGTTTCAATAACTTCTTCAATAACAGGGGTTAGTACGGGTAAAACATTGTTATTAACTATCTTAGTATAACCCTCCGCGGTTGGATGGATTACATCGGATTGATTGAGCTCGGCCACCCCACCTACGCCTTCCAAAAAGAAAGGGATAAAGGCAACGTCATACTCTTTAGCCAACTTCGGGTAGATGGCAGAGAAGGCTTTCACATAATCATCGCCTAAGTTGTCATAGATTTGCATACCGCCCAGTACTACAACACTTCCCTCGCTTTGAAGACGTTCAATGGCAGTGCGTAAATTATTCTCTATCGTCGTTACTTCAATGCCGCGCATGGCATCGTTGGCGCCGGTGGTCAAGATAGTAATGTCCGGCTTGGTCTTTAATACCCAGTCCAAACGATTAACCAGTCCGGTGCTGGTCTCACCGCTTAAACCAGAGTTGATGACTTTGGCATTGACATAGCCGGCTTGTTGTAACGCAGCTTGTAACTGCGCAGGATAAGCTTCATTTTCGGGTACGCCTAAGCCTTCGGTAAGTGAATCGCCGAGAGCTAAAATGGTAATGGGCTGTTCAATACTTTGGACTGCAGGGTCAGCAATGGGGTCAGTTTGAGTAGAGGTAGTCGGCTGAGTAGGGGTTTCAGCAGCAGCCACTGAGTCCGTTTCGTGAGTGGTGCTGTCGGTTTTTTCTGAGTTCGGTTGACACCCCATTAGCGCTAAGCTTGTAAACAAGATTAGCGCCAACGGTTTCAGCATAGACTTTGAAGAGAAATGAGGGGACATAGAGCAACCTTACAGTATAAATTGACTTAACTTATACCTCTATAGTAGCAAGCTTATCGGTTGTTTATTGTCCCAGATTGGTTAAATAAGTGTTATTAACAACAAGTGTTATTAATAAGGGCTATTAGGCTTAAGTGGGCTTAAGTCTGCTTCTTATTTAAGCCTGAGCGTCATAAAGCTCGCGAACCACTTCGCCGATTACTTTAATGCCGGCTTCCAAAGTCTCATCGCTAGCGGCAATACTCATGCGGATACACTGATGGGCATGAGGATAATCGGTAGTGTCTAGGCCGGGATAGAAATGCTCACTGGGCACAATCAGCGTTGCTTTCTGCTTTAAGCGGTCATATAGCTCAGTGGTGCTAATCGGTAAGTCTTTGAACCACACCCATAAGAAAATCGCCCCTTCTGGCTTATGCACTAAGACCGGATACTCGCCCATCTCCTCTTTGATATGAGCAATGGCTTTTTTGGCTTTTTGGGCATAAAAAGGCTGAATGGTGTCATCACAAAGCTGTTTTAAACTGTCATCATTCAGCAGTGGGGTGGCAATGGCAGCGCCAAAGCGAGTAGGGGCAAGGTTGACCACCGCATTCATGGCACTTACTGTTTTTACTACCTCTGGCGCAGCAATGATGATACCAGTACGGGCGCCTGGTAGGCCTATTTTTGATAGGCTAAAGCACAGTATTGTATTCTCGTCCCAGTTTAAATTGACATCAGGATAAATGATGTTTGGGAACGGCTCGCCATAGGCGTTATCGATAATTAACGGCACCTCATACTGCTTGGCTATACGAGATAGGTGCGCCATTTCTTCGTCCGTTAAGACGTTGCCGGTAGGATTGGTAGGGCGTGAGCAGCAGATGGCGCCAATTTCACCATTTTTTAGGGCAGGCAAGTTCTCTAAGGCCTCAAAATCTACCTTGTATTTAAAGAATCCGGTTTCGCCCTCGTGTTCAACCTCTTCAATTTCAGGTTTGATGGCAATAAAATGTTTGCCGTCAATGTGGACGTCGCTATAGCCAATATACTCTGGCGCTAACGGCAACAAAATTGATTTGGTGCTAATGTCTCCATTCTCATCCTCAAACTGCCCACCAAACAAGTTAAACAGGTAAAAAAAAGCGTTCTGTGAGCCATTGGTTAACACAATATTCTCGGTGCTTAGATTCCAGTCGTAATGACGGTTAAAAAAAGCCACCAAAGCATCGATAAACTTGGCATCACCCTGGGGGTTTGAGTAGTTACCCACGGATTCAATGGCACCGCCATCAATTCCCCCTTGTTCTAGTGATTTATAAACCTCAAAATAGGCTTCATTCACTTTATCAATGCGAGCTGGGTTGCCACCGCCTAACATATTAACTGGCGTCGGGCTTTTTAGGGCATCGCCCAAGTCATCCATCAGCTGTGAGATGGCACTGGTTTTGGTGAATTGTTGACCATATTTTGAAAATTTCATAGAAATACCCTTTTGGTAATTTTTAACAAAAATTAGGAAAGTTAAATCAAAAAAGTAGCTGTAATAAATAAAGTTTAAAGTTAGATTAAGAGTAGTTCCTAAGCAGGCTTGCCGTCAATCATTATAGGGCGACTGGCGAGCCAAGCAATAATCACGTTGATGATGGTCAATATTAATATAAATAATAATGGCCCATCCCAGCTCCCTGATAGCTCATAGAGCCAGCCCGCGCCAAAAGGCCCAGTAAAAGCAACCAAATAAGCAATGGTTTGCGCCATACCAGACAGCTTACTAGCTTGGTTTGGGGTATAAGTGCGTAGGGAGAACAGCATGATACATAGCGTAAAAATCGCCGCACAGCCTAAGCCCATAATGGCGGTCCACATCGTAGGCATAAGCGAAGGCAAGTAGGACACTCCGATAAGCCCAATGACATTTAATACCGTTGCACCGATGGCCACGGTTTGTAATCTGACCCCTCTTTTATTTATCAGCCAAGTCATACCAATAATGGCAATGGGAGCCATAAATTGGAAAACCGAAGCCATACTACCGGCAGCTACTTCCGATAACCCTTTACTGATCCAAATCGAAGGCAAAAAAGCAGCGATGGTATAAAACAGTAACGACTGTAATCCCATAAATATGGCCAACCACCAAGCTAAAGGAGATCTCCAGATCGAGGCGGCTTCTTGTACTGCCTCATCCTTGGTTAAAGTCGCTACGGGCATTTTATTTGAAGAGCCGAGCTTAAGTCTTAAGATAACCCACGCCACAAGCGCGGCAATGCCTAGAGAAGCCCAGCCTCCCAGTGCCCACTGCCAACCTACCCGTTCTGATAAAGGATAGACCAGTCCTGAAACTAGCCCTGCCATCACTGACATCGTCAAACTAAACATACTGGTGACTAAGGCAATATTGCCTGGGGTGTGTTGCTTAATAATGGGCGCTACTAAGGTGTTGGCGAAACCAATGGCTAACGATAACAAAATAGTGCCAATCAGAAACCCATGCCAACTAATCCAAGTAGAGCGCATAATAATACCAGCAGTCAACACTACGACCACCACAATAAGGGTATTCTCCAGCCCAAAGCGCTTACCGATAGCGGGGGAGACTAATGCCCCTAAAGCAAACATCAGCATGGGGATAGCCCCGAGCCAGCCAATGTGGGCGGCAGTAATACCTAACGCCTCTTGGACCACGGGTGCAATTGAGCCTAAGGCAACGATGGGGGAGCGCATGTTACTTGCCATCAATAAAATGGCAATGACTACCAGCCAAAAAACCGCCCGTGGCGTTTTGGCTGCAGCTGTTGGCGCCTGAGAGTCGGCGGAGGAGGTAGAATTAGACATATTAAAGCACTTAACAACAATAAAAAGGAAAAGTAGATTCAAATAAAAAACCACCGCCTAAGCGATGGTTTTACTATAACAGAAATGTATCAGAGAGCCTAAATAAGAAACAGAATTTAATATAACTGCTATTTTTTGGGTTAATGTCTTGTTTACTACAACTATTTGGGGTTTTATGAATATAAATGACTGGCTACAGAACTGCGTAATAGGTTATAAAGCAGACTTACCTAAATCAGCGGCTTTCTTACGGTCAAAAGCTTTTTCATCATTAATTTGTTCACACAAGTTGGGATCATTACCACAAAACTGGCAGGTTTCATCGCCCATCATGTTGGCTACACGGCCACACGAGCCACGTAACGGTTCTTTTTTTACCATATAGCCGATGCCCATCATTAAAAAGAATAGGACAAAGACACCGAAGGTAATAATCAGCATAGGAAGCAATTGAGCGAGCATAATAACCTCACTTAGGTTTTGAAGCTTGTGTTTAAACACATAGGGTTTTAACCCTTCTTTGACTGACCACAAGCTGAATTTGTAATCGAACTTTGTCTAGCCATTGTAGCATATTTGCGCTAAATGGGCGGGTGTGCGAGGTATTAATGCTGTAAAAAAGGGCAAGCAACCGTGAACGGCTGCCCTTTAAGTATTTACGGTTTTGCTGCGATCGATTACATCACATGGATAGTAATATAAGTGGCTGCACCGGCCAGATAACCGATTAAGGCCAGGCCACTAATGCGTTTTAAGTACCAAACAAAAGGTAGTTTTTCCATACCCATAGCTGCCACACCAGCCGCCGAGCCGATGATTAAGCAGCTACCGCCCGTACCGGCACAGTAAGCTAAGAAGTGCCAGAAGGCTCCGTCTTGTAAGAATTGGCTTTGACGCGCCAGCTCATCACCTGAGAGGCCCACTAATGCAGCGTCTGTTAATAGCGGATACATTTTCATGGCACCCGCCACTAACGGTACGTTATCCACTAAAGAGGACAATAAACCAATCATTACGTTAATGACATAAAGGTTGCCAAAGGTGGTGTCTAACCATAAGGCCACATCCGTTAAGTGCCCTGCTGTTGCCAGCGCTGCTACCGCCAATAGAATCCCTAAGAAGAATAGGATACTGGGGATATCTACCCGAGTTAATACCCCAACCACCGTCATATGTTCTTTGACATACCAGTCATGGTGACGGTGCATAATTTCAGTGTAGACCCACAGAACCCCTAAGCCAAATAGGATGCCCATATAAGGAGGTAGGTGCGTAATGGTCTTAAAGATAGGCACAAAGGCTAGAGCAGATAACCCAAGAACCAACACGCTAACACGCATTTTATTGGTAATAGAGCTTTGAGCAATGGCTGCAATTTGACCTTTAGGTAAGCTCTCTGGAGAAGTGGTTGGGACTGACTCCATATACATTGCTGTAGCACTCGGCGTATTGTCACTGTCAGCAACAGGGCCTAAATAGTTACTGCTTGAGGCCTGTGCAACAGGTTTTGGTTCCTTAGGACGAAAGACTTCTTTGCCCTTAAAGAAGAAGCTTAAGATCGCTAAAGGTACCGCAGCAGCAATTAAACTTGGCACAATTAAGTCAACAATAATATTGCTGGCGGTAACCTGATTACCAATCCATAGCATGGTGGTGGTCACGTCGCCAATGGGTGACCAAGCGCCCCCAGCATTGGCACAGATGACGACCATGCCCACATACCACCAGCGCATCTCTTTATCCGCCACCAACTTACGTAACAAAGACACCATTACGATGGTGGTGGTTAAGTTATCAAGTAAGGCTGAGAAGAAGAAGGTTAAGATACCGATGGTCCACAGCAGGGTGACTGCACTTGTGGTCTTAATTCGGCTGGTAATGGCATAGAAGCCATCGTGAGCATCAATCAGCTCTACGATAACCATTGCCCCCATTAAGAAGAATAGAATTTCTGCTATTTCAGCGAGGTGGTGTCGCAGTTCAGTGTTTAAAAACTGACTTATCCCTGCACTTTCAGAGCTGGCCAGCTGGTCTACTAGAAGAGTGTCTGCACCAAAGACCAAAAGGGTCCAGACCAAAATCGCGGTAAGCAGGGCAGAAGCTGCTTTATCAACATGAATGTTGTGCTCTAGAGCAATCGCTAAATAACCTATAACAAAGACTAACGCCATCAATGAGTAAATCATTGCCGATCGATCCTTAGTGTTAAAACACGTTGCTACTCACTTTAAATTAAACTGCATATTGTAGCCAACTATGGCTAGGGAATACAGGCTATAAAATGACTGATTGAATTAGATTATAATGCCTCAATATTCCCGCTAATTTGCAGATATAAGATATTGATAAATAAGGGTTTGTATAATATTAAGCTTTTTGTATATAGTTAATTACAGCTTAATAAAATAAGGTGTTTTATTAATAAATAAAACACCAAGTCTATCACAGTGATTAAGCTCAGTCAGAATTCAAATCAAATTGGTCAAAAAAAACTATTTGACGTTGCCTGCCCGTAAGGACTTCATTGCTGGCGTCTCAATTATTTGCCAATAAGCTAAGGGGTCAGCTTTGTGACGAGCCAAATCTTTGACAGAGGGGACTTCATCATGAATTTTGCCATCTTTAGGGATTACGAATAATACCGCTAGATTTTTATCAGTGGCAGTGGTTAGGGCTTGTTCATAGGTCATGGCGGTTAAAGCGGTGGCCCAAGCGTCCGCCAAAGACACCGAGTCGGCAACGACTGTCACAGAAGGGGCACCGCCTGCGATAGGTTGGCCTGTGGTCGGATCTATGGTGTGGCTATAACGGCGACCATTGAAGATAATAGAGTTGCGATAGTTGCCAGAGGTGGCCAAACGTAGCTTATTTGGGGAGGTGGGTTGACGAATGGCGGCTAAGGTTAAACGCTCAGTTACCGTGCTATCAATAACCGGTGCGTCAATGGCTATTTGCCAAGGTTGGGCCTTTTGATTGACCCCTGAAGTTGAAACCTCACCGCCAATTTCCACCATATAATTATTAATTTTATAGTCTTTATGCAGTACTTCCGCAATAACATCTACCCCATAGCCTTTGGCCACAGCAGAGAAATCCAGCTCGACGTTGTCTTTGTCTTTGGTCAGGGTAGTGCCCGAAAGGTTAATACCTTCAAAGTCTAAAAGAGACTTAGCGGCCTGTATCTCATCTGGGCTAGGTGGGTTTTGTAATCTTTCCGCTGTCATCACACTGCCAAAGCCCCAAAGGTTAATCAAGGGCATTACTGTGGGATCAAAAGCCCCAGCTGACTGCTGATAAACTTGCTTAGAGTCTTGTAAAACCTGAATAAAATCAAGGTCGACTTGGATCGGTTCACCTGCTTTTAATCGATTGAATTTGGAAATTGTCGAGTCTTCCATATAGGTCGACATACTGATATTAATCTGTTGTAGGCGCTTATCAATCGCTTGTTTAATGGCTTCCTCATCAACATCTTTGGGCTTTTGAAAGCTAATATGGTAGCTGGTACCCATGGTTTCGCCCTGAATATAACCATATTCTGGGGATTGCTGACAGCCACTTAGTAGCAGTGAGCTTGATATTGCCCCGGCAAGTATCAGTTTGGTTGTGAGTGCATGGCGATATGAGATAGGAGGGTTATTAGTAGCAGATAGGTAAGTCATAAGAGTCGTTTTATTAAAAAAAGAAAGAGAGGCTGATATAAATAAAATTCTATATCAGCAAGCAGAGGTGCTATTTTAACGCCATTATTGCCATTTTTGTGGGGCTTTATTAGGTTACTTTCACACCGCGAATGATTTTATAAAGCTTAGGAGGTGAAAGTCGATTTACCAAGGTGGCCAGTTTTTCTTTTTGGCCGGCAACGATAATGTACTCTTCACCGCAGGCAAGGGCTTTTACTGTCTGCTTGGCAAAAGCTGTGGCCGTGAGTCCTTTATCGGTGGCCTCATCCATCGTGCCTTGAGTACTTCCATCCCCAGTAAGCGCATTAATCGACACCTGAGTTTGGATAAAGCCTGGAAATATGGTGGCCACAGTAATCTGTTTATCACTTAGCTCTGCGCGTAAACTATTGGCCCACATGTGAATAGCCGCTTTGGCGGCCCCATAAGCCCCACGATACTGAGTGCCCAGCAGGCCAGCCACACTGGAGACCATCACAATTTTGCCGCCACCTTTGGCAATCATATCGGGCAATACCAATCGGGTCAGCCGGGTCTGAGCGAAGTAATCAATTTCCATTAATTTACGCTCCACCTCCTCTGTAGTGTCCATAATTAATGAGCGCTGACTGACACCAGCATTGTTAATTAGCCAATCAATTTTGACAGCTTGTCCTTGTGCCGCCAACTTTGATTTGGCCGATAAATAAGCCTCTTTGGTTTGCCGCTCATCTAAGATATCAAAGTCGACAATGACATGGGCGCTGCTGTTGTTGCACTTAGACTTGACCACTTCTAATTTATTACGATTTCTGCCACTCAATATCAAAGTGGCACCTTGCTTGGCAAGCTGCAAAGCCAAAGCTTCACCAAGTCCACTAGAGGCCCCAGTTATCCAAATGGTTAAGGTTTTAAAGTTGGTTTTCATAAGCATCCTTTCTTATTATGGGGGTAAGGGGGGAGTTGGGATTGAGGACTGTTTTTTATAACAGATAGCCATAAAAAAAGAGCCTCAGTTGAGACTCTTAATTTATCACATATTTAAGATATATTTTTTGCTTAAGCTATTGGGAGTAGCTATTAACCACCGAAGTCATCTAATAAGATGTTTTCATCTTCAACGCCTAGGTTATGAAGCATATCGATAACCGCTGCGTTCATGACAGGAGGCCCACACATGTAGTACTCACAGTCTTCTGGGTTTGGATGGTCTTTTAGGTACTCTTCATACAATACGTTATGAATGAATCCAGTGTAACCGTCCCAGTTGTCCTCAGGTAGTGGATCAGATAATGCCACGTGCCATTCGAAGTTATCGAACTGCTCCTCTAGCATGTCATAATCTTCAACATAGAACATCTCACGAACTGAGCGTGCACCGTACCAGAAGCTGATTTTGCGATCTGAGTGTAGACGCTTAAGCTGATCGAAGATGTGCGAGCGCATAGGCGCCATACCAGCACCACCACCGATGAATACCATTTCTGCATCGGTATCTTTGGCGAAGAACTCACCGTAAGGGCCTGATACAGTTACTTTATCACCTGGCTTCAAGCTAAACACATACGATGACATCTTACCTGGTGGAATCCCTTTAGGACCACGAGGCGGAGGACTAGCAATACGAATGTTAAACTTGATGATGCCTTTTTCATCAGGATAGTTGGCCATTGAGTAAGCACGAATCACTTCTTCGTCTACTTTTGACACGTAGTCAAACATGCCGAACTGTTCCCAGTCACCACGATATTCTTCAGCGATATCGAAGTCTTTGTAGTGTACTTCATGTGGTGGCGCTTCAATCTGTACATAACCACCGGCACGGAAGTTCACCTCTTCACCGTCAGGAATCTTCAATACTAGCTCTTTAATGAAAGTGGCAACGTTATCGTTTGAGATAACCTCACATTCCCACTTTTGTACATCAAAGAACTCAGGATCGATTTCGATTTTCATGTCTTGCTTAACCGCAACCTGACAAGCCAAACGCATGTTGTCGCGAATTTCACCCTGAGTAAAATGACCTTCTTCGGTTGGCAAGATTGATCCGCCGCCCTCGATCACTTTACAGCGGCACTGGGCACAAGTACCACCGCCACCACAAGCTGAAGATAAGAAGATACCTTCGCTTGCTAGGGTTTGTAGTAATTTACCACCGGCTGGGGTTACCACGTCATTGTCAGGATTGTCATTAATACGAATGGTGACATCCCCTGAGCTGACCAATCGTGAGCGGGCGATCAAAATAATCGCTACTAAGCTCATGATAATCAGGGTAAACATGGCGACGCCGCCAATGGCGGTACCAAATAACTCCATGATTTTTGTCCTTATTTAAATATTCAAATCGCTTGTTATCTATTAATAGGGCTTGGTAAGTCGATTAGATTGACATACCACCGAATGACATAAATCCAAGCGACATCAATCCGACAGTAATAAAGGTAATACCTAAGCCACGTAGTGGAGCAGGCACGTCTGAATACTTTAGCTTCTCACGAATACCCGCTAGTAGCGCAATGGCAAGGGCCCAACCAAAACCAGCACCGACACCATAAGTTAATGATTCAGTGAAGTTGTAGTCACGCTCAACCATAAACAGTACACCACCCATGATGGCACAGTTTACAGTGATTAGCGGTAAGAACACCCCAAGGGCGTTATATAGCGCTGGAACGAACTTATCTAAGAACATCTCTAGGATCTGAACGGTTGCTGCAATCAGTGCAATGTAGCTTAGTAAGCCTAAGAAGCTTAAGTCCATATCTGGGAAGCCGGCCCAAGCCAACGCACCATCTTTTAGGATGAACTGATATAGCAGGTTGTTTAGTGGCACGGTAATGGTCATTACTACCACAACTGCTACACCAAGACCGATTGCCGTTGATACCTTTTTAGAGACGGCTAAGAAGGTACACATACCTAAGAAATAGGCAAGCGCCATGTTTTCAATAAAAACAGACGTAATAAATAGACTAATATAACCCCACTCTCAACACTTTATTAGCAATTCAAACTGAAGAGGCGGGTTACCAAGTTTTTTATTTAAAAGAAAACAGAAATTATGCGCCAGAATCTTACGCGTTAAACGATGAGACAAATGCCATAAATCTCTAGCACGTACTTTCTGTATATTAAAGCAGTCAGACAATTGACCAATAACAGTCTCAATATTACGTCGATAACGCATCAATCGATTAACATCAGACTTAGGTCTATTATCTGTCATATTGCGTCTT
>NZ_JMKP01000026.1 GCF_000685805.1 Psychrobacter phenylpyruvicus DSM 7000 = NBRC 102152 | reverse complement strand
GGCATCCTGCGCCTCTTTTTCAGCTTGTACAGCTTTATCGATGGCGTCTTTTGCATCAGATGGTAATTTATCTTCATCTTGTGACGGAGGCACAGAACTGCTAGAGCTTGAGCCATCACTGCTTGATGCTGCACCAACTATACCAACGCCTGCTAAACCGACCAACCAAGGAAGTGCGTTAAATGTTTCACCTTGAGTAGCACCAACCCACCACGGCACTAAGTATGACTCACTACCTAACACTTGCCCTTCAGCACTACCGGGTATTAATTCTGTTATATAGTCAGCAACATCTCCACTATCAGGTAGATAGTAATGATATTGACCATCTTCTCCTAGGCCAATTAGAGCACTGTCTGTTTCATCATAAAAACCTTCAATAATCAAATCACTTTCTTCACCATTTCCTTGCATAGACACGTGTAGGTCATTATCCACACGCTTGGTAACTATATGCTGCGGCGCGTACCCTGTCTTTGTATCAAAAAACTCATAATTTACTTTTTGAGACGCTTTGATAATAGTAGGTTTACCATCTTGGGTAATCACAGTATGTTCAGCGACAACTTGAGTGGCATTATTAACTTTTACAATAATTTTTTGCATAATAAGGTTACCTATATACATATGAAATGATTAAAGTTTTTAATTTTAAGAATAAAAAAGAGAATGAGGAAAAATATAGAATATGGAATGTCTGATCAACAGTGCATTTTGATAAATTGATAATGCAAATGAGCAATATAGTTTCATGATAACTTTACCTTATAGACACTTTTCACTATATTTGTTAGCTAAAGTGATCCGGCTTAACTAAAAGCTAAAATATTTATTTAAACCCAAAGATTGAGTTGTATTTGCTGTCGATATTTCAACCATCAATTTCAACAATAAATATTATTAAAAAAACTTGAGGCCCTCAACAAAAAGCAAGAGCTTAGCTAAAATAATAAAATTTAAATGTGAATAAAAACAACACATAAAACCTATTTACTCTATGTAAACTTATTATATCAAGTACATAATAATTATCTAGTTTGAAAAAAAAAATATTTTAATAATTTTGAAACATTTGATACAGATTATAATCCTCCAACATAGATATGTTTTTACAATAATTAAAAGCGCTAGCAGCAATACTATAGATATTGTGAAGTGTATTAATTCTGTCTAGATTTACTGATGTTTATAGCAACTTATCATCTGTGATAACTGGCAATTCAATAACCTAATCTTCGAAAAACAAAATTTATTCAATATTTATTTTACAGTTCTTTTATATACTTAAATATAATATAATAAATTATAGACTATAATATTACCTATGCTGCTAACTGATTACTTTTGCCTGAAAGGAGTCCGCTTTGAATATTGTAAAACCTGCACTAGCCTTAGTATTTTCTGGATTATTAATAACTGCTTGTCAAACTTCTCCAACCACCAGTAACTCGGTGCAACAACCAGTAGCCGAAGATAATACCTTGCCAGCAGCTACCTTACCAGATCTAATCCAACCTGTTGAAGATAAAGGCCTTAGTGTAGACGCAGATAGTAGCTTTCCTATTATCGAACTTATGCCCTTTATTATGACGCATGAAAAGCAACTAGAACTTACGCCTGCTCAAGTTGAAGCTTTTGCCACTTATCGTAAAGCAGTTATGAAGCAGCGTATAGCGCTACAAGCTAATGAAAAGGCTCTACGCGGACAATTGCGACTTGCTCTTATCGAGGGGGCCGATGATGATATCACTACCCCATTAATGCGCCGAATCAGTGATACCGAAATGGCTCATATGGAGCTTCGCCGAAACTGCATAAAAAATGCTCGCGCAGTGCTAACCCCCGAACAGTTTGAAAAGCTGATATCTTTATACAAAACCAAGCTTAATGCTAAGTAACGATTACTAATCTAAGCAAACAATCAATTACCTTGAAAGAAAGTCAGCATAAAGCTGACTTTCTGTTTTATTCCTATAGACGCTTCTTACCCTGCATCCGTTTAATGATGACTATATATAGCTTATAATACGCCCATCTCCTAAGCATATAATCTGCTTCCTCACTTTATAAATTTAGATACAAAGCCAGAGCCAGCCAACAACTCTGTGGCTAGCCAAAATATAGGTAATGTTATGACTCAATCAAATCAAAACCCTCAGACACAGCGCGCTCCAGAGCTTCTTTGCCCTGCTGGTACCTTTAAGAATATGCAGTATGCTTTTGCTTATGGTGCTGATGCGGTATATGCCGGTCAGGCACGTTATAGCCTGCGCGTGCGTAACAATGATTTTGATGAAGACAACCTACGCCGTGGTATTGAATACGCGCATAGCTTAGGCAAGAAGTTTTATGTGGTGGTCAATATTCAGGCCCATAATGCCAAGCTTCAAACCTTTATTGAAGACATCCGTCCCGTCATTGAAATGAAACCCGATGCCTTAATTATGTCAGATGCTGGCATGATTATGATGGTGCGTGAGAACTTTCCAGAGATGGAAATCCATTTGTCAGTACAGGCCAACGCCGTTAACTGGGCAACGGTTAAATTCTGGAAGCAAATGGGAGTAAGCCGTGTCATCGTTTCTCGCGAATTGTCATTAAAAGAGATTAAACAAATCATCGATGAAGTACCCGGCATGGAGATTGAAGTGTTTGTACATGGTGCGCTATGCATGGCCTACTCTGGCCGCTGCTTACTGTCGGGTTATATCAACAAACGTGATGCCAACCAAGGTACTTGTACCAATGCTTGCCGCTGGAGTTACAACACTTATAAAGCTGAAGAGAACGTCACCGGTGATATCGTGCCTGTCCAAAACGAAGTACAGCAATTCAACCCCGCTAATACTGACTCAAAACAGACTGCTGACTCAAAACAAATCGAAACCGTCAATCTTAACGGTGACGTGGTTATGGGTGATGATTATGTGCAAGCACCAAGCGATGAAGTGGTGTTACTAGAAGAACAAAACCGTCCAGGCGAATTGATGGCCATGTATGAAGATGAGCATGGCACTTATATCATGAACTCCAAAGACCTGCGCGCCGTCGAATTGGTCCCTGAGCTGACCGCCATGGGCGTACATTCCTTAAAAATTGAAGGCCGTACTAAGTCGCACTACTATGTGGCCCGTACTGCTCAAGTGTATCGCCAAGCCATTGATGATGCCGTCGCCGGAAAGCCTTTTGATGAGTCTTTAATCGGGGCTTTAGATGGGCTAGCCAACCGAGGCTACACCGAAGGCTTCTTACGTCGTCATGTTCACAGCGACTATCAAAACTATGAATACGGCGCCTCAAAAACCGACCAGCAGCAATTTGTCGCTGAGGTAATTGATATCACTGATGATCGACTGACTTTGGAGATTAAAAATAAACTTGAGGTCGGCGATACAATTGAGGTAATGACGCCTAAAGGCAACCTGACCTATACGCTTGAGCAAATGTGGGACAAAAAAGGCAATCCTATAGAAGCAGCATTGGGTTCGGGATGGACGGCACAAATTATTAATCCGTTTAAAGACATCGATCATGAGATGCTACAGTTTGCGTTGATTATGAAAAACGTAAAACAACCCATATTTAGCTAACTGCTTTGTCTCAATCAGTTATTTTAAAGTTAACTATTTGATAAAGCTCAATATTTTATCGCAACATTTTAAAATAAACTGCCCTATCTGAAGGATTACAACAACATTTGGGTGTTTTGATTACACAGAACACCCGATGCAAATAGTCCTATAAGATATTATCTATGCAATTAACGCAACCTTACAAAGTTTGAGTACAGAGAGCCGATAAGAACTCTTAATATTTTTATTGCCATCACAAGCAAGTTTATCTAAACATTTATGTACGGCAATTAGAGTCAGTTCTAAGCAGCTACATCTAAGATTAAATAAGACGCTTTAAGGTAAAGAGTCGCCGTGCCCAAGTTACTAGGCTATGAGTAAGACATAGGTAGATATTTAGATAAACGACAAAACTGTCATGCTTGATAATGAGATGATGCGCATTTTAATTCACTAAAAAATAAAAGAGTTTTATTATGAAAAAGTTAGCAATCGCATTATTTGGTTTCTCAACTGTTCTTGGCGCACCAGCATTTGCTGAAACTGCTCCCGAGCAGGCTACTACTTCTCCTCAACAAGTCAGTGCCAATTATCAATGTGACCAGGGCGAGCAAGTCACAGTAAATTACACCGTTAATCAAGGCACTCCTACTGAAGCTTCATTTGAGGTAGATGGTAATACTCAGCAATTACCACTAGATCAGGCCAGCTCCAATGAAACTGCTGTCGCCTTTAGTTCAGATCAAGGCTATAACTTAACTGCTAGCTTACCTTCTGAAGATAAGCCTTTTGCTCAATCTGTCAGTATCAATACTCCTTCTAATGACAGTGCTTATCAAAACTGTACCGCTGTCGGTCAAGGTTAATCTGTAATTAACCTATTGAAGCTATTAACCTTTTTGTTATAGCCTTTATTTTCAGGGAACTAAACATAAAAAGGAACACAAGAAATAATTAAATAAGTTAAAAAGCTTGGCTGCTAGGCGCCAAGCTTTTTTTATGGCTTGAAATTAAGTAATAAAAGTAGCATCGGCTCCAAATAACTATCATTTAACGTTATAATACGCTGCTAACCCTTTCCACAACCCCTAGGTTATGCTTAATATCATAAGAGCCCTATTATTAGTCATTGGATTGGTGCTAACCATTGACTGCACCCTACTAATTGCTGCTGATAAGATAAACTTTGGCACGGTTATGCCTTTTTTAATTGGTGTTGTCTTTATTACCCATGCGGTTTTTTGGTTTAAAATTCAACACCTACTTAGCAGACATCAGTATTTACGTACGATTTGGAAAACACTTTGGGCTATTTTTGGTATTTGGCTCGTCAGCTTTATAATATTTGCTTTTACCCTGCACAGCCATATAAAACAGCCTAACGAGCCTCTTGAAACAGTAGATGCCATCATTATTCTAGGCGGAGGTATCCAAGATGGGGTACCAACACCAACTTTGGCAAGTCGTTTAGACACAGCTGTACCTTTAATCCGAGAGCAGCCTGAAGCCATTGTCATTACCAGTGGTGGGGTCGGTATTGGTGAAACCCGTAGTGAAGGCGAAGCGATGGCTCATTATTTATACGCCCTTCATGGCATTCCATTCGAGGATATCTATCAAGAGAAAAAAAGCACTAGCACTGAAGAGAACTTTTTATTCAGTAAAAAAATTCTAGCCGATAAAGGGATTTCTTTAGATGATCCTATTGCGATTGTTACCAGTGACTTTCATATCCCGCGCTCCAAAGCCATTGCTGAACAGCAGGGATTTACCCATATCGTTACTTTGGCGAGTCCCACCCCTTTAGCCACTCGTTATAACTCATGGTTCCGTGAGTACTTTGCCTATATTAGTGGCTGGATTTTAGGTGAGTATTGAACCATAACTTTTTAGGAGATAACAATGGCATTAAAGATTACCTCTGAGTGTATCAACTGTGACATTTGTGAGCCTGAGTGCCCTAATGAGGCCATTAGCTATGATCAAAAAGGGCAAAAAACTTATGTCATTGACCCCGACCTTTGCACAGAGTGCGTGGGCTTTTATGATGAGCCGACCTGTGACAAAGTTTGCCCTATTGACTGCATTATCCCAGATCCTGAGCGTATTGAAACCGAAGCAGAGCTGCTGCAAAAGCACAAAGCCATTTGGTCAAAATAAAAACTGTCTATACAAAAAAAAGACCTGTCTAATAGACAGGTCTTTTTTTATAAAAGCTTATTATTAACCCAGTAGCAGGCTTAAACCTAAAACGCCTGAGATAGCGCGGATAATGCCCCTTTCAACATCGCCGATACGGTACTGGTGTGAGTACCAATGCCAGAGTAAATTTCACCATCAACGTTTAGTTGAATATAAGCCGCCGCTTTAGCGTTGGTTTTGTCACTTTGACCTTCTTCTTCATCATCATGAGTAAACTCAGGGCTGATGGCGTGCTCCGAATAGTTAATAATGTGTAGCTGCTTACCAGTATGACGGGCCACCCCATCAATGAAGGAGGACAGTGGACCATTTCCATGGCCAGAGATATCGATTGTTTCACCATTTAAGGTAATCTGCCCGTTAAACTCGACCTCTCCCCCTTTGTTATTGATGTTATGGTCTAATAGCTCATAGCCTGTATTGTGTAGGTAAGTGTTTTCAAACGCTTCCAAGATCTCTTCGTTTTTCAGTTCACGAGCAACATCTTCCGCCTTTTGTTGTACCACACGGCTAAAGTCAATCTGCATCCAGCGCGGTAAGTTAAAGCCATAGTTGCGCTGTAGAATATAAGCCACACCGCCTTTACCTGATTGACTGTTAATACGTACCACATCTTGATAACTTCTACCAATGTGTGCCGGATCAATCGGTAAGTAGGCCACGTCCCAGATGTTCTGTGTCAATTCACTATTTTTCTCATTGTAGTCAAGCGACTTCTTAATGGCATCTTGATGCGAGCCACTAAAGGCTGTGAATACTAACTCACCAACATAAGGATGGCGTGGGTGTACTGGTAAGTTGTTACACTCACTGACCACTCGAACGATACGGCTCATGTCACTTAAGTCCAGCTCAGGGTCAACGCCTTGGCTATAAAGGTTCATTGCCATAATCATGATGTCCATATTTCCGGTACGCTCACCATTGCCTAGCAAAGTACCTTCGATACGATCAGCACCTGCCAGCACGCCAAGCTCAGCAGCTGCCACAGCACTACCGCGGTCATTATGGGTGTGCAAGCTGACAATGATATGCTCGCGATTTTTCACATGACGACAGAAGTACTCTACTTGGTCGGCATAGACGTTTGGCATAGAAGACTCTACAGTCGCTGGCAAGTTAATGATAACTTGCTGACCCTCTTCTGGCTTCCACACCTCATTAACCGCATCCACCACTTGCACCGCATAATCCGGCTCAGTCTGACTAAAGCTTTCAGGAGAATACTCAAAGACCCACTCAGTATCAGGGTGCTTGGCCGCATGATCCTTAAGCATCTTCGCGCCTTTTACTGCAATCTCTTTAATCTGTTCTAAATCTTTGGCATAGACTTTGTCACGTTGCACTTTACTGGTTGAGTTATATACGTGGACTACCGCACGACGTGCGCCTTGTAACGCCTCAAAAGTACGCTCAATTAGATGCTCACGTGCTTGAACGAGTACTTGAATGGTTACGTCATCGGGAATATGATTTTCTTCAATCAATTTACGAGCAAAATCAAACTCCACTTGCGCCGCTGACGGAAAGCCAATTTCAATTTCTTTAAAACCCACTTCCACCAACAGTTTAAAAAACTGCATTTTTTGTTCAAGGGTCATAGGATCAATTAGGGCTTGGTTACCATCACGCAGATCCACACTGGCCCACATTGGAGCTTTTTTAATGGTTTTATTCGGCCAAGTACGATCTGGTAGATTTGGTGCAAACGCAAAAGGTTGATATTTGCGGAAGTCAAAAGCATCGAACTTTGGCTTGATTTTGGGTTCAACAGTTGGAGATTGGCTAGTAACTTGGCTCATGGATTGCCCTCTTTGGTCTATTTTTTTAATTACAATTAACAGCTTGGTGCCACAGACTTATAAATACAGACTTAATAAATATTATATAGCTAGTCCTTGTTGGCCGCTTTATATATTAATCTATACTGAATATCATAACAAAGTATTTTAAAAATAATACTGCAAAATACCCCTGAATTTTAACAAAAATTAGTGTTAAAATCTAAAAATTAAACATTCATTAGCAAAAAACACTATATTCTTACTAGGAATCTGTAATAATGACTATGATAAACCGCCCCACTGACTCAAATCATCCAGAGCCGTTCGAGATTGATAATATTGACCGCCAGATTCTAATATTGTTACAACAAGATGCGCGTATGAGTATCACTGATATTGCTGAAGCGGTACATTTATCCGCTACCCCTTGTGCCAGGCGCATCAAACGCCTAGAACAAAGTGGCATCATTACCGGCTATCACACAGAAGTCAACCCACAAAAGCTGGGTTATAGTCTGGCAATATATATTGCAGTGAGCATGGATCGACATACCGCAGAGCGATTTGCCCAGTTTGAGGATAAGATTCAAAGTTTTGATGAGGTGGTTAGCTGTAGTATTGTCACCGGTCGTAGCGAGGACTATTTGCTAAAAGTAGTGGTCCGAGATATGGCCCACTATGAAGAGTTTTTATTACACCGGTTAAACCGTATCGAAGGGGTCAGTCAGGTTCATACCAGCTTTGAGCTGCGTGAGGTATTTAACCGCGGTATTATCAGCTAATAGTTTAAGTAGCGGTTTAAGTAGTACTCTAAGTTAGCCCCTAGCCCCTACAAACTGCCAGAATTACTTAAAAAGAGAGTTGAATTTTGATGCAAGTTAACCAAAATTAACTATAATATTCAGCTTACACTTGATAACTGGCTTATATCTAATAAGCGATTAATACTATTAGGCGATAGGAGCCTTCATGTACGGGATAACTGACCTTACAGCTTATATTCTTGGCACCATCGCCATTATATTATTGCCAGGCCCTAACAGCCTATATTGTTTATCAGTCGCAGCTTCACAAGGTATCGGTAAAGGTTATCGGGCCATAGCCGGTATTTTCGTCGGCGACGGTATATTAATCTTGATCACCGTATTTGGCGCTGGCAGTGTGCTAAAGCTGTACCCCTCCCTATTTAATGCCATAAAATTAGTGGGCGGCTTATATCTGATGTATCTTGGGGTGAAGCTGTTAATCGGCGCTTATCGCACTTTTACTCAGCGCGCAGTATTGGCTGGAGCCAGCCCCAAGCTAAGTGTCCCAGCGACTCATCAAAATTACTTCTATCGGGCCATGCTACTTAGCTTGACCAATCCTAAAGCTATTTTATTTTTCTTATCGTTTTTTGTTCAATTCGTAGACCCCAGTTACCCGCATCCTTTACTGACTTTTTTGTTATTAGCAATAATTTTGCAGTGTATTAGCTTCGCCTATCTAAGTATTTTAGCCTTTGCAGGTCAGGGGCTGGCTCGAAAATTTAGCCAACACCCTTTACTAATCGTATCGAGCATGAGTTTAGTGGGATTATTATTTATCACCTTTGCCATCAAGTTATGGCAAGCTCAGCTGATGTAAGCAGTACTGTAAGCTGTAATATAAAATAAACTTATATAAGACAAGCTTATTCCTCACGTATCTCAGGCAGTCTATTTGAGGTGATTTGATACAGGAATGCTGCAATTAATACGATGCCTACCGGTATTAACATCGCGGTATAACCCAGGGCAAAATACCCGAAAGCCCCCACCACACCGCCGCCACAGAAGCTGTACCAAATGATGGTCTGAAAACCCAGCATCATTTTGTTCACAGGACGGCCGGCCAGCCAGTTGCCAATGGCAGCACCCATATCTGAGGTAAGACCGGTTAAGTGCGTAGTACGAATTACCGCCCCACTATAAGTCGCTACCATTGAGTTTTGCAGACCACAGGCCATAGCGGCTAATAGCTGACCCCAATAGACGTGCTGAAAAAACAATAAAAAACTACAGAATAATAAACTGGCTTCAATAAATAACGCCAGTCCATAGCTGCGCCCCAACTTCAATGAGCGCTGCCCTATCAGGTAGCCACTTAGTATCGAACCTGCCAAAAAAGACAGTAGCGATGCGCCAATAAAGAAGATAGCGGACCAATCAAATCGAGCAATGGCAGAAGAAAAAAGGCTAACATTACCGGTCACATGGGACACAGAAAGGTTAGTAAAACCACTTAAAGCGATAATATTCACACAGCCAGCACTAAAGGCTAGAACCGCTCCACCTATTAAAATCCATAGAGGTAATTTAGTTATCATAACCACCACTTATTGTTAAGTGTTTGCTCAAATCCCAATTGTCTATTATTGCTTTACTTATTATCAGTTATTGCTCAACGTCTAATACTTAGCTGCTGGTGCTTAGCTTTTATTGCTTAAAGTCGCTGCCTAATAGACTCACCCTAGCATCACTGAACATATCCATATCAGGAGCTAAAGTGCGCATAAAACGGTCAAAATAAAGCATCTGTTTGGTCAATAAAGCAAAGTCACGAGGGAAATGGATGCCATGACGCTTGCCGACTTCGACAATTTCTAACATCATTTTGTTCAGCTCATCTGCCTGCTCTTTGCTATTAAAGGGCTTACCACTGGTATAGGTCTTATCCTCTGCCATAATACGGGTAATCATTTTAGCTAAGTCGCCTGCCAATTGCGCCTGATCAACCTTATCACGCTCATGGGTCATACCCATATCAATCATACAACCTGCCATGGTGACATAGTCATTTTCTTGCAGTGCCTGCATCATACCTAGACACGCCTGCCAGCTCTCTGGCGCAAGCTTCCCAACGATACCAAAGTCGATAAAGCCGATACGGCCATCCTTTAACAGCATCAGATTTCCAGCATGTAAGTCAGCATGGAAGCTGTTGCAGAACATGAGGCTGGCAAACCAAGTATTTAAAGTATCGGCCATGACTTGCGCTGGATCGTCACAGTATTGACGCATCGCCACTTCATCAATCATAGAGATACCGTACAGACGGCTCATGGTCAGCACCCGCTTAGTAGTGAGCTCTTCCACCACTTCTGGCGCCACAACTTTGGTATTACCCGTCATTTGCAGAAACTGCTGAAAGTCTCGAATATTGGATGCTTCAGCAATAAAATCCGTCTCCGCTATCATACGAATACGAATCTCATCAATAATAGGCGAGATACTAGCAAAGCGCATTTTTGGCATTAATTTTTCCATAAGCTTGGTAATGCCGTGCAGCACCCCAAGGTCGGTCTGCATAATGACCTCAACATCAGGCTTTTGTACTTTTAGCACCACCTCGCGCCCGTCAGGCAAAGTTGCCGCATGCACCTGAGCAATACTGGCCGAAGCCAAAGGCTTTTTGTCAATATTACTAAATAAATCTTCTAAGCTTTGACCCTCAGTAAGCAGCTCTTCTTTTAACACTTGCTCAATGTAACTATAAGGCAAAGGCGTAGTTTGATCGAGGCAACCTTGAAAAGCAAGCACATAATCACGCGGAAATAACGAAGGCGTACTGGCAATAAACTGCCCAATTTTGATATAAGTAGTACCCAACTGCTCAAAGGTCTCACGTAACATCACCGCATCAGGACGCTCGCCTTTGGCAACCCTTAACGCAGATAGTCCAGCAACACTGGCGGTGTGGCGGACACGATTGACGACATTAAAAGATTTTCTTAGTAGATTAGGCATTGTTATTTTATTTAACCCATAAAGAGATTAAGACAGCTGTGTCTATAAATTATAACCGAAAATTAAATATGTAGCTCGTGACCACATCTATCACAAAACTGAGCACCAGCGGCATGGCCAAACTTACCACAGTTAGGGCAAGTAACTGGGTGCAACTGCGGTCGCATGCTTTTGGCAAGCTCTGAGGTAAAGATACCAGTTGGTACCGCAATAATGGAGTAACCGGTCATCATCACCATGGTTGCTATAAACTGACCTAAGGGCGTCTTAGGTGACATATCACCGTACCCAACCGTGGTCAGCGTAACCGTTGCCCAATAGATAGATACTGGAATACTGGTGAAACCATTCTCTGGCCCTTCGACCACATAAATGACCGAGCCGAAAATCATAACCAGCAGCACCAGGGACAAGAAGAAAACGGTGATCTTTTGCTGGCTGGTTCTAAGCGCTGCGGCCAAAAACCCAGCTTGCTGCATATAAGACTTAAGCTTGAGAACCCTAAATACACGCAAAATACGCAGGATACGCACCACGATCAAGTATTGAACGCCGCCGAATATCAAGCTTAGATAACTTGGCAATACTGACAGTAAATCCACTATGCCAAAGAAGCTGAAAACGTAGCGAACTCGGTTTGGCGCCGAAAACAGTCGCAATAAATACTCAATAGTAAATAAAATGGTAAAGAACCATTCTGCATAGAAGAAGACTGTACCAAATTGCAAACGTAGATACAGTACACTATCGAGCATTACCACTGCCACACTGGTAGCAATGGCAATCAGCAAGAAAATATCAAATAACTTACCTAAAGGCGTATCCGTTCCTTCAATAATGATATGGATACGATCACGTAGGTTATTTAGCGTATTTGAGGATAGTTTTTTCATAAATACGGGTGGCTAGTCTATAATGGAAACTCATTATACGTGATTCAATTAACAATGTTACCTATTCCATCAACTTTGTTTCAGCCATAATTACTTTAACATACCAAGTAATTTTGCAAATAACCTACCCCGCAGTGAATCACTTAATTACTTTAACTACTACTTTTATGGCTTTGTGGCCCCTAAACTAGGGCTAAAATCAAAACATATATTTCTGCTATAATTAGCTAACTTTAGGAAAAACTCTAATCAGCCTATAATTCCAAATTTTATAAATCAGTAGCTAAGCGGCTTCAAGGTGCTGTGGTTGGCCTATTTCTACAACCACTCAGCCCTTAGGCCTTTATAAAATGAACGTCGTATTGACAATTAATTTATTCAACGTAATTGATAAGGATAAACACATTATGGCAGGTCATTCTAAATGGGCAAATATTAAGCACAAGAAGGCCAAAGAGGATGCCAAACGTGGCAAAATCTTCACCAAGATTATTCGTGAGCTTGTCTCAGCGACCAAGCAAGGTGATCCAGATCCAGAAACCAACCCTCGCTTACGTGCAGCAGTAGAAAAAGCACTATCAGCCAACATGACCAAAGACACCATCCAACGTGCAATAGAGCGTGGCGCCGGTAACTCTGAAGGCGGCGAAATGGATGAGCTGACTTATGAAGGTTATGGTATTGGCGGTGTGGCGGTATTGGTTGAAACCATGACCGATAACGTAAACCGCACTGTGAGCGAAGTGCGTCATGCGTTTACTAAGTTTGATGGCAACTTAGGGACTTCAGGCTCAGTGGCCTATCTTTTTACCAAACGTGGTGAGATTATCTTCGATGATGTGTCATTAGAAGATGACATTATGATGGTAGCCTTAGATGCTGGCGCAGTTGACATCGAAAACGATGGTGAAAGCTTATTAGTCATCACTGAACCAGAAAACTTTGGTGCTGTTAAAGATGCGTTGACCGAAGCTGGATTTGAATCAAGTAATGCTGAAGTGACCATGTCACCTTCAACCACAGCGTTAATCGATAATATTGAAGATGCTGAAAAAGTGATGAAGATGATTGATATGCTAGAAGACTTGGATGATGTACAAGACGTCCATACCAACGTTGATTTCCCAGATGAGATTTTAGAGCAACTGTCATAAGTCTATTTATCACTAAGATATATAAAGCGATAAAAGACAGCTCTATTATTAAGACATCAGCTATAAAAATCCCGCTAAACTATTGGCGGGATTTTTTATGGGTCTAGCCAGCCCTGCTTTCTCGCAAAATGCAACTGCTCGGGGGTGTCAATATCGAGACTTAGCTTGATATTGTCAACCACGCTCAGATCCTTACTCGATAAATCTCTAATTAAGTGACGTAGTCCCTTATCGCCGTTAAGTAATGGCTGCCACTGCGTCAATAGCGGGTAATCAATGTTGATAGGCAGACCGATAATCCGTTGTCCATTATCTGAAATGTTGCTATTTAAAGGGTCAGTTATAAGACCTTCAATATTGGATAATTGGTTTTCCAAAATCTTGTGTGAACTACAATAACTACTAGCGACAACTTTCTTACAGCCGCTGGATTTAGCGTAGTTAGACTTCCCTGTATTTTTATCCGTATTAAAATCGGCCAGCAAATTACTCAAATGACTAACATCGAGCAAAACTTGATCGATCCCCAATATTATTACCCGCCGTATCGTTAAGCCATTGGCTACTTTACGATTTAACTCAGTAATCGCCAAACTTAAACTGTGCGCCATACCTTGTTCAGGTTGAGTGTTAATCACAGGGACTACCACATCATGCTGTGCCGACAAGGACTGGCTTAATTGGATTATTTCACTCTGTGAACTAGCGATAACCAATAAAATGGCACTGGGGTTAGTGGCCAATGCTATATTTGTCATTACCTCAAGCAGCGGTTGAGACTGCTTCTTCAATAACTGCTTGGGTTGACCTAAACGCTGACTTAATCCGCTGGCCAATATAATCACAGCATGAGATTGTTGCGGTAAGTTCAGGTCTTTATTGCCAACTTTTTGCTTTATCATCAATTAAACACTTCAAATCGTGCATTAGCCGCCTGAGATGAATCAACTTGTGAGCGATGCGTAGGCTGTTTACTAGTTATATTACCTGAGTCTACAGTACTTAGGTCTACCTCGTGCATAACAGCATTCATTTGCGCCATAATACCTAAAGCTAAGGCTTCTGGTCCCTCGCCTCCAAGCTTATAACCGATTGGGTACTGTAACTTAGCGATACCAGGTTGAAGCTTAGCAACATTACCGTCATACGCCTCGGTAATCTCGTTAATCAAACGCTCGGTACGGTACTTAGGGCCTAACTGACCTAGATAGGCAGGAGGATGCGCAAACAACACTTTCAGCCGAGCTCTATCTTGAGTCAAGCTGTGCGACATCACCGCCACTGCTGCATTACGACTAAGCTCAATAAGGGTATCCTTATCCTGTAAAGGCAGACACAACACTTTATCGGCCTGCATAAACCGAGAGCGGGTAGCATAATGACTACGGCTATCAATAACGGTAACGTGCCAATCTTGCATTTTGGCTAACGTCACTAAAGGCATTACATCATTACCCGCCCCACAAATAAGCAACTTAATCTGGGGCTGTAAACGGCGTACCAACCACTGGGTCTGAACTCTATGCTGTAATTGATTATCTCTTAGCCCTTGTAAGGTGACAAACTGAGCTTTGTTTTGTGCATAATGCTCTGAGCTTAGAGTGCTTACTGCTTTATTGAGAATCGGGTTGTTTTTTACCGGTTCGCTGACCTGATTAAAATACACAGTCTCCTTAGTTATAGCTGACTGATCTAGATCAACGTGTAAGCCAATAGGTGGCTCCGATTCAATACGACCCGAGCTTTGATAATTCCTTGATTGATTTTGATAATGACTTGCTTGTGCTTGATTTTGACAGCCACTGAGTTGGTAACGAACCAAAGTAGCCACATTTTGGGGCTTACCAGTTTGACGTACTTGCTTTAAGCTCTGCAGTAAAGGCAAAGCAGTAGCTAACCTTTCAAACAACACGTGCACTCTGCCATTACAACCTATCCCAAAATTAAGCTCTAGCTCGCTATCAAAATAGTCATTATCTAAATCCTCGTTATCAGCTTCATCATTCTCTGTCCATGACTCATGTTTAGCACTGTCATAATTATCATCACCGGTTTGATACACCTGCACTACCGGCCCTTGACGAGTCAGCCAAAAAGCTTTTTTGATAATGTGTGGCTCAAGGCAACCGCCACTAATCATACCTGCTGATCGGCCATCAGCGCAGATTAACATCATTGCTCCAGCTTTACGATAGGCAGAGCCTTGGGTATGCACCACAGTTGCCAATACTGCCTCAATCTGCTCGCTTTGAGCTTGATCAGCAAGTTTTAGAATGTCAGAGACATTATTCATAGAGGAGCCGCCTTATCTTAATCTGGCAATTGGTCAATCAGCTTATCTAAAGTAATAGGGAAATCATAAATCCTAACCCCTACTGCGTTATAGATAGCATTGGCAATGGCAGCTGCAGCTCCGGAAATGGCAGTCTCACCAATACCTTTGATGTGCATCGGGTTGGTGTAAGGGTCATCTTCTTCGACCAAAATAACCTCAAGCTGAGGCACATCGGCATTTACCGGCAGATGGTATTCGGCTAAATCATGATTGCACAGTCTACCGTCACGCTTGTCATGTATTACCTCTTCCATTAACGCGGAACCAATACCGAATACCATGCCGCCATAACACTGAGAGGTGGCTAAATTATGGTTAAGGATACGTCCAGCAGTGAAAGCACCGGTCATATTTTTTACTCGGATTTCACCGGTAGTACGATGTACCGCAACCTCAGCAAAGTTGGCTCCATAACAAGCTTGACGGTGTGACTTACCGTTTTTACCTGGAGCAATCTTTCCTTTGGCGCGTAATTTTTTACCCTCTAGTTGGCTGATTAGGTCTACCAAAGGATAGGTCGCAGAATCACTAAAGTCATATTGATCAGGATCGATGTTATCAGAGCCTTTCAATGAAACTGATAAGCCTGCTTTTTCAGTAGCATCTTCTACTTTATCTACTAAGGTATCCAAGGCTTTCTTGCCGGCTTCTACTGCACTTTGCGCTACGCCAGCCTGATGCTCACCAGCTTTGGATACTTGACCTTGACCCAATTGCACCGTATCAGCATGTAGCCCTACTAGTTTAGCGATCTGTTCTCTAAGCTCAGCACAGGCCAGATAAATACTACTTCCGGCACTGGCCGCCCCAAAACTACCGCCTGATCCAGGGCTAGAAGGAAAACGACTATCTCCAAGTTGCATATCGATATGATCGATTGGCAAGCCTAATAGATCAGCAGCCACTTGGGAGAACACAGTATAAGAACCGGTACCAATATCAGTCATATCGGATTCGATGACTGCTTTTACCCCTAAGGTTTTGCTAGGGTCTAATTGCAAGGTAGCCCGTGCTTCTGATGGCATAAGTTGGTTGCCTCTTGAGGCCACTGCCATACCGGTACCAATCCACCAATCGCCTTCTAAATGGCTGGCTGGTTCGCTACTGTGTTTTTCTTCCCAACCAAAAGCTTTCGATCCTTGCTCCAAACAAGCTAGTAGTTGTCTGGTTGAGAAAGGAATTTGTTGCGAAGGATCTTGTTCCGGTTCATTGCGGCGACGCAGCTCGATAGGATCAATACCCAACTGACAGGCCAGTTCATCCATCGCACACTCTAAGGCTATTTGCCCAACCGCCTCACCAGGAGCCCGCATAGAGCCTGACAGCGTCCAGTTCATATCGACCTGTTGATAGCTAACCCTACGGTTCTCACCACGATATAAGAAATGGGTAGATAAACCAGCCGGTTCAAAGAAACTCTCATTCGGCAAGTTGCTCGATACATTGTCATGGATAATGGTGTTCAATACCCCATTTTCATCACAGCCTAAGGCTATACGTTGACGGGTATTAGAGCGGCGTACGGTCGCTTCCATCACTTGAGGACGAGTCATCATTACCAGTACTGGTCTGTCTAACTCTTTGGCAGCAATGGCAGCTGCTATTGATTCCGGAGAAATGCCCAGCTTACTACCAAAGCCACCCCCAACATAGCGAGAGATAACGTTGACGTTATCATTATCGATCTCTAATGCGTCGGCAATTTGTTTTTGGCTAAAGGCAACCATCTGGTTTGAGGTATAAATAATCAGCTTATCCTCTTCCCAATACGCCAAACTACTGTGCGGCTCCATTGGGGAGTTGCTTTGACTCGGCGTGGTATAGACTCGGTCTAAAGTCACTGCCGATTGCTGCAATCCTTTCTCAGGATCACCCTGTTCGCTATTTTTATCAGAACCTTCCTTCTCATTGACTTCATGAGCGTTTTTCAACTCTTTTTTGAAGTCTAAAGCTGCTTTTTCGGTCTCATCTTCGTAGCTCACCACTAGGGCTTTAGCGCCTTCAGTGGCTGCCTCAAAAGTTTCAGCGACAACTATTGCTATCGGTTGGCCATGATAAGCAATGTCTATCGCACCCTGGGTCGGTGCTTTCATCTTTCCGCCCTGCTGCGAGTTACGTAAGAAATGCTTAGCATCGGTAACTACTTTGATGACCCCTGGGATATCCGCCACTGATTCGGTATCAATATTGGTCACTTTACCCTTGCTAATAGTCGCCCCGACTAACACGCCGTAGACCCTATTGTCTTTATAAAACTCTGCAGAATAAGGGGCTTGGCCACTGACCTTAAGCGAGCCATCCACTCGGGTAATCGGTTTACCAACCAGCTTAGTTGAGGTCTTATCAAAAAGAGTCTCAACCGGTTCATTCATCATCATTTTTTTGGTGGGTTCAGAACCCAAAATATCTGTATCAAAAGCAGCCATGTTTATGCATCCTCAGCGTTTACAGCACGCTCAATAATTTGTTTTAGTAATCGACGAGTTAAGGCGATTTTAAAGTCATTCTGACCCTGTCCTTGGGCATCTTCTAATAAGATATTTGCCGCTTGCACAATATCAGGCACACTGCCTTTACTGCCTTCAAGACTAGCCTCGACCGCTTCATTGCGCCAAGGCTGAGAGCCAATACCACCAAATGCTAATCTTATGGTGGTCAGCTTACCCTCCTCATCGACATCAATAACCGCTGCTGCAGAAACCAAAGCGAACGCATATGAGGCACGATCACGAATCTTGTCGTAGGTGTGCATGCCTTTAATCGGCGGTGGTAATACCACATGAGTAATCATCTCGCCGGGTTCTAATACTGTTTCAATATGCGGAGTATCACCGGGCAGTTGATAAAAGTCTTTGATTTCGATACTACGGGTAGAGCCATCTGCTTTTTGGGTTTCTAAAGTAGCATCTAACAGTCGCATCGCCACGGCCATATCAGAGGGATGCTGAGCGATACAGTGCTCGCTTGTGCCCAAAATCGCTAATCCCCGATTTTCACCTCCAATAGCAGGACAGCCACTGCCTGGCTCACGTTTATTACATGCACTATCAGGCTGGTAGAAATAAAAGCAACGGGTACGCTGTAAGAAGTTACCGCCAGTAGTCGCTTTGTTACGTAACTGACCAGAGGCTCCTGCTAATATTGCGCGTGACAATACTGGATAGTTAGCTATCACGCTTGGATGAGCGGCCAGATCACTATTTGTAACTAAGGCGCCTATGCGTAGTCCACCCTCAGGGGTAGATTCGATCTGCTTTAATTCTAGTTGGGTAATGTCGACCAACTTAATAGGGGTCTCAATTTCGAACTTCATTAAGTCGAGCAAGTTAGTACCCCCACCAATAAAGGCAGCGCCTTCGCTACTGGCTGCCACACAGGCAGGCTTTAGCTCATTAGCACGGACATATTCAAATCGTTTCATGAGTTTACTCCTGTTGATTGTGACTGGGCAGCGCTGGAGTTTTTATCAGTATTAGCAGGGGAAGATTTTAATTGGGCTTCACTTGGCGGTGGCGACCATATACCAGTTACTGCTGAAGACAAGGCCCCATTGGAGGAGTCGACAGGATTTGGAGTTTGTGGTTGCTGGTTTTGTAGTTGTTGTTCAAGGACTTCAGTAATCGCTTTTATAATATTTGGATAGGCCGAACAGCGGCAAATATTACCACTCATCCGCTCAGCGATCTCATGCGCCATTAAGGCGTTAGGCTGAGTTAAGTCTTCAGTGACATAACTGGGCCAATTTTGTTTTATCTCATCAATAAGCGCGGTGGCTGAACAGATTTGGCCTGGAGTGCAGTACCCGCACTGAAAAGCATCATTGTCTCTAAAAGCTTTTTGCAAATCAGAAAGTGTCTCTGGTAAGCCAATACCTTCGATAGTAGTAATCTCATCTCCTTCATGCATTACCGCTAGAGTCAGACAGGAGTTAACTCGCTGCCCATTAATTAACATGGTACAGGCCCCGCATTGGCCATGGTCACAGCCTTTTTTTGGACCGGTAATTTGCAATTGATGGCGACAAAGATCAAGTAAGGTGGTTCGGGGATCGAGATCCTCGAATTGATAGCTATTATTATTAATAGTAAGCGTTAAGGTTGTCATGCTGGCGTCCGCTGGCAGGTGGGTTGAGGGAAAAGCTTATAAAACTTTTAAATAAATTATTATTGTGCTTTGCTATCTATCCTAATGAAAAATCGAAATTTTTTTTATTATCTCCTGTTGTTGAACTGTGCTTTTTGGTAAACAGAAAGACTGTTTTGTTTTGATGGCCCAAAAAATGAGTTTCAATAAACGCTAAACACTTGTTAAATTTAGGACAAATAAAAATTCTAAACACAAAAAACTGAACACAAAAAACTTTAAGCATCAAAACATTAGACATAAAAAAAGACCCTCACCACCTTAAGTAGTGAAAGTCTTTGCTTGAAAATTAGCTTTTTTATACAGCAAGCTAATGATGACCGGTCAAAACCACTGTGGCTGCATATCGCTACACACTGAATTATCATTTGTTAATAACTCAATATCACGTTGAATAAGCGGTAACTCCCAATCGATGAAGTATTTTGCCGCCTGTATTTTGCCGTGATAAAAGTTTTGTTTATCGCTATCTTCAGTGAGCGCCAGCAATTGCTCGGCCTTGCTGGCTTGACGAATCCAAATCCAGCTTATAACCATAGTGGCAAATACATTCATCAGCGCTTGGGCGTTGGCAGTCAAGGTGGTCGCCTGCGGTGTGGTTAGGGTTTGACCGACATGCTGCAACAGGGGTTGCAACTGTTCGATATAAACCGTTAATTTCTTGGCAAGTTTGGCGGTTTGTGGGGTGGTAATGGCCTTGAGGTCTCGAGTGATTTCTTGCTGTAGTACTTTTAACCCCAAACCCTGCTTTTGCCATAGTTTACGGAAGGTTAAATCTAAGGCTTGAATGCCATTGGTGCCTTCATGAATGGGATTTAAACGGTTATCACGCCAAAACTGCTCCGCTTGGTATTCTCTGGTGTAGCCTGCACCGCCCAATACCTGAATACCCAAATCATTGGCTTTAGGACCATACTCTGACGGCCAAGCTTTTAATACTGGGGTCAATAAATCCAATAGCTCAGCCAACTCTTGCTTTTGGGTCTCATCCTCGCAGGTATTAATGCGATCAATTAAGTTTGAGCCATACAAACACAAAGATATTCCGCCTTCGCTATAAGCTTTTTGCGCCAATAGCATCCGCTTCACATCGCCATGCTCAATAATTGGGGCAGCGTCATCTTCTGGGCTTGAATGTGGTGCGACACGTCCTTGTAACCGATCTTTGGCATAGGCCAACGAATACTGATAGCCACGATAACCTATCATTGCCGCCCCAAAGCCCACCGCAATACGGGCTTCATTCATCATCTTAAACATATAGCGAAGACCAAAGTGCTCCTCACCAATCAGATAGCCCACACAGTCATTGTTATCGCCGAAACTGAGTGCCGTTGAGGTGGTACCACGATAGCCCAACTTGTGAATCAAACCTGCCAAATGTACATCATTACGCTCGCCGACTTGACCTTGCTCGTTCAGACGGTATTTGGGAACCACAAACAAGGAAATTCCTTTTACCCCTGCCGGCCCACCCGGAACTTTGGCCAGTACCAAATGCACAATGTTGTCAGATAACTCATGATCGCCGCCTGAGATATAGATTTTACTGCCCCGGATACGATAAGTGCCATCCTCTTGCTTAATAGCTGTGGTCCGAATATCTGCCAATGACGAGCCTGCGTGAGGCTCGGTCAAAGCCATGGTTCCGGTAAATTCGCCGGTTAACATACGTGGCACAAAGGCTTGTTTTATTGCGTCATCGGCAAAGTGAGTCAACACGTTAATAGCGGCTGAGGTCAAAAAGGGATAGGCTGTGGTAGCTGGGTTAGCGGCCATGAAATAACCACTTAGCGCGGTCATTACTGTCTCTGGCAGCTGCATTCCGCCCTCTTCAAAGTTATAACGCCCAGCAATAAATCCTGACTCTCTAAAAGCATCAAAAGCAACTTTTACCTCTTTAATCATGCTGACTTTTTGGCCATCAAACTTGGGCTCATCTTTGTCAGCGAGGGTGTTGTGAGGTAGAAATAAATCAGTGGCGATTTTTTTGGCGGTATCGATAGTGGCATCAAAGGTTTGGCGTGAATGCTCTGCAAATTTAGGGTGCTTGCACAACTGCTCAGTATCTAGAACATCATAAAGTTGAAATGGTAATTCATACTCATTAATTAAAGTTTGCGCTTCCATGCTATTCTCTTTTCCTTGTCTTGAAGGGGATAATAAGTAGGTCAATCTTAATTCATTTTTATAAATTAGCCTATTTTCTTTTATATAATAATCGACGCCCTAAAAGACCCTACTTAGGCTTTAATAAAGGTTAGTCATAAAAAATCTTTCGTTAAATAGAGGATTATCAAATAAGGAAGATGCTATAACAAGGGAACTGAAAAAAGGAGTTGTTAAAAGAAGAATATATTAAAAAGGATCAGTAATAGGAATGTTTAAAAAATAATTACCAAAATAAAATTATGACTTATTTAGCTTTTGCACATTTAGCATTCTATAACTTGGATAGCAGGTAATTTGAACATTATCAAAATCACTGTTATGTGTTAAAGGTAAATTATCACCTATTTGCTTACTTCTCTCAAACGAGAGTATGGTATCAGGCTGATATTTATCAGTGTGAATTAATAACCACAATTCATTTAACTGTCTTCTATTATGATAAGAGTTGATTTTGGGTTGTTTCTTTTTTATCACTTCATCCACATCTTTTTGAGTAATAATAGAAATACTCCTACCCTTTCTATACTCCTTAAATTTATGCTGAGGCATATAAGCCGTTTTCATAGGCTTTTTAAAACGTTCAGCAATTAAATAGCCGTTTTCGCTATCGTATAGATGTCCTTCCCTGTTTTGCTTAGCTACTAGATTTATAGCCTGCCAATACCATCGTTTAGTTATGAGTCCAGTGTCACTCATTTGAGTCCTAAGTCTCGATAATGTGGTCAATTCCACACCAATGTAAACCAATTGATCGTTTTCCCAAAACACAAGGGTAAAATCCGGCTCATTACCATCGTCCATACCTGAAATAATATGCACAGGATCTAAGCCGCTAATGGCAAGGTAATGGCTAAGATATACCCATTCTTTTTGACGCTTGATCTGGCTTTGTAGATTTACGCTATGCCGACTCCCTTCAGTATTCAGTTGTATACTTTTGGCTTGTCCTTGGAGATTAAGAGGACTAATTTGACTTGTGTCGGGGTTATCATTATTCAACACTGTGCTCATAAAGCCTTTAGCTTATTTATCTGTTTAATTTGTTTTAATTTAGCATTAAAAACTATTTTAAACAAAATTGTTAACAAAATAAAAAGCAATAGTGATACAGCCCTATAAAAATCCTTTTTTATAATGTCACGGCCTTTATACTGATAAAATAAGTAGCCTTTTGGCTGTTGTAACTTTATTAACCCCACCCAAAATCATACCAATTTATAAGCTATTCTCCTTGCTCAATCCCAAGTAGTAATCGCTTTTTATCCAATCCCCCTGTATAGCCGCCCAAACTGCCATCGCTGGCCACTACCCTATGACAAGGAATGATAATACTAAACGGGTTTTTGCCATTAGCGTTGGCCACCGCGCGATAGGCTGTCGGTTTATCAATATTTTGAGCCAATTGGGCGTAACTAATGGTCTGCCCATAGGGGATTTGTTGCAATGCGCGCCAGACACTTTGTTGAAACGGCGTTCCCAACGACAAATTCAAAGGAATATCAAACTGCTGTAACTCGCCGGCGTGATAGCGCTTTAATTGTAATAAAGTGGTGAGTAATAAAGCCTCAACTGGACTTTCTTTGCTTAGGCTATTTTTATCTATAAACTGAAAATTCTCATCAACTAATTTGTGATGTTTTTTTAATAGGTTCAGTGACTTTGATTCAGACCAATCTTGACCCTCTGCTAGCCAATCTAAGCTGACCAATTTTGGCGTCTCGGAGGCCATAGCAGACGCAATAAGTAGCAATCTGTACTGTGCAAACTGAGTGATGGTAATAATCATTATCACGGTCCTCAAAAAAAAATGGCACCTCATGATGCCATTTTTTTAAGATTAAAGCTTACTTTTTGAGATAGGCATAAGCCTATTATTCATCAGTTTCAAATAATGCGGCCACAAACTGCTTCGGACTAAAGGCACGTAAGTCATCAATAGACTCGCCCACACCGATATAGCGGATTGGAATATCTGTGGTATTGGCAATATTAAACACCACACCGCCTTTGGCCGTTCCATCGAGCTTAGTAATGGTAATACCGGTTAACGGTACCACCTCATTAAACAGTTTGACCTGGTTAATGGCATTCTGACCGGTACCTGCATCAAGTACAATCATACCTTCGTGCGGTGCCGTTGGATCTGATTTGCGCATGATACGCACTACTTTTTCAAGCTCAGCCATCAAGTGCGTTTTATTTTGTAAACGCCCCGCAGTATCGGCAATCAACACATCAATGTTTTTTGCTTTCGCTGACTGCATGGCGTCGAACACTACTGAGGCACTGTCAGCACCATGACCTTGAGCCACAACTGGAATGTTATTGCGCTCGCCCCATACTTGTAGCTGCTCGGTGGCCGCCGCTCGGAAGGTGTCTCCAGCAGCTAACATCACTGACTTACCTTCTGCTTGTAAGCGTTTCGCCAATTTACCAATTGTGGTGGTTTTACCCACACCATTTACCCCTACTACCAAAATCACAAAAGGCTTCTTGGTAGTATCAATTACCAAAGGCGCAACTTTAGGCTCTAAGATTTCAACCAGTTCTTTTTGTAGCGCTTTATATAAAGAATGCGAGTAAATCAAATCACCACGAGCGGTTTGTTCTGTCAGGCTTTTAATAATTTTATCTGTGGCTTCTACCCCAATATCGGCGACCAATAGCTGATCTTCAACTTCCTCAAGCAGCTCATCATCAATCTCTTTACCCCCAATCAAGATATTGGCAACGCCTTCGGCTAGGTTCTTACGAGACTTGGTAAGACCTGACTTCATACGTGAGAACCAACTGCCCTTCTTTTTGCTCTCAGACTCTTCAGTAGCTTGTTGTAGTTCAGTCGCTTGCGGTCTAGTAGCTTCTGTAGGTGTTGGTGTAACAGCAGGTGTGGTAGGTTGCGGCTTAGGCTCAGTGCTTAAGGCTGGTATTACCTCTTCCTCTTCAGAATATGGCTGCTCTACCCGTGGCGTCTCAATGATAGGTATGTCTTGAGTACTGGCCAAATCTGGGAGGGTAATATCGTCGTCATCCAGCTCATCTAGGCTACCATCAAGGTCAATGACTACGCGAGTTGGATTATTTGCATTATTCATGGGCATCTCTTTATTTATAAGGTTTTTAATAGTAGTTAAATAAGGATAAAAAAGATTATTCATTAAATTATTTATTGTGGCTTAGTTTACCATAGTTGCCCCAAAGCTTGATAATCCCCTCACTTAACCTCCCAAAACCTATAAAACTGACTTTTTATTTACTAAAACTATTCACTAAAATTTGAGAAATAGAGCTATTAATAGTTATGATTTTTCTGACAAAACAATCAAAAATTTATTAATCAAAGAAAAGTTTAAAATATATTTGACACCCAAGAAATTATGTATATAATACGCTCCTACATTCAGACGATATATGACGTTTGATATGTGTAGGAAGTTAAGTCTTTAGAAAATCCCCTTTAAGGGATTTTCTCTTGCGCAATCAATAGTATTTATTTTAATTGTGATAGGTATTATGGCTTTTAGCCAAGCACAGCTTGGCACTTGCGAAGCTAAAATCACACTGATTCTTATATGATTCAATTAAGATTTTAGTTTTTTGGAAATCCTATTTAAAGGATTTCCCTTGCGCAAAGGATGAAGCAGTGCTTCATCTGTATCTTTGCTCAGGGTGATTAGCTCAGTTGGTAGAGCGTCTGCCTTACACGCAGAATGTCGGCAGTTCGAGCCTGTCATCACCCACCACTTATTAAAGTGGCTAAACTTTCTAAGCGACCTAAGCAGCGGTAGTTCAGTTGGTTAGAATACCGGCCTGTCACGCCGGGGGTCGCGGGTTCGAGTCCCGTCCGCTGCGCCATATTTAAAACTAGTTTGCTTATGTAATTAAGCGCACAGTTTCAACCTCAAGTATTAATTTACTTGAGGTTTTTTTGTGTTTATTAGTTTTAACACTTACCTCATCCAATCCCTTTATCCATATTGTCTCATCAAAGCTTTAGAGATTCAGACAAACTCTCTCCCCTATTAATTTAGTAAGTACTGGCTTGGATTTAGTTTAAGGAATGATTGTTAATTAACCTTAGTTACTAATTAAGCTGTTCTACGGTGACCAATTGCTTGGTGGCATCTTTTATTAAGTGCGGTGACCATTTTGTGACCAAGGTTGTTAAAAACTTGTTATGCTAACTGATCCCAAGTTTACCCTTACCGTCAAGCTGACTGATTAAAATCGTCCAAGTTTAGGTGTACAGATTTGATGGCAGGGATCACTGCCTGTACCGTCTATTTGACCGACTGCTTGACGGGTATAGACTTTTGGAACTAGCGCCTTTTGGGTGCTGCCATCAGCTAGGGTGAAGCTAACTATTTTTATAGCCATCAAAGTCAAAGTCGGTCACTATAAGATAGTCTGCACTACTATCTATATAAATAATAAATAAGCTACTGTTGATATTATGCTATTTAAACTAATATTGAAAATCTTCACCATACGCTGTAAAGTCAAAAAAACCTTCCTGTCTAGACAATAAGTGAGCGGCATATTTGTCAATTGCTTCGGCAGGATTAACTAATTTTTTTACGCTATAAACATCCTCATTTTCAATAAAGAACATGTCTTTTTTAGCGTGATTAACAATTGAGAATAGCTGGAAGTTTTTTGGTTGCTCTAACAAATTAAATCTTGTATCAATTAAAGCTCGTAGCTGAAAATGGGTGTCATAACTGTCGTCATCTTCATAATCTACTAAAAAAGGTTGCCCAAACTTTTCTTCTAAAAAGGCTACTTTTTCACGAGCTTTCTTACCCTTTCCTTCAATGTCTGAACAAATTGAACCAAGAGGAGGGTTGTTACTTGACGGTAAAGCACTTGGGGCTAGAGGTCCATAATTCACCCCATCAGAAATATACCAACCTGCACTATGCCACAGCCATGACTTAACAATCTCTACAGGAAAGTTATACTCGTTTTGCTCAGCGTCATCTGAAATGTATGGAGTATACCGTAGATATATAATAATACCGTTTATATTAATACCAAACGCAGTAATATCTGACATTATCTCTGGCATATCTGTTCTTTCGATAGCATAAAAGAATTTTTCTTTAACCTGAGATAACACTCTATAAGTATTAGGTTGCGTATCTTTAAATGGTTTAAAGAAATAGTCATGAAAGCTTAAATTCTTAGGCTTAGCACTTTTAAAGTTTAGTGAATTAAACTCAATTCTGGTTTCATCTCTATTTTTAATATAAACATCATTGATGGTTATTTGTTCTAAGTCATAATAAATTTCATCGAATTCACTTAAAATATGGGTATTCATTTTACTTTCCCTCTTTAGCTCTAATGGCTTTGTTTATCTTCTCTCGAGTAGCTTCTTGAATTTCTAAAATCTTTCGCTTGTAAACAGGACTAATCGGTATCGGTTTTCCTTTATTACCGTATTGTACCCAACCCCCATTTTTGTATTCTACTAAATTGCTTTTAGACCCATTTAAAGGACCCGGCAATGGCATAAGATTTTCTGGCGCATTAATGATTTTATTAAGTTCACGAGTTGTCAACTTTTTACCTGCGATTTTCTTAGCTTCCGCCCTTGTTAAGACATGATCTACTTGTGGAGTTACATCATCAGGAAAGTCTTTTAATTTACCATCGATTGGATCTAAATATCGAACTCTATTTGTTTTTGGATCAACCCAACCTGCCTCTTTAAATTTGGCCTCAATATTCCCCCAGTTGCTAGTAAAATCACAACAATTGGCATTATGAACCCAAACACCCAGTTCACCAATATGATAGGTGCTAAAGTCTTGTACTTCAAAGTTATAAACCGTATCGGTTTCATCTAAAGCTTTCTGACTAATAACGGTCGCTGTCGCATTGCCTCGTTTATCCAGTAGCTTCATTCCAGCTTCTAGGATAGACGCCTTACGCCAGCCTTGACCATCAATCCAGAACGGATGCTCTTCGGTGGTGCTAAAGGTTTCCTCTAAGCCACTATCATGCTGTATCTTAACTTCGTATATTGGTGCATTTGAGGTGACTTTGGTTGCGATAACAGGGCGATAGTCATACTTCTCACCAAACTCTTCTCGTGACCATACCAGCTCACCACGCTCAACCGTCTCAATGGGCTTTAAACCCTGGATGGTATGAATTAATGTACCTGCGGTGAAGCAGACCGGACCATTACACACCCTACTAAAATCTATATTCTTCGGGTTGGATGTGCTAGGAGTTTTTGCTTTAGATTTTGTTTTTGTTTGAGACTTAGTAACTGGTACTTTCCTCCACTCACCAGCTCTAGAACCCGAACCGATCAGCTCATAAATTGCGCCATTAACAACCCTTATACCACCATTTACATAAACACAATCGGTTGGACGAGAGGTGCTACAGGTAACAATATCATTGTTACGTTGCTCATAACCCCTGATGTAGAGTTCTGTATCTTGGTATTCACGATAAGCATCTTTAAGCTTTTGAAAATCAACATTGCTATAATCAGCTTTAATCTTATTTAGACAAGCTGCAGTAGGATTAGCTTCACAAGCTTCAATCTCTTTCCAGTTATCTGCTGCTATTTTTGCTGAGACAGCTCTAATTCTTCTCATTTCTACATCTAGTTTAGCACCTGTATATTTTCTTTTAGCGATTGCTATCTGTCTTAATAAGCTGTCTATATCTTTCTGCTTTAAACTATTATCCTCAACCGCCACCTTAGCCGTTTCACCCGCATTCACTGCATCAGTAACTTCTCCAGTCGTAGAACCAATAGCTACCCCTGCTAAGGTAGTGATATTACTTATGGTGTCCTTCTGCTCAGCGGTTAGCTCACTTGGTTTATCTACTTTGTAGATATACTTAGATAATAGAATAGCTGTGCCTTCTCCAGTACTAGCGCCTAACCCCCCCCCCCCGTTAAGGCATCGTTACCTGTGGCAGCACTGACCGCTGCACCTAATAGTGCGTGTGCTAATAGATGATTTATAAACTTTCAAGACAGTCTTTTTTACATCTGAAAAGATACCTTATATCTCGTTCCTAATTCTTTTTGTAATCTGCTTTCTAGAATATAACCCTCCTCAATGAATTTTCTTTCTTCAGATTGAGTTTTAAACCCAGACTCTATAGGGTTTTCTTTTACATATGTTGCTTCATATTTTTCTGACCATGTAGTTATGTCATTTTTAAGAGTATCACTAATGTATAAAGATTCTGGATTGATATTAACTGGAATATCATCTTCATAACACCATAATGGATAACACTCATATTCTGGTATTAATTTAATATGCATTTGCTAAAACTCTAATTCAATATCTTCACAAACAACTTCAAGGATCCAACTGGTTGGAACATCAAGACTACCAAGCCAATAGAGAACTCCTCCATAGTCAAGTAATTCATTACCATCTCTATACTCACCTAACTCTATAATATTATTATAGTGATCTGATTCGATCACATAGCTTGTATTTAACTTTAAATACCTAAAGTTTTTAAAAAAAATTTTAACTGTATCCATGTAATCTGGTAGCCTTATATCTATCGAAGGCTCGTAGTAGTCTACAAGATTCGTTATTATTGTTAAGCTTTTATTATAAATATGATAGTGTTGCAAACCACCTTCAAATATATATAAGTTTTGATGGAACTTTTTTGGTATTACATACTTTGTCATATTACTTCACTTTCTCAAAGATAATTGTTTTCATTGTTGACTGCTTGAGTGGTTTCCCGTCTGTAGTTTTAAATTGAAAGTTATTAAACTCAGGTTTAAGAGGACCATTGTATTTCAGTTTTAATCCCATCTTATCAAGTTCTGCTTCATTAGGTATACCACGTAAATATTTATTACTAGCCGTACCATTGATAACAATTTCTCCACCCTTTTTAGTCACACGAGCAGACTCTGGCAGATAGTCCATAATTGTAAAATTACCACCTGCTTTTTTAGGTATATATGGATTATTAGCTACCACTTTAGATTGGCTAGAAGATCTTATTTCAGGCATTGACATAGCGTTTTTGGCTATTGCACTAGGATCTGTAGGTCCTACACCCCTAGCTTTAGGTATAAGGGGACCTGAACTATCAGTAAATAACTCTAGAGTATTCCCTGAACTACTTCTTAAAACTTTTACTTTAATACCAGTGGCTGTTGTCAAAACACCAGTAACATTTTGAGCAACTGTACCTACTTCTTCAGATTCAGGACTATCATATGGAAATGAACGCTCATATTTACCACCAAATATCTGTGCCACACCATTTGCTGTGTCAGAAGGAATATTACCAACTCCTTTTACTGTACCTTCTGCCGTTATCTTCCCAACACCCTTAAGTACTTGAATATTTTTATTTGTCTGGGAATAAGCAGGTGTTTTTCTTTCAACTCCAGATAAAAGACCCTTATATTTGGTACTGTTTCGATTTAAATTATGATTTTTACGTTCAGATGCTGTGGATGCTATTAAAACATGCTTTCTCAAAAAGCTTTCAGCCTTTTGAGCAAGAGAACTCTCTTTAGTGCCTGGTTTCGGACTATGTGCATTTCTAAAATCGTCATCAGTATTACGATAAGCTTGTGCTAAGATTGCTCTGTACGCTTGTTTATAAGTAATACCGTTTTCTTTCGCAAAATTTTCTATGTCTTTTTTGTGTTTAAAAATATTAAGAACTTCACTGTCATGTAACCAGCGATTATTACTATCCACATTAATAGCACTCGCTGTACTTGAAGTATCAAGACCAGCATTAGCTGCTATACCCGCTAACGTTAATATCGTTACTCCTTTAGAAGTTGCGTTAGCCGCTTCAGGACTCATGCCACTACTGACAAGAGCATCAGCTAATTTGCTCTCGTACTCACTAATCTTAGGTGCAGCTGCAGCAACACTACCTGTCGTTAAACTGCCCTCTAAATTACCTGTTCCTAATGCACCAATTGCTGTATGTGCGGCTACTCGATACGCACCGCCTTCGTCCCATTTTTCAATTTCAGCTAATTTTTCATCAATGCTAAGATTAGGATCTGCTTTTATATCGTCAATACGGTTTTGTGAAAACTCTGCCACTGCCTTCGGTGCTTCCTGCCCAAAAGCCCTTGTAATCTCTACCTGAGCCCCAAGCTCCTCATTAACGATACTCGCATCAAAGCTATTTTCAAGTGGCTCATTTAAGCTTTCTTTGGTAGCTGTAGTTACATCAGACTGTCCTGCCATGCCTGTTACAGCAGCTTTGGTTGTTCTGGTTTGACTGTCACCATCACTACCGTAGCCAATACCGTTTAGACTGGCTTCAGGATTGGTATCTTTGGCTTTACCAATACTAATACCAGCAGCTATGGCTTTAGCATCATAGTTGCTATGATTTTGGATATCTGAGGTCTCTATGCCTTGAGCAAAGACGGATTTGTTATCCTCAGCACTGGCTGTGGTGTATGCAGCTCCTTTAATTACACCTTTACCCCCAACATTTAAGTCTGCTTTCTGCGTATAAATAGCCGTTTGTTCAGTGACTGCTGCATAATTTGCATTTATGTTAGTCTTACCGCCATTAATAGATAAGCTGTTTGCTTGGGCATTGCCTGATAGGTCTATATCTGCACTAAACCCTGCGTTCTTTTGTTTGCTGTCATAAGTTAAGTGTCTTGTAAACTCTCTAGATCAAGAAACCTCCTTTATATAAAATAGAAATGTTTGCTCTGCTGTTAATAATTTAACTCATAAAATAAAGGTGCTACTTATCTAGTAACACCTTTGATAGACAAAAAAATCTTATTAAAAATAACGTTTATTGTTTATGAGCTTTCTTCCAATCGTCACAAGCAGGGTTATCTTTATAAACATCTCTTTCACAAGTTGGTCCTGCTGTATTTACCCAGCCTTTTTTCTCCATACATAATGCCTTGACTGTGCTACCGCCTGTGTCACCCATAAAAGGATCTATACCACATTCTCGCATTTCTTTAAATTCCTTATCAATATATTCAGTGCCTTCAAATCCCATATTTTCAAGTTCAGGTAATGTTCAATAACTAGTATTTCTTGGCGGTTCAAAGCCTCTCATACTACAGGCGGTTAATACGCTTAAGCTTATCAATAAAAAAATATTCTTCATGGGTTATCGCTTTTTTTTGGGGAACGGCTTGCCCATGTTCTCTCTTTCAGTCATCACAGGCAGGATCGTCTTTGTAAAAATCTACTTCACAAGTTAAACTTCCTGTATTTCTCCAGCCCCGGGGCTTATCAGACAATACTTCCCTAAGAGTACTGATTTTAACAAGGTGACGGATGAGCAGATACGAAGGGTTCAAGATAGACTCAATAACCGACCAAGAAAAACTCGAGGATTTAGAACACCAAATGAGTTGTTCTTTGGTCAGTTTGTTGATTTGTTAGCCGCTTAATGTAATTGCACTTTCGATGCGAATCCGCCTATTATTAAAGTATCAAGAATGGAATTTATACTTTAAAATTCATGCTATAATCTATATCAGGTGTAGACAATAAAAAACGATTCCATTCAAAAACTCCTTTTTTAAAATCACTTAATTTAATATTCACTTTATACTCAATGTTATCTTCATCAAAAAGGGAATAGATCTCTAAATTATTTTTTTTTAAATTCACTCCCCATGATTCTGAGCTAAAGTTTAGTGAATTTAATTGTTTGGAATTCAACTGTTTTAATATTAGACAAGAAAACTCATAATCAATTTCAATCAAGTAACTAGAAAATAATTCTGATGTCTTACTTCTATCTACAGCTTTCGCTGAAGGTATTAATCTATTCCAATCTTCATTTTTTCGATAGTAAAAAATTATATGCATATTTAATCCTTGGTTTTATTTATCTTTAATTGGATATACTGTTGTTTTTGGTCTTAACCAACCTGTAACTTTAACTCCTGATTGGGTTGTACCTTCCCATCTTAAGATAAAAACTATTAATTTGTTCCCTACGTCTTGGATCACTTCCTGTTTTCTCTAAAGCCTTAATCCATTCTTGCATTTGCTTATGACTTAAATAGTTATTATCCGTTTGATTAAAGCTACTTACTGTACTGGCTGTATCACCACCAATGCTAGCACCAACACTAGCTGAGAACCCTAATAATACAGCTTTTCTAGCAGTGTCATCTAATCCTTGCTCTTTTAAATAATTATCTAAAGCAGGTACGGAGACAGCCGTTGTACCGCTAGCTACAGCACCATCTATGCTTCCTGTTGCTAAAGCTCCCACCAAGGTATGTAAAGCAACTCGGTAAACACCATCCTCTGCCCATTTTTCAGCTTCTTCGAATTTACCTTGCCTTAAAAGCTCAACTTGCTTATTAACTGCAAAATCCCCAACCGCCTTCGGTGCTTCCTGCCCAAAAGCTCTCGTTATCTCAACCTGTGCCCCAAGCTCCTCATTAACGGTATTTGCATCAAAACTGTTTGATAGTGCATCATTTAAACTGTCTTTGGTAGCCGTAATCACATCAGACTGCCCTGCCATACCTGTTACACCAGCTTTGGTTGTTCTGGTTTGACTGTCGCTATCTGTGCCGTAGCCAATACCGTTTAGACTGGCTTCAGGATTGGTATCTTTGGCTTTACCGATTGTGATACCAGCAGCTATTGCTTTAGCATCATAGTTGCTGTAGTTTTCAATGTTACTAGTATCTATGCCTTGAGCAAAGACGGATTTGTTATCCTCAGCACTGGCTGTGGTAAAGGCTGCTCCTTTGAAGGTACCTTTACCGCCGACATTTAAGTCAGCTTTCTGCGTATAAATAGCCGTTTGTTCAGTGACTGCGGCATAATCGGCATCAATGTTAGTTTTACCGCCATTAATAGATAAGCTGTTTGCTTGAGCATTGCCTGATAAATCTATATCTGCACTAAATCCTGCGTTCTTTTGTTTGCTGTCATAGACGTAAGTATCTTGCAGGCTCTCCATATTAAGGTCGCCAGCAACTTGTCCAGTAAGCTCATCGGTAGTGAGCACACCCCCTGTTATATTGACATCATTACCGATATCAAAGGTAGTGGTGCCTCCAATATTAGTATGGCTACCCGCATAGGTTTTACCATCACTATTAGCATGTCCTTTACCTTTACTGGCATTGGCAGTTATACCGTAGCTTGCACCCTCTTTACCAGGATTGGTAGAAGCATAAGCACCTATGCCAAAGCTTGAGCTTTTGTTATTGCTACGGGTTTGCTCGTTTTGAGCAACGCCTTTTATGTTTAAATCATTGTCTGTTTTGAATAAAGCATTGTTGCCAACAGTTATATCACTGGCGTTGATATTGATATTACTGTCTTTGCCTGCTCCTGTAGCAATGATGGCAAGGTTGTTCGCCGCTTGTATGCTTGAGCCTTGGCTTTGCTCACGATAGCTTTGTGAGTTCGATTGCGATTTACTAGAGCCTATAGTAGCTTGGATACGAGTATTACCCACCTCTTTTAGGTTGCCTGTCTGTAGGGCTTTAGCGGCTTGTTTGCCTTCGCCATATAACGCTTCCGCTTTAAGTCCTGCACTTACACCTGCTAAGCCTTTCATACGTGGGCTACTGGTGTTACCAGCAGCATCGATGAGCCTGTCTATGTTTTGGGCGCTATCAACTAGTGAGTTTGATACTGATACAGTAAGTCCGCTTTGTTTAAACTTCTGCTCGCTTTGGTTGGTGTATTTATCCATCGCATTGTCAATATCAACCGCTTTGGCTTGATAGACAACGTTGCCACGCTGTGTATCACTGCTGTCAACAGATTGACGATCACCTATCCCTGCAATCACATTACTGCCCGTTTGCTGGATATGATTGCCAGCTTCTATGCTAACGTTGCCATCTATTGCACCGACATTGCTTGCGGTGTGGGTCAGTGCAGTTTGAGTATTGTCATTTTCAGTTTTTTGCTTACCGATAGTAAAGCCAAGCCCACCTGAACTAAAGACACCTGATTTCTTGGTACTACTCTCACTACTTTTACTTGAGGTGTTTTGTGCCGCTAAAATATTGGCATTGTTGCCAGCTTTTATAGAGGTACCCTTATCACTGATGGCATTGGTAGCAGTTAGATTCACGTCATTACCAGCATCCATGATGACTTTATTGCCTTCGATGTTACTGCTAATGGCCGTATCACTTTGAGAGTCAAATCGGCTTTGGGTGGTGGTTTTGCTCAAAAAGCCTTTGTCAGTGGTTTTATTGGCTGTGCTTAGGTTTTGGGTATGACGTCCCTCACTTAGGGTGATGTCATTACCTGCTTGTAGACCTACTATGCCATTATCACTGGTAATAGAGACGGCTTTACCTGTGAAATCACCCCCTGAGGTGATGATAATATTATCAGCACCTTTGATTTGACTACCGATGTCACGGGTTTCACCTTGTTTAAAGTAATTATTGGCATCGAAATTGGCATCGACACCAAGTCTTGCGGTATGTTGAAAAATCAATTAACACTGATGTTTAATTGCTGCTTAATAAGTTTAGGCAATAAAAAACCGTAATACTCCTTAAAAATGTAAGGCATGTTAGTATAATGTGAATATCTCTCAAATACATTATTCCAGCCACTTTGTCCAACCTTATTTTTAATATAATTATTTGTATCCGAAATAGAGTTTTTATATCCAATAATTTGTAGAGGTAGGTCGTAATCTATTAATGCAAATACTTCTTTTTTATTGTCAAAAATTATGAACGGTGTATTCAAATGTGGTGATGAGAAATTCCAAATTAAGTCCTCATCTATATGACTGCATTCGCCAAAGCATCCCAACCTAGGATCTGTGGAAGCTATAAAAATGGGTGCTTCTAAATTAGTATTAATCAGGTCCTTGATAATCACATCAGTTTCTATACCACCTTCTACCTCATCATCAAGCTCATACGGAATGCAGAAATAATGGTAATCCTGAGTTAATCTGGGCTTCATTGCACTAGCTCCAGTAATCCCTTTAGATCCTTTTTCTATAAGGTTATCAAAAGGATGTGTATTGGCTTCGTCTATTGATAACAACCTTCCACCTTCATCTTCTAAAAACTTTCTTTGTAATGCCCAAAATTTGCCGAAGTACTCTTTATCGGTGTCTTTTAAATAAAATGTCATTGTGTTTGTCCTTTGTGTGTAGGCTTTCTTCTACCAGATTTTATAACTTGGCATCCTGGATTTTGGGTTGAGAATCTACTAGGGTATGTATCGACGCGCCTTCCATCAGGTAACGTCGTTGAAGTGCTTCCATCAGGTCTTTCGATTTGACTAGATCCTTCAATATTACCTAAATTATCAATCAACTCTTCCTGTGTTCCTGGATAATCATATCCTTTTTTACCGTCATCGGTAGGAACCGCATCCTCTAATACCTCATCTAAATCATCATTACCGGTTTTTGGACTATCAGATGAAAATATTCCTAAAGTCGAGCCTACAACTACAATACCTAGCGTATTAAAGGCCTTTTATACGTTATAGGCACTTTTAGCACCATTAACAACTGCTTCACTACAATTGACAGTAACACAAGTTGCTCCACCAGCACCTGCCGCTCCAGCAGCAATTGCTTCAGCCCCAATTATTACAGGAGCGATATTAGACTTAAGCGGATCTTTAGCCTGTAGCTTCTTAAGCTCATTATCAAAAATTACTTGTTCTTCTGGCGTTAAAGTAGCTCTTACCTCTTCAATCTTTTTAAGAATCAAAATGCTCTTATAGACGTCCTTAGTAATTCCATAGCCTAAGGTAACTGAACCTTCTACATTGTTTTCTATGGACTCAATTTTATCTAATAACCCCTTTCGCTCTTCAGCAATTTCAGCTCGTCCTGCTTTGGTAAACACTCTTGCATCGATATTGGCATCGACACCAAGTCCTGCGGTTTGTTGATCTTTAATAATGTTTTCGGTATTGAATGGATCTCGGTTGACACCTGCTAAGCTGTCTTGTCCTGTAGACGTATCACTGGTAACTATAGCGCCTTGTCCAATCGTGGCTTTTTGAACCGCCCCGACTATATCGGAGAGTGGATTGCTTGAGTCAGGCAGCTTTGTCTGACTCATTAAGGCTATCATAGTATCGTCTCTCAAACTCAAAAGGCGACACATAACCAATCGTACTATGAATGCGAGTTTTATTAAACCAATCGACCCATTCAAGGGTTGCTAATTCAACATCATACGCATCCCGCCACTGCGGTTTTAAATATTCAATCACCTCTGTTTTATAAAGTCCGTTAACCGTTTCAGCTAACGCATTATCGTATGAATCACCGGTTGTACCAACAGATG
>NZ_JMKP01000025.1 GCF_000685805.1 Psychrobacter phenylpyruvicus DSM 7000 = NBRC 102152 | reverse complement strand
AGCTTTTATTTCAATCTATTATCAGAACTTAGATTTAAAACCAACTAAGCTTCTAATCTCGTTGTCCCGATGAGGTGCGTATTATACGCTGTTTACACTCTTTGTCAAGAAGTTTTTTGGATTTGTTTAAAGTTTGTTTGTTTTTCAAACTTTTCAAATCGCTCCCTGCCTCAACAGAACGACGTATTGTATACCCTTTTGACTGAACGTCAAGGACTATTTTTAGTATACATAACTTCTCGTATCAATAATTTATATAAAGAATTAGTAAATGGTAGCGATGAGAGAGAATTGATTACTGGTTTATCATTATTGTTTATATTGAGGATTAAACTAATATTGCGGATTAATCCATCAACAATCCCCTATTAAGGCTATGGATTTGGTAAAATAACTATATAAGATAACCTGTCATAAATTAATCTTAGAATAACTATTAATACCGCGTTGTACGTTATGTTTCGTAAAACTTCTCTTCTAACTCAAAGTTATGACGATAGCTGACATAATCGACCAAAATATCTAAGGGGTCCAGATGCAAGTAATCAAAACAGATGTGGCAATCATTGGTGCTGGAGGCGCAGGACTTCGAGCCGCCATAGAGATTGCCCGTAGTGCGCCAGATACTGAGGTGATGTTAATTTCAAAAGTGTACCCAATGCGCAGCCACACTGTTGCTGCTGAGGGAGGCGCTGCCGGAGTCGTTCGTGATGATGATTCTTTGGAAAATCACTTTAATGACACGGTGTCAGGTGGTGATTGGTTGTGCGAACAAGATGTGGTGGAGTATTTTGTTGAACACGCCACTGAGGAAATGATTCAACTTGAGCATTGGGGTTGCCCTTGGTCCCGCTTGCCGAATGGTCGAGCCAATGTGCGCCGCTTTGGGGGCATGAAGATTCCGCGTACTTGGTTTGCGTCAGATAAGACCGGCTTTCATATTCTACACACCTTGTTTCAGACCTCTATGCAGTATCCCAATATTAAGCGTCTGGATGAACACTTTGCCTTAGATTTGATAATGAGTTCTAGCAGTCAACAAGTGCAACAAAAAGAGCTAGAAGGTGTGCTGTGCTACGACTTATTAAATGGTAAAACAGTGGCGGTACAAGCCAAAAGTGTGATTATCGCTACGGGCGGTGCAGGCCGAATCTATACCTTTAATACCAATGGCGGTATTGTGACTGGCGACGGTATGGCGTTGGCCTATCGTCATGGTGTGCCTCTGCGTGATATGGAATTTTTGCAATACCACCCTACCGGATTACCGGGTTCTGGAATCTTAATGACAGAAGGTTGCCGCGGTGAGGGAGGTATCTTAGTCAACAAAGACGGCTATCGCTATCTACAAGATTATGGCTTGGGGCCTGAAACACCTGTTGGCGAACCCAAAAACAAGTACATGGAGCTTGGCCCACGCGACCGCTTATCACAAGCTTTCTATCATGAATGGAAAGCAGGTCGTACTATCGATACACCACGTGGGCCAGCCGTCCATCTCGACTTGCACCACCTAGGTGAGGACTATATTAATGAGCGCCTGCCTTTTATTAGATCACTTGCCAAGAAGTTCGTTGGTGTAGACCCCGTATACGAGCCAATTCCTGTCCGAGCAACGGTGCACTACACTATGGGCGGTATTGAAACCGACCGTCATTGTCAGACACGCATTCCCGGCTTATTTGCTGTCGGCGAATGTGCCTCTGTGGGCTTGCATGGTGCAAACCGTCTAGGTTCAAACTCTTTAACAGAGCTGTGCGTGTTCGGCAAAGTAGCTGGTGAAAACGCTTTGCTCCATGCCCAGACCAATCAAAACTCTGTTTCTGCATCAGATTTTGAACAGTTGGCTAAGCAAGCTTTTAAACCCTATGCAGAGCTATTAAATCGAACTAATGGTACCGAAAAACCTGCCGATATCCGTAACGAACTCGGCAGGATGATGGAAGAAAACGTTGGGATCTATCGCAGCGCTGAAAATTCAGAAATTGCCATTGCCGGTATCAAAAAACTTAAAGAACGCTATAAAAATGTAAAAGTCACAGACCATAGCTCGACCTTTAATACTGACTGGCTGACAACTATTGAGCTAGGTTATCTATTAGATGTGGCAGAAAGCATGATTTATAGCGCCAGCGCCCGTAAAGAGTCACGTGGCTCACATCAGCGCCTTGATTATCCAGAGCGTGACGACGAGCATTATCTGAAACACACTCTTGCTTTTTATCAACCAGACGCTGAGCCGGAAATTAAATATAGCGATGTGTTAATTACTAAATCACAACCAGCCACGCGGGCTTATGGTGCTGCAGGAGAAGCTGGAGGAGAAAAGTAATATGAATAGCCAATCTACATTAAATAGTAGCCAACATATTAACCAAAAAAGTAACTCTGACTCCTTAGCAAATAATATTGTCAAAATTACAGTCATGCGTTACCGTCCTGATGAGGATGATAAGCCTTGGCCAGAAACATTTGAAATTGAATGGACTTACGATATGTCTATTCTTGATGCGTTAGGGGTTATTAAAGACAATTTACGCCCAGAGCTTGCTTACCGGTGGTCATGCCGAATGGAGGTGTGTGGCTCGTGTGGTATGGTTATCAATGGCGAACCTAAGCTTGCCTGCTCCACTTTCGTGCGTGACTACGTTAATAAAGCACCGGCTGACAAGGCTCAATCTGAGGGACTTGGAGATATTATCATAGGGGCTATGGATAACTTCCCGATTGAAAAGGACTTAGTAGTAGATACTGAGCCATTTATCAAAAAACTGGAGTCTGTTAGCCCTTATATCATCAGTAAAAACCCACGTGCTTTGAGTGATAAAGAAAACATTCAAACACCAAAACAATTGGCCAAATACAAGCAATACACCATGTGTATTAACTGTATGCTCTGCTATCAAGCCTGCCCTCAAGTCGGACTTAATGCTGATTTCTTAGGGCCTGCCGCCTCAGCATTAGCCCACCGTTACAATCTTGATAGCCGGGATGATGGGGCAAAAATTCGCTTTAAAATGCTCAATGAAGAAAACGGCATCTGGCCGTGTACTTTCGTTGGTTACTGCTCTGATGTGTGTCCAAAACAGGTTGACCCGGCAGGTGCCATCCAGCAAGCCAAAGCACAAGGCGTAGGTTATTGGGCTATGGACTTAATCAGTGGTAATAAAAAACAACAAGAGGAGTCTTAGTCATGGCTAGAAAACCGTATGTCGCAAAACAGTCTGACAACTGGTATCTACAAACTCCTTTTTACAAAAAATACATGCTGCGTGAGTTGACTTGTATTCCCGTTATGCTCGCTGCGCTTAACTTTTTTTGGTGTATTGCAGCCCTTGCCAGCTCTCCTGAAGCCTGGGCGACTTGGGTTAGCTTTCAGCGCAATCCTATTGTGGTCGTTCTCAATATAGTTGCGATTATTGCGGCAATATTTAATAGTGTGGAATGGTTTAAAGCCATGCCAAAAGCTATGCCCATTCAAGTCGGTGAGAAGTTTGTCGAAGATAAAAAGATGATCGCTGGCAGTTGGGTTGCCTTTGCAGTAGTGGCGCTTATTGTGTTCTTCGTCATCAAGGCATTGATGTAACTGAGTGAAATCACCCATCTATATATAAAGGAGAGCATCATGAGTAACAAACACTTAAAACCAATCTTTTGGGGAATATTTTCAGGCGGTGGTACAGCAGCAGCGCTGGCTCTCGCCCCTATGATCGTTGTTATCTGTATTTTATTACCCTTTGGTGTACTGGGTGACCCAAGTAGTTTTTATGAAAACGCTCATGGCTGGATCAGTCATTGGGTCTTCTTGATATTATTCTCAGTATTGGTGTTTTTATTTATGTGGCATGGGGCACATAGACTGTATTATATCTTGCATGATATGCACTACCCTGTTGGCAATGGTACACGCTACTTATTATATACCTTGGCGGTTGCTGCCTTCTTAGTGACCTTGTTTGTGGGATTTTCATAAGTTAAATAAACAAGCTGGTCTTGAGTAAAGACTATTAGTAAGGTAAGTCATGTTTTTTGGCAAAGGAATGCAATCTACTTCTTTTTGAGATTGATTAGGTAGGCAGTATTTGATGGGTCCTTCTATGTACTCTTCTTGAGACTCTGTTTGATTCGGATCAATTGGAGTTAAATAAACCTTACCCAAATTGACATAAGTCTTAATATTTCGTCATAAGTTTCAAGATTCCCCGTCAAATTTATACTAGGAATTTCGCCTAAGGTATAAGCCTTTTCGATATAATTGGAACTCATAAACAATAAAGAAGATCCATTATAGATTTCATATACATATCTCTTCGGTACCGATATATTATATCTATACTCTATCGCTGGGATTAAAAAGTGACCATCTTTATCTGATATATCATAACTATTTGAAGATAAAAATATTTTTATATTTTCAATAAGCTGTTCAGTTTGCCTATCAATAACTTGTCCTGTAATCTCAGGTGTCATGTATTCCACCTTCTGTTGACAGCCAATTTGGGTCAAGGCAATAGTTACTATTGCAATACATGATTTCATAAGCTTCATCTAGTCAATCTCCAGTCGGCTTTTCCATAACAGACCTTTCACATCGGTTTTATTGACTACTACTCGCTCATAAAAATCAATCGGTGGATAATAAGCATCGCTAAAAAAACCGTTAACCTCAATTCTTTTGAATTAGTTCAAAACTCTAGATTTGGATAATTTATTTTTTATTGAAATTAAAATGTTAGAAAATACTAAAATATTAAGCAAAATAAAGAGTGAGAGCCATATAGAAAATATAATATTATCGCCGAATAAAATAGTGGCATAGCTAATATTTATGAAGCTAGCTGTCTCCATAAGCCCAAAAAACCATAATGATATAATGATAGCAATCAAAGAAAGTATGCTTTTAATTACTGGCTTGAGAATATAAAGGGCGTTAATAAACGTTAGAAGTAAAAATAAAGCTCCACTTCCTATTATCAGCAATACGAAATCGTTACCGCCTGCGCCTTGTAAGTCGGATAAACTATATATATCATTATCAATGATATATGAATGAGTATAGAGACCTCCAGATGACTGTATCCCGAAGCTTAGAAGAAACATTCCTAAGCTAATTAAATTAGCTAACATTAACTTTAACATAATTAAGCCTATTTAATATTGAACGGTCATTGAAAGATTGTTTGTCCATTCCGATAAATCTTGTTCCATATAAGTATTACAAGAATCTAAGACGCAGTTATCAGGCTGTCCCACTATTAAACCTTCTAATGCCATTCTAATAGCATTCTGCCATTCCCAAGAGCGACCATAAATACTATTAATTATTCTTTCCTGTGTTATCTCACCATTTATATAACTATCTAACGCATTGTTTCCTGCATTATAGAATACTGTAGCTTCCCTAGGAGTTAATCTCCTACCACGTCTTTTCTGTTCATTGTTTAAATGTTTGCCTATTAAATCCATCGCTATTTCAGCATTTGAAGAGATTATATTAAACACCTCTTCAAGGTAATTAGGATTATCATTTTTTGTGACTCCCATTAAATCTGCTGCTAAACCAAGTTGCATCTCTCCATAACCATAACTTGCATAACGAAAACGCCCCCATATTTAAAACACTAGGGGCTGTCCTAGATAACTAGTTGAAACCCTGTCTAACCCATTGTTTTAATTGACGTAATTGAAACTTTGGGTCACTGTGATTAAACCGCCACTCACATTCCTTCAAATAGAGGTGAAAATGCTCTTTTGGCACACCATTAAACTTGCGTAAATGGCATTTAGCTTGGTTCCAAAAGTTCTCTATACCGTTAATATGATTCTTGTCATTCACAAAGGTTTTAGAGTGGTTAATACGATAATGAGTAAATTCACTGACATCTAGGGCGTTGTAGCTTCTAAATGAATCAGTGTAAACAATGCTATCTGGGACTACTTTTTCTCTAATAATTGGAATCAAGGTATCTGCTTTAGCATTGGGTATAATACAGGCATAAACATTGCCATTACGCTTTAACAGGCCGAATACAGGGACTTCACTACCTGCACCTCGTCCTTTTTTGCCTTTGCGAGTACCGCCAAAGTATGACTCGTCTACTTCGATCTCACCTTCGAATAGGCCAGGCTCTTGGCAGTTTTCGTAAATAAGTATTCGAAGTCTATGAAAGTAATAACTGGCTGTTGTTTTGTTTACGCCGACTAAACTTGCTGCTGTTCTGGCTGTAGAGCCTGCAACAAATAGTTCGATTAGTCTGTTTTGTTTATACCAACTTAGTTTACTCTTTCTCATGGTACTACCCTAAATAATTTTACTTATCTAGGACAGCCCCTAGAATATTCATATCTAGATTACCTTGGTATTAATTCCGAACTATAGGGATCACTAGAAATGGCTATAAACACATTAATCAAGCGAAAAAAGCAGTGAGCACTTATATTTGGCACAATTATCAAAGTGCAAGACCTCATAGCGTTAGTAACTATCTAACATCAGTAGCAAAATAGGGACTTTATTTCCATAAATAGCCTCTTAAATACTGTCAAAAAAACTTGACCACTACACTACTCCACTCTTATTATATTACTTTTACCATAAACAAAATTTGGGCAAGCGATTACATTAAAGCTTCCTTTTGGCTCAAACCCCCTCATACAAAAAGCATACTCATTATCTTCAACTAATAAGTCGTTATAGTTTTCTTCTGAACATATAGGTAGTCCCTTATAAGATTTGTCTTTAGGTAACTTATCTTCCCATATAGGTATGAGTTCATCTTGCCTGATTAAATCAAGACCAAAGAAAACATTTGTAATCTCATCTAGTTTGTGAGGACTAGATTCAATATTTGCAGTTGTGAAATCTGGTTTAAAGCATAGTTTATCGTCTTTATTTATGAAGAAATCGACTTCAAGTCTAATAGGTAACTTGTGTGAAGGGTTCTTATTTACACAGGAAGTAGTTAAACATAAACTAATTATTATCAAGCTATTCAAATATATTCTAAACACATTAGACCTCTTGCAAAAGTAATAAATTAAATTGAAAATTAGCGATACTAGCAAATAACTTTATTTTAAAATCATATCGATTATTACGATTACGATATTTAGTTGCAAAAATTTTAAACAGTTTAAGTAAACCTATTTTATGCTCTACTCTAACAAGGAACTTTGCCAAGTAGTTATTAGCTTTCTCACAAATCTCAAGGGTTTGACCATTGCGAGGTTCTTTAAAAAGTATAAACGTTGTTTCATGTAACTTAGCGATGCCTTGATAGCCACTATCTGCTAGATAATACGTATTATCGGGCAGCCAATCAGGACAAGTATCTTTACAAAACTTAAAGTCATAAACGCTACCTGTCGTCGTTTGAACGTCTAAGATTAAACAAGTTTTCTAATACACTATAACTTGAGCTTTTAGGTTGTGTTGTTTCCTTTTACCACTGTAGTACTCTTTATGGTTTTTTTGGACGTTCAATAGACGTTTTAGTCGCATCATTTACGACAGCTATCCAGTCAGAACAATTAGAGTTACCATAAAGCAGTTTGTTAGGTAATTCAAACTTCCCTGAATGGATAATCATATTCTCAAGCCTTCCTCATTTGGTCTTTTGTTGCACATACTCTTTCAAAGCATCAAACATCTCAAAGAATGTAGCTTTATGGACGACTGTATAACGTTTAAATCCTTTGTCATTGTACTGTAGAACTGTGAAGGTGTTTAGTATTTATGAACTGATGCTACTTTTGTAAGATTTCTAATCTATCCTTAGGAGTTAGGTAGATTAGTCGTATTACTAGGGTCACTTAAAAAATCAGAGAGCACTACTAAATATTCATTCCTGTTATTACGATTCCTATAACCAGAATCAGATACGATAGCTGCAGCTTGTGCCAAAGGTAAACTTAAGCAGTAATATACAAAATAATCAGCGATTATATCCCCTTGTTGCTCCATATTATAATCACACAGTTTTTTAGCAGTATCCAAAACATAAGGGTAGGGGTCAGAACCACCGAACATGTTATTGAGATGCAAACATGCACCTTCCCACTTAACGTTATATCCTAGCTGATATTGCCAAACATGGACCATTTCGTGAATAAATAAATGTTTATAGTTATTAGATTCTGTAGAATAATCAGACTTATAATGACCTTTTGGATAGTATAATTCTCCATCTGGAGTCATAATCGTGTTGTCTTTTTGCCAGCCGAAAGGTAAATATTCTTCATTATGAATATACACTATTGAGTAATCGATTGAGTTGGCAAATACTTTAGTTGCCATAGCAATCTCACCTGGCGTTAGTACCCTTTTTGTTGGAACAGAGACACATTTATGACCACTACTATCAGCTCTAGTTAAGCGATAGTTACCACAATTTATTTCACGTTGTGCCATGATTATTCTTCCTCATCTACAAGTAACGAAATACTGACCTCGGCAGGATTATCAGCTTCAATCAATTGAGTAAACCCTTGAGAGTCAGTGTTACCTGATACGACTTTACCATCATATTTTAATTGATAAGAGACATTTACTAACGGTTCTTGAGTCAATTCATCTAATAATTGAAACTTATCATCATAAACCTCTTCTTCCATCAAATGATTAGAGTCAGACCTATTAAACTGCAAAGGCTCAGGTTGCTTAATAGGCTCAATCTCACCAACCTCAAAATCAGATTGAGCAAAAGACTGCTGAATTGCAATCAGTTTAGAACCACAAGTGGTAACATCACCTGCTCTAGCAATGGGTGCACCGTCAATAATAAATGAGGGATCGCCAGTAGCAATGGTGACTATCTTTTTACACTTTTTGCAGATGACTTTATCGCCTTTACGAGCGACTGGAATGCCATTGTGAGTCGTATGTGGTGAACCACTGACTACTGTACCGCCATGAGTAGTCTTTGCACCTACTGTGATATATGCTGCCATATTAGTATCCAAAGGCTAAAGATAGTTATAAGAGTAAAGTATAAACTCATTTAGCTTAGCACTATTTGATATATTATTAAATAAAACTAAATATATATTTATATATTTTTAAATTTGTTTTCATCTATCTTATCTAAAAAATACGCGTGATAGCTGACATCTAGAACAACTATTTGGATTAAATTAGGCGGGATAAGATTATTTTATTAATCATAGTTATAGTCATATAGGAAATTAGGCATTTTAAAGCTAGAATAATAAGACTGGCTTTGCAGAGTATCCTTTAAACTCCTTAAACAAACTTACAAAAGCAATAACAATCGATTTATAGCCTGTTTGTTCCTTGTATTTAACCTCGTTTGATGATTGACTATAAATAGTTGCTAAAATTGCTTTATAATAGATACTATAATCAGGCTACACACCGACTTTTTAGTCGGTTTTTTCTGTTAGAATTTATACTAACGGTTGTATTTATTATTATCATCACAATTATCATATGATGATTTCTTTATTTGCGTTATGGATTATTTGGATTTAAATTATGGTTGCAATAACTTTACCTGATGGCAGTGTAAAAGAGTTCGACGGTGCGACAACAGTTATGCAAGTGGCTGAAAGTATTGGCCCAGGCCTTGCTAAAGCAACGGTTGCAGGACGTGTAGACGGCAAGCTTGTAGATGCAAGCGACCCTATCACCCATGATGCTAAGGTTGAAATTGTAACCCCTAAAGATGAAGACGGCGTCGATATCATTCGTCACTCTTGTGCGCATTTGTTGGGTCATGCTGTGAAGCAACTTTACCCTAACGTAAAAATGGTTATTGGTCCGGTTATCGAAGAAGGCTTTTATTACGATATCTTTAGTGAAGTCCCATTCACTCCTGATGACATGTCAGCTATTGAAAAACGTATGGCAGAGCTTATTAAGCAAAACTATGACGTTATCAAAAAAATGACACCTCGCGATGAAGCCATCAAAATTTTCAAAGCGCGTAATGAAGATTATAAGCTGAAGCTTATCAACGATATGCCGGAAGAAAAAGAGTTTGGCTTATATTTCCATCAAGAATACGTCGACATGTGCCGTGGCCCACACGTACCAAACACTCGCTTTTTAAAAGTATTTAAGCTAACCAAAATGAGTGGTGCTTATTGGCGTGGTGATGCCAAAAATGAACAACTACAACGTATTTATGGCACGGCTTGGGCTGATAAAAAAGACTTAAAAGCTTATATTGAGCGTATCGAAGAAGCTGAAAAACGTGACCACCGTAAAATTGGTAAAGCTCTAGACTTGTTCCATTTACAAGAGCAAGCACCTGGCATGGTATTTTGGCATCCCAATGGTTGGACCATTTATCAAGTGCTTGAGCAATATATGCGTAAGATTCAGCAAGATAATGGCTATAAAGAAATTAAGACCCCACAAATTGTGGACAGAAGCTTATGGGAAAAATCCGGGCACTGGGAAAACTATGCTGAAAACATGTTTACCACCAGTAGTGAAAACCGTGACTATGCCATTAAGCCTATGAACTGCCCTTGCCACGTGCAAGTATTTAACCAAGGTTTACGCTCATATCGTGATTTACCGCTACGCTTAGCAGAGTTTGGCTCTTGCCACCGTAATGAGCCATCGGGTGCACTACATGGTATTATGCGTGTCCGCGGCTTTACCCAAGATGACGCCCATATTTTCTGTACCAATGCACAAATTGGTAAAGAGGCCTCTGACTTTATTAAGCTTACCCTAGATGTTTATAAAGACTTTGGCTTTGATAATATCGAAATGAAGTTATCAACGCGTCCTGAAAAACGTGTCGGTGCAGATGAGCTTTGGGATGCTGCTGAAAAAGCACTAGCAGATGCTCTAGATGCCGCAGGTCTTAAGTGGGAGCTGCAAGAAGGTGAAGGTGCATTTTATGGTCCGAAGATTGAATTTAGTTTGCGCGACTCTATCGGCCGTGTCTGGCAGTGTGGTACTTTACAGCTAGACTTCAACTTGCCAAATCGTTTGGATGCTCACTATATTAATGAGCAAGGTGAACGTGATGTACCCGTCATGCTACACCGCGCTATCTTAGGTTCATTTGAGCGCTTTATCGGTATGCTTATTGAGCACTATGCCGGTTGGATGCCGGTCTGGCTATCACCGCAGCAAGTGGTGGTGATGAACATCACTGACAAACAAGCTGAAGCTTGTAAAAATGTAGTTGCTGAACTACAAAATGCAGGCCTACGTGTTATTAGTGACTTGCGTAATGAAAAAATTGGATTTAAGATACGAGAAAGAACACTAGAACGTATCCCCTATATGCTAGTATTAGGGGATAAAGAAGTTGAGTCAGGACAAGTTAACGTGCGGACTCGTGAAGGCGAGAACCTAGGCGTAATGTCTGTGGCTGACTTTATTGAATTAATACAGAAAGCTGTTGCCCAAAAGGGGCGACTAACAACAAAAACTGATGAGGAGTAATACCTATTAAACAGTCAAACCGTTTGAACATCAACGAAGAGATCCAGCAAAAAGAAGTTCGCTTAGTGAAAGAAGATGGCGAACAGATGGGCGTTGTCGATATTGAAACTGCCCGTAAAGCGGCTCGTGATGACAATCTAGATTTGGTTGAATTGGTACCGGATGCTAAACCGCCTGTTTGTAAGATTATGGACTACAAGCGCTACTTGTATGACCAAAAACAAAAGGCGAAAGAAGCTAAGAAAAACCAAAAGCAAACTCAGCTTAAAGAGATGAAACTTCGCCCAAATACTGACGAAGCGGACTACCAAGTAAAACTGCGTAAAATTATCAGTTTCTTGGAAGATCAAGACAAGGTTAAAGTAACCATCCGTTTCCGTGGTCGTGAGATGGCTCACCAAGACCTTGGCCGTCAGCAACTTGAGCGTATCATCGAAGATACTGCTGAAATCTCAAATGTCGAGCAACCTCCAAAAATGGAAGGCCGTCAGATGGGTATGCTACTTGGCCCAACACGTAAAAAGTAATCTGCTTAAGAAAGCGTTGTTGAGGACTAAAATCCGCTTCTCTTTCCCAAAGTAGCATTAGCATTACAGTTATAAACGATACCACCAATTTGCAGCAGCAGATTGGTGGTTTTTTTTGGCTGGTGTATTGATTTATTGTTATGCTTTACTCATCTTCACTGAGCTTAGCGTTTGCTTTTATTTATAAATTCACTTAACACTTAACATTATTTACTTATAATCAATATCATCAACTGAAGCTTTCTTGTACTATTTATTCAATAGGTGCTTTATTTATATTTAATACGTGCTCTATTTAACAGGCACATTGTTTATTGACTACTTTATTTTTAAGTGAATATTTTATTTATTGAGCACCACTTACTTTATTAGCCAACGCTTTAATAAATCTATTAATCAAAACAAACTACAACAACTACAAGGACTTCTTATGCAAGAATTAACGCCTCCAGAAAGTGCAAGCACCCCGTCTATTAGCTTAACTCCACCCGAGCCGGTAAAGGAAGTGCCGACCAGTGAAGCGGATCAAATGGTAAAACTTGATCCTAACCAAATTCCTGAGCTAGATGCTAAGGTCGATGCTTTCGTTAGTCATGTGCTTAATAATCCAGTACACAGTAACGAGTTTAAGCAAAATGTACAATCTATCCATAATCTGGGTAATCAAGAAATCCGTGAATCGGCACAAGTGTCAAACCGTATGCTAGAGTTGCCGGCCAAAAGCTTGGACAAAAGCTTATTCGACAACTCCCCTATCGCCAAATCTTTAACTGAACTGCGCGGTATTGTGGAAGATTTAGATCCGAGTAAAAAGCAGCTGACCAGTTCACGTAAGCTATTTGGCTTGATTCCAATGGGCAATAAAGTCCAAGACTACTTCCGTCAATATGAGTCTGCTCAGTCGCATATTAATGCGGTAGTGACCAGTCTTTATAATGGTAAAGATGAGCTGCTCAAAGACAATGCCATGATTGAGCAAGAAAAAGTCAATATGTGGAACTTAATGCAGTCCATTCGCCAGTATATTTATGTTGGCAAAAAAATTGATGAAGAGCTAGAAAAGAAAATCTACGAAGTGGAAGCCACTGATCCTGAAAAGGCTCGTATCATTAAAGAAGAGATGCTGTTTTATGTGCGTCAAAAAAACACTGACTTCTTAACGCAATTGGCTGTTAACGTTCAAGGTTATTTGGCATTAGATACCATCCGCAAAAACAACTTAGAGCTAATTAAAGGGGTGGATCGCGCCACTACTACCACAGTTTCTGCTTTGCGCACCGCAGTGGTTGTGGCTCAAGCGATGACCAATCAAAAGCTGGTATTAGATCAGATCAGTGCGCTGAACAAAACTACTAGCAGCTTAATTGAATCAACTTCAGCCATGATGAAGCGTCAGTCTACTGAAATTCATGAGCAGGCCAGCAACAGTACTATCGAGCTTGATAAGTTACAAAGTGCGTTTAACAATATCTACGAAACCATGGATATGATCAGCGACTACAAAGTGAAAGCGCTAGATAATATGAAAACCACGGTTGATTCATTGACTCATGAGGTAGATAAAGCACAAAAATATTTGGATAAAGCGAACCAGACTACAGTGCTTGAAGTCACCAAAGAGATTGATACCAAAAAAATCACCAATCAAGCCAATAATTCTAACACCGTAGATATTGATATCTAATAGACAGCGTTTAGTAAAGGGTTTGATGATTTAATCAGACTACTTTGTTAAACAGACTATTATTTAAAATCTGCAAGCTACAAAAAAACCCCGCTAAATTAATAGCGGGGTTTTTGTTTTCTATCTAGATTAACTAGCTATTTATTAAAAGATTAGCGGTTAATTAGATTTTACCTACTAGGTCTAGGCTTGGCTTAAGTGTTTCTTGACCTTGTTCCCAAGCGGCTGGACATACTTCACCGTCGTTTTCACGAACGTACTGAGCTGCTTTTACTTTACGAACTAGATCTTTTGCGCTACGGCCGATACCGCCAGCATGGATTTCAGCAACTTGGATTTTGCCGTCTGGATCTACTACGAAAGTACCACGCTCAGCTAGACCTTCTTCTTCGATCATTACGTTGAAGCCACGAGTGATACGGCCAGTTGGGTCACCGATCATTGGGAAAGTTACTTTACCAATAGCTTCTGAAGAATCGTGCCATGCTTTGTGTGTAAAGTGAGTGTCAGTTGATACTGAGTATACTTCTACACCTAGACCTTTAAGCTCTTCGTACTGAGCTGCCATGTCTTCTAGTTCAGTTGGGCAAACGAATGTGAAGTCTGCTGGGTAGAACATGAAGATGGCCCATTTGCCTTTTACGTCTTCTGAAGTGATGGTTTTGAATTCACCGTTTACGAACGCTTCAGCTGAAAACTCAGGGATTTCTTGATTAATAATTGACGCCATTTTTTGGCTCCTTTTTTATTGGTGGGTTTAAGAAAATGCTTGTTGTTTAATTATTAAACAATTATTTTTAAAAATAAACTTTAGCTCTTAACGAAGCTTAAGCTATCATACCGCCGTTACATTACTATGACGTTGGTAATTATGGTAAGTAGTGGTTATTTTATGTAGCCTGTAGTTGAAATATTTAATAAAAGAACCATATTCATATACTGGCTAACCCCCTACCTACAACACTTTTAGCTTGGCTCCTTGCTATCTACAACTGTTAGTATAGCAAACACCCACAATTAATCTAATTTAAAGATTATAACTTGATGTTTTATTTAATAAAACATAGACCAAGCTCTTTACGACCTGTTATTATTATAAATAGAGCTAGATTAGCTATAAATTAACATAGAAAAATATATCGCATATAAGCTAGATAGTAGCTAAATAAATACTTTTACTAACTGTAAGCCGCCGATTTAGATTTATATAAAACAAAAGAGATTTCTCATGATTACTTTAAGACAACTAGAATTTGCATTAGCCGTCGCCAAACATCGCCATTTCAAAAGAGCGGCAGAAGAATGTAATATCTCACAATCAGCTTTAAGCTTAGGTATTGCTGAGCTAGAAAAACAACTCGATACTCAGATTTTTGAGCGTAATAACAAGCAGGTGCTGATAACGCCTATTGGGGAAGAGATTCTAGTTCGTGCTCAGCGTGTCTTCTCAGAAATCAATGACTTAACCACTCGGGCCCAAAGCCATCAGACCCCACTTGCTTATCCGATGACTGTGGGCATGATCCCAACTATTGCTCCTTATTTGTTACCCAAAGTATTACCTGAGTTAAAAGCCCAGTACCCAAATTTCCGGATGACGGTCGTGGAACAGCAGACCGAACGCCTACTTGAGCAGGTACGTTATGGTCATATTGATACCGCCATTATTGCGCTGCCTTATGCGGTAGATGGGCTGCATACTTTTGAATTTTGGCAAGAAGACTTCTTCGCTATTTTCCCAACAGATAATCCTTTGGCCAAGCTTGAAACCATATCATCAGATCAGCTTGGTAAAGCCAATCTTATGCTGCTAGGTGAAGGTCATTGTTTAACGGATCAGGCCTTAACGGTTTGCTCCTTCGACCGTGATGAATTTAAGTCCAACTTCTCAGAGGCTAGCCTCAACACCTTAATTCAAATGGCTTTGGCTGGCATGGGAACCACTTTAATTCCAGAAATGGCTTTAGAACAAGTGCACCGTCAAAATAATGAGGTAGCTACCATTCCGCTGACTGAAAAAGGGCCACACCGCCGCATTGCTTTTGTTACCCGCTTAAATTATGCACGTGTTGATGATGTCAATTTATTAGGTAATATTTTTAAAGCTGCTCTTGAAGCAGATAAGCAGAACTATGAATCAGATGCATAAGCATAAACAAAGCTACTTGTTATTTGCTACCTGTTAAATTGCCGAAGCATATAAAAAGCCCCTCTAATAATCCTTAGAGGGGCTTTTTACTGCAATTTTTATTATATAACTACTGTTTTAATTTTAATTATAGAAAGGCTTAATCTACTTCGCCTGACTTGCCTGCCAGCCTATCATGCCAGCGTTTGTAATCTGGCATTGCACGTTTTACTTCCTGCCAAAAGGCTGCACTGTGATTGGCATGGTGTAAATGACACAGCTCATGCACTATCACATACTCGGTACACTCAATGGGAAAAGCTGGCAAATAAACCGACAGCCATACTCGCTTAGCCCGAGTATTGCAGCTGCCCCATCGGGTGGTCATCTTTTTTATACGGGTCTCAGTGGCATAAGCACCGACTATAGGCTGCCATTTGGCAAATAAACCAGGCATGACTTGCTGCAGCTCACGGCGATACCAATCTATTCGCTGCGCCTCACCCATGATTAATCCCTGCGGCTTACCCCAAAGTTTAACCGGCTGTAAAGCATTGTCTGATTTAGAGCCTTGAGAGTGTATATTTTGTTGCTGTTGACGCTTTAATAACTGCGCATGCTGATTAATGGCCCAATCGAGACGCTTACTTAGCGCCATGATTAAATCTTTGTCACTGGCATAATAGGGAGCGGAAACCGAAAGCTGATAAGGCTTAAGACGGAAGTTAATATTCTTAACCCGCTTACGCGTTATCTTCAGCTCTATCTGCGCCTCATTCAGTAGGGACTCAATCGCAGAGTATAAGCTCGCTGTCGACTGGGTTGGTACTCTCTTATGGAACATAGCTCTGTTAACTATCCTGCTCGCATCATGCGGTATTTGTTATTCAGCATTCATCACTTAGCACTCATTACTCAACATTTATTACTTAGCACTCATTACTCAACATTTATTACTTAGCATGGTTATGCAGCTAAACCTTAGCTTAAACCTGTCATAAAGTATTATTAAGCTTCTACAACATTCAGATGATTGTCAAAAGCATAGGGCTGCTGCACCTTATCTACCTTAACAGAATATGAAGGATGAGAGCCACTAACTTTAAGCGTGGTTAGATTGCCCTGCCCGTCACTGACTAAAAAGACGGGCTGTGTGACTGACTCCTTGTCTATTAAATCTAATTTTAAACCTGAGTTAGGATAAGTAGCTACGCCTGCACAATCTGCTAACTCAACTACTTCAACCAACTCCTTTGTACTTAGGTCAAACACAGCGGCACAGCCCCCAATAGGACTGGTAACACAGACTAAGTTATGAGTACAATCCAGCCCCACACTAGCAATATAATGATGGAATAAGTGCCAATTATGGCCCTGAGAGTTTACCATTTTTAAGGCTGTAAAGGCTTCTTCTCCCAAACGATGGGTTAGCACCAGTGGCACACTCAAATGACGCTCGCCTTGAAACTGAATACCAATAACCACTGTGCCATTTTCATGCATTGCTAAATGGCGCACACTCATCTGATTGTGCTCAGGAAATACCTGCTGAATTAGTCTGCCGTTACGGCGATCTAAGTAAACTAAAGAAGGCTGCATAGTGTCGATATTCAGCTCCTCACGGGAAGCTCTTTCGGTCTTAATTCCCCCGTTAGCAATGACTAGGGTCTCACCGTTGGGATGCATAACGATCTCATGAGGACCAATACCTTGAGTAGAGAATTCTGCTATTTTTTTATAACCTGAAACCACTTCATAGATGCCAATCAGCCCACCAAAATCCAAGGTATTATTTTCGGTCACATACAACAAGTCACCTTCAAGACTATAACAAGCATGACCATAAAAATGTCGGTTAGGCTCTGCCTTTATACTGTGTAATAAGTCGCCACTGTGAGCGTCTAAAATCCAAAAATGCTCACTAGGACGTCGCCCCATGACAGCCACATGGGTATCTGTGTTGAGACCATTGTCTTCACGATGAGTGAGGCTATGCGGCTGAATCAAAATATCGTGTACCCGCTCCGGCATCGGTGTTTGCCAGCAAATTTGACGGTCACGATCAATACCAACGACAGCAAACTCATTGGCCTTTAAGTCGGCTACCCCACTAACCCAATTTACGGTCGTTATTAGATTTTGGGTCTTGGTATCCTTTGCAGCTGTTGTCTGCTGCTTAACAAGCGTGCCTAACTGTGGCCAACTCCTTAATCGCTGTTTATTATTGGCACCAATCTTAGTAATAGCTTGACCAAGCCCATACACATAATCACTTAGGCGGGCATTGGCATCATACTGCTTACGTCCTAAATGATGTGCTCCCACCAAGGCAGCGGTGCCTAAAGCGGTTAACCCTAAAGTTTTGGCTGTATCATATATCCCCGACTTTAATGATCTCATTGATGTCGTCTCAGATAAGCTAGCTATTGGCTTATGATTGGAACCAAGCATTTAGTCGCCGTCCGTACTATTAAAGCCCACTTGAACCCCAAGCGTCGGCATTAACTGGTGTTTAATTATTTGTGTCAGCTGGGTCAATTTTTCATAAAGCGACTTTTGTTGCTCTGGTGTGGCTTGAGCCAAATCTTGCGGCAATTGTGCTAGTAACGTTGAGGTTTCCGCCAGTAAAGTCGACATCTCATCTGCTACAGTATCATTGCCACTTTCAGATAAAATAGCTACCAAAGCTGGATCGGTCAACGCCTTATTTAAGGCAGCAACTTTTGCAGTAATTATGTCACGGCTATGTCCAGCAGTAGCGGCTGGCAAGTGTCCTTTCTTGTTCCCTGTAATGCCTAATGGCTGGTCTAAAGAAGTACTCTTAGTCGTTTCCACTAACGAAAGTATCGAATTCATCCAGCGATTAAGCCCAGTTTTATTTTCATCTCCCCCAATACCTAACAGCTTCTCAGGAGAGTTCTCCCAAGCTTGCTCAACCTGAGTCAACCGTTCACTTAGAGCCTGACTGGCGCTTATGACATATTGACACTGCTCAGCAGTTAAGCTGTCATTGCTAAAAAGCACCTCTTCTAAGCCGGGTATGCCTTGAACAATAGCGCTTTCAGAAGAAAGCTGCTCGGCTGTAAGCTTCGGATTGGCTTCGATTAAATCGATAACACCTTGATGTACCAAACCACGCTCATCAGGATAATAATTGATGTATAAGTTACTCATACTGCCCATGGCCGGGCCAAAGCCAACCACTTCCGCTTGCGCCCATGCTTTTGCCAGCTCAAGCCACTGCGTACGTAATGCTTCTAATTCATCATTACTGACAAGACCTCCAGCCTGACAACTCTGAGTGGCGAGTGCCTGCAAGCTAGTGCTTTGCTTAACAGCATTTTGATAGGCGGTTAATATTTGATTGTTAGCCACTTGTGTTAAGTAGCTTTCTGCTGTGGCTGGGGCAATATCAATGGCTTTATTAGCTTGGTTTTTTTGATTGTTAGCACCCGATTGAGCTGAGGATACTTTTGATTCAGTCTCTTGCTTTTCAGCGGTGTCTTTACTGCTGTCATTGGGTTTAGTGCAGCTGATCAAAACACTAGCGCTCAATGCAGACAAGATCATAGCGGCAAGTTGGTGTTTTTTCATAAGGGTCTCTTTGTGGTGAATAGCTGATCTAGCTTTAGATCTTTTTTTGTCAAGATATAAAAAATTAAGTGCACTAGATTGAGTTACAGCGAGTTTAAGAAAGCTTGTAACTCTTCACGGCCTTTTTTATCCAGTTTCAATACTTTTTGTTTTTGTGACTGTGCCTCCCCTCCGTGCCAAAGCACCGCCTCCATTAAGGTACGTGCCCGCCCATCATGTAGGAAGGTGGCCTGCGGATCTACCGTTTGTGCCAAACCAATCCCCCATAGTGCAGGGGTTCTCCACTCATAAGAAGTAGCTAAGAATTCAACTTGTGCCTCTTTACTAGGCAGTTTGCCAGCGATAGTACGGTCTGCTAAATCCTCCCCCATATCATGCAACAATAAATCTGTATAAGGATAGATAACCTGACCGTGCTGCTCTAGGTTATTATCATTGCCCTTAGGAAGCTGATAACGGGGAGTATGGCAGTTTTGACAGCCTATATCATAAAAGCGTTTTTTACCCGCTAACACTACTTTATCATCGGCGTTACGGCGATCAGGAACCGCTAGATTTTGGGTGTAGAACTCAACGAATCTCGCCACTTCATCACTTACTTCAACTGGCGACTTGCCATCGCCCTGATCATCAGCTCCGGTAGGGGTATTTAAACACTCAGGTTGATTTTTGGTACAAGACTCCACAGGTCGAATACGGGAGGTCAGGCCCATATCCTCATTAAAGGCACTCATATTTTGGGTAATAAGACGGGTTTGTCCTGCTTTCCAACCAAATTTTCCTAGTGCTTGCTTACCTGTTTCTGGGTCTATAACCCAATTATATTTACCGCTAATGCCATCCTGGTCCTTATCCTCAATATCCGCTTGACGTTTAATGGCTTGCTCTGGAATATATTCTAGCAGGCCCAATCCGATCATGGGTAGAGCCACTCGAGGAGATATCATTAGCTCTGGATCAAAAGGTCCGTAGCCTGGATTTTCTAGCTGAAAATTAGGACGACGTAAATTGATTACATGACCATCTTCAAAGGTTACCGGCACTTGCGTCCAAGTCACTTTAATTCTGGCTTCAGCGGGCACCCCTTGTATCCCTCTATCTTGTAGTTGCCCTCCATAGACAGGATGTGCGACCTTCTCCATTTGCGACTGACTTAAAGCTTTACGCTGCTCTTCGGTCGCCGCTGGCATCGCCAATCGAATCAGCAGGCTATCTGCATCGTCTTCAGCGTGCAAAGGAGCGTGTCCTCGGCCATCCTTGATATGACAAGACTGACAAGCCGCAACATTAAACAAAGCTCCTAATCCATCTCTACTATCAGTGCTAGCAGGAGCAACGACCCACGGCTGTTTAAAAAAGGCATTACCAATAAAGAAACTGCCTTTTCGAGACGCAGAAATATTAGAGGCAGGCTTTGAGTAACTCTCACTGGAGGTAATTGCAATACCAGTCTCTCCCCCTTGCTTAATCTCTTGAGGGTCAAAAGTAATCAGTTGCTTGTAAGGAACTCCTGCTAGATCCTCAATAACTTGAGTTCTAATAGTAGAGTTTTGTGCGTCTTCGACATTTTCTGATGAGTCTTGACACCCACTCAAAGCCAATACCGATAACATGGCTACCGTAGCGAAGGTGCATCTGTTTGGGGAGGGAAAGAACATAGGCGTCAACTTAAGTGGCTTTAGAATAAAAACTTGCAGAGAAACAAGTCGTTTTCCCAATCTTTAAAACTACGAAAGACTGGACTAATAGCTAAGCAGCTTACAAATAAAAAATAAATATAAGCTGCTAAAACAAAAACACGCTGCCAACTTTGTGTCGACACCGTGTCTATTACTAATCAATATTTTTACTATCAATTTTCATGACAGTCAGAGGCTTAAAACTGTGAACCACTATCGGCATCTAGGTTTTCAATACCCAAGCTTTTTGCTGAGTATTCAATGGCATCTGTCAAAGATTTTAAGTCATTAATAGCAGACTCTACCCAGCCTCGGCGCTTATTCTGCTCTTCTGCCGAAATACCATGCTTAGTCGCTTGGCCTACGGTAGCAATCATTTGATCCACTTTAATGCCGTTTTTCTCACCTTGCTCAACGATGGTATTAAAACTATTCTCAACCTTATCAAATTCTGCTTGTAACTTATCAGCAGCTTCTTGATGTCCGGCGTCATTTAAGAAGTGCTTAATCCCATAGCCACCAACTGTATTACCTGCAACTGTTTTATATTCACCTTCAAATAAATTCTGAATACCACGAGCATTGTTGGTATAGCTCAAATGAGTCAGGTCACTAAAGCATTCGTGTTCATCTTCGGTTGAGCCGGTTACGAAAGCCACCTGCATCCGCTCTGATGCCAACTCACCTAAGGCCAGGCTGCCCATTTGATAGAATAACTGGCGTACTGCATTGTCTGAGCTACGAGCCATTAGATCACTGCGCAAAGTGTTTTCTGAATTTGGTTGCCATTCAGCCACCATATCCGTCAAGTCATTGACCAATAGCTGAGTTACAGCTTTTAGATACTGACCGCGCTTAGCACAAACAGCGGCATCAACCGCATTGCCTTCACCACTGGTACAGTTTTTATCTGTCATATAATCCGTAGCAGGGCGATTACCAGCTCCTGCTGCAGTACCATTGGTATCTTGGCCCCATAATAAAAACTCAATAGCATGGTAACCAGTAGTGACGTTAGCTTCACTACCGCCAATTTCATTCATTTCAGCTAACAGCTCAGGGGTAATATTCTTGGTATCTTGTTGAAGACTGCCAACGGTAATACTGTCTGAATTAATAATATTGTCTTTACTGTTATATTCTCCAGCATAGCCTTCAGAGACATAGTCAATTAAAGCCTCATCCAGTGGCCAAGCGTTTACCTGTCCTTCCCAGCCATCGACACTACCTAAAGCCCGCTTATCATTGGCGGTCACAAACCCTTCATCAAATCGAAAAATTTCTGTTTGTGAATACGGTTGACGAGCCACTTTATAAGCAGCTCTAGCCGCTTCTAAATTGGCCTGCGTTGGCTCTGCCAAAAATACATCTACAGCTTGTTGCAACTTTTTGGCTTCTGCTAAAGAGTCCTCGTAGGTTGCCTGTGCTATATCTGCATAGTTGGTAAGTAATTGGTTAATAGAATCTTCCGATGCTTTTATTGTTGCATCATTTGCTTGCTGCTGATCGTCTGTGGCCACTTCATTGCTATTTTGAGCGGTATCTTGTTTTTCTTTTGAACATCCTGATAAGGCTAGCGTCGCTATAAATGCTGATATCAAAACCGTGTTTAATTTGGGTCTAATCGAGAGGCGAGTCTTTGCTGAAGCCATAAGGTTTTCTCAGAGTTGTCTGGTTAGAATTAAGCTAATAACTAGCTGTTGAAAATAATTATAGTAGTATTGATAACCATTATCAATAAAAAATTAACACAATATTTCTTCCACATTAGATATTTATACCCTTCCCCTACTAGCTTTCCTAACGGTCATTAAAAAACAGACAAAAAAATAAGCCGACACTAGGTCGGCTTATCTTGTTGGCTATGTTAAATCCATAGCCATAATGCTAGAAGCTAATTATCAATATAATTAGTGCTTAATCAATAATTATCTTAAATCAGCAATTATCTTAAGTTTTGTGGCGCATTCAATTTAATTTCAACGCGGCGGTTTTGCATTCTGCCTTGTTCAGTGCTGTTGTCAGCAATAGGTTGGCTCTGACCATAACCTAAAGTTTGGATACGGTAGCTAGAAACACCACGATTTACTAGATAACCAGCTACTGACTGAGCACGGCGCTGTGACAAGCCTTGGTTATAAGTTGGGTTACCAACGCTATCAGTGTGACCCATTACAGTAACTGTAGTTTGGTCATACTGATTCATAGTAGAAGCCAGCTTGTCTAGCGTATTGTAGAAAGATGGATTGATGCTAGTGCTGTCATGAGCAAAAGTAATGTTACCAGGCATAATTAAGTCAATGTTACCTTGACCATCATGCTTGACTTCTACCCCAGTACCTGCCATTTCTCTTTCAAGCTGTCTTTGTTGGTTTTCCATGTAAGTACCGATAGCACCACCTAGAACTGCACCAATTGCAGCATCACGGCCTGTTTTGCTACCACCAGTAACTTTAGAGATACCAGCACCTGCCGCAGCACCACCTAAAGCACCTAGAGCGCCTTTATGAACAGTCTGTTGACCGGTTACAGGATCAGTAGCACAACCTGCTAAAGCTAGAGATGAAGCTAGTGCAGCAATCATTAATTTATTATTCATATTCAATCCTTAAAATTTAATTTGTTAATTGGCTATTTGCTAAATCTATCTACTGATAGAAAGTCCGTTGTTACCAATTATATCCTAACCTAACTTAGAGACCTTAAGATCTGAGAACTCTGACTCATGATAGTATCTATATTTAGGGTAAGCCTTCAGAGAAGCAATAAAATTGGTTGGATAATTGTATAACTTTCATTATAAGTAGAAAGATTTACTTAATAAAGTTAGCAAATGTTTCATAAGATATTATGCCGTTTTCTACCTTATACTATGTAATATTTTGTGGTTTTGATGTATGACATCTATACACTATATAACATAACGCTACTACCGTATAACGGCATTATAAAGATATTTTCTATGTTGTATTGAGGCCACTTTCAATCAGTCATAAATAAAAGAACCAATAAATAAATTCATTAATAAATATTTATTACTCGCTTATTAGCATTGAGTTTTATTTTTGGTTCGGTATTTGCCTTAGAAATATACAGGGTTATTGGGACTTTCTTACCCCTGTTCGGTAATGAATCCACTTTATGTTAGCAAAGACCATTGTTATCAGGGTCAAGCGTGGTTTACAATCGTAAACTGTATTTGCTAGAAATTTAATGCTATTTCATATATCCATTTGCTTTAAAGCCATGAGTACCACTATGCTTAGCTTATTTATTAACTTAAGCCTATACAGGTAATCTGGGTGAGTGAGCTATCGTCCATTATGCTTTTGAACAATCTACACGGTCTTTTTTATGAAAAACAAAATAAAAAATATATATCAAAACCTGCATAACAAAGCGCCTATTGTCGGTAAAGCTGCATCTTTTGCTACTGCAGCTGGGGTAATTGGCACCAACACCCTAACTTATGGTATCCCTTTATGGTTGCTTGGCGCTACCAAAGTAGCGACCGGGTCTAGCGTTGCTGATGAAAACGTCATCAGAATTACCAAACATTGGATTAAAACCAATAACTTACTTATAGATAATATTCTGCCTGAACGAGACTGGCGTATCGAACTGCCTGATGATCTCGAAGAAGATAAACAATATCTGTTAATCAGCAATCACTTGTCTTGGGTCGATACTAGTATCGTGCAATATATCAGCCAAGATCGCCTGCCACTGACCCGCTTTTTCACTAAATACAATCTGATTTATATTCCCTTTATTGGTCAAGCTTTCTACTTCTTAGACTTCCCTATGATGAAGCGCCATTCTAAAGCAGAAATTGCCAAAAACCCTAGACTAAAAGATAGAGACATATTGGAGGCTAAGCGAGCTTGCGAACTGCTTAAGGACAAACCTTTTGCTTTGCTCAACTACTTAGAAGGCACGCGCTTTACGCCCAAAAAGCGTGACGCTCAAAACTCCCCTTATAAAAACCTATTAAAGCCAAAAGCTGGTGGTATCTCATTGGCCATTCAAGCTTTAGGGCCTCAAATCGACGGCATCTTGGACATGACCATCGTCTATCCAGATGGCAGTCCATCTTATACTGACTTATGGAAAGGCAATGTCAAACGCTTAGGGGTACATGTGCAGCGTATTGATATCCCGCAAGAGCTATTTACCGCTATTGAAGAGGGTGACTACAATAATGATGAGGCAATGAAGCAAACTATGTATGCTTGGTTGGATGAAATTTGGAAAAATAAGGATGAGCAAATCTCACGCATCAAAGCCGATTTCGAAAACTCGCCTAAATCTTTATAGACTCAATTATTTATAATGATTTATAGCTTTGCAATCTTGGTTTGATAAACTGTGTTCAACCCTTACTCATTATCTACTAAAGGCTTACGGCCCTTTTAATCTACAGGCATAGCAGCAGATGACAGACCCGGACAATACCAATAGCAACGCACTCACAGGCAGCTCTGATAGTAACCCTAACAATAATCAAGGCCAACCAGACAACCCTTTGAGAAGCAAAACTGCGGCAAAATTGGCGTTGTGGTATGACATGATAATGCTGCTAGTCATCGTGATTGACCTAAGCCTCATCAGCCTTGATTTACTATTAATGAGTAAGTTCATAGGCCAAGTGGCTGAATGGCTGAACCTGTCACAGCACGTACAATTTTATGCAGAAAACATTCATCACCCTCTACGGGTAATGGGCGGCTTCTTTACTATATTCTTGATTGCAGAACTGGTACTGCGTTGGTGCTTATCAATATTAGGCCAGCGCTACAGCCGATGGTTCTTCTTCCCTTTCGCCCATTGGTATGAAGTGCTGGGCTGTTTTCCACAGTTTCGCGCCTTAAGATTATTACGGGCATTTTTTATTGGGCGTAAGCTGTATCAGCTGGGCTATCAAGTTCTGCCTCAAAAATGGATCGAGCGTGGCAAGTTTTATTACGACCTGATATTTGAAGAGTTGTCGGACCGCGTTATTTTGACCGCCACAGATAACTTGCGTCAACAGTTCGCCGATGAGCAGGCCAATCAGCGTTTTATTGATGAAACTTTTAATAAAAATCGCCCGCAAATTCAAGCTATGTTATCGTCTATACTAAAACAAGAGCTTGGACCCCAGCTTAGGCAGATGGCACAAAGCCAAGCTACGCATGAGTTATCAATACAGGTCGGAGTCGCCGTTCAAGAAGCCCTAAACCACACGCCTGAATTAAGACGCTATCTTCGCATGATTCCCATAGCAGGAGGCCTAATTGAAAGCCAATTACATAGCATTAGCCAAAATATCGGTGAGAATATCACCCAAACCTTATTTTCACACCTAACTCAAAGTCACATTACAGATGCCATCATGGATGAGGTCGCAAAGGCAGTGGCCAATATCGACTTACAAAATCCAGAGCTAGATGCCTTCGTGAACAGTATAATAGAGGATGCTCTGAGCGCCTTTGAAAACCAAGTCAAAGTTCAACAGTGGAAACACCAAGAGTACTTGCATCTATAGCGTATTATTATAATAATCAATACTAACAACACCACCATAAAAAAACTTACTAATCACTCCTGTATTAGACTCACAACTTATTAAAAACTTTGCTATTTTTTCTTTAAGGATTTGTTATGACAGCCCCTACAGAGGTTACTCCGTCATTGAAAATGTACGGCAAGATGCTGACCTTCACTCGCATCAAGCTTGAAACAGCCGATCTTAGCGAAATTGATGCCTATTTAGCCGCTAACTTAAGCAATAGAAATAGCCAAATTCCAATCATTATTGATAGTGATGTGGAGCAAGACTTGGACGCCTTGGTGGACCTTTTTTGGTCATGGGGACTACAGCCTATCGGGGTGGTCACCGGTATCCTTGACGAAGCAGCCAAATCTTTACGCTTGGCTATCTTCCCTGGAGATGGGAAACGTATTGAGCTGCTCAGACCTGCCAAAAAACAAACGTCTGCCGCTACCACCCCTCAGGCTACGGTTAATGCCACTGTAACTACGGATAATGAAGAAGGCAGTAAAACGGTTAGCCCCGCCCAGGCACAAAGCCCTGTTAATGAAACAGCAGTATCCCCTGACGAGCCAAACTTAGCTGATGCTGAGACCATGACCACGTTATTTTATGATCAAATGCTGCGTTCAGGACAAAGCATTAACCACGTCGGAGGAGATTTGGTATTAACCGATAGTGTCAATAATGGTGCTGAAGCCATTACCGATAATAGCCTGCATATCTATGGACGAGCACAAGGTCGCTTAGTAGCTGGTGCCACAGGCGATAAAGACGCTAGAATTTTCTGTCAACGCTTTAACCCTTCACTAGTCTCTGTTGCAGGCACCTACTGTTTGCATGACAGTATTCCTACAGAGGTGATTGATAAGCCAGTTCAGGTTAGATTTGTGGAAGGTGAAGGCTTAGTATTTGAAATCATAAAAGACAACTAAGCGCTTCATAAATAACCGACACATACAGTTAGATTAAAGTAAGCAGGCGTATTCAGTAAGGAAATAGAAATAAAAACTTGCATTAAATTCACACACATAACCCTGCTTACCCCTTTATAATCAAGCGAATGCTGTTACTTCAATGTTATCTGTGATAATCTAATGACACAAAATTTGACTTTTTTGGCTGAGTTGTGCTGTACAGGCTTCTGCAATATAAGAAGCTGAAGATTTCACCATACAATATAGCCAATTTTATTTTAGTTATGGGCAAATTATCGCCCACTTTCAAATTTATAGGAGTATGCCGTAGTGGCAAAAATCGTTGTAATTACCTCAGGTAAAGGCGGTGTCGGCAAGACGACGACCAGTGCTTCTTTTGCCGCAGGCTTAGCATTACGTGGTTACAAAACAGTGGTCATCGACTTTGATGTGGGTTTGCGTAACCTTGACTTGCTTATGGGCTGTGAAAACCGTATCGTTTATGATTTCGTTGACGTAATCTCAGGAAACGCCCGCTTACAGCAAGCTTTGGTTAAAGACAAACAGTTAGAGAATCTATACATTCTTCCTGCCAGTCAAACCAGAGATAAAGATGCCCTAACTGATGAAGGGGTTGCTGAGGTTATGGAAGAGCTATCAAAGCAATTTGACTACATTATTTGTGACTCGCCAGCGGGTATTGAGCGTGGTGCGCAGCTTGCAATGTATCATGCAGATGAAGCCATCATCGTTACCAACCCTGAAATCTCTTCAGTACGTGACTCTGACCGCATTATTGGCGTGCTACAAAGCCGTACTAAAAAAGTAGAAGAAGGTACTGGCACCGTCCGCGAACACTTGGTTATTAACCGTTATAACCCTGAACGCGCTGCTGCAAAAGAAATGATGGATATCGATACCATTTCTAACGACATTTTGAAAGTTCCTTTACTTGGGGTAGTTCCAGAAAGTAATAGCGTCCTTGAAGCTTCTAACCATGGTGAACCTGTTATTCACTATCAAGATTCAGTAGCTGGTCAGTGCTACGATGATATCGTTGCACGCTTCTTAGGCGAAGAAAGACCGTTACGTCATATTGACGTTAAGAAGAAAAGTTTCTTACAACGCTGGTTTGGGGGTTAAATATGTCTAGAAAAAAAGGATTTTGGAGCAGCTTGTTTGGCACAGAGACTAAAACCTCTGGTAGTGCCAACACAGCTACTGAGCGACTTAAGGTTATTGTCGCCAGTGAAAACCGTTTAAACTCTCGTCTTACCGCTGACCGTATCGAGAAAATGAAGCGTGAAATTCTTGAAGTGGTGAATAAGTACGTCAACGGCGTACAGATTAATGATGTGAATATCAACCACCGTCATGAAGACAACCTTGACGTGTTAGAGATGAACATCAACCTACCTGATGCTAAGTAAGCCTTCGCACCACTTATAATAAAAAAATCGCCAATGGGCGATTTTTTTATGCTTATACTAAGTATCAATAAGTAGCACGTATTAATAAACATAGATGTCTATATAAAAGGCTATTTAATCCGCGACATAATATTGTCTTTTTTGATAAATTGATGCTGTAACGCTCCTAAAATATGTAATGCAGTAAATACCAACAGCATTGGCCAGATCACATCGGTATGCAGGTTATTAAAAAACCTTGCCTGACCTCGGTCAGTAGCCAAGATGCTAGGCAACTGAAACACACCAAACATATCAATAGCTCTTCCCCCATACCATGTCATTAAAATACCAGATAACGGCATAGCAAATAACAATACATACAGTAGTAAATGGGTCAGATGCGACACTGCAGTTTGCCACTTTGGCATAGGTACGCTAGCAGGCGTTGGGCTAATAACACGACTGATTACCCTAGCAATCATCCAGAACAATAGGCTGACCCCAAAGGCCCGGTGTAAATCTAAATAGGTATCCCCTGCTGATGAGCCCTTATGTAGAGTTATCATCCCCCAGACCACAATAAGTAGCAGTACGCTGCCCCAATGGAAAATCTTTACCGCAGAAGACCATTTATTAGGTTTCACGGCTGTCACAGTATTAGAGCGATGGTTATTTGGTGCCATAGACATAACTTACCTATCCACTTTAAATTATTAGAAATAAATAATAGCCCATTATCATAGCAACGAGTCATTACTTTGTGTAAATACTGCCTTTTTATTAAGGCATCAGCTGTGGGAATAAGGGTGATACATAGACAGCCTGTATTAAGTATTAACTGTTCACGAGTGCTTGGCTACCTCAGGCGGAGCGCGGCTATCAATCGATTCAGCCCTATGCATTTGTGCACAGTATGCAAACATAACTAGCAAAACACCTAACTATTATCAACATATACATAGCTATAGCCATTAAGTTTTAATGATAAACTGTTTATTGCTATAACAAGAGCCTGCATATTTGTATTATAAATTAGGGCCTGTTGCTTTTTTAGCATAATTTATTAAGACTGACTACTGTTAGTTGTAGTCGACCCATTTCTCAGTAGATTTATAGTCAGAGCAAGGGGCTGTGTAACAATAGAGATTAAAAGTAACAAACTGTGTATCGTTAAGATAGGCAGGGGTTGGTGAATATAGTTATAATATTGCTTAAAGTAAGCTTGAGTATGGTAGGCCTCTCTACTTTAATAAAGCTATTGCTCACTAGTAGGACTCAATACAGTAACGGACCAGTAAAATAACAATTAAATTACTGGTAACAATTATTAATGACTACCCCACTCATGGCTAAGTTAAGCAGATAAAACCATTTATTAAATAAATTATTGAATATTTTAAGGATTATTATGAGCAAACAAATACTAATAATTGAAGATGATCCAGATTTAGCTGAACTGATTAGTGATTATTTAACGATGAACTATTATGAAGTTCATCATGCTTCCACTGGCCAAGAAGGTCTGGATATCCTGGATGCCAAAGAGCGCGCCATTGACTTGATTATCTTAGACTTAATGCTACCTGACATGGATGGTATGCAAGTCTGTCAGAAGATTCGCGGTAGCAAAAACAGTCAAACTAATAAAGTGCCTATTGTGATGCTAACCGCTAAAGGCGATACTACAGACCGCGTGTTGGGCTTAGAGATGGGTGCCGATGACTATATATCCAAGCCCTTTGAGCCCCGTGAGCTACTGGCACGTATTCGCGCCGTTTTGCGCCGCCATGAGCAGCCAAATCAAGCCGACAGTCAATCAGACAGCTTGACCTTTGGTCGTCTAAGTGTCTTCCCAGACAGCCATGAAGTGACCATTGATGATAAGCCAGTGCGTTTAACCACGCATCAATTCCAATTGTTGCATTACTTCGCTACGCACGCTGGCAAAGTATTAAATCGTGAGCAATTGTGGCAAGCTATGCCTAACGATGACAGCTCAGACAATATTGATCGTGCCATAGATGTACATATTTCTCGTCTAAGAGCTTTAATCGAAGACAACCCTCGCCAACCAAAACGCATTATTACCGTTCGTGGTGTGGGATATCAGTTTGCTACCGACCAAGTATAACGATACGGGCTTACTGCATTAAACACTTAGCGATTCAATTTAATTATCAAGTTGAATCGCTATCTTATTATTAGTAGGCTCAATTTATATTAGACACTTCTATGACTCGTCGTCCTCGATTTAACTTTTCTTCCTCCGTCTTTAGTAAGCTTTTTTTCAGTGTGGTGCTGACTCTGGTGCTGTTTGCTGCTGGCATGGTTACTCTAATGAACCTAGTGCACAACAACTCAGCCGACGCTCGCTGGGAAGTGCTTGCTAAACAAATTGTTAGCCAAATTGATCCCTTTGTGGATGAGCTAGATAATGCCACCACCATGAACGAGCTTCTACAAGCTAGATTTATGTTGGCTGTTATCAAAAAAAGCTTTGATGTCTTTGATGAGTCTCTACAAGCGAAGATGGGGCTTTATGATCGTAATGGCAACTTACTGATTCAAACCGATGACAGTGATTTACCCAAGCAACTTCCAGATGACCCATCACTAATCTCGCGTCTATTGCCGGCGTTTTTTTCTTCAGATCAGGTCAACGTCCAAGCGATGAGTGATCGTGGCTATACTTTATTGTATGAACCACGCAACCCTCCCAAGCGCTCAGAGGTATGGGCAGTATTAAATATCTTCACTGGTACCCTTGCGCTTCTTACCCTTATGTCAATCGTTCTAGGATGGATTGCCCATTCGATGACCTGGCGCATAAACCAGATGAGCAAGCAAATGGCTCAACTGGGTGAAGGTAACTTTAGTGTTCGTGTACCTGCCAAAGGTACCGATGAAATTGCCAGCCTAGCTCGAGGCTTCAACCAAGCAGCGCAGAAGATTGAGCAGCTTATCGATGCCAACAGTTTATTACTGGCCCATGCCTCACATGAACTTCGCACCCCCATTACCCGAATTCGGCTGCAAATTGAGATGATGGAGATGCTAGCCAATGAAATGTCGGAGGAAACTCGAGCTAAATTCCACAAAAGAGCTCAAGCAGTCAATCGTGACTTAACCGGCTTAAATGACTTGGTGGAGAGTATCTTATTGGTCAGTCGCCTCGATGCAGGTCATGCTGCACAGACTAATGAGCGTTTTGATTTTTACGAGCTAATTAGCCAAGAGTGTCAGCACTACCCTGAAGCCACTTTGTACGGCAAACCCTTAATCATTGAGGGTCAGCCTAAGTTATTGATTCACTTAATTCGAAACCTATTAAACAATGCCTTAATTCATGGTGAGCCGCCAATTGAAGTACATCTATATGGCGTGGTTGAACAAGAAGAAGCGTTATATCCGCCTAAGCAGTTATTAGATCAAATTGCAATGGCTAAGTCAGAAGAGCATGCCGACGAGGAGCAGCTTTTAACTTTAGAGGATGGCTCGGCAAATGAGCAAGAAACTGTGACTGAGACTTTTGCTGAGATGGAGCAGGCCCCTGACACGGAGAATGAAACCACTGATTCTATTGGTATAGAAGCTATAGCTCCAAAAGCTGCGGAGCAGTCAGACTTGAGTCAAACACCAGACGCTACTAAGCAAAAGGACAAAAACAACAAAGCAAAAGCCGACTCCTCAAAGCCTAATGATATCGGCTTTACTAAGCGCCTACGTCGACCAAAATCCGAGCCAGTTATTGAGCCTAATTTTGCAGTGCTGGCCGTTATTGACCAAGGCAAGGGCATTCCTTTGGACAAGCGCGATGAGATTTTCAGTCCTTTTGTCCGCTTACAGCAGCAAAGAAAAGGGTCTGGACTAGGATTGTCTTTAGTATCGCAAATTGTTGAGGCTCACAATGGTCGTATCCGTACCGATACCTATAATGGTCGGACCCGCTTTATTGTATTACTGCCCGTCAATGACAAGGTGCCGGTAGAGAAGCCTAGCTTTTCATAAATAACCTAAATAAATGACCTAATAAACAAACTAAGCTGCTGTTAAATTAAAAAACAACTAAGCAAAAAACAGCTGCTTGGCCAGTCTAAAGGTATTGCAGTGGGCTTCTACCACCTCTTCAACATCCTCAGAGTAGCCTCCACCCATCACGACTGCAATGGGGATGTTATTATCTCTGGCTTGACGTAATACAAAGTCGTCGCGTTGTTTACAGCCCTCTGGTGTCAAAGACAGCTTACCCAGCTTATCTGTAGCCAAAACGTCCACTGCCGACTGATAAAATATCAGGTCTGGTTTATGCTCAGCTATTATCTTCGGTAAAGCCGCTCTCAGCTCTGACAGATAGCTCTCATCATCAGTATCATTGGGCAGCTCTATGTCTAAATCAGATACTTGCTTTCGAAATGGATAGTTTTTCTCACCATGCATACTAAACACAAAGACCCTCGGCTCATCCGCCATAATACTGGCATTACCATTGCCTTGATGCACATCCAAATCAACAATGAGTATTCGCTGTGCCTCGCCTCTATTTAATAGCAAATTGCTCGCTATACACACATCATTGAACACACAAAACCCTTCCCCATGATTGGCGAAGGAATGATGGGTACCTCCTGCTACATTCAACGACACTCCGTATTGCTTGGCATACAAGGCGCACTCATAGGTGGCATGAGCGATATATCGCCCCCGCTCGACCAGTTCAGGAGTCATCTCAAAGCCTATGGCTCGACCTTCTTTACGCGATAGGGTCTGAGTCTTTAGCTTCTCCCAATACTCGGCGGTATGCGTGGTTAGAATTTCTTCTTCGCTCAACTTCTTTGGAGCGAAGAAATTAGCTTCATTCAAAGTGCCTTCTTCTATCAATCGCTCCGGTATTAGCCGATACTTCTGCATGGGAAAACGATGCTTTTCTGGGACTTGGTAAAGAAAAATGGGAGAGAATGCGACTTTTAGCATAATACCTTTAACTTATTCCGAATAATTATTTGAGTGGACTATTAACCTTTATTGTCACTGAACCATCCTAGTCGCCAAAAAGAAAGTCCTATCCATCTGAGCCTGATTTAACTGATCCAACAAACTATCTAGTTCAAAATCTTGCGGGTCACTGGCAAGAAGATCACTGAATAAAGGAGCGAATGAGGCCGTCATCGCCATTACCCCTTTTAGTAGGTAGCTAATTACCGTAGGTGGCACAGATCCACCGTTGGCATTAATGATAGGCTCGAGATCTAAAGAGTTCTTAAATCTTATCTCACCATCTCGAATATCAATCTCGACACAGCCCAGCATCATGTCATAGTTAAGCTGAGTAGCCAGTGTCATTCCTGCCTGTAAATGAGATTCAGGCAGCTGAAAGGGCAATACCCCATAGAAGGCCACCAATTGAGTATGCTCATGAACTCGAATAACACAGCCCCATTCTACCTCACCTTTTTCTATCGCTGATTGGGTATCAACTGATGAGTCCGCATCGGTATCAGTAGTATCGTTTGCCGCCCCTTCCTGATAGTAACGCATCGCCATCGAAATATGATGTACATTTCTTTTACTGATACTGCCTTGGTACTTCTGAGTTTGGTTACCAGAGGGCACATCAGCGGGGTCTTGCTCAGGATCGTTAAAATCACTTTCAGCTGTAGGCTCGTGATAATAATAACTAAGGTCACTGGCTTCTAAAAAGTCTAAAATACTATCGGTTATTGGATTTTCAGAGTTTTGTACCGAGGTGGTGCGTAGCTGCATATTGTCTGCTTCATCTAAGTTAGCCCAACTAATGAGCTTTACTGAAGCTGCCTCAGAGGCACTCTCTGATTTCTTTTTTTCTGTACCGTGAGTGGTTGACTGAGCACTGTCAGTCGATGGTTTCAAGTTTTCACCACTTCCAGGCTGTTGTCTTTGGCTTTTATTGAAATTATCAATCTCACGCTTTTGTTGTAGCGGCTGAGGCTGATCGTTATCAACTGGACTGTTAATGGTATATTCTTCAGCAGTTAATAAGTACTTTAGTCGTTGCCAAAAAGACGGTTTTTTTTGTGAGCTCATAATAGGGACAATACGTTAGTTGTGGGCTGAGGTTTGATATACTATGTTATATTAAAACATTAATTATATATGACGGTGAACTGTGCTTATTGCAATAGCTTTAAGGCAAATGCAGGTTCAAGAAACAAATTAATAAAAGCTGCCTTATATTACCCTTTATAAATTAGGTCATTATGCACTCCAACAGCTACCCTAACTCTCAATCCTCCCCTACTACTCCTGCGATATTGTCCTTACAAGACATTACCATTCAGCGGGGGGATTTTCCCTTGTGTGAAAGGGTGGGACTCACCTTATCGAGTGGTGAGATTTGTCATCTTGTGGGTGCCAATGGTACCGGTAAAACTACGCTGCTAATGCAATTAGCAGGACTCTTGCCTTTACTAGAAGGGCAGGTTTTGTATCAAGGTCAGCCTACTTTACCAGTTGCACCGCTATATGTCTCACACCAACTGGGCATTCATCCCAATTTAACGGTAAAACAAAACCTAACCTTTTTACTAAATCTCTATGGCATCCGGCCTTCCGCAGCACAAATTGAGACAGCTTTGGACTGGGTAGATTTATCAGGCTTTGAGAACATGGGCAGTAACCAACTCTCTGCCGGACAAACTCGCCGAGTCACTTTGGCCAGATTATACTTGATGACCACCCAACAAACCCCACTGTGGCTGTTAGACGAGCCTTTTACTGCACTTGATGTCAGTATGGTAGCGCGGCTGCAAAAACGACTACAAGACTTTGCGAACAATGGCGGAGCAGTACTGATGACCAGTCATCAAAGCGTGGAGGTAGCCACTAAATCATTAAACTTATCTGATTATTTGCCGCACTATTCGTCAGAAGAGCTGGATTATATAGAGGGCTTAGATAATTTAGATGACTTAGATGATTTGGATAAAGGGGCTTTAACGGACTATGATGACTCGCAATCTGAGAATAAGGGAGTACTGTAATGACAGCATCCACTCCTAAGCCGTCAGCCAATATAACTGCTCCTATTGGCATAGCTGGTAAAGAGCTTTGGCAGCGAGAATGGCAAGTAAAGCAGCAGGGTGCGGTTCAATGGTTGTATCCGCTGGTTTTATTTTTGGTGATTATTACTCTATTCCCACTGGCTGTGGGCAGTGAACCACAGCTATTACATCGCTTGGGCGTGCCGGCGGTGTGGATAGCGGCTTTATTATCATTGGTGATGGGCGTAGATGGGCTGTTTAAACCGGCAATGGACAATGGTACTTTAGCCCAGCTGGTGGTCTCAAGGACCTCCTTACCCCTTTGGGTACTGATTCGCCTTACCATTCATTGGATATTTAGCAGTGGTTTGGTGGCTTTGCTTAGCTTATTAGCGGTGCCCTTATTTGGTCTATCTTGGGGAGAGGCCGGTGCGCTATTGGCATCAATACTAGTAGGCAGCCCTATGTTATTAATGCTCTCCGCAATAGCTAGTAGCTTAACTCTATCTCTAAAAAATGGGGCGGTATTGGTGCCGTTAATTGCTCTACCGATGCAATTACCTGTGCTTATATTTGCCACTGGTGCAGTAGACTTATATGCTACTGGTCTTAATGGATTGCCTATATTGGCTCTTTTAGCAGCTGGCAGTATTGTTTCTGTACTGGTTATGCCTTGGGCCATCGCCATGACTTTGAAAATGGCTTGGCTTAACTAAGGCCAATATTTGTTATAATAGTCTCGGCTATTACCTACTATTGGTTATAAAATATTTTTGCTTCCACTTTCTGTTATTCACTAAGCGGCTGTTAAGATTAAACGCCATAAGATTTATTAGGCTCAGTTACAAATCCTGAGCCTTTGGTAGTTATTTAATGGGTTGCTCTATTGCTTTACGCAGCCTTATTGTTCCGCGTGCTTTGACATTTATATAAGCACTTTTTTGCTCACACCGTGGCTTACAAGGTCGTTTTATTATGCCAAATGCTAATTCATCACCTCAAACCCCTGGCTTCTTTTCTCGTCTGTGGCAAGGATTTTTGGCCACTGTCGGGACTCGAGAGTTCTTTAGAATTTTCTCTCCTTGGGTTAAGTGGCTTGCTGGTATAGCGATTACTATGATTGCGATAGGCAGTATCTGGGGCCTCGGTTTTGCCCCTCCGGATTATCTGCAAGGTAACAGCTATCGCATTATCTTTATCCATGTGCCAGCCGCTAGTATCGCCTTGTCGATTTATTTCGCCTTGGCAGTATTGGGGGTAATCTTCTTAGTGTGGCGTATCAAGACTGCAAACTTGGTAGCCCAAGCCATTGCACCCATTGGTTTCTTGCTTTGTGTTATCAGCTTATTCACCGGATCTATTTGGGCCAAACCCACCTGGGGGACCTTCTGGGTATGGGACGCTCGTTTAACCTCGATGCTTATCTTGGCATTCTTATACGCGGGAGTAATGGCTTTATTTGCCGCTTTTGAACACACCCCAAACCGAGGAAAGGCTGCAGCCATCTTATCTATTGTCGGTGCTGTAAACCTGCCTATTATTAAATATTCGGTAAACTGGTGGAACACTTTACACCAAGGTACAACTCTGACCATCACCGAGGCCCCTAAGATGTCTATCGATATGTTAGCGCCTTTATTACTGATGATCTTGGGGACTTATTTTATGGTCGGTGCCTTAGCCATATATCGTACTAACACCCTAATCCTACGCCGTGACCAAAACAAAGCTTGGGTCAAAGAGTATGTGCGTACTTCTAAATAGTACCAAGCTCATAGTATCAAGCCAAGCCTCGTCATTAGCCAATAAAGGAGAGCCATTGTGCAACCCTATTTTTATAGCTTCCAAGAATTTATAGCCATGGGCGAACATGGGCCTTATGTGTGGAGTACATGGGGTATTACTGTGCTTGCTATCATCGGCTTTATCCTTTATAGCCTCAATCAACGCCGTCGTCTAATTAAAGAGCTAAAAATCCAACATGCCCGTCAGCAGCAGCGTAAACAAAGAAGCAAACGCAACTAAGCTGCTCAACCAAACTTAGTGAGCTGCTACGCTGTTATTTGCTGGCTTAAATTAATTTACTGGATTTAAGTGACAAGCGTTTTAAACTTTTTATAATGATCTCATTACTTTTTGGGATTTAAAAATCAAAGGCAACTTTATGAATGCTGTGCGTCGTAAAAAACTAATTTGGGTCGCTGCCACTTTGGCAGGTGCCATCATCGCAGTTTTGTTGGTTATCTATGCCATTGGCCAACAAACCGACTATTACTTTGATCCATCCGCTATTGCCGCTGGTGAAGCGCCGCAAAATAAACGCATCCGTGCTGGAGGCATGGTGGTAAAAGACAGTGTGCGTCGTGATCCTAACGATGACTTAAAAGTTCAGTTTGCCATTACTGACTTCAACGCCTCTGTACCCGTCAGCTATCAAGGCATCTTGCCTGACTTATTCGCTGAGAACTCTGGGGTTGTTGCTACCGGAAAAATGCAAGGTGATGTATTTGTGGCCAGTGAAGTTCTTGCTAAGCATGATGAAAACTACATGCCACCTGAAGTGGCGGCCTCGTTAAAAGAAGAGCATGCTGCAAAGGGAGTTACTCCAACCTCAGAGCAGTTTAGTCCCGCCATCCCAGTAAAAAATGCATCTGACCAAGGCAATCATAGTACCAACACTTTAGCTGAGTAAGTGATGACCGCTTGGGACTAAGCAATAATAACGCTATAAAAACAGACATAATAAAACAGGCAGCTTAAATTAAGCTGCCTGTTTTTGTTTTTTACTAGATATAAGTCACTAGCTATTAGATTAAACGGGCATTACGGTTTTCTTAACCAACGCAGCCAAATCTCATGGCCAAAGAAAAACACCAGGGCTAAGAAGAATGGCAATAAATAATATAACAGTCTAAACACCAATAATACTGCCAACAAATAAGTCTTATCTACTGTGGGCAATGATGCCATCATCGTCAACTCAAAGACGCCTAATCCGCCTGGAACATGACTCAAAATTGCCAGTATCATTGACTGAACAAAAGCTGAGAAGACAGTAAAATAACCTATTCCAGCATCATGGGGTAACAATAGATATAGCACAAATGCCACACTTGCCAAGTCAATAATTGAGATGATAATTTGTTTAATAATCATCGCTGCAGGAGGCAAATCAAAGCGCCAACCGCGTATTTGAATATGCCGACCTTGCCTACCCGACCAAACCAGTAAACCTACTACTATAGCCAGTAGACTAATACCAAGGCCACGTATCACTGAGGCACTGTGCAATAGATTTGGGATATCTATCGACAGCTCAGACAACTGCATATCCAGCTGTCCCATCATAGTTACTGTCGCTTCAGGGTGTAAAGTCAACGACAGGGCTACCAAGGTGGTAATACCAAAAGTAAAAGCCATAGATACCAACCAAACCACATTGGCAATGTTCTCCGCCTTTACCTTATTTACCCCATACATTCTAAAGCGCACTCCAGAGGCAGATAAAATAGCCAACCCAATAGTATGCCCAATGGCGTAAGCGGTGAAAGAAGTAAAAGCTACCTTTTTAAAGGGCAAATCAATATGCATGTGCTTCAATGCAATCTTGTCGTATAGGGTCAGAACCAAATATCCAAAGGCTACTACGAGTAAGGCTAAAAAGATATCTACATTAGGAATCTGATCTATGGCTGCCAAAACATCGGATAACTTGATGGTGTGGGTGATGGTATAAAGCGTTTTTATAGCGAGAAGAAATATAAATAGCGCCAACAAAAACAGTGTGCCACGTACCAAAACTACTTTGGGATTGAGGAATTTTTTTAATAGGTTTATAGACATACTGCCACTTAGATTAAAACACTGGGGAATTCATCGAATTTTATATAATATAACCATAGTGTCTATAATAACAGCCTGGACTATTAGTTTGTGTATTTATAATACAAACAACCCCTACATTACTCGATTGAAATGCGAATAACTTCTAGTTTAATAGCTGTAAATACCTTTGAGAAAGTACAGACGAAAAAAAACGAGCCAATGGCTCGTTTTTTTGATTCATTTAAAGTAATGTTTTTAAATTATCATCACTTTAAATCATCATCGCTATTTAGATAGCTGTGATACCGTGGGCTTGTGGGCCTTTAGCACCTTGAGTTACTGTGAACTCAACTTCTTGGCCTTCAGCTAAGGTCTTGAAACCTGAGCTTGCGATTTCGCTGTAATGAGCAAAAACGTCTGGACCAGTTTCTGGAGCAATAAAGCCAAAACCTTTAGCTTCGTTAAACCACTTTACTGTACCTTTGATAGTATCTGACATATTCATCTTCCTAATTTTAAAACATAATGACCTATTTGGTCGGGTAACGCTTGAGCAACTACGGTAAATCTTAAAACGGAGGATTAATGCTAATACTACGAGGTAATGATTTGCTGCGGGTTTCTCTTAAGCAGGAATGTAGTATAGGGACCTTATTACCTTTAAGCAAGCTTTATTTTAAAAAAACTTAAAATA
>NZ_JMKP01000024.1:24748-43459 GCF_000685805.1 Psychrobacter phenylpyruvicus DSM 7000 = NBRC 102152 | reverse complement strand
TTGCAAACACCGCTAAGACGCAATATGACAGATAATAGACCTAAGTCTGATGTTAATCGATTGATGCGTTATCGACGTAATATTGAGACTGTTATTGGTCAATTGTCTGACTGCTTTAATATACAGAAAGTACGTGCTAGAGATTTATGGCATTTGTCTCATCGTTTAACGCGTAAGATTCTGGCGCATAATTTCTTTTTTCTTTTTAATAAAAAACTTGGTACCCCGCCTCTTCAGTTTGAATTGCTAATAAAGTGTTGAGAGTGGGGTAACCTACTAATTGTATAAAAAAACCACTGACCCAATAAGTCAGTGGTTTCAATCATAGGTTTAGATTTATTAAAGCTAAGCTGACTGTACGGTTTTGATTAAGTCATCAACCACACTTGCCTCAGCCAAGGTTGAGGTATCTCCTAGACCATCAAACTCGCCTGCCGCCAGCTTACGCAGGATACGACGCATAATCTTCCCTGACCGAGTCTTTGGTAAAGCCTCCACAACATAAATAGCGTCTAGGTTAGCAATGGGTCCTATTTCTGCCCGTACATGGCGATTTAGTTCACCGCGTAATCTTTCGCTATCTTCCTCACCATGTCTTAAGATGACATAAGCACAGATACCTTGACCTTTTAATTCGTGCGGCATACCAACAATGGCCGTTTCAGCAGCAGCAGGGTGTGACACTAAAGCACTCTCAATCTCTGCTGTGCCAATACGGTGACCAGACACGTTCAGTACATCATCCACACGACCGGTAATCCAATAATGACCTTCTTCATCACGCATCGCCCCATCACCAGTAAAATAGCTGCCTGGATAGGTTGTATAGTAGGTCTCTAAGAAGCGTTTATGATCGCCGTAAATGGTTCGCATCTGACCTGGCCACCCTCCACTGATAATTAGGTTGCCAGCTGCTGCATCTTCCAGCTCGACTCCCTCAGAGTCAACGATAACCGGCTTAATACCATATAACGGATTCATAGCAGCCCCTGGCTTCATGTCTACTGAATTTGGTAAAGGAGCCATTAAGATACCCCCTGTCTCAGTTTGCCACCAAGTATCGACGATAGGACAGCGCCCTTCACCTACTACGCTGTGGTACCAGTCCCAAGCCTCAGGATTAATAGGCTCACCCACAGTGCCTAACAAACGCAGACTCTCTCGATTTGACTCACGAACAAAAGCATCTCCCTCTTTCATCATTGCCCGAATGGCCGTCGGTGCGGTGTACAAAATACTAACGTCATGCTTATCAATGATTTGACCAATACGTGCCCATGTGGGGTACTGCGGAACCCCTTCAAACATAACCGTAGTAGTGCCGTTGGCTAGAGGCCCATAGGTAACATAGCTGTGACCGGTAATCCAGCCCACATCCGCTGTACACCAAAATACGTCATCTTCTTTGACATCAAACACATCTCTAAAAGTAGAAAGTGCATAAGTCAGGTAGCCCCCTGTGCTATGGACCACTCCTTTTGGCTTGCCGGTAGAGCCCGAGGTGTACAATAAAAATAACGGGTCTTCAGCATTCATAGTCTCAGGTGGGCAATCTTCATTTGAGTTATCAATAACCGTGTGATACCAGACATCGCGGCGACCACTCATTGGCACTGAGTTACCGGTGCGATGCACCACGATGACCTTCTCGACACACTCGGTGCCATCAACATCTAGAGCTCTATCTACATTAGTCTTCAGCGGACTATATCGATTACCGCGCACCCCTTCATCAGCAGTAATGACTAGCTTCGCTTGGCTGTCAACGATACGACTGGCCAAACTTTCAGCTGAGAAGCCACCAAATACTACGGTATGCACAGCCCCAATACGCGCACAAGCCAACATAGATACCACGGCTTCTGGCACCATGGGCAGATATAGCGCTACTCGATCCCCTTTACCTACGCCCATCTTGCGCATGGCATTGCCCAAGCGACACACTTCTGAGTGCAGCTCTTTAAAAGAGATGATTTTGTGTAATGAAGGGTGATCCCCTTCCCAGATAATGGCCGGCTTATATGGATTGTCGACCAAATGACGGTCTAGACAGTTGACTGAAACGTTTAATTCGCCGTCCTCAAACCACTTAATTCGAAAATCATCAAGATCATAATTAATGTCTTTGATTTTTGTGGGTTTTTTGATCCAATCAATCAACTCCGCTCGTTTGGCCCAAAAAGCCTCATTGCTTTCTTCAGACTCAATAGACTGTTGATATAACTCGGCGTATTTTTCTGGGTTGGTATTGGCTTGTGCCGCAAATTCAGAGCTGGTTGAAAACTTTTTCATAATACAAAGTCCTTTTTTTATTGTGAATCCATCCTGGAAATCACTGATCTTCACTGATAGCCATAACAGCAAACATATTATGCGCTGTTATCATGATAAAATAGGATAGGAAAAAGATAGAGAGGGTTGGTTTCAACACCATAGAAGGTGTGCGAAAGAGTTTATTGAAGAGTATAAGCCAAAATATACTGCTTAAATCTTAATAAGTTCCATCTGATAGGAGATATTATACGCTCACTCAGTCCTTTCCCTATGACTGTAGTACTCTCATAGTTTTACTAGATTTTGATACAATTGTAAACTATTATTTGTTCTAAACTCCTAAAAAATTTATGATTTTTTAACCCTAGCCATAAGCTTAATAGCCTAGCATTCTCCTATTTTGCCGCTATTAAATACCCTAACTAGCTGCTTATTTACCCCTCCATCTTCAATTATTATTATATATAAAAGCTGATTTCATGACCCAAAACGCTGCCAATCACTCTGACTCTAGTATCACTTCGACTAAGCTTTATGAGCAACACTCAAGCACAAGCTCAGCTATCGCCCAAGCTCAGTCTAGCGTTGATGTCCTTATCATAGGCGCAGGAGCTTCAGGCTTGTACTGTGCAATGACTGCTGCTCAGCGAGGTCGTTCGGTACTGGTTATTGATCATGCCAATAAAGCAGGGAAAAAAATTCTGATGTCAGGTGGCGGACGCTGTAACTTTACCAACTATGTGGTAGAGCCTGAGAACTTCATTGGTGAAAATGCTCACTTCTGTAAATCAGCTTTGACCCGCTATAATCCTTGGGAATTTATTGGTCTGGTTGAAAAGCATGGTGTCCCCTATCATGAACGTGATTACAGTCAACTGTTCTGTGATAACTCATCAAAGGATATCCTTAATTTATTACTTGATGAGTGTGCTGAAGCTGGGGCCAAGGTGCAATTAAAAACTGACATTGTGGCGATTAAACCTCTCGCTAACGACAGTGATCAAGGCTTTATTGTAGAAACCTCAAAAGGAACTATTTATTGTCACTCTTTGGTCATCGCTACCGGCGGCTTATCTATCCCCACTATGGGCGCTACCGGCTTTGGCTATGAGGTAGCACAGCAATTCGGGCATCAAATTATCGCTACTTCAGCCGGTTTAGTCCCCTTTACCTTTACCGATAAAGTCGGTGACATGATCGCTTCACTGGCCGGTATTAGCTTGGATGTCATTGCCTTTAACGAGCGCATTTCATTTCCAAGACCTATGTTATTCACACACCGAGGCTTATCAGGGCCGGCGATGTTGCAGCTCTCCAACTACTGGCAACTGGGCGAATCTATCCATATTAATCTTGTCCCCAATGTCGATATTGGCGAGTTATTAATTGAGGCAAAAGCTTACCATCCAAAACAGCTTATTCGTAGCGTCTTGTCTGAATATTTCCCCAAAAAACTGTTATTAGCATTACAAGATTTGCACTGGTCAGACTTTAAGGACAAAGAGCTGGCAAATATTAAAGATGAAGCTTTAATAACTATTGGCGATAAAATAAACAATTGGACCATCAAGCCCTCCGGCACCGAGGGTTATCGCACTGCTGAGGTTACTCGAGGTGGAGTCAATACCGATGAGGTTTCTTCCAAAACTTTTGAAAGTAAACTACAGCCGAATCTGTATTTTATTGGTGAGGTGCTTGATGTGACGGGCTGGCTTGGCGGCTATAATTTTCAGTGGGCTTGGGCTAGTGGTAAGGCTTGTGGCGAGGTGGTTTAGGGTTACTAAAGCTATTTATATTGCCTTTTGAATGTTTGAGGTTATAAACCAAAATGATGAATAACCATGTCTACTCAGAACTCTAAAAGTAAAACAATTGGCTCCAGAATAAAAGACATTTTTGTTACCTTGGTAGGGCTATTTGTACTCTCTATCATTGGCTTAAAGTACTATTCAGTTTACCAATTTAATAAGCAAAACCCTGATTTATATACTCCGAGACCTGTAAAAGGGGAAAAGCCAAGTAAAGAAGAGCTGATAAGACTTATGAATGATATTACAAACAACCTGAACCAGCAAAGCAGTAGCTATTATAGGAATGAGGGCGTATACGAAGGCTTTATTCTTTTATCTAAAACCTATACCAATCCAAGTGAACAAACATTAAATCAACTAGAGAGCAATATCGCTCAGCAAAATATTTGGACTAAAATCAACTCAGAACAAACCAATGCTCAAGTATTTTGTCATGAGCAAATAATGCTGAAGAAACATTATAATCGCAATGAAATAGAAAAGAATCTCCATATATCCATCCGCTGGGATAATACTGGCGAATGCCGTGACTTACATTACAACCCTGATAGTAACCTTGCAAAGCGGCTTTTGCAGTCTCCTTAACTATCTTCCCTTTAACTGTATTCTCCTTAAATGTATCCAATCTAACAATTAAGTAACATTAGCAACTTTTTGAAGTATAACTTAAAAAATATTGACATTTATGCAACAAAACAATATAACTGTAACTGAACAATCACTTTATTAACTACCTAAAACTTACTCATGCTGATTTTTCTTAGTTCACATGTCCTAATTTTTAGTACAAATATGAGAGAATTATGAAAAAGGGTTTAATTGCAGTAGGTATTTTAGCTTTATTGGCTCAAGGCTGTGCGACACCACACGTTGTGCAAACCTCAAAGGTTAGTGATTCTAATTTATCTTGTACACAAATTGTCAAGGAAGTTGCGGAAGCGGAGAAATTCGAAAAAGAAGCACGTGATGACCGTAAAGTTACAGGTACCAATGTTGCAGCGGCTGTATTATTTTGGCCAGCACTAATCGGTACTTATGCCAATACTGAAGAAGCAATTGATGCGGCAAAATTGCGCCGTGAGAACCTAACCAAGCTTTATAAACAAAAAAATTGTTAGTGCATTTTCAATATAAAATTTAGCTTTAATATAGCACTATAAATATCATAGCGTTTTAAGTACTGAAACTAACTAAAAAGAGCCTATTACCTAATTGTAATAGGCTCTTTTTATGTTGTCCTGCCTAACTCGGCTAATAAGAAACCAAACGTAGGTAGCCGCTTATATAGCCGGATCAGTAAATAATCCTGCCCGCTCAAAATCTGCTGCCAAAGCAAATAGTCTCGCCTCATCATTCATACGTCCAATGAACTGGATACCAATCGGTAACCCCTTATTGCTCATACCTAAGGGAACAGACATCGCTGGTAATCCGGTGATATTGCCCAAAGTAGTAAAGGCCATTTTGCTTAATACAGGTGCGCTTAGCTTCTCGACCAAGCTTGAATTATAAATCCATTTACCCAGATTGATTCCCTTTTCAATAACGCCAGTCACATTCAGTAGTAGCTCATCAATTCGGCTAGGGGGTAATACCCCATGCTTCACCGCAGTAGTGGGCACCGTAGGGCATAGAATCATGTCGTACTGTTCAAGAATAAGCCCTGTTTGATACTGAACATCATGCCAGCCCTGCTTCGCTTTGAGTAAATCCATCACGCTTAGTGAGCGCCCTATCATTGCCATATTTCGGGTCTGTGGCTCCAAATTTGCCACTTGATGCGCTCCGTAACGTAGGGTCAAATCATCTATAAAGTAGGCTGTATGGGCACAAACCACTGTGAAGAAGTCGCGCCACATACGATCAATATCAATCTTTGGCGCAGCATATTCTACCTTATGCCCCATATCCTCAAGTTGGCGTCCTGTTTTTTGTAACACAGCCAACACTTCTTTATCTACTTTAGTGCCCGGAAATAATGGCTCTGTCATTAAAGCAATCTTTAAAGGTTTACAAGGGGTCTTCGTAGCCTGTAAAAAGCGGCCTTTATCAGAGGAATCGGTCACAAAGGCAGCACCGACTTCTCTGCCAGCAGTCGCGTCTAACATAGCGGCGCTGTCACGCACACTACGAGTAATCACGTGATCTGCCACAGCTCCTTCCCAGCCCTCGGCATAAATAGGACCACTGGGGTTACGACCTCGGCTGGGCTTTAAACCAAATACGCCGCACCAAGCAGAAGGGAAACGAATTGAGCCACCACCATCGCCGCCACCCGCTATAGGCACAATACCAGCACTTACCGCAGCTGCACTGCCCCCTGATGAGCCACCACTGCTATAGCCTTTTTTAAACGGGTTATGGGTGGGGCCAAAAGACTTAGGCTCTGTGGTAATGATTAAGCCAAACTCTGGTGTATTGGTTTTACCAAAGGTGTTGACTCCAGTAGCTCGCATGCGCTTAACCAGTTCGCTGTCTTGCTCCGGCACGATATGTACACTGCGACTGCCCATCTTGATAGGCTCGTCAGCAAACAAGTAATTTAAATCTTTTAGTAAATAGGGAACGCCGGTAAATATTCCCTGCGCTAAACCTTGCTGAGCAGCATTAAATGCTCGCTCATCGAAGCGGTGGATGATGGCATTTAGCTTAGGATTTAAGCTATTGGCCTGATGGATAGCGGCCTCTAAGGCTTCTTTGGCACTAATAGCGCCTGACTGGATAAGCTCTGCCAATCCGATGGCATCATATTGTGGATATTCTTTAAACATAGCCTTCCTTGCTCAGTTATCAGGATTCATCAATACACAGCTTATACCAAAGCCAACAAAAAAGCCAAACCCGAAGGCTTGGCTTTCTATGCTTTTTTTTAAAGCAAGTGTCTAGCTATTGTTATTACAAAGGCGGTATTACATAGGAACTTCCATAAGTAGCACGCGAGAGTCCTCTAAAGCTTCTACATCGAAACCTTTAGTATCAATGATACCCATACCATCACGAGTATCTAATACCTCATCACCTACTTTAACCTTACCCTCAATGACAAAGGCATAGACACCGTGCTGATTGCCTTTTAACTCATAGCTGGCACTCGCGCCTTTATCTAAATTACCCATGTGGAACCAAGCATCTTGATGGATCCATACACCAGCATCATCAGGGTTTGGTGATAGGATTTGGCTAAACTCGTTTGGTGTTAGCAAGTCATCAATTTTTAACTGCTGATAACGTGGCTCGACACCTTGTTTATTTGGCATAACCCAAATTTGGAAAAATTTAACCGGTACATCCGCATTGCCATTCATTTCACTATGGGCAATCCCTGTTCCAGCTGACATGACCTGGATCTCGCCACTCTCAATAATACCATTGGTACCAATAGTGTCTTTGTGAGCCAATTTACCCGCAGTTGGAATTGAAATAATTTCCATATCACGGTGAGGGTGAGTACCAAAACCCATTCCCCCTTCTACATGGTCATCATTAATAACACGTAATGCCCCAAATCCCATACGACCGGGATTATAGTAGTTTGCAAAGCTAAAAGTATGTTTGCTTTTTAACCAGCCATGATCTGCATGACCACGAGTATTGGCTTTATGTACGATAGTTTTCATAGGTAATCCTCATTTTTATAGCTGTATTTCGTTTTAATGAGGCTATTATATAATGAATTTATACTTAATCAACACCACCTACTATTAACTTTAGTTTAATTGTGTAAACAATTCAATACCTGTTAAATTGATTGTTAAGCGGCTTTTAAATTACCCAAAAAATTGCCACAAAAAAAGGGAGGCTGAGCCTCCCTTATTGATAAATCCTCACTATGTTATGGTCAGATAACTCTCCGACTCTAAGAATATCTAGCTTTATGTCGGAGCTACATCAAGAGCTCACGTTTACCGCTTTTACCCATAGCACTAACCAAACCCGCCTCTTCCATAGAGTCTACAATACGAGCAGCTCGGTTGTAGCCAATACTAAATTTACGCTGGATACTTGAAGCAGATACTTTGCGGGTTTCCATCACAAAGGCCACTGCTTCATCATAGAGTGCATCGTCTTCTCCAGAGGTATTACCGCTGCCACTACTGCTAGGACTGGTTAAATCGAAGTTGCTTGCCATATTATCAATATAATCAGGAGCCCCTCGCTCACGCCACGCATCACAAACTCGGTTGACCTCTTCGTCACTGACATAAGCACCATGCACACGATCCGGCTCAATTTGACCTGGACCTAAGAACAGCATATCACCGTTACCTAGCATATCCTCAGCGCCGCCTGCATCTAAGATAGTACGAGAGTCCACTTTTGAGTTAACCCGTAACGCAGCTCGTACCGGAATGTTGGCTTTAATCAGACCGGTAATCACATCCACAGACGGACGCTGGGTAGCTAGCATTAAGTGAATACCGGCCGCACGAGACTTTTGCGCCAAACGGGTAATCAACTCTTCCGCCTGCTTACCTACCTGCATAATCATATCAGCGAATTCGTCCGCTACGATAACAATCATCGGTAGGGTCTTAAGCTTAGGCGCTTTATCAATGCTGACACTATCATTGGGACGCCATAATGGGTCTAGCATCGGTCTACCTGCTTTTTCAGCAGCGATAACTTTTTTGTTAAACTCACTTAGCTTACGCACTTTAAGCAAGCTCATTAACTGATAACGTCGCTCCATTTCGGCCACACACCAAGCCAAGCTACTGGCTGCCTCATTCATATCCGTTACCACAGGGGTCAGCAGATGAGGAATATCATTGTAGTTGGCCAGTTCAAGCTGTTTGGGGTCAATTAAAATTAGGCGCAGCTCAGACGGTTTGTATTTGAGTAGCATAGATAGCAGCATGGCGTTAACCAATACCGACTTACCTGAACCAGTAGTACCAGCGACAAGCATATGCGGGGCACGTGCTAAGTCAGTGATAATAGGTTTACCCCCAATATCTTTACCCATGGCCATACTGATTTGTGCTTTTGGATTCTTATAATCTTCGGTCTGCAGCAGCTCAATCAAGCGCACCATTTCACGCTTTTTATTGGGCACCTCAATACCAATATATGGCTTACCGGGAATAACCTCTACCACACGCAATGATGCCATGGATAACGAGCGAGCTAAGTCTCGTGAAATACCGGTAACCTTACTGGCCTTCACCCCCGCAGCTAAGTCGACTTCAAAGCGGGTAACCACTGGTCCAGGAATGGCATTCACCACTTCTGCTTTGACATTAAATTCTTGCAATTTAATTTCCAACAGCTCAGACAGCTGCTTTAGTTCAGCTTCGGTATAGCTTGGCTTACGATCTGGGTCTGGCTTATCCAAAATAGAGAGCTCTGGAATCGGTGATAGGCTTTCACGATACTTGGCAGTCTGCATCGCACGACTGCTAGAAGCAAAGGCCGAGTCATCATGAATCTCAGGAAGGCTGACCTCCCCCTGCTCGTCCATTTCATCGTCAATGTCAGGTACCATGTCTTCGATATGATTACTAGCATCCCCCTCTGGAGTAGCAAAACGTATGGTTGGCCTTGCTGGTGCTGAGCTGTCCTCTTTACTAGGCTCATGCGGCTTTTTTGGATTAGACGGTGGGGTGTTGGTTGGGGTTAAATCTATTTCCTCATCAAGCTCAAGTTGCGCGTCATCTTGTTGCGTGCTCCACTCTTCTTGGATGATCGGCTCATCTAGCGTATCAAAATCAACTTGCTCAACAGCATCAATGTCAGCTACCATTGGCTCTGGCTGCTCTACTTCTTCCGCTTCCACCTCTATATCTGCTACAGTCTCTGACTGTTGTGTTTCAGACTCAATGGTTGCAATACTTTCAAAACCATCAACGTCCTCTATAGTCTCTTCTACTGACTCAATTTGAGCTGTTTCTTTAGCAGTAGTTTCAGCAAAAGTCTCATCCGCTGGTTTAGTAGGCTGTGTTTCTGAGACTTCTGATTGCACTGCGGAAGATGAGGAGGCTTCAGGATTATTGGCCACAACCTCTGGTAAAGCTTGCTCATCAAGCAGCTCATTAATTACATCTTGATCATTCCACGCAAAACTTGGCTCTTGCTTTTTTGCGGCTACAGTCATAGAAGGTTGCGGGCTGGTTTCAGCTTGAGCTTGCTGCGCTTTTGCTGACTCAGTTTGTTGCTGCGCTTCTTGCTCATGTAATGCCAAGATACTCTCAGTCAGTCCTGAATTGACCAAGAAATCATCTAATACATTACTCAAAGCTGGATCCGACTTCTGGACAGTGTCAGGCTGCTCTAACTGAGCATCAATGTCTTGTTCTTCAGAGCTCTCAGGCAAAGATAGCTTTAACTGCTGAAATAAAGGGGAGTCTGTCTGAGAGTTATCGGTCTCATCCAATGCTTGTTGTGAAGCCAGTAGCTCTTCTTCTGTTAAATCTTGGCTGTCGTCAACGAGCTGCTCTTTTTTTACCGAGTCTCGCTGTATGCCACTACCGAGCCATGACAGACTAAATAGCTGTTTGAATACTCGCTTCCAACGAATATCAAAGGCAAAGGTGACGGTAATTAGACTAAACACCAACAAAAATACCGCTGCCCCATATATAGTCAACAGGCTTGCCAGACGGGTGGCAACTTCTGCTCCTAAAATACCGCCAAAACGAGCGCCATTGTCAGTGCTATAACCTATAAGCTGCGGAGTGAGAGCGGTAAGCCCACAGCTCGCTAATACCAAAAACACATAAGAAATCGCTCGTAAAGGACCAAAAGCCTGGTCACGGCTCCACCAAAGACATATCGCCTCGTATGCCAAAAATGCCATTAACCACCAAGCTGGCCAACCCAAGAAGGTATATAGCAAATCAGATAGCCACGCACCGACGGAGCCACCCATATTACTCACCTGCCCCATGTCACTACTGATACGCGACCAGCTGGGATCGTTGGGGGTATAAGTAACCAAGATAACGAACAAAAATGCAGACAAAAGGACGGCAAGCAAGGTGAAAGTGACTTTTTTAAGCGTATAAAGATGGTGTGCCGTTATCATTAATTTTTCCCAACATTTGAAACTTAGCTATGGTAGTAAATAGACGTTCGTGGTTTGTGAATAGGAGCCATTTGGCAAAAATATTAGCCTAGCCTGTATAATCCTCTATAATAGCAAATTACGTTGTATTTTCGAGCCTTGACTGGCTTATTTATCATATAAATAAACATGATAACTTAAACTCATTTGCTATTGTAAACAAATGCCCCCATTCTTATAAATACAAACGTCAATAACAAGGGACATTAGCATAGACAGTTATTTGTAGTTGCGCTTATTCGAACTTACGCCCTTATGCAACTGACGCCCCCATTAGCTAAAACACACCAAACTATAAGGAAAAAACATGACACAAGACACCAATGCTGCTCGCCACGAAAAATTGATTATTTTAGGGTCAGGCCCTGCTGGATATTCAGCGGCAGTCTATGCAGCGCGAGCCAACTTAAATCCAGTTATTATCTCTGGTATGCAAGTAGGTGGACAGCTAACGACAACCACAGAAGTCGATAACTGGCCAGGTGATGCTCATGGTTTAACCGGTCCTGATCTAATGGTGCGTATGAAAGAACACGCCGAACGCTTTGGTACTGAAATCGTCAATGATCACATAAACTCAGTAACTTTGACCGAGCGCCCCTTCAAGCTAGAAGGTAATGCCGGCACTTATACCTGTGATGCCCTAATTATCGCTACTGGTGCTTCAGCTCAGTACTTAGGTCTTGAGTCAGAAAATAAATTTAGAGGCCTAGGCGTGTCTGCTTGTGCCACATGTGATGGGTTCTTCTACAAAAACCAAAAAGTTGCAGTTATCGGTGGTGGTAACACAGCCGTTGAAGAGGCCTTATACCTATCAAACATTGCTAAAGAGGTTATCTTAGTTCACCGCCGTGACAGCTTACGCTCCGAAAAAATCTTGCAAGACAAGCTATTTGAAAAAGTGAAAAATGGCAACATCACTATTGAATGGAACCACCAAGTAAAAGAAGTGATTGGTGATGAAATGGGGGTCAACGGTGTCATTATCGAGTCGACACAAGATGGCAGCACCAAACAGCTAGACGTAATGGGTATGTTTGTGGCCATTGGTCATAAGCCAAACACGGACATGTTTGCTGGCCAACTAGATATGCAAGATGGCTACTTAATCGTTAATAGTGGTACCCAAGGTAATGCCACCCAAACCAGCATCGAAGGGGTATTTGCGGCCGGTGATGTAGCAGATCATGTCTATCGTCAAGCCATTACCTCAGCAGGTACTGGCTGTATGGCAGCATTAGACGCTGAGAAGTACCTTGACTCAATTAATGAAGCCAATGCCAAGGATCATACTTACGCCTCAACCTTGACTGCAGATAAGCAAGCCTAAGCTCATCGCCCATAACTTATCCTCCATAACTTGGCCTCCATAACTTATCCTCCATAATGAATAGTGGTTAATGGATAATCGGTAATGAGTGAAGCTAAAACAATAAAAGTGCCGATCAATATTGATTGGCACTTTTTTTTGATGTGAATAAACCCTAATCATTGCCAATGCTTATGCAATTGATATACTTACTAATTGCTATACTTAATAAGTCCTAGGCTCATCGTACTATCTTAGTCGGCTTAATTACTAAATTCCTTTTTTTTGATATGGGACAAACTTTGTGACCTCAGACAATCGAAGCCTTTCAAACACCGCCTCACAAAGTTGGCAAGACTCACATGCCACCTCTGCTTTATTTGACTGTAACTACCTGTTCCCAAAACCTGATGAGGCAGATCCTGAAGGCTTAGGACTGATAGCTATTGGTGCTGATTTGGCTCCTGACACCCTACTATCGGCTTATTCACAAGGGCTATTCCCTTGGTTTAATGAAGATGAGCCGATTGCTTGGTGGTCTCCTGAGCCGCGCTGCGTACTTGAGCCCAAATCCTTTGTTCCCAGTAAATCCTTAAAACGCTTGGCTAAAGCCAGCGCCTGGCACTGGAGTGTTAACACCGCCTTTGAAGAAGTTATCCACGCTTGCAGCTTACCACGTAGTTATGCCGAAGATACTTGGATTCATGAAGAGATGATAAAAGCTTATACTAAGCTTCATAAGCTTGGTTATGCACACAGCTTTGAGGTCTGGGATGACCAAAGTTTGATTGGCGGGTTATATGGCCTAAAAATCGGCCAAATCTATTTTGGCGAATCGATGTTTCATCGTCAGAGTAATGCCTCAAAAGTTGCCTTCTGGGCTTTAAATAATTTTTGCCAACATACAGGCGTTGAGCTGATAGATTGTCAGCTGCCTAATCCCCACTTACAAAGCTTAGGGGCAGGTATTATGCCAAGACAGCTTTTTTTGGCTAGATTGAATGACTGGGTATCCCGTCCAAGTTTACGGTGGTCTTTGTTTGCTAACAGCCAATATTTAGTGAACGAGCTTGCGAACACAATTGTCCCGGTACCTAGCCCAACACTAAACACCCCCTCCCCCAGTATCACTCAACCTAACCGCAAGGATTAACAGAGATGCATCCTTACGCAGACAATACTGTCCACCGTGAAAACATAATATACCGAGAGCATTTACAGCAACAAAACAGCTTCAACCTCTCTCCTCCTAGCCTTTGCAGCTACCTTTCTGACCAAGTATCTCAGCTGACATTTTTGCTGCTAGAGCCCAATCAAAGTATCGATTCAGAACTTTATACTCAGCTAGGCACTCAAGGCTTCAGACGCAGCGGTAATGCTTTTTATCGGCCAAACTGCCCACGCTGTGCTCAGTGCATCTCCAGTAGAGTGGTGGTAAAAGAATTCAGCCCTTCTCGGCGCTATCGCAAAGTGCTCAATCGTAATAGTGAAGTAAGCGTTAAATTTGTTGCTGCTACCCAAGCCACACAAGAACACTATGCTTTGTATCAAAAATACATCTCTGGGCGTCATGCCGATGGCGATATGTACCCGCCCAGCTTACATACTTTCGAGCAGTTTTTGGTAGATAGTCCAACAAATACTTTATTTATGGAAGTTAGAGAACCCAACAATAAGCTCATCGCAGTGGCCGTAACTGACCAGTTAAGTGATGGGTTGTCTAGTATTTACACTTTCTTTGAACCTGACTCCAGCTATAACTCTCGCAGCTTAGGGGTATTTTGTATCTTAACTCAGATTGAAGCTGCTAAGAATTTGGGCTTAGATTACCTGTATTTGGGCTTTTGGATTCCTACTGTCAAAAAGATGAGCTACAAAACCGGTTATGCTCCCATTGAATTATTAATAAACAACTATTGGACTTATTTCTCGCAAACTCCAGATTACAATGAAGTACTGAGCTTAATTAATACCTCAACCGCACACTCTTTCTGATTGTAAATCTCTGCTATAGATAAAGCCATGCCATTATTGGGCTGTCAACTCATATTGCATAATTAATGCATCACACTTGGCTTCCCCTGTGCCTACCCCACTGCCCTCGTTTGAAGGTATAGAGTAGTAGCCTTTACGCACATGAATCACCTCAAAACCCATTCTTTTATATAAAGCGATAGCTGCTACATTATCTTGCCGTACCTCTAACAAGATTCTTTCTAATTGTTTATGCGGCATAGTTTTGATCAAAGCTTGCAGCAGACCAGCGGCCAATCCTTGACGTTGATAATCTGGGTGAGTGCCTATGCGCAATACTTCTGCCACCTCAAAGACAGTACTGATAATACAATAAGCCACTATCTTACTCTCTGAATCCTGAGCCGTGTCAGTCTCTAAAACCCCCCAACACTGATTGATATCTTGCTGCAGTAACTGACTAATCTGCTGTTCACTCCAATTATCTAACTGCAGCATTTGCTCAATTTCAGCAACTTGGCGTAGTAAGTGCTGGTCATAGTCTACAGTGGTAATGTGGCAAATATTAGGAGGTTCAAAGTATTTCATGGTCCAAGCTCATTTAAATATTTATGATTAAAAGAGGTATAGGGATATAGAATAAAAAAGAGGATATAAAATCATTAAAAAAGCCCTCAACCCTAGGTTGAAGGCTTTTGACTACTGAGAAACTATCTTGGCGTAAATAACTTACAGCTTGCTAGTTAATTCTGGTAGTGCGTCAAACAGGTCTGCTTCTAAGAAGTAATCAGCAACTGTTGCGATTGGTGCTTCTGGATCGTTGTTGATAGCAACGATAACTTTAGAATCTTTCATACCTGCTAAATGCTGGATAGCACCAGAGATACCGGCTGCGATATATAGGCTTGGTGCAACGATCTTACCAGTTTGACCAACCTGCATATCGTTAGGTACATAACCTGCGTCAACTGCGGCACGTGAAGCACCGATAGCAGCGCCTAGCTTGTCTGCTAATGGCTCAATGTATTTAGTGAAGTTTTCACCGTTTGCTAATGCACGGCCACCAGATACAACGATTTCAGCAGAAGTTAGTTCTGGACGATCAGACTTCGCTAATTCTTCGCCAACGAAGCTTGATTTGCCAGCATCTTGAGCGTTATCTAACTCTTGGATTTCAGCAGAGCCGCCTTCCGCAGCTGCAGCATCAAACGCAGTAGTACGAACCGTAACTAATACTTTGTCTTCAGAAGTTTTAACAGTCGCTAAAGCGTTACCCGCATAGATAGGACGCTCAAAAGTATTGGCGTCGATTACCTGCATGATATCAGTAATCATGCTAACGTCTAAAAGAGCTGCCACACGTGGCATGAAGTTTTTACCGTTAGTCGTCGCTGGTGCAACGATATGGCTGTAATCGCCAGCAAGATCTTTAACTAATAAAGAAACGTTTTCAGCCAATTGGTATTCATAAGCTGGGCTATCAACACAAATTACTTTGCTAACGCCTGCTACTTTAGCGGCTTGCTCAGCTACTGGCTTACAGCCAGAACCTGCTACTAGTACATGAACGTCACCGCCCATTTGAGTTGCCGCGGTAACTGTGTTTAAAGTTGCCTTTTTTAGCTCGGCATTATCATGTTCTGCATATACTAAAATTGCCATGAGATTATTATCCTTTCAAATAATTATAGAAGATTGTGATTTGGTAACTGTTCCTTATCGCCTGTCATCCTAGCTCTAATTGAATTTAATTCGCTTTATGACAGGCTGACAACCAACAAAACTAATCAAATTTATCAGAAGTTAAGTTCAAATATTAAAGAACTTTTGCTTCATTTTTTAGTTTGTCAATTAGCTCATCCACTGAACCAACTTTAACACCTGCAGAACGCTCAGCTGGTGGAGTTACTTTCACAATTTCTTGCTTAGAAGCCATATCTACACCGAAATCTGCTGGTGTTTTTTCATCAAGTGGTTTCTTCTTAGCTTTCATGATGTTTGGAAGTTTTGCATAACGTGGTTCGTTTAGACGTAAGTCAGTAGTGATTACTGCAGGCAATGGTAGCGCAACAGTTTGTAGACCACCGTCAATCTCACGAGTAACGTTTACTTTATCGCCTTCTACTTTAACTTCTGAGGCAAAGGTACCTTGACCGATGCCCATTAATGCAGCAAGCATCTGACCGGTTTGGTTGTTATCATCATCAATGGCTTGTTTACCAAGTAAGATAATGTCTGTACCTTCTTGTTCAGCGATACCTTTAAGGATTTTAGCAACTTGTAGAGGATATGCTTTGTCATCAGTCTGAACCAAAATACCACGGTCCGCGCCTAATGCTAAAGCAGCACGAATCTGCTCTTGAGCTTCTTTAGGACCAATTGAAGCAACAATAATTTCGTCAACTACGCCCGCTTCTTTTAGACGTACCGCCTCTTCAACAGCGATTTCACAAAATGGGTTGATTGACATTTTAGTGTTGCTTAAATCAACGCCAGAATTATCGGCTTTAACGCGAACTTTTACGTTATAGTCAATCACACGCTTAACAGCGACTAATGCTTTCATACGTTCCTCGTTTATTAATGTTATGAATAATTAAACTTACGATTTCAAACTAAGTGCAAAGTATATCTTATCTCGCACTTAAAAATTAATTCTTATATATCTTAGCCAATATAGGGGCCAATATATATAACAATTTGTAGGATTTAATTAACAGATTTTATTCCCTATTTAGGTCAGTTAATTCATCCCTTATCAACTCTACTAAACCAAAAAGAGTATTTATACCAAAAAGTATTGAACAACTTTTTTTTGGTTTCAGTATGCTACAAATAAAGATTTCTTATCAAACGACCCTTATATTGCGTGAGCAACCCAATTAGGTCAAGCCGTTGACGTGAATAAAGGGTCATAAATTTTTTCAATATTTGTTGATTTTTATCTAGAATTTTTATTTTTTATCGCTAGCAGCGCTGCTATTGTTTTCATTTTAGGTGAAATAGGTAGCAAGCACTAAGTTGTGTTAGTAATTTCTGGCCAAAAAAAAGACAACCGTTGGTTGTCTTTTTATAGCAGTATCATCTTTTTAGATGATTCACGCTTCTTTGTAGGTCAAAGCCTACAATAAATTATTCAGCTGATTCGATTTGTTCAGCTTGTGGGCCTTTTTGGCCTTGGCCTAATACGAAAGTAACTTTTTGACCTTCGGCTAGGGTTTTGAAACCGCTGCCTTGAATAGCACTGTAATGAGCAAATACGTCTTGACCACCATCGTCTTGTGCGATGAAACCAAAACCTTTAGCTTCGTTGAACCACTTAACAGTACCTTGTACACGTTCTGACATAACTTTTCCTAATATAAAATTGATTTAACTATAGTCATGGTGCTTTTAACAGACTTGTTCTACTCTAGGTGGGTAGATAACGAGCCGGTAGAAAACGCAAGTCGAGTAGTATTGATTAGAATGTTGACTAATCATCACTCTAATAAATAGCCACTTAAATTACACTTCTACGATTAAATGCAGTCATGTTTGAATCAGTAGCTGTGCTATTCATTCAAAAAGTAACTTACTTACTAAGGAATAGTATAACAGCTTTAAACCGCTTGTCCTAACAATATCTGAAGTTTTGGTTGGTTTGATGTAAATAATGTAAATTACCGCTAACCAATGGGCTTAGAATATAGTAATACAAAGACACATAAAGCCAAAAAGGTGGTGGCAAATGACTGACTGAAAGCTATATAGGGCTTAGGAATAACCAGCTCTTCAGGGCTAGCTGGCAATCCAGAGCGTTTCAATAAGCGACTACCATACACCCAACCAGATAGCGCATAAATCCAGTAGGCTACCGGTACTGCCATCTCAATAGACTTAAAATCTAACAGGTAAACGACCGCAATTGAGACAAATAACCAAAGCGTATCAATTAACGAGCTTGCCTTGAAAAACTTTGATTTTGGTAGCTTACCCTCAGTTTTTTTAAGCATTTGCCCCTCTATCCAGATCAACGCTGCCACCCCTGCACTTAGGGCTATATATATAGAAGGAGGATTAATATTAGCAAGCCACTGGGTATCCATAATCTAAGTCGGTCCTTTTTTGTTTTCTGTTATTTCGGTTTTTACTATTCGCTACTATTGATTACTATTAGCTATTAGCTATTAGGTACTGTACACATTAGATACTATATAGCGCTTTTTTTTACTGCTTCAAGAGGCATAGCTCTAGCATCAAAAAATAGTTAGCATCAAAAAATAGTTAGCATCAAAAAA
>NZ_JMKP01000024.1:0-24738 GCF_000685805.1 Psychrobacter phenylpyruvicus DSM 7000 = NBRC 102152 | reverse complement strand
TAGCATCAAAAAATAGTTAGCATCAAAAAATAGTTAGCATCAAAAAAGCTCATGCGTCTAAGACACATGAGCCTTAATTAATACTAGCTCTGCTAACCTCATCACTGTTTAACACATAAGCTATGATGACTGTTACACACGCATAACTAGCACTAATAACTAAAAACTAAAATTAGTTCTTCTCTTTATCGATGATTTTGTTACCACCAATCCAAGGCATCATAGCACGTAGCTTAGCGCCTGTTTTTTCGATTTCATGGTCAGCATTGTTACGACGACGAGCAGTCATTGAAGGATAGTTAGTAGCCCCTTCGTTGATGAACATCTTCGCATATTCACCTGACTGAATACGTTTTAGAGCATTGCGCATGGCTTCACGTGATTGCTCGTTGATAACTTCAGGGCCAGTCACGTACTCACCGTATTCAGCGTTGTTACTGATTGAGTAGTTCATATCAGCGATACCGCCTTCATACATTAAGTCTACGATAAGCTTCAGCTCATGTAAGCACTCAAAGTAAGCCATCTCTGGGGCATAACCAGCTTCAGTTAAGGTTTCAAAGCCCATTTTAACCAGCTCTACTGCACCACCACAAAGTACCGCTTGCTCACCAAATAAGTCAGTTTCAGTCTCATCTTTGAAAGTGGTTTCAATAATACCTGAACGACCACCGCCAACACCAGCTGCGTAAGATAGAGCAACTTGCTTAGCTTGACCTGAAGCATCTTGGTAGATAGCGATTAGATCAGGGATACCACCACCTTTAACAAACTCAGAACGTACTGTGTGACCTGGCGCCTTTGGAGCAACCATAATAACGTCTAGGTCTTTACGTGGCACGACTTGGTTATAGTGGATAGAGAAACCATGAGCAAATGCTAGGGTTGCGCCTTCTTTAATGTTTGGCTCAATAACGTCTTCGTATAAAGATTTTTGGAACTCATCTGGCGTTAGAATCATAACCACTTCAGCTGATTGTACCGCTTCTGCAACTTCGGCTACTTTTAGACCAGCATTCTCAGCTTTTTTCCATGAGCCTGAATCAGCACGTAGACCTACAATTACATCAACACCTGAGTCTTGAAGGTTAAGCGCATGGGCATGACCTTGTGAACCATAACCAATAATAGCTACTTTTTTGCCCTGAATGATTGATAAGTCACAATCTTTATCGTAATAAACGTTCATAATTTAGTCCTTTTAAATACTTTCAAATGGTTTTGAAAATAGAGAGTGGTGTTGAAATTCAACTTGTTAATTTTTACAACTTTTCGATTAGCTCAAGCCTTGAAAGCAACTATTTAAACTAAAACTAACCAGTTAAACCGTAACTGACAAGTGCTTGAGCCATTACAAAATATATTTCACAAACAAAACTACTGCCAAATAAAACTACAGGCTAAGAGTACGCTCACCACGTAAGATACCAATCACACCTGAGCGAACCACTTCTAAGATACGGTCACGGCCGATAACTTCGATAAAGCCGTCAAGCTTAGCTTCATCACCAACAATTTGAATGGTATAAAGGCTTGAGGTGACATCCACGATTTGAGCACGGAATATGTCTGCACTGCGCTTAACTTCCGCTCGAGCGCTGCCGGTAGCTCGTACTTTAATTAACATTAATTCACGCTCTACGTGCGCATTGCTTGTTAAATCAATTACTTTAACCACTTCGATTAGCTTGTGCAAATGCTTAGTGATTTGTTCAATTTTGTCGGCGCTGGCGTTGGTGGTCAAAGTCAAACGTGAAATCGTCTCGTCTTCGGTAGGGGCCACGTTTAGAGTTTCAATGTTGTAGCCACGCTGTGAAAACAATCCAACCAGACGTGATAGCGACCCAGCTTCGTTTTCCATTAGTACAGAGATTAAGTGTTGCATTAGGTACGCTCCCCCTTAGATAACCACATATCGCGCATAGACTGTCCTGCAACTTGCATTGGATATACGTGCTCATTACGATCCACGTAAACATCAATAAATACAAGTTTGTCTTTCATTGCCATTGCTTCAGCCAGTTGCTCATCTAACTTGGCTGGATCAGTAATTTTGATACCAACATGGCCATAACTCTCTGCAAGCTTAACGAAGTCAGGTAACGACTCCATGTAAGAAGACGCATGACGGCCTTCATATAGCATATCCTGCCACTGTTTAACCATACCCAACTGAGCATTGTTTAGGCATAAAATTTTAACCGGCAACCCATACTGGAAACAAGTAGATAGCTCTTGAATGTTCATCTGAATCGACCCTTCACCGGTAATACAGACCACATCACGCTCAGGCTCTACTAACTTGGCAGCCATTGCATATGGCAAGCCTACACCCATGGTTCCTAAACCACCTGAGTTCAACCACTGGCGCGGTTCATTGTACTTGTAATAAAGTGCAGCAAACATCTGGTGCTGACCTACGTCACTGGTAATAATGGCATTACCGTTGGTCACTTCATATAATTTTTCTACCACAGATTGTGGCTTCATACCATTGTCAGTACTGGTGTCATAACGTAAACCATGACGCTTGCGCCATTCATCAATCTGTGACCACCAGTCTAGTAAGGCAGGTTGATCCAACTGTTTATCATCACCCTCAAGCAGCTGAAGCATATCGGTTAATACTGACTTTACATCACCTACGATTGGAATATCGGCATTAATGGTTTTTGAAATTGAAGCAGGATCAATGTCAATATGAATGATGGTCGCACTAGGACAGAACTTCTTCACATCATTGGTTACGCGGTCATCAAAACGCGCGCCCACTGCCAAAATAACATCGGCGTGATGCATGGTCATGTTAGCTTCATAAGTACCATGCATACCTAGCATACCTACGAACTGACGATCAGATCCTGGGAAAGCGCCTAATCCCATTAACGTATTGGTAACTGGTAAATTCAATTGATGCGCCAGTTTGGTTAACTCTTCATGAGCATTACCCAAGATAACACCGCCACCTGAATATAAAATTGGGCGCTTGGCTGACAATAGAGTTTCAATCGCTTTTTTAATCTGTCCACTATGGCCTTTTACAGAAGGCTGATAGGAGCGCAGATTTACTGATTCTGGATAATTGTATTCAAATTTCTCGTGCGGCGCAGTGGTGTCTTTTGGAATATCAATAACGACTGGACCTGGACGGCCAGACTGAGCAATATAGAATGCTTTTTTGATAATTTCAGGGATTTCACTGGCATGACGTACTTGGAAGCTGTGTTTAACGATAGGACGAGAAACCCCAACCATGTCTGTTTCTTGGAACGCATCATCACCAATTAAGTGCTTAGGTACCTGACCTGAAATAACAACCATTGGAATTGAATCCATAAACGCAGTAGCGATGGCAGTTACGGTATTGGTTGCACCAGGGCCTGAAGTCGCTAGTACTACGCCGGTTTTTCCAGTACGACGTGAGTAGGCATCTGCCATGTGACCTGCCGCTTGTTCATGACGTACCAAAATATGCTCAATGGCATCTTGTTTAAAGATAGCATCATAAATATGTAGAACGGCACCACCTGGATAACCAAAAATATACTCGACGCCCTCGTCAATTAATGACTGGACAAGCATTTCACCGCCTGAGAGCATGATTGGCCCATCGCCATTTTCTAGAAGTTCACGCTTTTTACCAAAGTTAATGGCAGCGTGTGCGGTTTGGGTATGCCCTGTCATATTAGGGCTTTGGGTTGTTTGAGTCACTGTCATCACCTATTTTATTGCGGGATGTGATAAGGCTTTTGTAATAAAATTTGCTGGTCAGCAAAGCATACTCATTGTATGCACCTAATACTTTAAATAGTCCGTTAAAAGATTATTGAGCTACTTTTAACTCTATTCAAACTTTCATTTTATTCATAATTTACAGCTCATATCCATAAAATTAAATAACCCTACAGACACGACAAAAAATACCAACAGGCATTAGCCATGTGATATGGGATCTTGAAAATACGGTGACGAAACGACGCTTAACAAAGCAATGTCTTATTAGATTAATAAGAGCATTTTTAAGAATTTAACAAGATTGGTGTGCTATTGACTCAAAGCTGCATAGTTAAATGCCACTATTGAAACATACAAATCGGGTTAAAGAGTATAAAGAATATACTCATCAAACTGAAGCCACCATAAGACTATGACTGCTATTCAGAATGATTACTTAGTCGCTGTAGACCGATAAGTCCCTGAACTAATAACAGTAAAAACAAACTGTCTAATTCATCACATCAAAAGAAGCCACCCTAGAGCGAATGGTAATCCAACAATAGTTGCTACTTTTTAGTTAACCCACTCAATAGAGAAGGCTAACCGACTAATCATGATTCTATAATCCGTTGTTTTGCTAGTTATGTCAACTAAATTTAATTAATACGACACCATACCTAATTTAATCAATTGAAATTAAATGATAAATATTTGGACATAAAAAACCCAAGAGTGATTCACTCTTGGGTCTTGGGGTAAGCCGCTACTACTGACGTACCAAACGACTTGGCTTCGGCAATAAGCGGCTATCGCTAACTCGGCAAGGATTAATATCAATGCCGCCACGACGAGTATACCAAGCACGAACCATTAACTTTGAAGGGCTATATCTTTGGCTTAGATCGGCAAATATTTGCTCCACACACTGCTCATGAAAGCCATTGTGCTGACGGAAACTAAGAATATAGGTTAGTAACTTTGCTTCATCAATATCCTGTGAAGTGGTGATATCAATCGCTAAAGTACCCCAGTCTGGCTGATTGGTTACCGGACAATTGCTACGCAGTAGGTTTGAGTACAGTTGATACTCTATCTCTGCTTGGTCAAGCGAGGGCTTAGAATCTGCATCCTCTGCCAATAGCGTAGCATCGGGATGCTCAACCAGTTCAACTTTGCCTTGTAAGTTATCTAATGCCTGATCGATACACTTACCTTGAGGGTGAGCAATTAAAAAACCTGAGTCAGCATCACGGCCAGAGCTAATGGCATCCAGCTCGAATAGCGAGACTTGAACTTCGGCTCCAACACAGGCTGCTAGGTCTTTTGCTATGGTTTGCTCTACTGTTTGCCAACTTTCAAACTCAGTAAAGTTCAGGCTATTTAAATACAGCTTAAGAGACTTGGACTCAACGATGTTGGGCGAGCTGGCGGGTATGCCAAAGCGGGCAATCGCCATCTGTGAAATGCCTTTGGAATTCAGCCAAGACACTTCAAAGGCATGCCACCAGTCTACCCCAACCTGTAAATTATCATCTTGCCAATTAATTTCTTTGCGGCCCATTGAGCGTGGGATTGCATACAAGGTATCTGGTTGATAAGTTTTTGGGTAGCTGGTGCTCTCCCCTAATACACCATGAATACTCATAAGTAAGTCCTATCCTAAATATAAAATTAAAGTATTACAGTCTCAAGCGTGAACCGTTATCCAGTAGACGATAAGCAATGACATAAAAAATCGCACAGAATACAAATATCGCGGCCATTGAGTACCAAACATTCACATCAGAATAACCCAGGATACCGTAGCGGAATGAGTTGACCATATAAACAATTGGGTTCAATAGCGAAATGTTTTGCCAAAATGGAGACAAATTCTCTAATGAATAAAATACCCCGCCCAAGTAAGTCAATGGAGTCAACACAAAGCTTGGAATAATCGAAATATCATCAAATGAGCGGGCAAATACTGCGTTAATAAAACCGCCCAATGAGAATAAAATAGAGGTTCCCAATACGGTAAACACCATGATAAAGAAGTGTTCGATACCTAACTCAGTAAAGAACTGAGCCACGATAGACACAATAATTGCAATCATTAGCCCCCGAAATACACCGCCTCCAATATAGCCAATCAATATGGAGTGTTTGGAGACCGGAGATACCAATAGCTCTTCAATACTGGAGGTGAACTTGGCACTAAAGAAGCTTGAAACCACGTTGGAGTAACTGTTGGTAATAACCGACATCATAATTAGACCCGGCACAATGAACTGCATGTAAGGCACACCGCCCATTTCTCCCACACGTGAGCCGATCATTTTACCGAAAATAATAAAATACAAACTCATGGTAATTACGGGAGGCAACAGAGTTTGTGGCCAAATACGTAAAATACGACGAATTTCTTTTATCAAGATAGTACGAAAGGCAACCCACTTTTGAGCAAAAGTTAAGCCATCATTGTTTGGTGCATTATTAACAGATTGTTTATTGATATTGCTCATAGTCCAGCCTCCTTCATACTATCTTTGCTTTGGACACCTTGTTCTACCAGACGCATAAATAGTTCTTCCAAGCGGTTGGCTTTATTGCGCATACTTGACACTTCAACGCCTTGCTGTGTTAATTGTTGGAACACCCCGTTTAATGACTCATCTTCTGTCAAGGTAACCTCAAGGGTTTGATTGTCAAGCTGAGAATAAGAGGTGATACCGCTAATAGACACTTCACCAGACACAGGTTGTTTGAAATCTAATATAAAGGTTTCAATAGACAACTGGGTTAGCAGCTCTTTCATTTCAGTATTAATGCGAATTTCACCATGGTCTAAAATGGCGATATAACGGCACAGCTGCTCTGCTTCTTCAAGGTAATGGGTGGTCAAAATAATGGTGGTTTTTTCTTCTTCATTAATTTGCTGCATAAACTCCCACATTGAGCGTCGCAGCTCAATGTCTACCCCTGCAGTAGGCTCATCCAAGATAAGAAGCTTAGGCTTATGGATTAGTGCCCGAGCAATCATTAGGCGGCGTTTCATACCGCCTGAGAGTTCACGGGCTTTATTATTACGTTTGTCCCAAAGCCCCAGAGCAGTCAACAACTTTTTGGCTCTTGGTCTAACCTCTTTAGCAGGAATACCGAAGTAACCCGCCTGAGTAATTAAGATGTCTTCAACCTTCTCGAACTGGTTAAAGTTAAACTCTTGCGGAACGATACCTAAATACTGCTTGGCAATTGAAGGGTTTTGTAATAAGTCAGTGCCAAATATTTGAACACTCCCTTCAGTAGGCTTAAATAACGAACTAATAATACCAATCATGGTTGATTTACCAGCACCATTCGGCCCTAGTAAAGCAAAAAAACCGCCTTGAGGTACAGTTAGATTCACATTCTTTAAGGCAGTAAAACCATTGCCATAGACTTTGGATAAATTATTAATCTGTAATGCAGGCGTTGTATTAGTCATAAATTCACATCTTTATTAGCTTTTATAGTGAGGATGATAATTGCTATATATGGTGCCGAAAATCTATTCTTAAACCCACCTTGAAACAAACATAGGCATTGATAATATTAATCAATCATTGAAACAACAAAAGACGCTCACTTTACAGTAAGCGTCTTCGTTATAAGCTATTGCATCCAAAGATCGTAGCCCAAGCGTCACTTCGAGCACTAATCAGCTTAGATTCTTGCAAATAGCCGTGATTAAAGCGACTCAGTCTTCAGCGATTAGCTAGACTGTTCAACCATATAATCAACTGCGTTTTGAACTTCTTCATCTGGGATGTCTGCACCACCACGAGCTGGCATAGCATTAAGTCCATTGATCGCGTGATCATACAAAGTGTTTGTACCTTGTGCTATACGAGGACCCCATGCGCCTGCATCACCAAACTTAGGCGCACCTAATACACCGCTGCCATGACAAGTTTGACAAATGGCATCATAAACTGCTTTACCATCACGAACTTCACCTTCAACACCAGTACTTGAGGCAGTTAAAGTGATATCACAGTTGTCATCACCTTCAAAGCAAACTTTACCGTAAGGCTGAATACGCTCAACAAGCTTTGGATACAAAGCAATTAGCTTCTTAACTTGAGGGGTATCTTCAGGAATAGGCTCTTCTTCCACTGGCTCTGCAGGTGCTGCAGCTTCGGCACCAGCCTCAGCTTCAGCGTCAGTGGCCTCGGCATCTGCTGGGGCTTCAGCAGCATCAGCTGGTGCATCAGTAGTCTCAGCAGCTACTTCTGTTGTTTTCGCAGCTGGATCAATGACGTCTTCAGCTTGGCTTAAAGAAATACCTGATAAACCAAGGATGGCGGCGGCGGATAACATCACGATTTTTTTCATGCGTCACAATCTCTTTTTAGAGCGACATCTCTGATCGGCTATTGCTAAATAATGGCTAAGCAGCTTCAAGACGTCGTGTATGATTGAGTGAATTGTTTTAACTTTTTAATATAAAACCAGTAATAAATTCTTTTCCCCAATATTATAATGGGAAAAGGGGGTTAAAAGCCATGTTTCAATGGTGACTCTTACGACAAAAGGCTATTTTTGGCCTTATTAAGTTACCCAATTATTACGAATGGTGCCTAATGTATCAAATTTTCGTAGGCTTTGTCATTTATTAAGCGTGATAACGTTGGTTTTTTTGATGGATTTTGCTAGACTAGCCAGCTTGAGTCCGGTTATCATCAACATCTCGAAGGATTATTCTTGAGTTAGATAGATGAAATTTACTCACTATTGCCAAAATATGCGCTTGTAGCTCAGTTGGATAGAGTATCGGTTTCCGAAGCCGAGGGTCGTGGGTTCGATTCCCGCCAAGCGCACCACTTTTTGCATTACTTTTTATTCTTATTTATTCTCATCCGCTTTATTGCTACCTGCGTAAAATAAAAATCCCCATAAAACAAAAAAAACAAACCAGCTAAAAAATAAAGCAAGGCTCCTGTTTGTTACTGTGAGCTACTTATTGCGATTGTGAGAACGCAGCTTTCTAGTTATTACCAAACAGCTGGCTCCCAAAACAACCACCATTTTTTTGTTCGCTAGGGTATGTTTGATATTGTTTAGGGAACTCCCCAATACCCTCTCTTTAATTAAAGCTCTGTCTCTTAAAGCTTGAATAGCCAATCCAGAAAACTGTTTACCTCGAGCAACTAAAGCTGAATATCTATCTGACTTTTTCGTCTCTTGTGCCACTTTTTGGCTAGACTTTATTCTGGCCTTGATGTGCTGCTCTGCTTTAGAAGGAAGTTTTTCTGAGACAATTGGTTGACCGTTAATATCATATTTTTTGGAAGCGCTACTTAGCCCATATTGTGGCGTTACGATACTTGCATCTGCTTTGGGCTGGTTGTCGCCCTGCTCAACAAATTGGCTCCGCTGTAAGCGGTGAAGGTAATCTTGTTCGGCTCTTTGCCAAACTTCTGTATATAACTGATTTAAGCTGCTGTGCTGCTTTGGTTCACCATATAGTTCGACTAGCATTTTGGCATCGGTTTTGGTTACCAACTTTAGTTGTTGATAGCCTAACTGCTGGTAATCGACTGGCAAACCAGCTACTAACCCACCAGGGATTTGTTCAAATACTTTAAAAGCAGGATCATCAAGGCTTTCACACTGTTTTGGACAAAAAGACTCCCAAGCCGCAAGATGATATAGCGACAACAGATCAGACTTATAATCCAAATGGGCTTTGCTTTTATCCCGAATTATAGCTCTAAGAGCAAGTACAGATTCTTTAAAACCGATGGGCCAAGGTAAAAACTGTTGAGCGACTTGGTATCTTTTATTGGGATCCTCCCTGTGTTTTTTTATATAGTTGGACCAAGATAGAAAACCAGTATCTGGTCTGCTTTCTGCCCTTAACTCAACATCCTGTAGAGTTTTTTCTTGTTGCCATCGCATAGTAACGTGAGCCTGTAAGTTTAATGAATAAAAATAACAATGAAAAACTAGAATGAGCTCAGTAAATGAGCCTCACACGATTCAAAACATCCAGTTTACTTTATTATTACAAGGGTTAACAGCCCAGAGCTATACGCCACTTAGTTCTATTCTTAGCTCCTCCACACTTGGAAGCTTATGAAAGTTAATAACCGTAACTTCACCCAAACGGCGACGCCCTAGGGCAGCATTGACATCTAACGTTAGTAAAGCTACCTTTTTAGCATTTCTTTCTAATACCAAATGATGCTCACGCATTAAAGCTGTAAAATCTGGGAAATTCTTACTAATTAGCTTTTTTAGCTTTAATAGTTGTTCATTGGATGCTTTGCCAAAGCTTCCAGCCTTACTATTAAACTTAGGCTTAGCTTTGTTTAAATTCATTTTATGGTTGGCAGCTTTATGAAGCCCCTTAGCTGCTGTCTTGGGCTTCATAACCAAGCCAATAACGAACAATACCAGAGCACATAAGAGTACTGCTCCGAGCAACACCGTGCCACTAAAAGTCTGATTCATACGTCCTCCTATTATTAATAGTATATTATGATACACAAACCCAAGTTTATATAGGTGTTTTATGACCAATGATATACAACAAGCCGTTACTCTACTTCAAAATGCGAAGCATATCTGTATCTTAACTGGGGCAGGTATCTCTGCAGAAAGCGGTATTCCTACCTTCCGGGACAAACAAACTGGACTTTGGGAGAACTTTAGGGCAGAAGATTTAGCAAGTATTGATGCCTTTGAGCGTGACCCTGAGATGGTTTGGTCCTGGTATCAATGGCGACGCAACCTGGTTAAAGACAAACAGCCCAACCCTGCTCATCACGCTTTAGCCGCATTACAACAATGGGCAAAGCAGCAAGGTAAGACTCTAAGCCTCATTACCCAGAACGTAGACGACCTTCATGAGCAAGCAGGCAGTCAGGTCACTCATTTGCATGGCCATTTATGGAAAAACAAATGCAGCCAATGCGAAACAGCGTACGAGGATGAGATCGATTATAGTCAAGATGCTCTCATTAACTGCGCTGAATGTGGCTCCTATATCCGACCTGACATTGTTTGGTTTGGTGAAATGTTGCCAGCGGGTGCCTGGCAGTATGCTGAACAGGCCTCAGCAGACTGTGATGTTTTTGTAAGTATCGGTACTTCAAGCTTAGTTTATCCGGCGGCTGGTTTGTCACAACTGGCAAAAAGTCAGGGGGCCAAGTTAATTGAAATCAACTTACATCCGACTCAAAATCCATTAATCGATGTGGTGTTAGCAGGCAAAGCTGGCGAAGTATTGCCTAATATATCTACTGCTTTACTGCAATAGAGTTGAATGGATATAAAAAAAGCTAATAAAAAGCTGATAAAAAAAAGCTAGGCTTTGAGATAAAGCCTAGCTTTTTTTTATAGTTTTTTGGGGTGATTACCGGGACAATGCCACTGTTTATTTTAAAAGACAATTTTATTTTAAAAACACCACAGTGTCCGAAAGCTCGTTACCTTCTGGATCGTGCTCTAAGTAGTAATGCTGTTTTAGCAGTAGGCCGATTTCATCTAATAAATCTAGCAAGCTTTGTTCTATATTGCCTTTGGCCATACCTGCTACCGCTTTATCACACATAGCCTGCCAAACTGTCGGACTAACATGAGTATTAATCCCTCTATCGGCCACAATCTCTAAGCTATGCTCGCAAACGTTAACGTATACCAGTACCCCTGTATTTTCCTCTGTATCCCAAACTCGGTACAAGCTAAATAAATCAACGGCTCGCTCACGAGTACCCACCCTATAAGCTAGATTAATGGGCAGATGGTTTTCTATGACTAAGAACACCTCACCACGATGCCCCTTCTCTACTTCGGTCACCTTGTGAGTAAGACGTTGCATGACTTCATCAGATACCCAGCGATTGTGCAATATCGGGATGAATGTTGCTTGGCGCCACCATCTTGCAAAGCTTGGCTCACTGACCACAGTATGTCCTTCAGCGACATTAGGGTGCGCAGATGTTAAGTCGGGCTTTGCTTTTTTTTGCATGTCAGTGTTACCTCAAACCTTATTTTTATATTAGCTATCGTAGCCATAGAGAGTTATCTATTAAGGGCATTAAATTTAAGGGCATTAAATTTAAGGGCATTAAATGCGATATATTGCGAGATGGAAGTCAGCTTTACCATGAGCCACCAGCACCGCCGCCGCCAAAGCCGCCGCCACCGCCTCCAAAACCACCGCCGCCGAAGCCGCCACCACCAAAACCACCGCCGCCAAAGCCGCCACCAGGGAATACAACCACACCGCCACGACGACCTCCACCTCCTTTTCCGCCACCCTTTCCACCGCCGCCACCGCCGCGTGAAATTAGGAATAGCCATAAAAAGATGGCCATAAAAATAGTGGTAAATAGCCCCGCGCCTGCGGATAGAGCCATTAAGGCAAAGCCACCCGTTGCAATAAAGGAGCCGAGGATACGACCTAAAACTGAGGTCAAAAACAAACCGAAAATTAGGGCAATAAGAAAAGTACCAAATAAAGAAGGAGAATCACCTACAGCTTGATTTTGTGCCTGAGCACGCTCTTTGGCTAAGGCATCAGACTGTGCTAAAACATCAGGATCGGCAACCAAACGCTCTTCGATACGGTTAATACCTTTCACCAATCCACCCGCATAATCACCTTGCTTAAATGAAGGGGTAATCTCCTCATCGATAATACGGTTTAGAGCAGCATCAGGTAGCACCCCTTCTAAACCATAACCTGACAAGATATATATATTACGATCGTTAACTGCGACCAGTATCAATAAACCATCATCGGTATCTTTATTACCCAATTGCCATTTATCTGCTACCTGCATACTGTACTGAAAGATATCCATACCACTAGTAGTAGGCACAGTCACTAACGCAGCTTGAGCCAAGCCTTGATCATAAATTTGGCGTAATCTTTGGGTTAATAGTTGCTTTTCTTGCGGGGTGAAAATGTTGGCCTGGTCCACCACAGGTGAGTTTAAAATAAGTTTATCGCTATCAACCCCCTGAGCAGTAGATTTACGAGGCTCAGCCGTGGCTACCTCTGACTGGCGGCGACTATCATCAGCACTAGCCTCGCCAATAGTAGGTATATTATCAGTAATGGCCTCGTTACCGAAGATGGCATCATTAATAGCTTCGTTTTGTTGGCCAGCTTTGGCAATGGCCACCATATCCTCAACACTTTGGTCGCCCAATTGCTGAGAAGACTGAGATGATGCCGCACTTGAAGCCTCACCATTCACAGCGAAACTTACAGGCGTTACCAATAAGGTCGCGCCTATTATTGACAATATTGACCAGCTTCGTTTCAACTTTTGCATGCGCATCATCACCACTTTATTCTAAGACACTTATTTTATAACTGCCCTCTCACCCAACCCTACTAGCTAAAAACAAACTAGCTAATGAAAAGACAGATCAATTTGTAGCTTATAGGTCAAATGCTTATAAGCTACTTTATTACAAACATCATCATGTTTGACTAAATCTCAGTCAAAATTTCCGCCAGTCTCTAATTATTCACCAAAATTAACTTCTGGAGCCGTTGAAATCTCTTTTTCATTTTCAACAGTAAAGTTAGGCTTAGGATCCATACCAAACACTTTAGCCGTAATATTAGTTGGGAATTGACGAACGGTAGTGTTGTAGCTTTGGACCTCTTGAATATAACGGTTACGAGCTACGGTAATACGGTTCTCAGTGCCTTCAAGCTGCGCTTGTAAATCTTGGAACAGCTTATCTGATTTCAGCTCAGGATAACGCTCAGACACTGCCATTAAGCGAGATAAAGCACCGGTCATTTCAGCCTGAGCCGCTTGATAATTCTCCATAGCTTGTGGATCATTCAAGGTTTCAGGAGTTAGCTGAATGCTACCTGCTTTTGAACGGGCCTCAGCAACCTGAGTGAATACTTCTTGTTCTTGATCAGCATACTGCTTAACTACCTTGACTAGGTTTGGTACTAAGTCATCACGGCGCTGATATTGGTTAACTACTTCTGACCAAGCTGCATTAACTTGCTCGTCTTGTGCTTGCAGGTTGTTATAACCACAACCTGATAAGCTCACTGCCGACATGCCTAATACAGTTGATAACATAAGTGGCTTAAGGATTGATTTACGTGACATAACTGCTCCAAAAATTTTCAAATTATTTTACATTAAAGGTAAGTTTGCTAATCTGACTTTAGATTTTTTAAACTTAATAGTAAGGGTGTTGCAATTGTACTGTTGAATGATGTCAAAGCACAATTAATACAATTCTTTGTTACCTAAATACAACCTCATTACCCTAATATAACGATAGTAATGGTCTATTCAAAGGCTATCAACTTGCTAATTATTATATTTTTTTTTATAAAATAGTTGAAAATAATCTAGCAATTTGCTTTTTTTTGTGGCAAATTGCAGTTACTTAGAAGTACTTTTTAGTAACATTCAGCTAAGCTAACTTACAGTTACTAATAGTACAACTTACTTATGTGTTTGTGTTTATCTAATTGTATTGGTTAGATTTTTTCTACAGAACTGTTAATTAAATAAGCGCTGTACACACTTTTAGATTATTACAATTAATTGAGCGACAGGTACGTTACTCAATTTGTTAACACTAGGAAACACACTATGGAAGGCATCGTAAGTGCTTTAAACACAGTTATTTGGAGTCCTGCCCTAATCTACCTCTGTTTAGGAGCAGGTTTATTCTATTCAATCATGACCCGCTTTGTTCAAATTCGCCTGTTTAAAGAGATGCTTCGCCTTCTTTTTAAAGGCAAACCAGACAATGACGGTATTTCTTCATTCCAAGCCCTTGCCGTAGCCCTTGCTGGTCGTGTCGGTATGGGTAACATTGCCGGTGTTGCTGCCGCTATTGGCTTCGGTGGTCCAGGCGCAGTATTCTGGATGTGGATTGTGGCCTTCTTAGGGGCTTCTACTGCTTATGTAGAATCTACCTTGGGTCAGATCTATAAAGAGCGTGATGTTATCACTGGCGAATATCGCGGTGGTCCAGCCTATTACTTTGAACGAGCTTTAGGTCAAAAATGGTATGGTATTTTATTTGCCATATCTTCTATTATTGCTTGTGGTATCTTCTTACCTGGTGTACAGGCCAACGGTGTGGTTAATGCTGTAGCCCAAGTAACCGGCGAAGGTACGATGATGAATTTTATGGGCTTAGATGTAGGCTCTAGCCGTCTAATTGCTCTAGCTATTATTTTATTAGTATTAGGCTTCATCATCTTCGGCGGTATTAAGCGTATTGCTAACTTCGCTGAATATGCCGTTCCATTTATGGCCGTAGGTTATATCGTTTTAGCCATCTTAATCATGTTCACCAACTTCAGTAAAGTTCCTGAAGTATTTGGTATGATTATCGGTGATGCCTTCACAGCTCAAGCAGGCTTTGGTGCTGCTATTGGTTGGGGTGTAAAACGCGGTATCTACTCCAATGAAGCCGGTCAAGGCACAGGGCCACACGCTGCAGCAGCTGCAGCCGTGGATCATCCTTCACAGCAGGGCTTGGTTCAGGCTTTCTCAGTTTATGTAGATACTCTGCTAGTTTGTTCTGCTACTGCGTTCATGATTCTATCTACCGGTATGTACAATATTCAAGGCACATTACCTGACGGTCAGTTTATCGTCCAAAATGTCGCTGCAGATATTGAGATTAACTCGCCTTCATTTACTCAAATGGCGATGGAATCTGTGTACGGTACTTTCGGTGATTCTTTCATCGCAATCGCGGTATTCTTCTTCGCGTTTACCACTATCCTAGCCTACTACTATATCGCTGAAGTTAACATCTCTTACTTAACCCGCTCTATGGGCAAAGGCGCCAGTAAAACTGGATTGTTCTTAGTCAAAGTTATTATCATGTTGATGGTCGCTTATGGTGCCTTAAACAGCTCAGGTTACATCTGGGGTCTAGGCGACGTAGGTGTTGGCTTGATGGCTTGGTTAAACATCGTTGGTATTATTATTATCTTCTTTGTAGCAAAACCAACATTAACTATGCTGAAAGACTATGAGGCACAGTTGAAAGCGGGTGGCGGTACTTCTGAGAAACGCTTCGTATTTGATCCTAAGAAGTTCGGTATCAAAAATGCCACTTACTGGGAAGATCGCTACAAGCAAACTGTTGAAGCCAATCGTAAAAACGATCTTAAATAGTTCAGCAAGTTAACAATCAAATTAATGTAAAAACCCGATGCTTTAAGCATCGGGTTTTTTATGTCTATCACTTACTGCACTAGCCTTCTGGAAAAAGCACCTTATCAATCACATGAACCGTACCATTACGAGTAGGAATATCGGCTGCCTTAATCATCGCCGTTCGCCCTATCCCGTCTTTTATCCTCTTTTGATTGGTAATGGTTAATTGATAATTATTAAAAGTGGTCAGCCGACTGGGCTGCATCTGCGCCACAGTCAGCGGCTGAGGTGTTTTTAGCACATGATAAGCCAATAAAATACGCAGCAGAGGTTTATTTTGCATTAGTTTTTGTTTGGTCATTGTGGTTTCATTAAACCAAGCCTCAAAAGCAGCATTATCTGGAGCAAAAATTGTGTAATTACTCCCTGCAAATCTAAGCACGCCCGTTAACCCTGCTGCATCAATGGCCTCTACCAATATTGATAAATTAGGATTTCGTCTTGCCAACTGTAAAGCGTTTTCTGAGGCATCATAACTGATGGGGGTAGAAGTAGCTGCAGTGGCAGTATTAGATAAAGGAGCTTGCGTAGGCTGAATAACCGATAGAGCCGAGGGGCTTTGACTGAAGCTGCTATAAATAGCATTGGGCTGTCGCAGCGTAGACTGGTTAATGATGGAGTTTGTGGCTGAGCCACTAGAAACAGGCGTCTTAGACTGAGCGCTGCTTGGGCTAGCAGTGACTGCCATTAAAGCCATAGCCAGTGTCCATACGGGCATAGTTTTTATCATAAAATACATCCTTTTATATGAGTCACCTTAGTTTATACAAAGAAAATCTGTTGTGTCTATTTTCTTATATACTCAGACCAACTTTTTTATGTGATTAATTTTAGGTATAACGCTGTTAAATTAACCCCATTAGCTTAGCTGCCTTACTGCATATTGCTATGGCTTTATACCTGTAGAGAATTAGATATTCACAAGCAGTATGCTACACTAACCTAAATTTTAGAAATCTTATTTGGCAACCCGTAGCTCCAAATATATATAGTAGTTCCAAATACATATAGATGTAGAAGAGATTTCTGTCCCTGTTAACTCAATATATAAGATAGCACTATGGCCACCTGCTCACACCCCGAACACAACCCGCCAAAAGCCAATACCGATACCCCTAAAAAAAGGGAGCATAACCCAGCAAACTTTAAGCTGACGCCGCCAGAAAGCTTGCCTTATAAAGACCAGCAACAGACGGCTCGCCAGCGTATCGTTGAACATTTAGAACAACGTATTTTAATGCTTGACGGTGCGATGGGCACCCAAATTCAAACTTTTAAGCTGCAAGAAGCGGACTATCGAGGCGAGTGCTTTGCTGACTTCCATCAAGATGTACAAGGTAACAACGACTTACTGGTACTAACCCAGCCAGATATCATCAAGAGCATTCATCGCGATCACTTGACTGCGGGTGCTGACATCATCGAAACCAACACGTTTAATGCGACTCAGATTTCTATGGCAGATTATGCGATGGAGCATCTGGTGCCAGAAATTAACCGTGAAGCAGCACGTATCGCCCGTGAAGTAGCTGATGAGTTCACCGCACAGAACCCTGACAAGCCTCGCTTCGTGGCAGGGGTTATCGGACCAACCTCTCGCACTTGCTCGCTATCGCCTGATGTCAATGACCCTGCTTTTCGTAACGTGACCTTTGATGAGCTGGTTGATAACTATACCGAAGCTTTATACGCCTTAATCGAGGGCGGTATTGACCTTATTTTGGTGGAGACCATCTTCGATACCCTGAACGCTAAAGCGGCTATTTTCGCCATTACCGGAGTATTTGAGGTCATCGGCTATGAGCTGCCCATCATGATATCAGGCACCATTACCGATGCCTCTGGTCGTACCTTATCAGGCCAAACCGCTGAAGCTTTTTATAACTCAATTCGTCATGCCAAGCCACTATCAGTAGGCTTTAACTGTGCTTTGGGCGCTGATGCTTTAAGACCTCATATTCAAACGTTATCAGATATTGCTGATACCTATGTGTCTGCGCACCCGAATGCCGGCTTGCCCAACGAATTTGGTGAATACGACGAGACTCCTGAAGAGACCGCTGCCCTACTCAATGGTTTTGGTAAAGCGGGAATCCTAAATATTGTTGGTGGCTGCTGTGGTACTCGCCCTGAGCACATCAAAGCCATTCATGATGTGATGCAACAATATCCGCCACGTAAGATTCCGACTATCCCACCAGCGTGTCGTTTGTCTGGTCTAGAGCCTTTTAATATCACCGAAGACAGCTTATTTGTTAACGTCGGTGAGCGTACCAACGTTACTGGTTCTAAAAAATTCTTACGACTTATCAAAACCGGTGAATTTACTGAAGCATTAGATGTGGCACGCGACCAAGTAGAGGGCGGCGCTCAAATTGTCGACATCAACATGGATGAAGGCATGCTCGACTCCAAAGGAGCGATGATTCACTTCTTAAACTTAGTCGCTGGCGAACCTGATATTAGCCGTGTGCCACTGATGATTGACTCTTCAAAATGGGACATCATTGAAGAGGGTTTGAAGCGGACTCAAGGTAAAGCAGTGGTTAACTCCATTTCGCTAAAAGAAGGCTATGACGAATTTGTTGAAAGAGCCAAACTGTGTATGCGTTATGGTGCAGCGGTTATTGTTATGGCCTTTGATGAAGATGGTCAGGCAGATACTTATGAGCGCAAAATCGAAATCTGTCAGCGTAGCTATGACGTCTTAGTTAATGACGTGGGCTTCCCGAGTGAGGACATCATCTTTGACCCCAATATCTTTGCAGTAGCAACCGGTATCCCTGAGCATAACAACTACGGCGCAGACTTTATTAACGCGACCCAGTGGATTACTGACAATCTACCCAATGCCATGGTATCAGGTGGTGTCTCAAACGTTTCGTTCAGTTTCCGTGGCAACCCCATTCGTGAAGCAATTAACGCAGTCTTCTTATACCACGCTATTAAAGCAGGGCTAACCATGGGTATCGTCAACCCTGCCATGCTTGAGGTATATGACGAAATTCCAAAAGAAGCGCGTGAAGCCATTGAAGATGTAATGCTTAACCGTAACCAAGGTGAAAGCGGTCAAGACGCCACTGAACGCTTAATGACCATTGCCGAAGCCTATGTGGCTGGCGGTAAGAAAAACGATGGTACGGTCGATTTATCATGGCGTGAACAGTCAGTTGAAAAGCGCATTGAGCATGCCTTAGTCAAAGGTATTACCACTTACATTGATGAAGATACTGAAGAGGCACGTCTCAAATACCCCAAACCGCTGCATGTGATTGAAGGGCCATTAATGGACGGTATGAACGTGGTCGGCGATTTATTTGGGGCGGGTAAAATGTTCCTACCTCAAGTTGTGAAGTCAGCCCGTGTTATGAAACGAGCGGTTGCGGTATTAAACCCTTACATTGAAGCTGAAAAGGTAGAAGGTGAAGTTAAGGGTAAAGTGGTTATGGCCACGGTCAAAGGCGACGTGCACGATATCGGTAAAAACATTGTCGGCGTGGTACTGGGCTGTAACGGCTATGACGTGGTCGATCTAGGCGTTATGGTGCCCTGTGACAAAATTTTGGACACCGCTATTGCTGAAAAAGCAGACATTATCGGTCTGTCTGGTCTAATCACCCCTAGTCTTGATGAGATGGTCTATGTGGCCAAGCAAATGCAAGAGCGTGGCATGGATCTACCTCTTATGATTGGCGGTGCGACTACCTCTAAAGCCCATACTGCGGTTAAAATCGAACCCAATTATCAAAACGATGCGGTAATTTATGTGTCTGATGCTTCACGTTCTGTCGGTGTGGTGACGAAGCTGCTTTCTAAAGAACATCGTGTGGAGCTGATCAGAGAGACGCGTGAAGAATATGAGAAAGTACGCGAGCGTCTGGCCAATCGTAAGCCAAAAGCGGCCAAGCTAAGCTATGAAGAGTCTATCGAGCAAGGCTTCCAGTTTGATTGGGACACTTATACCCCGCCTACTCCGAATGAGCTAGGACAAGTTGTTTTCGACAGTTATCCTATTGAAAACTTAATTCCGTACATCGACTGGACACCCTTCTTTATCTCTTGGGGCTTAGTTGGCAAATACCCCAAAATCTTTGACGATGAAGTGGTCGGCAAAGAAGCTAAAGACTTATTTGGCAATGCCCAAGAGTTGCTACAGAAGTTTATGGATGAGAACTTGGTGACGCCGAAAGGGGTGTTCAAAATCATGCCGGCTAAACGCACCGATCATGACACGGTTACCGTCTATGACAAACCACCTAGTGAAGGCGGTCAGCCAACGCATGTGTTTGAGCATCTACGTCAACAGTCAGATAAAGCCAGTGGCAAGCCAAACTATAGTCTGGCCGACTTTATCTCGCCATCAGATGATCACACTGATTATTTAGGCGGATTTACCGTTTCTATTGAGGGGGCTCAAGAACTATCGGATGCCTATAAAGAAGCTGGCGATGACTATAACGCCATTATGGTCCAAGCACTTTGCGACCGCCTAGCAGAAGCCTTTGCTGAACACTTGCATGAGCTGATCCGTACTAAGTATTGGGGTTATCAACCTGAAGAACAGTTGAGTAATGAAGAGCTGATTAAAGAGAAGTATGTCGGTATTCGTCCTGCACCAGGCTACCCTGCCTGCCCTGAGCATACTGAAAAAGGCAAATTGTTTGATTGGTTAGACACCACCAATGCTATCGGTACCTATCTGACTGAAAGCTATGCTATGTGGCCTGCTTCTTCTGTCAGTGGCTTCTATTACTCGCACCCTGAGAGCGTCTATTTCAATGTGGGTAAAATTGACCGTGATCAGTTAGAAGATTATGCCAAACGTAAAGATTGGGATATTAAAACTGCTGAGAAGTGGTTGAATCCTAATTTGGCTTAGCTTAGGTTTCAGTTTAGATAAGATAAAAACTTAATTAAAATTGTTAAATATATACTTATAAACTATTATAAGAACTTAAGTTTAGGTAAACAAAATGGATATTAAAAAACTTTGCGAAAATCCAGAGTGTGGTCATATTGAATATAAAAGTGAGTGGTATTGGGACTTAAATCAAAGCACAGATGAAAATACTGATAAAACAAAGTTATGGGGTGAGTTTATCAAAGACATTCTTGCTCTAATAAACTCAAATATTAAAAGTTTCGGTAAGACTCGTTATATGATTATTGGGTTCAATGAAAAATTAAAACAATTTTCCAACTTCAACCTTAACGAAACAAATTTCAATATATTAAAAAATAAAATAAGATCAAAAATAGATAATTTTATTTCTGATTCCGAAGATATTGATTATAGTATTGACTATGAAATAGTTGATAGTATTAATATTGTAGTTTTCAAAATCGAGCAACCTTATAAGCTTCATTGTTTGACTAAAAATATTCAAACAAAAACCTCAGATTATAAACAAAACGTTATTCTATATAGAGGTAATGACGGAAATACAACTGGTAGCGACGATAATGTCGGCGTCATGCATCCAAGAGATATTAGAAAACTTGAGTCTAAAATTAAAGATAAGTATGGCTCCAAGTTCGTATCAATTCAAAATCGTCGAACCAAAACTATTAGTAAAACAATTTATTCTTATTTAGAAAAAAACAATATTGAAAAACTATCAGAAGGTTTCCCCAAGAAAGCAAAAAAAAATGGTAAAGGTTACTTTGAGTTATATGAACTAGAAAAAAAATTAGATGGTACCAAATCTTATTTTGCATATATTAGTGATGAAAATATAAAAAGCTCCATTGAGAACTTACATAATAGCTTTCTAAAGTTAGGCAATAGAAATAATACTATCCATCTACTAGTAGATAAGCCTAAGAAAACGTCTCCTGAACAACGTCTTGTTTATATTAAACGAACTTATGAACAACTATTTTCAGCCAAAATCAACATAGATTTTATTGAAGATTTTGGTAAAAAATATCTATATGAAGAATATCTTAAACCACTAGCTTTTGAGCAAAACTTTCCAAATACAGAAAATTTCATTGAGAGCTTTTCATCCCGAACAGATGAAAATCACGAAAGCATATTTGCAACTGATATTATCAAAGAATGGTACTTAGAAGAAAACAGTCCTCTTATTGTTTTAACTGGTCCAGGTGGAGTTGGTAAAACTACAGTAGTCAGAAACTTTTTGAATACACAACTGAAAGCTCTTCGAGGCAATTCAGACCATTATGTTCTTTTTTTAGACTCTTCAAGCTTACTTGAGCAATTAAAGTCAGATAGAATATCATCAATATATGATTTATATAAAGCAGAAATTTCAGACTCAGAGCACTTTACTGAAGAGTTATTTAAACTATCTATAGATAATGGTAGTTTCATCATAATTCTTGACGGCCTTGATGAAATCATATCGGGTGTTAATATCAAATTTCAATTACAAGACTTCTTAAATAATATTTTTGTAGACTATTGTTTTAATCTTGCAAAAACGAAAATAATAATCACTTGTAGGGATTATATTTGGGAAGAATCAATTAATTTGATATCTGAGGATTTTAATATTGAAAAGCTAGATATTAAACCTTTTAACTATACACAAACTACGAACTTCTTCGAAATTTGCTTCAAGAATGATATAAAATCACAGAAGAAGTCTTTAGATATGGTGAAAACTCTTATTAGTAAGTCAAATGAAACTTATTATAGTCCCTTTATGCTAGATACAGTTAGTGACTTAGTGCGATCAGGAGTAGTTAAAAGTGATATTAATAAAATATTTGATATAGATAATAGCGATGCAGATAATCTTTGTCTTTTAAAAAATAATATCTTAGACTACCTAGTATATGCAGTCTGTAAACGTGAAGTTAAAAAAATCAACGTTGATTTGATTAAACAAATTAAAATACTTTGTAAAATAAGTGAAATCAGTAACCCTATAGATAAAACGTCTTTTACATATATAGTAAGAGATATTATTGATAACGCTGATGACTCAACTGTAAATTCATTACTTACTCATGCGTTTATTCGTTATAGCTCAAATAGATCTATAGTCATAAGATACGATTTCTTAAAAGATTTCTTCTTAAGGGTTTCTATTGCTCAACACTTTTCAAATGAATACCATATAGAATCAAATATACTTTCAAGCCTAGTGTCTAAAGTCAGTTATTTAAATAACTTCTCAATTGAAATAGGAAATCGCTTATCAAAATCAAGTGCTGAAGATTTACTTTTTTATATACTACAGGTTATTGAACAAATCCATGAACAAATAGAATTAACCGAAGATGAACAGCTCATTAAGAACCATCAACTATACATTTCGAATTTGTTTATATTGTATCTAGGCATCTTAAAAGCTAAGAACTGTTTAACTAACTCACATGACTTAAATCAAGCATTAAATGATGTATTCTCTGATGCAGAAAATCACTTGAATAGATTGTATTTATGTAATATAAGAGATATAAAAAACAATCCAAAACTTTTATTCAATTTCTCTGACTTAACTATTGATAATTGCTATATTGATAACTACCATGGCTTTACTGAATGTAAATTCAACGATAATACACTCTTCAAAACTGGTAGTATTAGTATTGAATCTATTAATAGCTATAAGTCAGACTTAAAACCTGAAAATATATCTCATCAAATAATTAAGCTTGGAAAAACAGCAGAGTTTTTAGATAATATTAAAGACTCTTTAAAAGAAAACACCTCTAACAAAAGTGATGCATTAAAGAAGTTCATCAAGTTATTTATCAAAAACGGTCGATTTATGCCCAAAAAAGTGGTAGAAGTTAGAAACAAAAAAGGAGGAGTTGCTGTAGATAAAATGCTTGCAATAGGTGTCATCACGATTAATAAAAACTCTAAATTAAATCAAGATGAATATATCATTGATCCAAAAGTAGCTGATGTATTGTATAAGTTCTGGGATAGCGGTTTTACAAGCCCTCAAATAAGAGAAATAGTTGAATCAATGTAATTAATGCTCCTTTTTTTTGAATATAATGATTCCTAGAGAGTTACCTAACTCAACATCTGACTGATGGGTTACATCTTGTTAGTATTCTCAAATAATAACCCGATGAGCCTACTCTATAAAGTCTTAATTTTTAAATTATATTTTTAAATAATCAATAATCTCTTTAATGTTTTTTAGCTCTAATTGTGGTAGGTCATAAGGTTTAAATCGTATCACATACACCCATGAATTTGAGTCAAATCCGACTTAACCAAAAAAAGACACAAAATGAAAATTTGTGTCTTTTTTATATGCTGCTAATGAAGCTTGCAGTTCAGCTTAGCCCTAATTGAAATAAGACACGCCAAGTTGCAATCAGTGGCTATGCCTGCGAACTCACTGCTAGGAAGCTAAAATAAAAATAGCCTTTAGAACATTTCCAACCGTGGCTCACTTGCTAATAAAGGCTTAACCGCTTCCATAAACTTATTGAAATGACTAGATTTAGAATGCTGCTCCATCGCCCCTTTATCGGCATACTCTTCAAAGAACAAGAATTCATTGTCATTTTCAGTACTTTTGAATAATTTATAGGTCACAACGCCCGCTTCTTTTCTACTATTAGCTATCAATTCATCAGTAAGTTGTTGGAATTGTTCACTTTTGCCCTCTTGTAGAGTAAGCATCCGACCATCCCATCTTTTTTTCTATTAAAAAATGCGAGATAGTGTCCATGAACAAATAATCGTGGACACTAACATGACAACACAATCTCCTAATACACCCAAACGAAGAACTTACAGCGGCGAGTTTAAAGCACTTTTAGTAAAAGAAGTGACAGACTCAGGTCGATCAATTGCCAGTATCGCTCGAGAGCATGGCAT
>NZ_JMKP01000023.1 GCF_000685805.1 Psychrobacter phenylpyruvicus DSM 7000 = NBRC 102152 | reverse complement strand
TATCCGCCCTGAGTTAACACAGCACTTTGCATCAAAGGGTATTGATTTGCAAACACCGCTAAGACGCAATATGACAGATAATAGACCTAAGTCTGATGTTAATCGATTGATGCGTTATCGACGTAATATTGAGACTGTTATTGGTCAATTGTCTGACTGCTTTAATATACAGAAAGTACGTGCTAGAGATTTATGGCATTTGTCTCATCGTTTAACGCGTAAGATTCTGGCGCATAATTTCTTTTTTCTTTTTAATAAAAAACTTGGTACCCCGCCTCTTCAGTTTGAATTGCTAATAAAGTGTTGAGAGTGGGGTAATTTATGTACAGCAATAGGGCTAGAGCTACTATTAAAAAAACAACCAACATTCGAGCCACCAAGTTTGATAAAAATTAGAGTGATAATGACCTTATTCGATTAAAAACACAAGTAAGGGATTACTTACAGCTATGATAAGTTAAACTAAATATATTACATTTAAAGTGACTGTTTCAATGAAAGCTTTTATCTAATAGACATAAAAAAAGCCTTTAAGCTGTGTTGAGCTTAAAGGCTTACTGTATCAATAAACTGTTGCCAATTACTGATCGATAGTTGCAGCTATTACAGTGTGTCACGCATAAACTTAATCATTTTATTCCAACTCTCATTGGCGGCTGTTTCGTTATAACCTAAGTCAACACCGTTATCCGCTGCACGTTTGTCAGCATTTGGGTTGGTGAAGCCGTGTTTGGCATTGTCATAAACATCAACCGTGTAGTTAACCCCTGCCTTGTCCATTTCTTGTTTAAAGCTTTCAACATCTTCCATAGAGACCATGCTGTCGTCGCGCCCGTGTGCAACCAGAACTTCAGCAGTGAACTTACCTTTTTCAGCTGGCTGTTTAGGAGATAGGTTACCGTGGAAAGTAGCAACAGCTTTAACAGGCATACCTTCACGGGCCATATCTAAAGCAATCTTACCGCCAAAACAATAGCCTGCAATACCTAGACGCTCACGATCCACAGGCAGCTGATCAGCAAAATCATCTAAGATTGCGCGGCAACGGGTCATTAGCCTATCTTGATCGTCTAACATTTGCGTCATCCACTCGTTGGCTTGTGCCGCGTCGCTAGTCAATTTACCTTCACCATACACATCCATAGCAACTGCAGCAAATCCTGCACGAGCAAAGCGTTCAGTGACTTCGCGAGGATGCTCAACCACACCCCACCATTCAGGAGCTACTAAAATACCCGGTACTGAGTTTTCATCCGTTGCATCATCGGGGAGGGCTACATAACTAATAAGCTCCATACCAGAGTCAGCTGTGGTTTTGATTTCGTAAGTTTTAATACTCATCGATTATGTCCTTATTGATTTATGGGTTTGTTGTTCTTATTAAATATAGTTTATTAAAGGCCATGTCTGACCTAGGTCTTGAATTGAACTTCTAATAACATAACAAAGATAACTCTTAGTTTCGATTTAAGAAATGTGAACAGGGTTTACAGGTTGCTATCGGTTTGTATTGATTCCCCAGGCTTTATCCATTAGTCTGCCTTCTATCATTTTAGCAGTAGCTTTAGATAAAGCGTAAAATAAAGAAATTAGTTAAAAAAATAGCAAAGTTAAATGACAAAGCGAGGAGTTATCGTGGTTGATGAGCAGTTAAGAGCAAATTTCTGGGAAAAATATTCCCTACAGCAGCTGACCACAGCCGAGTGGGAGGCTTTGTGTGATGGCTGCGGCGGCTGTTGCCTGGAGAAGTTCTTGGATGACCCTGACTCACCTTATGAGGTGGAATACACGGATGTGGCATGCAAGCTGTTGGATTGTAGCACTGGTTATTGCTCAAACTACGACAATAGGCAGCAGTTTGTGCCTGAGTGTGTGTCTTTAACTGCAGATAAGCTGCCAAATATGATGTGGCTACCAAGCAACTGTGCTTATAAACGGCTATATTTGGGCGAAGGCTTACCTCAATGGCACTTATTATTGACCCAAGATATTGAGCTGACCAAGCAAGGAATGCGTGAGGCAGGGGTGGGCGTGGCAGGGCGCTGTATTAGTGAAAATCAGGTCAATGAAGAGGATCTTGAAGAGCGTATTGTGCGCTGGATACAGGCGTAGCACATAGGCAATAGCAATAATAGATTAACCCAGCTGATTAACTCAAGACCAAAAAAAGGAGCGCTAAGGCTCCTTTTTTATTTTCTGTATTGATTTACTGTAACAGCAGGCTCTGTTAATCATTAATTAGTTAACAAATTCAGGATAGGCCTCTTGACCACATTCTGACAAGTCAGCACCTTCATATTCCTCTTCTTCAGAGATACGTAAACCCATTACTGCTTTAAGAATTCCCCACACAATCAAGCTGGTCACAAAGACCCAAACGAAGATTACGGCTGCACCACCAAGCTGTCCTAAGAATGTGGTTTCAGCATTGGTAATAGGCACAATTAACAAACCAAATAAGCCACACACTCCATGAACTGAGATGGCACCAACAGGATCATCAATTTTTATTTTATCTAAAGCTAGGATTGAAAGTACAACGATAACACCAGCGATGAGGCCAAATATAGTCGCTAATAAAGGGGTTGGGGTGTCTGGACCCGCAGTAATAGCGACCAGACCTGCCAATGCACCGTTTAATAGCATGGTTAAATCGGCTTTACCAAAGATTATGCGGGCTAATAATAAGGCACCAATTGCACCACCAGCTGCCGCAGCATTGGTATTTAAGAAAACTATGGCCACAGAGTTTGCACTAGCGATATCGCCTAGCTTTAGCACTGAGCCGCCATTAAAGCCGAACCAGCCTAGCCATAAGATAAACGTCCCTAAAGCTGCAAGTGGTAAGTTGGCACCTGGAATAGCACGAATTTCGCCATTTTTACCGTATTTACCTTTACGGGGACCCAGTAATAGAACCCCTGCTAATGCAGCAGAAGCACCGGCCAAGTGGACAATACCAGAGCCTGCAAAGTCAGTGAAGTTTAATGCGCCAATGAGGGGAACCTCATTACCGCCCCAAGTCCAGCTACCTTCCATCGGATAGATAAAGCCGGTCATAACTATCGCGAAGGCGAAGAATACCCAAAGCTTCATGCGCTCAGCCACAGCCCCTGATACGATGGACATACAGGTTGCTACGAATACCACTTGGAAGAAAAAGTCAGCTGCATTGGAGTAGACAGCGGTACCATTAAATCCGTTTTCGGCAGAAGCGGCTAGGGCATCAGCTACTAAAGATTCGCTGCCCATAATGCCACTTAAAAAGAAGCCACCACCGTACATAAGGTGATAGCCACATACCAGATACATGGTGCTAGCAATGGCAAATAGCCCTAGGTTTTTGGTTAAAATTTCAGTGGTGTTTTTAGAGCGTACAAGACCTGCTTCAAGCATAGCAAACCCTGCTGCCATCCACATAACAAGTGCGCCACAGATTAAAAAGTAAAAGGTGTCTAAGGCGTATTGTAGTTCAAAGATTTGGTTTTCCATTAAGATTCCCCCTTGGAATTAAGTGGATATTGGTAGCGTCTCATTAGTAGTGGCTCTCGCTATTTAGCTCTTGAGCGTTAAGCACTAAAAATGAGGGGTGGCTTTTTTAGATAGCGTCTGGACCCGTCTCGCCAGTACGGATACGGATAACTTGTTCAAGAGGGGAGATGAAGATCTTACCATCACCAATCTTACCGGTACTTGCGATGCGAGTAATGGCTTCAATAGCAGGCTCTACCATCTCATCCGTTACCGCAACTTCGACTTTTACTTTTGGCAAAAAGTCCACCACATACTCTGCACCACGATACAGCTCAGTGTGGCCCTTTTGACGACCGAAGCCTTTTACTTCCGTCACAGTAACACCCTTCACGCCAATTTCAGAGAGTGCTTCACGCACATCATCTAACTTAAAAGGCTTTAATACAGCTGTAATCAATTTCATACGAAATCCTTAATAATGATTTTGATAGTTGTTTGAAATAAATTGCTGGTTCATACAACCCATTGTGATGACATTGTTTCAAGAATTGTGCCAACTAAAAACGAAGGGGGAAGACGTTTTTAGGGCTAATAATGCATCAAAATAGTGCGTATTAGACTTATAGTGCACCAAATGAGTGTGCACCATATCAAGCAATAACCGAATTATTATAACGAAGTTTAACTAGAGAAGGTTAGCCATTGGTTAGTAATTTGTGATACTTCATAGAGTTTAAGCTGAAATATAAATAGCACGCTCCGACTCAGATAAAAAAGGCTCGAATAGGTGTCAGACAGTAGCGATTACGAAGCGGTTACTTTAGTTACTTATAGTTAAAATTACTATCAAATCATTACATGTGATGTGGATATGGTGCTGTACTATCAAATTATGACTTCAGCTAAGGATGAGTTTCAAATAGTAATATTAGATATTGACAATAAGTTAATAAGAAAAATTTAATAGATTAATATAATAAAAATTGCCCACCCCTTCTTACTTATAAGACTTATATCTAAACTTCTTATTTAATTGGAGACAAGAGTGTGACTACAAATTCTACAGGAGGTGTGGCCAGAAAAGACCATATCTCATGGTTTATCTTTGGCTTAATGGCCAGTGTTACCTTTATTGGTATTCTCTCTGAACTAGTCCCCTCGGGTATCTTGCCACAAATGACTCAAGGTCTAGGTATTGAGGAAACCCAAGTAGGGTTCTTAGTAGGCGTTTACGCCCTAGCCTCGGCAATCTTCGCCATCCCCCTTATTAGTATGACTTTGGCGGTCAATCGCAAAACCTTATTACTCATCTTGCTAGCAGGTTTCGCCCTATCTAATATCATGGTAGGACTCACTTCCTCCTACTACTTAATCGTGGCTATGCGAATTCTTGGTGGTATCTGTGCGGGTATTATGTGGCCAATGATTGCTGCTTATGGGGCGGCCTTAGTGACTGAAGATTTACAAGGGAGAGCCATTACCATCATCATGGCCGGTAATACTTTTGGGGTGAGTTTGGGTCTGCCTTTTATGACCTATATTGGTACTCATCTAGGCTGGAGAACAGAGTTTATTCTGCTCGGTGCTTTGGGTGCACTGATTGCATTATTAGCAGCCAAATTCTTACCTAATGTTCCTGGTGAAAAGCTGACTCAAGGCAACTCACCGATTGCCATACTAAAAATTCCGCAAGTATGGATTGTTCTGGTACTGACCTTTTTATCGGTAGTAGCTCACTATAGTACCTACACTTACATCACCTTACTGGTTGAAACGTTGAAGTTCCAAGGTGGCATTAGTCTGGCGCTATTGATCTTTGGTATTGGTTCGGTTATTTCGGTTGTTTTATCGGCCCGCGTTATTGATGCGCATTTACGAGGCTTGATTGTCTCAATGCTAGGAGCTGGCGCTTTAGCTATGCTGCTATTCGTGATGTTTGGAGGTAGTAATGGTTGGTCACACATAGCCTTCTTCCTATGGGGCCTGGCTTTTGGACCGTTAGTAACCATGTGGCAAACTGCCGTCAGTATACAAGTGACAGAGGCTAAAGCAGTGGCTACCTCGGTACAGTCTAGCGTGTTTAACTTTTCAATCATGATTGCTACTTGGGTTGCCGGATTAATCTTAGTTTATCTCCCTCAATTTGGTGCGATGGGTATCGTTTACTTATCTATTCTATGCTTCATCCCTGCCATCTTATTGTCCTTCTTTTCCAAAAAGACACTAGGAGCTTAATCGGACGTGAGAAAAATCTGCTTTTTAAAAGCAAGCCAATTAAAAGCAAGCAAAATTATGCCGTGTAAAATGCGGTATAAAAATGAAATAAAAAGGAGAAAATAATGAAAAAGTTTATAAATGCTACCGTATATGGCGATGAAAATAACCGTCAGCAACAAGCAACTGAAATCCTAGTTAAAGATGGAGTAATTGAAGCCATTGGCAATAACTTACCCAGTGCCGATGAAGAGATCGATTTAAAAGGACGTCTAGTTGTACCCCCATATGTCGATGCTCACCTACATTTGGACTATGTCTATACTGGTAAAAGTGATGGGGCGGGCAACGATACAGGTACTTTATTTGAAGGTATTGCGCGCTGGCACAATGTGAAAAAGACACAAACTTTAGAAGATGCCAAAGAGCGCGCTCTAAAAGGTATTGAAGAGGAAGTGTCAAAAGGGGTGCAGTTTATCCGTACTCACATTGATGTGTGTGATCCTGATCTAACAGGGCTAAAGGCTATGTTAGAGTTACGTGAACAGCTAAAAGACAATGTGACTATTCAAATTGTGGCTTTCCCACAAGAAGGTATGTATGCCTACAAGGGCGGGGAAGAGCTGATTGAAGAAGCACTGAAAATGGGGGCCGATTGTGTTGGTGGTATCCCTCATTTTGAATGGGCTTATGAGTTTGGCCAGGATTCTGTGCGTAAAGCGGTAGAATTAGCAGTTAAGTATGATAAGTTAATTGACATCCATTGTGACGAAACCGATGACCCAATGAGTCGTCACGTACAGCTGTTGAATGCGTTGGTTATGATCGAAGGCATTGGTAGCCGTACTGCCGCTAGCCACACCTGTTCGTTCGGCTCTGCAGATGATGCTTATGCGTTTCGGATGATGCAGTTGTTTGAACAGTCTGGCATGAACTTTATTTCTCTACCCACTGAAAACGCCTACTTGCAAGGTCGTCAAGACACTTATCCAAAACGTCGTGGATTAACCCGTGTTAAAGAGTTCTGGGAAAGTGGTATTAACGTTTGTTTCGGTCAAGATTCGATCAATGACCCTTGGTATCCTGCAGGTAATGGTAACCTGATGAATATCTTAGATAATGGTATTCACTTAGCACAGACCATGTCTTTTGAACAGTTAGACACTTGTCTAGACTTGATTACCTATAATGGTGCTAAGACTTTAAATGTTGAAGATCAGTATGGGTTAGAAAAAGGTAAACCCGCTAACTTCTTAGTATTGGATGCTGAGACACCTTTTGAAGCAGTTCGTCAGCGTGCTGATGTTCTAGCATCAATTCGCAATGGTAATTACTTATTCAAGAAGCCAGAGCCAAGCTATGACATTGAGCTGGATCTGTTTAGAAAAACCAAATAAGTAGTTGATGAGCCAAATAAGCTCAATAAATAGCTGATAACTAAAAAGATAAGCCCAGATAACTAAGTTATCTGGGCTCATCGTTATCTGGGCTTAATTTTTTGGTATTAAAGGTAGCTGTTGGTTACTTGGTTACCGATATTAGCTACATTTTTGGATACAGCAAATAGGGAGTCTGACTGGCTTTAAGTAGCTTGCGGGTGTTGCTGCCATGCAATAGCTCATGCAAACGAGACTCACCAAAAGCCCCGGTAATCAATAGGTCCAGCTTATTTTGGTGCTGATAAGATATCAAGGCATTGGTCACGTCATTGCCGGCTATCAGAGCTTTTTTGCAGTGAATTCCTGACTGAGTCAAGCGGGCATAGGCTTCACGTAGAGCCTCTTTGTTGCGCTCATTATCCTCTCCAACCATCACCACATGTAGGCTTAAATTTCTAATTAATGAGGTGCTACATAGCCAATCTAGTAAGGCGTGGCAGGTTGGCCGGTTGTCAAAACCAAAAAGTGCAGTTTTTGGAATTTTAAAGCTTTCATGGGTAACCAAGGCGGGGCAACGGCTGGCTCGTATTAGCTGCGATAAGGTGTCTTTACAGGTCACGTGATGGCCAAGAACCACCAACTGGGCACTTTCATCGACATAATCCAAGCTTTCAGCAATAGAGGCATGGCGATGTAAGTAATAAAGTTGATGCTGATAGCGGCCTTGGTGCTGCTTACAATAACTATGCGCCTGCTTTAGGAGCAATCGACCTTGGTCACGCAGCTTGCCATTACTGTCCTTTTCTTCCAAGGTTAACTGATTAAGTAAGTGCGTGCCATCATCGGCGACTAAGCATCCTGAATAATCCAAGGCCTCTTTGTGCTGAACGGTAGGGGCGGCGTGTAATAGACCTATGGGTGCCTGCAAATTCTTGGCCGCCCACATGCTGGCCTCAAGTACAGCCTGTACATGGTTGGGACAATCAAGGCTGGCAATCACACTATCCGCTCTTAAATTACTCATAAAAATCACTCAAACAGGGAGATATCCCTTTTCCGTAAAATAAGCCACCCACTCAAGCAAAGCTAGAGTGGGATTAGCTGTACTTAGCTATAAATTAGACCATAGAGGAGATTTGGAGCGCTCTAATCTAATAAGCCGATATCACGACGGTCGTGAACTGAGAACTTGTCAATAATGGTGCGGCTTGCGCTGTTTAGTCCCATTACTTTAACATCAATCCCTTCGCGTTGAAAACGAATCACCAACTTATCTAAGGTGTCTACAGCAGTGACATCCCAGAAGTGGGCTTGGCTTACGTCAATAATCACTTTATCCAACGCCTCTTTGGTATCAAAGCTGTCTAAGAACTGAGTCGTTGAACTAAAGAAAACCTGCCCTTGGACATAGTAATAGCGGGTATTATTTTCATCATCGAGTTCACTGACCACGCTTAAGAACTGACCAATCTTATTGGCGAAGAATAGCGAGGATAAAAGCACACCAACCAATACCCCATACGCTAAGTTATGGGTGAATACGGTGGTAATAACCGTGGCCAACATCACCACGTTGAAGGACATGGGATGAGTCTTAAACTCACGGATAGACTCCCAGTTAAAGGTGCCAATAGAGACCATAATCATTACTGCTACCAGTGCTGCCATTGGAATTTGGCTTACCCAATCACTTAAGAACACCACCATGATTAGCAAAACTGCACCAGCGATAAAGGTAGATAGACGGGTGCGTCCGCCAGACTTAACGTTAATAACGGACTGACCAATCATGGCACAGCCTGCCATACCGCCGAAGAATCCTGAGGCAACGTTGGCGATACCTTGACCACGACACTCTCGATTCTTATCACTTGGGGTATCGGTCAAATCATCAACAATGGTGGCGGTCATCATCGACTCTAGCAAGCCTACTACTGCCAATGCCATAGAATAAGGAGCGATAATTAATAAGGTTTCAAGGTTAAGAGGGACATCAGGCAGTAAGAACATAGGCAGGGTATCTGGCAGCTCGCCCATGTCGCCCACATTACGAATGTCCAAGCCCATATATAAAGCGACTGCGGTTAAGCCGACAATGCAGATTAGCGGAGAGGGAATAATTTTGCCAATCTTAGGGATAAGGGGAAAGCCGTAGATAATGGCTAGTCCTGCAGCGGTCATCGCATATACTGGTAGGCCGACTCGTTCCATAGCTGGGTTCAGCTCTGGTAGCTGGGCCATAAAAATTAAGATGGCCAGGGCATTAACAAAGCCGATGACCACCGAGCGGGATACAAAGCGCATCAAGTTACCAAGCTTGAATACGCCCATAAAAAACTGAATTACCCCGCACAATAAGGTAGCGGCAAGCAAATATTGCAGGCCATGATCAGCGACCAAAGTCACCATGACCAAAGCCATAGCCCCTGTGGCTGCTGAAATCATACCTGGGCGACCGCCAACGAAGCTGATAACTACGGCAATACAGAAGGAGGCATATAGTCCAACTTTGGGGTCTACACCAGCAATAATGGAGAAAGCAATGGCTTCAGGAATAAGGGCTAAGGCAACTACTAATCCTGAAAGTACGTCACCTCGCACATTTGAAAACCACTCGTCTTTTAGCGTATTTAGGGAAGGTACTGATATAAGCATAGATTTGGGCATAGTGTTTGGGTCGATTATTTGTTAAGTTGTATTTTATAGGGATATGAAACTAAAAAACAGACGAAAGTAGCCGCTGCTGTAAGGTAAACGCTGCTACCAAAATTTACGGTAGACTATAGGCCATACAGCTCACAAGCTGAATGTGATCTTGCGGGAAAAATACTGTCATAAATTATTCACATCACAACAAGGGTGCGATAGTGGAATGATAGTGATGGGTAAATATCAGCATGAGGCAACGCTTCTAAACACAGCCCACTTCATCTTGTCAAAAAACAAAGATATGACCACAGAAACGTAAGTAAATTAAGTTCATAGAGGCTAGGCTCATGGTAGAATAAACACCTTCCACCCCTAGCAATGACTTAGCTCCCTATTTTTATTTTATCATTGCTCTATTCTGTGACGATGACAGCAAGCTGCAATCGAATCAGGTTGAATAGCTAGTGCAAGTAGCAGTAAAAGTAAATAGGGGCTACATATTACTACAAAAATGGGTGCATCATAGCACAATATAGAAACAAGGACAGACCATGAGTACTGACCCAACCCTCACCGGTGCCAATAGCTCTTCAGTAGATCCTACGACTTATAAGTCACAAAATATGTTACAGGATAACAATCAAAATCAAGCCCCATCTAACCTTGAGCCTGAACAGGCATCAAGTGTGGGCCATTATCAGACCAAGACTCAACACCAAGGCAATACCAAGTCTGATGATCAGCCATCAGCACTTATCCAAAAAGGCAGTGGGCTACAAGTGGTCATCGGTATGGGGCAGTCAGGTTTGGCGACAGCCAACTACCTAGCAAAGCGCGGTTATAGTGTTGCAGTTACTGATGGCAATGCCTGCCCTAAATTGGCGGAGCAGTTAAATCCAGCTATCGAAATCCGAGCCTTTGGTGAGATTGATGCCGAGCTTCTAATGCAGGCTGAACGAATTATTATCAGCCCAGGGGTGGCTTTAACCACGCCCGCTGTGGCCCAAGCCAAACAAGCCGGCATTGCCATCGTCAGCGATATCCAATTATTCAAAGAAGCCTGCACTGCGCCTATCGTTGCCATAACAGGCTCTAATGCCAAAAGCACCGTGACCACTTTATTGGGTCTGATGGCCAAAGAGGCTGGTATCAAGGTCGGCGTTGGCGGCAACATTGGGGTGCCGGCATTAAGTCTATTAGAAGATGAGCAGTTGGGTGACCAAATGGAGCTGGCAGTTTTAGAGCTGTCTAGTTTTCAGTTAGAAACCGTCACCGATCTTGGGGCAAAAGTAGCCACAGTGCTTAATATGTCACCCGATCACTTAGACCGTCATGGTGATATGCTCGGCTACCATCAAGCCAAACACCGTATCTTCCAAGGGGCCCAGTCTATTGTGGTGAACCGTGATGATGCGTTATCCAGACCGTTGATTGCGGATAATACGCCGCGACTTAGCATTGGCTCAAATGCGCCAGACTTGGGGGAATATGGGCTGATCACCGAAGGAGATGGCAGTATCTATTTGGCCAAAGGTACCGAAAAATTAATAGCAGCAGATAAGCTAAAGATAAAAGGCAAACACAATTTAGTGAATGCTTTAGCGGCTCTTGCTTTGGGTGAACTGGCAGGTATTGCGATAGAGAGTATGCTGCAAACGTTACAAGAGTTTTCAGGACTGCCACACCGCTGTCAATTTGTGGATAATGTGGCAGGCATAGATTACTTTAATGACTCCAAAGGAACCAATGTTGGTTCGACACTGGCAGCTATCTTAGGCTTAGGCTCAGTATATAGCAGCAATAGCCATGGCAAAACCAAGTTAATGCTGATATTAGGCGGACAAGGCAAAGGTCAAAACTTCGCTGAACTGGCGCCTTTAATCAATAAATATGTGACTCAGGTATTGCTGATTGGCGAAGATGGTCAGCTGATAGCTGAGCACCTAAAGCAAGCTGACTTATCTGATGAAGTACAGCTACATCGTTATCAGACTTTAGATCAAGCTATGGACAAAGCTCAGCAGTTACTAAGCAGCAGTTTGTCACAAGTGGCAGCGGTTCTACTGTCTCCTGCCTGTGCGAGTCTGGATCAGTATAGTAGCTATAATGAGCGCGGTGACCATTTTTGTCAGCTAGTCACTGCATTGAAGTCGTAATTTGGTCTGTTATTTATTTTATTAACCAAAATTATTAAAAAATAGTTTTAAGTACAGTTGATACCCTATGGCAAAAGATACTGCTAATGCATCTGGATACACCCCAAACGCTCTGTCCAAACGTAAGCAAAATAGTACCGGCGTACTTTCAATGCCGTCAGCAGGAAGTGTGCTGATAACCAGCGTCAGCTGTCTGATGGTGTTAAGCCTTATCATGGTGGCCTCAGCCTCTATTCCCTTTGCCAATATGCATGACATTAAACAGCTTTACTTCTTTGAGCATCAATTAATGTATATGGGCTTGGGTCTGATAGCTGGGTTTATGGCTTATAAAGTGCGCCTTTTGTGGCTCTATGATATGTTCACTTTGGTCTCTGCATTGCTGATAGTTATCGCATTGCTGTTAGCTACGCTGCTGTTTGGAGACGCTATTAATGGCTCGAAACGTTGGATTGAGATTGGCCCCTTTAACTTCCAAGTAGCGGAGCTGGCTAAGCTTGTAATGGTGATGTTTACCGCTGACTTTGTGGTACGCCGAGGGACAGAGGTGCGCCATGGTTACGGGGGGATCTTCCGAATGGGTGCCTTGGTGACGGTATTGGTTGGCCTGTTTTTATCCCAGCCTGACTTTGGATCACTAGTTATCATTATCGGGGTCATTTTGGCTATATTTTTTGTGGCCGGCGCGCCTTGGAGTCAGTCTGGGTTCTTACTATTGTTCGGCTTAGTGGGAGCAGCTTATGCGGTAATGTTCCAAGAATATCGTATGACCCGTGCTACCTCTTTTTTAGATCCTTTTGATGACATTCAGGGCTCTGACTATCAGTTAGCTCGCAGCTTAATTGCTTTTGGCCGCGGTGAAATGACCGGTGTGGGTTATGGCGAAAGCGTGCAGAAGCTGGCCCATTTACCCGAAGCTCATACTGACTTTTTATTGGCTATTACTGCTGAAGAGTTGGGTTTCGTAGGCGTCATTACCATATTGGCTTTAGAAGCTTTGGTGGTTGCTAGCGCCATGCGTATTAGTTATATAGCCCTAAAAAACCGCCAAATGCGCTTGAGTTATACTGCCTTTGGTTTCGCGGTAATCTTCATTGGCCAAGGCGTTATTAACGCTGGTATGAATATGGGATTAATGCCTACTAAAGGGTTGACCCTACCTTTCTTTAGTTATGGGGGCTCCTCTATGTTGATTAGCTTAATCATGGTCGGTATTTTATTAAATATCCATAAGAAAACCTCACAAATACCAACGGCTCAATGTCGTCATTACTAGCCTGATGAGGCAATCACCAAGTTAGAAAAAGGCCGTATAAATCTTTATACGGCCTTGTTATTTGTGCTTTGTTTGATGGGTTAGGTCTATATGCAGGCTATACTTTGCCTAGCACACTTTGATGCTGTAAGGGATCTAAGCGCCACTGTGCGACGGCTTGTTGTAGCATAACCTCTGGCTTATCTAGCTCTACTGCCGGCTGTTTGAGCAAGGTTAGCGCCTTTTGGATCAGATTTTGGCACTTCGGCAAGCTAAGGGTATCAATGGGGGTGGCTAGGTTTTGCTTTGACAACTTTTGACCGCAGTGATTTTCTACCAAAGGAAGGTGATACCAGTGTTCAACAGCAGGCAAGTTTAGATAACGCATAATAGAGATCTGTGCAGTGGTTAAGGGCAAAATATCTAAACCACGCATGACATGGGTAATGCCTTGGAGACCATCATCAATACTGGCTGCCAAGAAATAATTAATGGTGCCATCTGCCCGGCGTAATACCACATCTCCTAAGCTTTGCTGGGGATTGGACCACTGTATGCCCTGAATACCGTCTATAAATCCTATGCTTTGATTGGGCAATTGAATTCTTACTTTTTTTTCCGTTAAATACTGTATTTTTTGATTTTGGTACAGTTTATTGGACTCGTGAGCTGCATCCTTAGGGTCTGGCAAACAAAACCTAGGGTATATTTCATAGTCAGCTAAGTCTTTGCGCGAGCAGCGGCAACCATACACATAGGGTAATAGCTGCTCATACAATAGCTCATTATAGATAGCTTTACGCTCGGCTTGATACCAAACCTCGCCATCCCAGTGCAGGCCTAAATTGTCTAAGTCTATTAGAATTTGTTCGCTGAATTTGGCACTACAGCGTTGAGAGTCAGTATCTTCAATACGCAGTAGCCAGCTTCCATTGAGGGATTTGATGTGACAATAGCTGGCAATGGCTGTGGTCAGTGAGCCAAGATGTAAGGCGCCAGTGGGTGAGGGAGCAAAACGGCCCACGGCTGGCCTATAAATAGGACAGGCAGTGGGCCGTTTATTGTTAGACATCGTCATAGACAGAGGCAGTTGCTAACAGTTACTGATAACTGATAGAAACTTATGAGTGGCCCCAGTTTTGACGCTCTTTAATTTCTGCTAGCGTTTTGCAATCGATACACTGAGTGGCAGTAGGACGGGCTTCCAAACGACGCAAACCAATCTCAACGCCACAAGTTTCACAAAAGCCATAATCGCCGTTACTGATCTCAGCCAACGACTTATCGATTTTGCGAATTAACTTACGCTCGCGATCACGAGTACGCAGCGCTAGAGCAAACTCTTCTTCTTGCGTGGCTCTATCGTTGGTGTCTGATAGAGCAGAAGACTCATCTTGAATGTAAGTCTTAGTGCTTTCAGCATCACCTGCCAACTGTAGCTTCCATGCTTTAAGAATATTCTCAAAATGAGCAAGTTGCGCATCAGACATATATTCTTCATCTGTGCCAACTTCGTACGGCTTAAAATTTGTTAGGTCGTCAATAGCATTTTGACTCATGACAATTTCCTATATCCATTAGTAGGGGGTGCCAAATTAAATAATTGACTCTTATATCATATTTTTTTTGTTATTGCGAGAAGTATTATATAAGGTCTTGTTCCTGTTTTATCAATAGCCTGTAGGCAATTAGACTCCGCTTTAAGCGTTTTTATTTGCTAGTCTGGTTATCCAGCTTTTTATAGTGCCTTGTTTATCTAAGCTTAACCAGCGGTAGCCGGGTACTGCCTGGTCATCAATAGCAAAATCATCAGACTTTGGCTTAAATTGATAACAGGTAGAGGGGGTAGCGTACACTTTAACTCCGGCTCTTTGAGATTCAAAGTTTTGATGTACATGGCCGCTCACTACCGCTTTCACTGTGGAATGATTGTCAACCAGTTGCCAAAAAGCTTCAGCATCTTGGGCGATGTGCTGATCAATCCAAGTGGAGTCCATCGGTAGCACGTGATGATGCATGGCAATTATGACAGGATGATGACTATTTGCTAAGTTTTGCGCTAGCCAGTTTAGGTTTTTGTTACCCACAGCTCCGTAAATTTTGCCAGGAACACTACTGTCTATTAATAGTAAGCGCCACTCATTCAAAACAAGGCAGTGATTTGATAGTAGCATAGGATTTGGCTTATGGGGTACAAATCGGCGTTGAGAGAAAGGCAGATGGGTATCTAACTCGTCGGTGACATCGTGATTACCTGCTATGCAAACAAAGGCTATGCCGGTCTGTGCTAGTAATTGATAAATCTTTTGGTAAATCTCAGGCTTAACCTCGTTCACCAAATCCCCGCTCAATAGAATTAGGTCACAGCGAATATCTTCATTGAGCGCCTGCTGCAGACAAGCAGTAAAACTCTGATAGTTATTGATACCAGCTGTTTGGGTATTAGGATCTAAATATAGGTGCGGATCGGTCAACTGTAGAATATTAACCACCCCATCCTCGGTGGTTATCTGGGTCGGAGGATAGTTTATGAGATCGACAGAGCCTTGAGGAATAGACATAACGCACCTTTCAATTCACTGTTAATATGGGGGCTTTGGTTGGGGCATTGGGCTACTATTAACTAACTGGCTCGGGACACAATAAATGCCATAAAAAACACCATGGCTAAGCCCAGTACGATTGCCAAGCCGGTTTGGATATCAAATAAAACACTGCCCCAAACTCCACCAGTTACTGCAAGCTGTGCCAAAATAACCGAAAAAATAACCATCTGCTTGGGGGAGTGAGCCCAAAGTCTGGCAGTCAGCGCTGGTAAAATCAATAAGCCACTAATTAATAGGCTGCCAACAGCCTGCAGCGCCAAAGCACAAAATCCTGCCAATATTCCCATAAAAAATAGACGCTGCCGAGTGGCATTTATTCCAGAGACCTGAGCTAAGTCGCTATGCGTTGCTAGAATGACTTGTTGGCGCCAAATATAAACTAAAAAAGCAATGCCTAGTGCGACACAGACAGACAAGATAGGCAGATCGCCCCAACTCACCTCCAATAGATTACCAAATAGATAACCTAAGACGTTGGCCTGCATTTGAGTCAAATGGGTTAAAGTTAATAAGCCCAAACACAGCATAGACACCGAAACGACAGCCAATATGGCATCACTGGGCAAGCGCTCATCTTCTAAAAGCATTAGAGCGATTACCACCATCACACTCACCAAAGCGATACCTATGCCTAAGGGTAGTTGCCATAAAGCCGCTAGCGCCACCCCAAATAGAGTGCCGTGTGCTAAGGCATCGGCAAAAAAGGACATTCGTCGCCACAGGACCAGACAGCCTAATGGGGCGGATAATAGGGCCAACAAACTGCCGGCAATCCAAGCGGGGGCTATAATATCGAGCCATTCAACTAGCATACGAGCGGTATTCCACAAAAATTGGTTATTTTAATAAGGCGATTGTTATTGAGGGTGACTATTTTTGCAGGCAACTATTTTAATTTTTAAAGCAAAACAGCCCCCACTTCTGGCAACAGGCAATGCATTAATTAATGGGTATGCGGGCCATGATGCTGGCAGTCATGCGGTTTATGAATATAAGGCTGTTCATATTGATGGCCAAAAAGCTTTTTGAACTCTTGCGATACTTCAAGATCGCTTGGCTGACCTTCACAGCAGATATGTTTATTCAGGCAAATTACTCGGCGACTACCACGCATCACCCAATGTAAGTCGTGTGACACCACAACCATGGCACATTGTAAAAAGTCAGGTAAATCGTCGATGAATTCATACAGCCAACGCTCACTTTCAGGATCTAAGCCTTGCATAGGCTCGTCCAAAATCAGTAAGTTGGGTTTTGACAATAACGAACGAGCCAGTAAGATACGCTGGGTTTCACCGCCTGACAGATGAATCACTTGTTTTTTTAATAACGGGACTATTGATAGGCGCTTATATAAAAAATCTTGTTCACTTGCGGAGAGTCTTTTTTTGGTTTGCGCTAATAGATCTTGTACCCGTAGGGGCAAAATAGCAGGCACAGTGAACTTCTGGGGTACATAGCCTAGTTGCAGATTGGCATGACGGTGAATCTGCCCTGAGGTAGGCTGGATTAATCCTAGAATAAGCTTCATCAAGGTGGACTTTCCCGCACCATTGGGGCCGATAACGCTGATTTTTTCGTTTGGCAAAATCTGTAAGCTAATGTCGCTTAATAGCACTCTAGACTGAGCGTCTGCAGGACTTTTTTCAGCCGTTTTTGCCGAACGTGCCCCGCTAAGCCAGCCGCTTAATTTAGATCCGGATGGCTTTGTTGTAGTAGTTGAAGTATCAGTAATTGACGTATCTGTTAAGCTGGCAAGATCAGATTTACTTAGACCACGGGCACTCACTTCAAACCCAACACGGTTAAGTGTCATTAGCGGTGTCGACTCAGTGTCAATCTGATGGGCTTGCTTTGAGGAGATATCGCGGGTTATAGGCATGAGTTAAGCGTCCTCTGAGATATGAGAAGCTACCGGTGAGCAAGTTTGGCACAGGCCTTTTAGCTCCATTACACTTTGCTCAACCTTAAATCCCACCTCGTTTTTGACATAGCCGACAATCTCTTGCACCGGTAAGCCACTAAATTCCTGAACACGCTCACAGTCATTACATAATAAAAACACTGCATTGTGCTCATCGCGAGGGTGACAGCAAGGCACAAAAGCATTGATCGATGTCAGCTGATGAATAAAGCCTAGCTCCAATAAAAACTCAAGAGTGCGATAGATGGTTGGAGGGGCTACCATCTTTGCCTTGTCTCCTGCATGCTTTTTGCGGTCTTGCTGTAGGCTTTGAATTAAGTCATAAGCGCCTAGAGGTTTATCCGATTCCAAAATTAGCTGATACACAGTACGTCGTAAAGGGGTAAACCTAGCCTGCTTGTCAGTACAGATTTGCTTCGCCGCTTGTAGGCGTTGTTCAATCTCCTCAGGAGACAAATTATGAACATCATGTGAGTGTGCGCCCTGATGTTCGCACGGCTGAGTCGAAGCAGTAGAGGGGGTTACAGCATCATCAATCATAGATAACCTCAAACTAAGGTGTTATTTTTTTTAAAAAGGTCTTAATATTTAAATTGTTATAGTATAACATATCTACTATAAATCATTTCGTTCCTTTCATTTAAGAAAGCTTTTGTTTAATTGCATCAACTGAGAATATTATGCCCACAGTTAAGCACATCTCTGCTAGTTTTTTGCCCTTTAAACGTCTATTTGTAGGGAGCTTAGCGGTCTCTTTAATAATGACAGCTGCTCCTTTAGCCAGTGCTGCAGATCATCACGACCACAGTGACCATGAGCACCATGACCACGCTCATGATGATCATCAGCATAGTCAAGCTTATACAGAACCTCAAGGCTATGCAGACAAATCACGACCCAGAATGAAAGTGATTCCAGAGCATATCCGTAACAAGACTGAAATTGCGGTAAGTAATTACCCTTTGTTTCTACTGAGTGAAGCTGTTACCAAAGGGGCACCCTCTGGTAAGCTGTTATTACAACCAGGGGATGTTGGCCATCATGGTAGCCTTAGTCCAAGCGACATGAAAACCGTCAAAGACAGTCGTTATGTGGTCTGGTTTGGAGATCAGTTAGAATCAAATTTGGTTAACTCTGTGGGCAAAAGCCCTAACAATATTAGTTTGTTCCGATTTAAGGCTTTCGATCGTCTGCCCTTACGTGATGTAAAAGGGGAGCCCATTGCAGGAAGCTTAGATCCGCACATCTGGCTAGATCCCGCTAACGCAAAAGCCATTACTCGTGCTTTAGGTTCTCTTTATAGCCGAGCCAACCCTCAATATAAAGCAGTTTATGCTGCTAATGTAAAACAATTTGCAAAACAGATGGACGATGCAGTTGCTCAGGTACAAAAAAATAGCCAAAAAACTCGACCTTATTGGGCGTATCATGATGCTTTTGGTTATATCGAGTCTGCTTTGAACCTGCAGCTGGCAGGGGCATTGACTCATGACCATCATCTACCGCCAAAAGCCAGTCAGTTTCATTGGTTAAATAAAAACCGTCCACAGCCCACCATGTGTATTGTACTGCAATCTGACAGCAATAAAGGCGCTACTGCTAAATTAAAACCAGTTAACAGCACCGTACAGCAAGAAGACATGAGTAATGCAAAAGACTTTATCTCAGGCTGGATGGCTGTGGCGAATGATATCAACAACTGTGTTAAATAAATCTGACTAAACAGTGTTGATTCGACTAACCGCTGCTCAAAAAATTGGTTACAATACCTCTACCTGAGTAATGACGACTCGTTGGCTAGACTTCGAGGCAAGCGCCTGTTATCTTAGGCTTCTCGTCATTGCCGGCTATCAGTAGATGGCTAGGGTGGGGGTTTATTGTAAGTACTCGATAACTTGTTAACTTTATCTCATACAGTTAATAACTATTACTTACAGATATGCATAAAAAAAGTATTTGACAAAAGAATCTTTTTTTTCTTGCTTTACCCCTAAGCCCTCATTATAATAGTCGGCGTTTTGTGTTATAGAAAAGTCATGACTACTCATTCAAATACGCCCCTACGAGCGTCAGAACGTAAACAGCTACAACGAGTGCAGTTAAGACGACAAGCCCGGCTTAGGTCGAGCAGTCTATTAATCATTATTGTTGCAGCTTGGCTACTAGACATGACTTTGCTTAAAAGCAACCTACTCATCCCGAAGGGGATAGCATTAGGGGCTTTTATTAACTGGTTTGCTCAGAGTGTCTTTGCTTGGTTTGCTTTTCGATATACCGGAGCACAAGCCAGACAGGCCATCGTAGGCCAACTGTATCTGGGTCAGATCATTAAGTGGTTTGTGGTTATGTTAGGCTTTGCCCTAGTGTTTATCACTATACAACCCATTTCTGCTGGTGCTGTCATATTTGGATTTATTGCAATGCAAATAGGACACTTTATAAGCCTCTGGCAGATTCGCAAAAATAGTTAAAGTAGCTTGCAAATAGCCACAGCAGCTCACCACTATTTATTATGAAGCCCGCACGTGTTATTTTAGGGCTCATATCAGTGCAATAGTAAGATATTAAAAATTGCGACAGTATCGAAAAACATAATTGTTATCAGTCATTGTAACTAGTATTGTTACAAAGCTAGCAAATCAGTGTATGATACGCAGCAAGTTCTATCAAAAAATTTAGTAGATTTCTAATTTTATAAAAAATACAGAAAGGTTGTGTTAAAAAAATAAACGTTTTCTTTACACTTATACCTTGCTGCATTAATATAAGGGCAGAAATAATTGAGCACCAAATTTATTTAGCAAAGTATAAGTAAGAAAAGTAGTAAAGTGTTCAGTAACAAAGTATTTTTTGCTAAATAAATTAATGGTTAACACAAACTTATAAGAAGCTTAGATTATGGCAGCTGAAATATCCTCGTCTGATTATATTGCACACCATTTAACCAACTGGACCTTTGGCTATTTGCCAGGTGAAGGCTGGAAAGTTGCCCATACTGCTGAAGAAGCAGGTCGAATGGGCTTTAATGCCATTCACTTGGATACTATGCTTTGGTCATTTGGACTTGGTATTATATTTTGTGCCTTATTTTGGTTCGTAGCAAAGCGTGCGACTGCTGGGGTACCAGGTAAGCTACAGTCTGCAGTTGAAATGATTGTAGAGTTTGTGGACACAAACGTACGTGATTCTTACAACGGTACATCAAAACTTATCGCACCTTTAGCATTAACAATTTTCGTGTGGATTTTCTTAATGAACTTGATGGACTTAATGCCCATCGACTATATCCCAGTATTAGCCCAAAAAATTGGTGCTGCTATGGGTCATGATCCACATCATGTTTACTTTAAGATTGTATCGACAACAGATCCCAACGCTACATTAGGGATGTCTTTCTCGGTATTCTTCTTAATCATTGGCTATAGCATTAAAGAGAAGGGAATTGGTGGCTTCATCAGTGAACTAACCATGCACCCATTTAGTGCTTCAAACCCAATTGCTAAGATTCTATTATTCCCAGTCAACTTAATCCTAGAGTTGGTTACTTTAATTGCAAAACCTGTTTCACTTGGTTTGCGTTTATTTGGTAACATGTACGCAGGTGAGTTGGTGTTCGTATTGATTGCCTTATTACCTTTCTGGATTCAGTGGGCATTATCAGTACCTTGGGCAATTTTCCATATTTTAATTATTACCCTTCAGGCGTTCATTTTCATGATGTTGACGATAATCTACTTATCACTAGCATCACAAACTGAACATTAATTAGTTAGATTTTTCATCAATCAATAGGTAAATGAGGATACATCAATGGATCCAGTATTAGGTGGTTACACAGTTATCGCAGTAGCATTGTTAATCGGCGCAGGCGCGCTAGCTACAGGTATCGGCTTCGCATTACTAGGCGGTAAATTCCTAGAAAGTGTTGCACGTCAGCCAGAATTAGGCTCACAATTGCAAACTCGCATGTTCATTGTAGCCGGTCTTCTTGATGCGGTGCCAATGATTGGTGTTGGTATTGCGATGTTATTATTATTCGCTAACCCTCTAGCTTAATTTAAACATCAGTGACCCCTGTTGACCATTCGCAATTATTTGGAATGCTATATCAGATATCGAATGGTCAATGATACTGATTTTTATTAATAAAGAGGTGATCGTGTGAATATTAATCTAACCCTAATCGGTCAGTCCATAGCGTTTGCAATATTTGTTTTATTTTGCATGAAGTTTATTTGGCCTTTCTTAATGGGTGCCATTGAAGAGCGTCAGCAAAAAATCGCTGAAGGTCTTAATGCCGCTGAAAAGGCAAAGTCAGACTTAGCAAATGCTGAACAATCAGTTGAGCAAGAACTTGCATCAGCAAAAGTTAAAGCTGCTGCACTGATTGAGCAAGCAAATAAAAGCGCTAACCAGCTTATCGAAGAAGCAAAAGCACAGGCAGAAATTGAGGGCGAACGTATTCGTCAACAAGCCCGTGAGTCAATCGATCTTGAAATTAATCAAGCACGCGAGGGTTTACGCAGCCAAGTGTCTGAGCTTGCAGTACTAGGTGCTGAACAAATTCTAAAAGACAAAGTTGATGCGCAGCAGCATGCCAAAATGTTAGAAGAATTGGCAGCTAAGCTTTAAGCGGTAAATTATAAGTCTTAATATCTATTGTTGATGAGCTGAAGTGACTCAGCTTCAGCTTTATAGAATTTCATAATAAACTGCTTTGGCAGTAATTATGGTTTTATAAACCGGCGATAGTAGGGCTCTTTACCTCTAATCAACTTCTTATACCTGGTTTGTTTTATATAAAGTTTTTCATCAAATATGTGGCTAAGAGGACATAATGGCTGAATTATCTACACTAGCGAGACCCTATGCCAAGGCAGCATTTGATTATGCGCATGAAAACTCAGTCATTGGTGAGTGGGAAGATTTCTTGCTGATCGCAAGTAGCGTGGTCGGTGATTCTGCCTTTGTGCAAATGCTAGATAACCCCGCTGTTACTGCTGACCAAAAAGCTGAAGCACTAATCAGCATTTATGATGAACACGCAACCTCTACCCAGGGGCAGTCGTCTAATCAGTTATCAGTAGCAACAACACCCATCAAAAACTTTGTGCATCAACTTGCCGAACAAGAGCGTTTGAGCCTATTACCACAGGTATTAGAGCAATATCGTTTACATCGCGCGAAAGCACTTAAGCAAGTAAACGTATACGTAACGTCTGCCTATCCGTTAGACGACGCGCAACGTACTATGATTCAAAGTCGATTAGAACAATCACTAAATGCATCTGTGATTCTTCATGAAGATGTAGATCCTAGTTTATTAGCGGGTGCCACCATTAAAATTGGGGACAAGCTTGTTGATGACTCGGTGCGTGGAAAATTAAAACAGTTAAAAACACAGCTAACTGCTTAACGCATTATTAATAATAATGATAGTTGATGTTGCTTATTAGTTAACCTGTAATCAAAATAAATTATCATTAAAAGCTTAATTTATATTTTATCTTCAACACATTTTTAGAAGAGTTTAAGCTTTATATCCGGCGAGTAAGCAGGCAATCACAAATTAAAGGAAACAAGGCAATGCAACAATTGAATCCAGCAGAAATCAGTCAACTGATTAAGCAGCGAATTCAAGACCTTGATACAGGTGCAACCGCTAAGAATGAAGGCACTATTGTCAAAGTATCTGACGGTATTGTACAGATTCATGGTCTTGAAGATGCAATGTACGGTGAGATGATTGAGTTTGAAGGCGATGTCTATGGTATGGCATTGAACCTTGAACAAGACTCCGTAGGCGCGGTTGTTTTGGGTGATTACCTAGGTCTTCAAGAAGGTCAAAAAGCTTACTGCACAGGCCGTATTTTAGAAGTACCAGTAGGTCCTGAATTATTAGGCCGCGTGGTTGACGCTTTAGGTAACCCTATCGATGGTAAAGGCCCTATCAACGCTCAGCTAACTGATAAAGTAGAAAAAATTGCTCCAGGTGTTATTGCCCGTCAATCAGTTGATGAGCCTGTAATGACTGGTTATAAAGCAGTTGATACCATGATTCCAATCGGTCGTGGTCAGCGTGAGCTTATCATTGGTGACCGTCAGACTGGTAAAACAGCTTTAGCTATTGACGCTATTATTGCTCAGAAAGATTCTGGTATTAAGTGTGTGTACGTGGCCATTGGTCAGAAACGTTCTACCATTGCTAACGTAGTACGTAAGCTGGAAGAAACAGGCGCATTAGAATACACCACAGTTGTTGTTGCTTCAGCTTCTGAGCCAGCAGCGCTACAGTATATCGCTCCATACTCAGGTTGTACTATGGGTGAATACTTCCGTGACCGCGGTGAAGACGCATTAATCGTTTATGATGACCTATCAAAACAAGCCGTAGCGTATCGTCAGATTTCACTACTATTACGTCGTCCACCAGGTCGTGAAGCTTATCCAGGTGACGTTTTCTATCTTCACTCACGTTTACTAGAGCGTGCTTCACGTGTAAACGCAGAATATGTTGAAGAGTTCACCAAGGGTGAAGTAAAAGGTAAAACTGGTTCTTTAACTGCTCTACCAATTATTGAAACGCAAGCAGGTGACGTATCTGCATTCGTACCAACCAACGTAATTTCGATTACAGATGGTCAGATCTTCTTAGAATCAAGCTTATTTAACTCAGGTATTCGTCCTGCGGTTAACGCTGGTATTTCAGTATCACGTGTTGGTGGTGCTGCTCAGACTAAGATCATCAAAAAGCTATCAGGTGGTATTCGTACCGCATTGGCTCAGTACCGTGAGTTGGCAGCGTTTGCTCAGTTCGCCTCTGACCTAGATGATGCTACTAAGCAACAGTTAGAACACGGTGAGCGTGTGACTGAACTGATGAAACAGAAGCAGTATGCTCCAATGTCAGTTGCTGAACAAGCCGCAGTTATCTATGCTTCTAACGAAGGTTATTTATCTGATATCCCAGTTGAAAAAATCGGCGCCTGGGAAGCAGCTTACCTACGTTACATGTATGACGAACAAGCTGATCTTATGAAAGAAATCAACGACACTGCAAATTACAATGATGATATTGCAGGCCGTTTGAAAGCTTCAGTGGAAACGTTCCTACAAAACCACACGTTCTAAATAATCAAAGGTGCGATTAGTGAAGCTAATCGCACTATTTGAAATGTGTGTAATAGATTAACCCTCATTTAAACCCCGCCGAATTGGAAATGTTATGGCAAGTTTAAAAGAAATTCGTGCTAAGGTTACTAGCATTAAAAGTACGCAGAAAATTACGCGTGCGATGCAGATGGTAGCCGCCAGTAAAATGCGCCGTGCTCAAGAGCGTATGGAAGTGGGTCGTCCTTATTCTGATAATATGCGTCGTGTGGTATCACACTTAGTAAACGCCTCTTCAGATTATAAGCACCCTTATATGACTAGCCGTCAGGTAAATCGTGTAGGCTATATTTTAGTGACTTCTGATCGTGGTTTGGCTGGTGGATTGAACATCAACTTGTTTAAACAGTTGATGCATCATGTTCAAGAATTTCAAGACCAGTCTGTGCAAGCTGAGTTTGCTGTAATCGGCTCTAAAGGCGTTAGCTTTTTCAAGAGTTTTGGCGGCAAAGTTACTTCAGCAGTCACTGATTATGGTGATAATCCTAGCTTTGAGCAATTAAATGCTCCGGTTCAAGCCATGCTTGATGATTATGCCAAAGGTCACTTAGATCGCATTTATGTGGTTTACAATAAGTTTGTAAACGCAATGACACAAAAGCCAATGATTAGTCAGCTGGTTCCATTACCGCAGGATGCTATTGATTCAGACTCAGGTATCCGCACGGAAATCAACTGGGACTATATCTACGAGCCTGATGCCAAGACACTTGTCGATGGTTTACTTGGCCGTTATATCGAGTCTATCGTATATCAAGCGGTCATGGAAAACATTGCTTCAGAGCAGTCAGCACGTATGGTAGCGATGAAAGCCGCTACGGATAATGCTGGTGACCTAATTAATGATTTACAGTTAGTTTATAACAAGCTGCGTCAAGCGGCAATTACCCGAGAGATTTCGGAAATTGTCGGCGGTGCTGCTGCTGTTTCCTAATTGACATACCTATATTTTTAGAAGTTCAAGGAGAACGCCATGAGTAGCGGTCGTATAGTACAGATTATTGGCGCAGTTATTGACGTCGAGTTTAACCGCACTGACGTGCCTCAAATTTATGACGCGTTAGTTGTAGATGGTACCGAAACCACCCTAGAAGTTCAGCAGCAGCTGGGCGATGGTGTGGTACGTACTATTGCAATGGGATCTACTGAAGGTCTTAAGCGTGGTTTACCAGTAACAAACACTGGTGCCCCAATTACAGTTCCAGTAGGTGATGCGACTTTAGGTCGTATTATGGACGTTTTAGGTCGTCCAATTGACGAACAAGGTCCAGTTAATTCTGAAGACCATTGGTCAATCCACCGTCAAGCGCCATCATATGATGAGCAAGCTAACAGTACTGACCTATTAGAGACAGGTATTAAAGTAATTGACTTACTTTGTCCGTTCGCTAAAGGGGGTAAAGTTGGTCTGTTCGGTGGTGCCGGTGTTGGTAAAACCGTAAACATGATGGAATTGATTAATAACATCGCTCTTAAGCACTCAGGTTTATCAGTATTCGCTGGTGTGGGTGAGCGTACTCGTGAAGGTAACGACTTCTACCACGAGATGCAAGAAGCGGGTGTTGTTGACGTTGAAAACTTCACCAACTCAAAAGTTGCGATGGTTTATGGTCAGATGAATGAGCCACCAGGTAACCGTTTACGTGTTGCGTTAACCGGTCTGACTATGGCTGAGTACTTCCGTGATCAAAAAGATGAAAACGGTAAAGGTAAAGACGTTCTATTATTCGTTGATAACATCTACCGCTACACGCTAGCCGGTACTGAAGTATCAGCACTTCTAGGTCGTATGCCATCAGCAGTAGGTTATCAGCCAACACTAGCGGAAGAGATGGGTGTACTACAAGAGCGTATTACTTCAACTCAGACTGGTTCTATTACTTCTATCCAAGCGGTATACGTACCTGCGGATGACTTGACGGATCCATCACCAGCTACTACGTTCGCTCACTTAGACGCGACAGTTGTACTAAGCCGTGATATTGCTTCACAAGGTATTTACCCTGCGATTGACCCACTAGACTCAACTTCACGTCAGCTTGATCCACTAGTAATCGGTGAAGAGCACTATAACGTAGCTCGTGGTGTTCAGGAAGTTCTACAGCGCTATAAAGAGCTGAAAGACATCATTGCAATCTTGGGTATGGATGAGCTTTCAGAAGAAGATAAGATGGTGGTATACCGCGCTCGTAAAATCCAGCGTTTCTTATCACAGCCATTCCACGTAGCAGAAGTATTCACCGGTGCACCTGGTAAGTACGTATCACTACGTGACACCATCTCAAGCTTCCGTGATATCTTAGACGGTAAGTACGATGATCTACCAGAGCAAGCTTTCTACATGGCGGGTAGCATCGATGAAGTTGTGGCGAAAGCTGAAAAAATGAAGTCTGCAGCGTAACTTAATCGCTACAGCTCAAGTAGATAGTCGTTAAATAAGCATGACAAAGTTGGAGACAACTTTGTCATGCTTACCGAGATATTAAATTATCACCTATCCAAGTTTGATGTTAATATTAATTAGCAAGTTAATGAGTTTATAACGGAGAGTCGCATGGCAACCTTACAGTGCCGAGTAGTTAGTGCTCGTGAAGAGATTTATACTGGTGAGATCAGTATGTTAATTGCGACGGGTATTGAAGGTGAAGTGGGTATTTTAGCGGGTCACACCCCACTTATTACACTATTGAAGCCGGGCTCAATGAGAATCCAATTACCAGATGGTAGTGAAGAAGTTATCTATGTTTCTGGTGGGGTCTTAGAAGTTCAGCCTAAGCTTGTCACTGTACTTGCAGACACTGCAGTACGTGCACATGACTTAGACGAAGCGAAAATTATTGAAGCTCGTAAACAAGCAGAACAAATGCTTGTCAACCAGTCTGAAACTTTACAGACAAACGCTGCACTGGCTTCACTTGCAGAGTCTGTGGCACAGTTACAAACGATCAGAAAATATCGTAACCGTGCGTAAGGTAATCTACGCCAGCCAGCGTCAACTGTTGAGTATGTGTTAACTGCTTATCAAAATAATCAAACAGCCTATACTAGGCTGTTTTTTTATATGCTAATATTAAGTATATTACTAATTACATTATGGCTCAATGTATATATACTTAGCTTGTAATAGTTTATTAATATATCAACTTGAACACGTTAAAAAAGATCCTGATTAAGGTTTCATTTTTTTGAGGAAATAATAATGTCTATAGGTGAAGAAGAACAAACCCCACGAATTTTGATCGTTGAAGATGATGAGCGTCTGGCCATGTTAACCCAAGATTATTTGGTTAAGAATGGTATGGATGTCGCTATTGAGACGGATGGTAACCGTGCCATTCGCCGTATCATTAATGAACAACCTGACTTGGTTGTGCTAGATGTGATGTTGCCAGGTAGTGATGGTCTAACGGTCTGCCGCGAAGTACGTCCTCATTATCACAGCCCAATCTTGATGTTAACTGCTCGTACAGAAGACATGGATCAAGTATTGGGTTTAGAAATGGGTGCTGACGACTACGTTGCTAAGCCTGCACAGCCACGCGTACTACTGGCTCGTATCCGCGCTCTATTACGCCGCTCTGAAAACGCTCCTTCTGAAGAAGTACCACAGCGCCTAGAGTTTGGTGAGCTGGTTATCGATAATGGTGGCCGCTCAGTTACTCTAAACGGTGAGTTGGTTGACTTTACTAGCGCTGAATATGACCTTCTGTGGCTATTGGCTTCTAATGCAGGTCGTATCTTATCTCGTGAAGATATCTTCGAGCGTTTACGTGGTATTGAGTACGATGGTCAGGACCGTTCAATTGACGTGCGCATTTCACGCATTCGTCCGAAGATTGGTGATGATCCAGAAAATCCAAAACGTATTAAGACTGTTCGTAGTAAAGGCTATTTGTTTGTTAAAGAAGGCAGCTAAGCCCTCTTTCTTACACACAAACTATAAGGTGAGGAATCACTGATTACTCATTCTTTATAAAAGGTCAGCTTTATGCTGACCTTTTTATTATTTATAATTTTGATACTAGCACTACATTAGTGACGATATTTCTACAAATTTATTTTCATAACAACAAAATATAAAATTATATAGGGTGATTAACGCTATATAATTTAGACAGGACTCTGGACAGTTGCATAGGTAGGTTAACTGGTCAATTTAGGGTAAACTAGAACAAAAATTAAACTTATTAGATGTCGTATGCCAATATTCTCATCCTTAAAACACAGTATTTTTCTACGTATTTATGCAGGACTACTATTGGTCTGTTTGTTTGTGGCACTTTTTGCTCAGCTATTGGTAGACACTATTAATAAAGAGCGGGTTCAAGCCTATCGAGAAAACGTGGCTACCGGCGCCCTGTATCTGGTTAGCTCTGGGCTGCAACGACAGTCATCACAGACCCAACGTGAATATTGGCTCAACGATATCAGTCAATTATTTGGCAATAATTTTAGTATTCAGCCTCAGTCGAAGATTGATTTTAAAGCCAGTGAACTAAAGCGTTTAGAAGAGAATAAAACTGTAGTTCGTTATGTGGCCCAGCCTACTTATGCCGATATTTTTCATCCCATTGAGGGCGAAGATAACGTCATCACCGTACGCATCAGTAAAGTTACCGAACAGCAAGTTCGAGCAATGGCAGTATTGCTACTGAATGATTTGTCCTACTACAAGGACTTACCAAGCAAAAGACAGCGTCTTGATGAAATCTCTAAGCAGTTTGCCTTCCCTTTGAGTATTGAAAATATTGTTGATTTAGAATTGGATGACGATCAGCTGCGCCGTTTAGATAGAGATGAAGTGGTGATGCTGTTTCGGGACAGTACCCGCTCCGATGACTCTTCTATTAAAATCATTGCGCCGTCCGAACTAGAAAATATGGCAGTGGTCATTGGTCCGGTCAGTTTGTTTAAATGGTTTCCGTTTAATCTGATTATTAGTGTGGTATTAATCAGCATGTTCCTCATTAGTTTGGGGGTTTATGCGTTAATTTTCCCACTAGAGCGCAAATTACAATTGATTCAATCTGGGGTCAATGAGGTCGGTGATGGTAATTTAGATACTCGAGTGCAGGTAGTGGGCCAAGACGAAATTGCTCGTTTGGCGGCTACCTTTAATGCTATGACCGAGCATATTAAACGTCTTATTGAATCTCAGCGGGAGCTGACCCGTGCGGTATCGCATGAGTTAAGAACCCCTGTAGCTCGTATTCGATTTGCAGTAGACATGTTGGCGGATACTGACGATCAAGAATCGCGTGAGATGCAGCGTGACTATATTGACGAAGATATTGAAGCCTTAAATGGTTTAATTGATGAGATTCTGACCTACGCTAAGCTGGAAGAGGGCTCCCCTAAACTGGATCTTGAGCCGGTTAGCTTAAAAGAGCTGGTGGATCAAATTGTACGTGAGACCAATGCTTTAGGTAAGCCTATTGAAGTCGTTGGTATTTCACCTTCAGCGAAGGTAACGGCTGTGGCGGACAGACGTTACTTACACCGCGTGGTGCAGAACTTAGCGGGTAACGCGCTACGCTACGCTGAGTCAAAAATCATCATCAGTGCCGGAGTACGCAAAGGCGAAGCGTACGTCAGTGTAGAGGATGATGGCCAAGGTATTCCTGAAGAGGATAGAGATAAGGTGTTTGTGCCTTTTGCGCGCTTGGATGATAGTCGTACCCGTGCTTCAGGGGGTTATGGGCTAGGGCTTTCGATTGTGTCAAGAATTGCCTTCTGGTTTAACGGAAATATGTCGGTTGATGAAAGTCCAAAACTGGGTGGGGCACGCTTCACCATGCGCTGGCCAATCAAGCCATTGGCGCAAACCATTTCTGCAGATCAATTCACCCAAGAAAAAGGCGCTCGCAAAATTATTGAAAGTGAGGACTAGCTCACGCTCAGTGCATCAGCAGCTACTCACCACTTCAATAGTTAGAGAGTTGGCCCGTCACTAATCTGTGAGCCTTAGCATAAAAGTTTAACGGCTACATACAGTAGCAAAAGCCCAAGGTAGACTGCCTTGGGCTTTTTTGTGGCTGTAACAGACATTAACTAACCGCTATAAACCTTATTACCGCTTCAAGCTAATCTTGGTCTGTAGCCTCTGCATTCTCATTCTCTAGGTCAGAATGAGACTGTGACACTAAGGGGATTCGTATACAGACTTGCAGCCCGCCTTCAGGGTGGTTAATGGCTTCAACCGTACCATGGTGTAGCGCTGTGATGCGTTGTACGATGGCTAAACCCAGTCCACTACCTTGGGTGGTGCGAGCCGATTCACCACGCTCAAAAGGCTGCATAATGCGTTCTAAATGGTCGTTGGCTACCCCAGGACCACAATCACGGACACAGATGATAAGTTGCTCTTTGGCCTTGCGCACCATACCAGGCGTAGAGACGGAAGTTTCATCATCAGGATCGACCTGTTGTGAGTTGAAAGTTGGGGTGATGGTTGCGGTTAAATAAATAGGCGGTTTGCCATAACGCTGGGCGTTAACGATTAGGTTGATAATGAGGCGTTTAATAGACAAAGGACGCACCGCAACCTCTCGTAGCCCATCGGTTTGGTAAATAAATTCTAACGGCGCAAACTGCACCATCACTTCGCGAAAGATATTGTCCAAGTCTGTAAGACTCACGGCCTCATCGGAGCCGTCTTTCATGAAGGAGATAAACTGCTCTAAGATGGCATCCATATCCTCAATATCGTAGATAAGGCCTTCGCGAAAGAACTCATCAGGCAACATCTCTGCGGTTAAGCGCATCCGAGTTAGCGGGGTGCGCAGATCATGGGAGATACCGGCCAGCATAATGGTGCGCTCTTTTTGCGCCTGGCTTAAGGTACTAAATAACCGATTAAAAGCCATGTTAACGCGGCGTATCTCAGTGGTACCTGAGTTGGTGGGTAGGGTAGTGGCTGTGCCCAAACGAATATAATTGGTGGCCGCTTGTTGCAGCTTACGCAAGGGACGGTTTAATTGACGTACCAATAGTAAAATAGTCAGTAAGGTAAACAGCGGAATACCCAATATAAAGAAGACCAGCGTGCTTGGGCTATATTGTGCATAAAATATAACAGGTTCACGTATCCAAAACTCTGGCGATGCTGTATCCTGAACCCAGAGCTGTGGTGTCGGTTTAAACTTAAAGTAAACCACACTGTCACGGCCGAGCTGTTGGCTGATTTCTTGCTGAATAACATCAGTAAAGAAACCGACCACAGCTTTATCGGAAACATCAGGAAAACGATTGGGATCTTCTACAACCTCAATATGATTATTAGCAAGAATCCATTGTCTAACTTCTTCATTTTCTCCCCAGTGCTCTCGAGTTGCAGTGACTAATTTAAGCTCTGTGGTTAGGTAACGGGCATGGTTTTTTAACTCCGGTAAGTACAAACTTCGCCAAAAAAACCAGATCGATACCCCGACACTAATTATGACCATCAGCATCACGGCAAGTGTCGTCTGCCAAGTGTTTGAATACGGTCTTGAACCGAACCGAGAGAAAAAAGGACGAGTAAAGGCTTTGTTCATTGGGATATCGCTTATAGTATAATGAGAATTACAGTTTTAATTAAGTAAAAGGTTTCCAAGTCATTAGTATTCTGATATAATTATGCCCTTTTTGGTATACCTACGGAAGAGAGAACTCAAATGGTTGTTATTCGTTTAGCACGGGGCGGTGCCAAAAAACGCCCATTCTATCAAGTTGTTGTAGCAGATCAGCGTCGTTCACGCGATGGCCGTTACATCGAAAATCTAGGTTTTTATAACCCACTAGCGAAAGGTCAAGAAACTGAGCTTCGTCTAGATATGGATGCTTATAATGCCTGGATCGAAAAAGGTGCACAGCCTTCAGAGCGCGTTAAAGCATTAGCTAAAGGTTATAAGCCTGCAACTGAAGAAGAAACTGCTTAAGACATAATATGTTTTGCAATGGGATAGTATCTCATTGCACTGCAGTTTTGAGTAATTGTTTTTTTATTAATTGTGGCTGAGCAAGTCTTATGACAACACCAAACGCTGAGAGTCTTATGAAAATAGGACAGCTAAAAAAGCCATACGGCATTAAAGGCTGGTTGTGGGTTTTTAGTGAAACTGAGGAACGAGAAGCTATCTTTAGTTACTCGCCTTGGTGGATGAAGACGGCGACAGGGTTTAAACCACTGACCGTTACAGACTGGCGTAAGCAGGGGTCTGGTATTGTGGCTCAATTTGAGCAAGTGCCTGATCGCAATGTTGCTGAAACCATGAATGGCGTTAGTATTTGGATTGACAAAGACAGCTTACCTGAGACCGAAGAAGACGAGTACTACTGGTCTGATTTGGTTGGCTTAAGTGTTATTAATAAGCAACAGGAATGTCTTGGCACTATCAAAGAGCTGTTTGAAACCGGTGCACACCCGATCATGAAGGTAGTGCCTAGTAAAGACAGTATTGATGATGAGCCACGCATGATTCCTTGGCACAAGCAAACTGTCGATGTGGTCGATTTGGCTGCTGGGCAGATGATTGTAGATTGGGAGCGTGATTTTTAATTACCGACCTTAAGCTTGAGACAACTTAAGCTTTTAGATTTGTGATTGAAATTAACGTTTTTTATTTTTAATCAACTGTCACTATTTTGGCGTTATTTGGAGGTGACCTAATGTATTTTGCAGTCATCACCATTCTGCCTGAAATGTTTACCGCTGTTAGCGAGTTTGGCATTACTGGTAGAGCCGTCCAAAATAAGCAAGTTACTATCGAGTGCATAAATCCTCGAGATTTTACGACAGATAATTATCGCCGTATAGATGAGCGTCCCTTTGGTGGCGGTCCCGGTATGGTGATGATGGCAGAACCTTTGGCCAAAGCCATTGACTATGCCAAGTCGCAAGCCAGCCAACATGGCTGTGCCACAGATGCAGACCATTGCCCAGTTATTTATTTGTCGCCGCAAGGGGATCAATTAAATGAAAAAACGGTGATGGCATTACGTCAATATGATGCAATGATTTTGCTATGTGGTCGTTATGAAGGCATTGATGAGCGACTATTGCAGCGTTACGTTGATATGGAGATCTCAATAGGAGACTTTGTATTGACTGGTGGTGAGCTACCGGCGATGGTATTGATGGACAGTGTGATTCGCAGATTACCCGATGTGATGGGAGATGCAAAGTCCGCTGAGCAAGACTCCTTTGTTGAAGGATTGCTAGATTGTCCACACTACACCAAGCCTCATGAATTTGAAGGTTTGACTGTGCCAGAAGTGCTACTTTCTGGTCACCATGCCAATATCGCAAAGTGGCGATTTGTACAACAAGTTAAGCGTACCAAGCAAAGACGCCCTGACTTGTGGCAGCAATTTACCCCAAACGCAGAGCAGGCCCGCTTGCTCAAAAAAGTTAAAGAAGAAATAAAGTAGACAGGGGATAGACCTGACAGTGCTTTATTTAGCGTTAACTTTATTATTTTATTTATATACAGATTCAAACTAATGATCTTTATTGCAGTGACCCTAGTCACCTTAAGAGCATTAGTGCTATTGGTTCAATATCGATAGCAGTCAAAACCGATTTCTTATTCCTGTTTCTCCTGTAGGCTCTTTATTGAGTCAAGGGGTAATTATTATAAACGGGTGGTATGCGACTTATAGCCTATGCCGTCCCATGTGAGGAGCAATCTCATGAGTAATGTACATCCATTAGTACAAGCAGTTGAAAATTCACAACTACTTGAGCGTCCTAACTTCTCTGCTGGTGATACTGTAGTAGTTCAAGTAAAAGTACGTGAAGGTGAGCGTGAGCGTTTACAGGCTTTTGAAGGCGTGGTAATCGCTAAGCGTAACCGTGGTATTAACTCTGCATTTACCGTTCGTAAAATCTCAAGCGGTATCGGTGTTGAGCGTGCTTTCCAATTACATTCACCAATTATTCATAGCATCGAAGTGAAACGTCGTGGTGCTGTACGTCGTGCGAAACTATACTACTTACGTGAGCGTTCTGGTAAATCTGCACGTATTCGCGAAAAGTTATCTTTACGCCGTGAAGGTGTTCAGAGCAAAACTGACGCAGGCGTTCCAGAAGCAGTTGAAACTGCACCAGGCATCTAAGCTAATCCTAATACTAGGTTAAGCATTAATTAGTTGTATACCAAAAAGAGCTGGTAATCTAACCGTTATCAGGAAAAACCCTCAGTCTGAAAAGATTGAGGGTTTTTCAATTCCTATAATAAACTATATTGAAATAAATCAGAGGGTTAGCCGTAAAATATGCTCGTATTATTTCTCCAGTTAGACTACAATACTCAGTTATATATATTACAACCGTTGTAAATCATGTTGTTTTATTAAACAATCCTGTCGTCAAGGAAGAATTTATTGTATAAGGAGATACTATGAGTAATGACTCATTGCCTAATTCTGGCGGGGCCCCTCTAGAGGAAAATGTTGCTGTATCAGGAAGCTATGAGCAGCTGCATAAACCCAGCTCTAGTTTTGCTAATCGTGATGCTTACCTGAATCATGAACTACAAATCATGCAGCCTAAGCGCTGGCGACCCAACCTCCCATTCCGCGATTATCGTTTTGAATATGAAGATGCCATTCCAGCTTTAGCTGCAACTATTGGTAAAGTGGTTATGGTAGGTGCTATTGCAGCAACTTTTGCTGGTGCCTTAAATTTAGGCGATGCCTTTATTCTAGAAAACGTGCGTTATGAGCTATTGATCGTCTCATTCTTCGTTATTTTATTCTCCGGTTTTCTACTTCCTACTGCTAACTTAGCCGGTACCCACGGCCCATTAATTCCGCTGATTCCTATTGTGGTTATGGCCGGTGGCCACCCTATGGCCTTTGGTTTATTAATTGGTCTATTTGGAATGTTATTGGCCATTAGTAAAGGGGGGAGCTTGCTGGCAGAGTTGACCAGTAAAGGGGTCTGTGGCGGTCTGCTGCTCTATCTGGGCTTTATTGGGACCACCTCACAGGTGACCAAGCTGCTTAACTGGTCGCAAGACATCAATATGCCACACATCGCTTTTATTGTGATCTTGGGTACTATTGTGTTATACGCCATTTTAGAGAACTACAATAAGCGCTGGTTAGCAGTGCCATTGAGCTGCTTCTTAGGCGGGGCAACAGCCTACTTGCTAGGCGCACCTTTTGCGTTTGAAACAGCGCCAGGTATGCCACACATGAGCCCTATGTATTGGTGGGGTGAGAACACTGGTTGGATGCTGGGTCTGCCAAACTTAGAAAGCTTTATGGTGGTGTTACCCTTTGCGGTATTGGCTGTGGCTATGTGGTCACCAGACTTCTTAGGGCATCAAGTTTTCCAAAAAATCAGTTACCCAAAGCGCACTGAGAAGGTAATTATGGATATTGACGATACCATGACCAGTGCTTCAATTCGCCAGGTTGTGGGCTCTGTACTGGGCGGCGCAAACTTCACCTCGTCATGGGGAACTTATATTGTTCCAGCGGCTATTGCTAAGCGTCCTATCCCTGCTGGTGCTATCTTAACTGCACTACTGTGTATAATTGCAGCTGTCTGGGGCTATCCTATGGATTTGGCCATTTGGGAGCCTGTGATGTGTGTGGCGCTCATTGTGGGGGTGTTTATTCCTCTACTTGAAGCAGGCATGGAGATGACTCGTGAAGGTAAAACCACACAGTCAGCGGCCATCGTGGTATTCGCTTCAGCGCTTGTGAATCCAGCTTTTGGTTGGTCACTGACTATGTTATTAGACAACATGGGTCTGATTGGCTCAAAAGAGCGTAGTGCGGGTCTAAGTAAAATGAGTCGCTGGATTATCCCGGCCGGTATGTTTGTGCTACTAACCGTAGTAATGGCTATGGTTGGTATGTTGCCAGGTATTCCTGCCCTTATGTCAAGTTTTAGACACTAATCTCTGTTGTCAGATAAGATAGCTATTAAGTGAGATTTGAGCTATCAGTAGAAAAGTCGGCTTAGAGCCGGCTTTTTTTATGAGTAATATTCACAATCTTAACTAGCCTATACAATAAGTGTCTTTTTTTGAAATTAATGATTTAAACAGCAGTGGATATAGATAGCCGGAGAATGTTATAAAAATATAGGGCGAGGAAAGTGACTCAACCAGCACTATGCTTGCAATAAGGGTCTCAAAGCCCCATAAATAGGGGTATATTTAATAATTTTTGGTTTTGTGAGTTATGGTGAATAAGTCGACAACGATAGCTGAAGATGATAAACAAGTTCGTCTCAAGCACCTTATTAAGCGCATGCCCAATCTGCCAGGCGTGTATAAGATGCTGGGTAAAAATGGCGATATCTTATATGTGGGTAAAGCAAAATCGCTAAAAAATCGAGTCAATAGCTATTTTGCCAAAACCATTGATCACCCCAAAACTCGGGCGCTAGTCTCACGCATCCATGATATCGAAACCATTATTACCCGCAGTGAGACCGAAGCCTTACTGCTAGAACAAAACCTCATTAAAGAGCACCGCCCGCCTTATAACGTTCTGCTACGTGATGATAAGTCGTATTTGTATGTCTTCATCTCAGCCGATCAGCCTTATCCTAGGTTGGCGTATGGACGCGGTAAAGCTAAGCATCAAAAAGGTAAGTTCTTTGGCCCCTTTCCTTCAGCACATGCGGCCAAAGAAACCTTAACCTTAATGCAAAAGATGTTTCAGATGCGCCAGTGTACCAATACCTTCTTTCGCCAGCGCAAGCGTCCTTGTCTGGAGTATCAGATCAAGCGTTGTCGAGCGCCCTGTGTGGGTTTGGTATCGCCTGAAGAGTATGCCGAGGATGTACAAAACACCATTCGCTTTTTAAAAGGCGACTCTAGTGATATCCATTCTGCTTTAATTGACAAAATGGAAGCGGCTGCTGAAGAGCTAGAGTTTGAAAAAGCCGCTTTCTACCGCGATCAATTATCTATGCTGCGTGAGGTGCAGTCACGGCAAGCGGTCTATACTGTGAAAGGTGAGGCGGATGTTATCTCAATTGCCAGTCAAGCGGGAATGACCTGCGTTAACGTGCTGACGGTGAGTGGTGGGCGGGTATTGGGTGGTAAAAACTACTTCCCTGATGTTGATAGCAGTGAGCCTATTAGCAATAATTTATCGGCGTTTATTACCTCATTTTATTTCCAAGTGACCGATGACTTGCCACCAGAGATTATCATCAGTCACGAGCTACCTGATCAGCAGGCGCTACAAGAAGCATTAAGTACTCATTTTGAGAGTAAGACACTGATTAAGACCAATGTGCGTGAGCACCGAGCAGAGTGGCTAGAGTTGGCGAAATTGAACGCCAATAATGCCTTGAAAACCAAACTTGGCGACTACCTAGAGCTACACGCGCGCTTTGGGGCGCTAAAAGAAGTGCTACAGCCGGTCACCCAAGCCAATATCGATAGAATTGAGTGCTTTGATATTTCGCATACCATGGGTGAGGCGACTATCGCCAGCTGCGTAGTATTTGATCAAGGCGGAGCACGTAAGCGGGATTATCGCCAATACGCCATTCATGGGGTACAAGACGGCGATGATTATGCGGCCATGGCTCAGGCTTTGACCCGTCGTTATAAGAAGCATCCTTTGCCCGACATTCTATTGATTGATGGCGGTAAAGGTCAGCTGAATATGGCCAAAAATGTGCTAACTGAGCTGGGTATCCTAAACGATACGTTGCTGATTGGGGTAGCCAAGGGCGAGGGGCGTAAAGCAGGTCTTGAAGTGCTACACTTCATTGATCATGAGCCGTTAGACTTGCCTATGGACTCAAAAGCGCTGCATTTAATTATGAATATTCGTGATGAGGCGCACCGTTTTGCCATTACTGCACACCGCAAAAAGCGGGATAGACGTCGTTCTTCTTCGGTATTAGAAGCCATTCCTGGACTCGGTGAGAAGCGTCGTCGTGACTTGTTAAATCACTTCGGAGGCTTACAGCAGCTGCTAGGGGCATCGCAGCAAGAGCTGGAGGGAGTAAATGGTATCGGTAAAGTCTTGGCCAATACCATTTATAAAGTACTGCATGAATAGCCTGTAACAGCTTGATGCTATTTAATAGCTAGATGCTAATTGGGCATACTGAGTATTAAGGGCTATTTGTGTTATCAGATGCTACTTATCTAATTAAAAGCTACTTATTTAATTAAAAAGCTATTTGTTATCAAAACGGTTGGCCACTTGCTCACGCAGCCAAGACTTTAAGTCTTCTGACATATTGGCCAGCTGTTCGCTGAGATAATCATCAATACGACTTTCTAGCTCTTTAATGAAGTCAGCATCTAGCTCAGCCTTGGGAGTGCTATTATCGAAGGCAAAGGACGCTGAGGCAGAAATTTCTGCTTCAGTCTCGTCCACTACGGTCGCAGGCTGTGACTCTGAGGTATCAATTGTGGTGTCAGAGGCCTGTGTATCAGACTCTTCAGTATCGGCAGTGGTATCAGTATCTATAGCACTGTTATTATCCACTTCTGCCTCTATGCTGTCCTCTACCAGATCGGTATCTGCTGCTGGCACCACTTGTTGATCAAGATCTATAGTCTCTTCTGCTTGAGCTTGCTGCTCTGTATGTTGCTCTTCATTTAATAAGCGCTCCGCCTCTAATGCTTCAAATTCGGCTCTTTCTGCCTCTAAGCGATCCGCCTCTATCTTCTCAGCTTCAAGGCGAGCTGCTTCTTTTTCAGCAGCCACCTCGGCATTAATAGCGTCAATATGAGCATGCAAATCTGGTACTGTAAATTCGAAGCTCTCTAAGTCAGTGTCCGCGTCAAGCAGTTGCATAATGTCTTCAAACTCTTGTAGCAAGGCGTCTTTAACCGCTTGTGGGGCATTGCTCCAGCGATGAGAGAATTGGTGTGAGAACGCAACTTGTGCCATATTAATGTGTCTCCAGCAGAGTTTGATAGTAAAAAATAAAAGTAATTATGCGATAGAACTTATTTGGTAGAACTTGCGCATTAGACCAATTAATCTACCCAGCGCGCGAAAATCAAAGAGCCATTGGTGCCACCAAAACCAAAGCTGTTAGACATCGTATAGTTAAGATTAGTCACTGAACGGGCTGCATTGGCCACATAATCTAGATGACAGTCTTCATCGACATTGTCTAGGTTGATGGTAGGCGGTACTCTCTGATCCAGTAACGCTTGAATACTAAAAATAGCTTCGATCGCGCCGGCCGCGCCTAACAAATGTCCAGTCATAGATTTAGTTGAGCTAACTAACAGACGGTCTTTGCACGCCTCAAATATACCCTCAATGGCTTTGGATTCAGCCACATCTCCGGCTGGAGTGCTGGTACCATGCGCGTTGATATAGCCAATTTTACAAGGGTTAATCCCCGCATCTTTAATGGCCATAACCATCGCTCTGGCGGCGCCTTCACCGTCGGTTGGCGGGGCAGTAATATGATGCGCATCGTCACTCATACCAAAGCCTGCTAGCTCCGCTAAGATAGTGGCACCGCGGGCCTTGGCATGGGCTAGGCTTTCTAGTACCAATACTCCCGAGCCGTCTCCTAATACAAAGCCATCACGGTCTTTGTCAAATGGGCGGCTGGCACGAGTGGGGTCGTCATTGCGAGTAGATAAAGCGCCCATGGCAGCAAAGCCTGCCATACCCAGAGGGCTAGAGCCTTTTTCGCTGCCCCCGGCCAACATAACATCACAGTCACCATAAGCGATTAAACGAGCTGCTAGTCCAATAGCATGAGCGGCAGAAGTACAGGCTGTTGCGGTCGCTAAATTGGGGCCGCGTAAATTATGTTTAATGGCCACCATACCAGCGGCCATATTAATAATAGAGCCCGGCAGTGAAAAAGGAGAGACGCGGCGTATCCCCTGATTGGCTAAGGCATCTCGATTGTCTTCTAAAGTTTGTAGCCCGCCAATACCTGCTCCGATAATGACACCGAAGCGATCCGAGTCTACGTTTTGGACCGGAGCCGGATCAGCCGATACCTCTTCAATGAAGCCAGCTTGCTTTAGGGCCATACTAGCAGCAGCCACTCCATAATGAATAAAGGCATCATAACGTCGGGCTTCTTTGGCCGCCATAAATTGACTGGCATCAAAGCCTTCTACGGTGCCTGCAAATTGCGCACGGTAGGTGGAGGCATCAAAGTGGGTAATCGGCTTAATACCAGATTTGCCTTGGATTAAGCATTGCCAAGTGGTGTCCACGTCTAAGCCGAGAGGAGTGACCGCACCCATACCGGTAATCACTACGCGCTGATGATCAGCCCGATTAAAATGAGCCGGCTTACTGCCAACTGCGGCGCTATTTAAAGTTTGGTTTGTATGTGTTGTGGGCTGACTCATGATGTTATTGCCTTATTCCTTAGCCGGTCCTTGTTGCTAAGCTAGACTTGAAAGGGTCGTCAAGCTGTTGATTTTAATAACTAAGATTCGCCATAAATTTTTAGTTTAGCGGCAAATGCACACTGCTTCATACGCGCTGATTGTATCACTGCATCGCGCTCACCGAATAGGCGCGATAGCTTGGCATCGCGTGCGCTATTATTTGTGCTTTTGCCAACACCAATATTAATGTTGGGAGAGATGCCCCAGCGGCCAGCAGACACACCAACCCCAATACCTGTTGTGGTCAATCCTGAGTAGTTTCTACTTTCGGTATTAATATAGGATTGAATACGCTGGTATTCTTGAGACAACGAGGCACAGTTATAGTTCTGATAGGTGCTTGGGGGAATGTACTGCGGTGAGACATTACCAGTGCTGGCACAGCCACTGACAACCAGGATGCTACCAACCACTGCAGCAGAAGTCATTAAAGATTTTACGCTAAGTTTTGGCATAGGAGCTCCTAAGTTCATAATTACTTTAATTAAGATTATACAGTGAATAGGGGCTTCACTTATATATAGAATTATTACCTGTTTTTGGTTAAGAGTGGTGTTACCAGCTATTTAGAGTTGCTAGGCTACATAAAGTTGCCAGGCTTAACAAAAGCTAAGATAAAAATTGCCACGTAAGCAATGAAAGCGATAAAAATTCCAGACTTACTCTGTGCCGGTGTGGCCGTCGCTCTAAAAGCTTTAATACTAGCACTTATTGCGGCTATGAGTAATATAATTTTGGCAGCCACCCATTGTAGTGGGGCATTGGCTGACAGTAGCGGCATGACGTTTAATACCCCTGAGATAATTAACAGGGTATAGACCACATGGCTAGCAATTTTGCCCTTTTTATCCAAGCGAGTACCTTTGGCTATCACTAAATAGCTTTGCCATAAAAAAAGCACTACGGTAATTACCGCCATTAACATATGTAAGTGTTTCATAGTTTCCTCGAGCCAGCTGTCTGGTCAATAAGTTTAGAGATTTTTATTATTAGTTTTTGTTTTGACCAGCGCAAAGGGGGCTGGCAGGCACTGTTTGGGCTTGTTGTTGCCACTCATCTGGGCTATAAGCGTGGATGGCTAAGGCATGAATACTACCACCTTGGCTGGTCATTAATTCATTCATTAACCCATAGATAAGTTGATGCCGAGCAACGTGTCTTTTTCCCTCAAATTCAGGGCTAACCACAGTCAACTTAAAGTGGCTTTCTTTGCCCTCAAAATAACCGGCATGATTGATAGACTCATTAACTAACTCAGTGTGAGTAGGGTTAAGAGCTTCGACGCGCTTTAATATCTCGTTATGGACTTGCATGCCCTTTCTCCTAATGGTCGATATGACTGCTATTGATAGCTAAATAATTAGATAGCTGATTAATTAAACTGCTAATGTACTAAATAAGGGGACCTCTATATTAACAGTTAACAGTAGGCTTGCTCTAGTGGGCGTCTGCAACAGCAGGGAGATTGCTGCTGAGCTAGACTGTTATTTAGCTCATTAATTAGATGGCTTATTTGCACTGAGTCACTGCTTAGGTCGTAGCTATAAAAAAACAGCCTGTGCAAGGCAGCAGGCTGATTTTTTGAATAACAGGTCTTTCAATAGCAACAACCTACTACTTGCTCTTATTATAGTAAGGCATCACTTCAGGAATTAAAGCTTGTAGAGAAGCGATACGGTTAGAGCTAGAAGGGTGAGTGCTTAAGAACTGAGGTGGCTCACCTTGGCTGGCATTTTGCATTTTTTTCCATAAGCTAACCGCAGCATTGGGATCATAGCCTGCTCTGGCCATAAGTACCAAGCCAATCTTATCTGCTTCAGCTTCTTGAGTACGGCTATTGGGGCGGGCAATTCCTAAATCGCCAGCAATGTTTGCTAACTGCGCTTGACCTTGAGATAGACCAAAGATGCTAGCGGCAATACCAATACCAGTCTGAGTGGCATACTGACTTGAGATGCGCTCGCGGGCGTGCTCACGTATAGCGTGTGCCATTTCGTGACCCATAATAGCGGCAATTTCGGCATCAGTTAGATTCAAGCGGTCGATAATACCTGAATAAAACATGATTTTACCACCCGGTAAAACGAAGGCATTTAGTTCATTGGACTTAATGGTATGAACTTCCCATTGCCAGTTTTTGGCATCACCCCGATAAACCTCTGCTTGGTTTATCAGTCTACGGGCAATCCCATTTAGACGATTCAGTTGAGCGGCGTTGGTGTCTAACACTCCTTGTTTACGCGCCTGTTGAAGCAGCTGATTATAGCTTTGCGCTGACATCTGCAGAACTTGATCGTTAGAGACCAATAATAGCTGCTGTCTGTCACTGCCAATAACGCCGGAGTTGGTGGTCGAGCTACACCCAGTCAATGCCATAGCTGATACTGAAGCCACCAAAGTAGTTTTAACTAAAAATTTTTTCATTCCTTTCCTCATTGATCGGTCTACGTCACCTCCCTGTCTCAATCAAAGTCCCTGTGATAGTTGCTAAGGCAGATAGAGAGTTAGGGCGTATGAATTCTGATTATGGCCTAAAGTTTAGCGAATACAGCTTAGTAAAACAGCTATTTATTGTAATTTATATGTTTTATACGTTAAAGAAACATTGTTAATTAGCGAATGTGGCTAAAACAATAGCCCTCATTAAAAAAACAACAGCCCTAATAAAAAAATATAAAAAAAGGGGTTGACAGAATAAAAATATAATCTATAATAGCCCACCTATCAAGAGGCAGTAGCTTTAGTAATTAATACTAGCTTATGCACTCGATCGATGCGGGAATAGCTCAGCTGGTAGAGCACGACCTTGCCAAGGTCGGGGTCGCGAGTTCGAATCTCGTTTCCCGCTCCAAATTTGTTTTAAAGGCTATTATATAGCCCTAGTAAAACCCGGCTATTGACACAGAGTATTTTTAATCTATAATTGTCTAGCTAATAAGCACTACGTACCAAATGCGGGAATAGCTCAGCTGGTAGAGCACGACCTTGCCAAGGTCGGGGTCGCGAGTTCGAATCTCGTTTCCCGCTCCATATTCTAAAGAAGCCTCACTTCATAGTGAGGCTTTTTTTTGTCTTTAAAATCAGTAGATTAATAGGGAATTTTCTATCAGGTATAAAGGAATTTATTAATCATATCTTAACATTAAAAACCTTAGTCGATGGAGACGTGACCAAAACGTGACCCTTTCGTGCCCAAGTAGTAAAACTCCAACCGTAAAATTGACCCCGACCTTTCTATTTTATAGATTGGAATCAAATATTATATTAATAAAAATGTTTTTCCAAATATGACTTCATATTTTGGTAGATTAGATACGTAGCTATCAAAAAAAGCGTGACCAAAACGTGACCAGATAAATAATTTTTTTATTAAAAATCAAATAGTTATAACGTTATTGGACTTCAGTTAAAATTAACCAACTCTCCCCTTTTAATCCTCATTCGATACCTCTCCTTTATCAACTTCCTTAGAGTCTGGCTCATAAACAAATAAGTCACCTACCTGGACATCTAAAAACTCACACAATTGATTTATGGTATTGAAATCAATCCTAGAAGACTCGTCATTATATAGTTTATGAAGAGTTGATTTACTCATGCCTGTTGCTCTCACGACATCTGCTACTCGAAGCCTTTTTTCAGCAAGAATGACGGGGAAATTATTTTTGATCATAAAATTACCTCTTTTCGGGTAAAAATGCTTTACATTGGGGTAAAAAGATTGTATAGTACGTAAATAGAGTAATTATTACCATTAAACAGGTAATAATTATTCGAATAGAAGAATTTATACTTTCTTAAAGTTTAAATTCATTTTACATTCTAGCACTTAATGCAGGTATTTATTAACTGAAAAAAGGTAAAAATTATGAGTAATACATATTTAACAACAGATGAGCTTGCAGAACGTATCAAATACGATCCACGCACAATACGTAATCAACTAAAAGACAGCGTATTAATTGAAAATATTCATTACATACGTCCGTTTGGCGGTAGAAAGATTTTGTATGTTTGGGAGCGTATCGAGGAGGATATGTGCAAGCCAGTAATGAGTACTATTAATGGAATGGCTCTTCAATAATTTTAAGGAGATAAACTATGGCTACTATGAGAGCACGCTTTGGCAAGTTAGTTGTTGATTTTAGATATATGGGGGTACGCTGTAGAGAAAAGACAGCTTTTGCAGATACCCCTGCTAATCGCAAAAAACTAGATAAAATACTTAAAAAGATGGAAGCAGAAATAACGCTTGGAATATTCGATTATGCTGCCTATTTTCCTAAAAGTGAAAAAGCAGAAGAGATGCGGAAGTTATCTGATAGGTCAGAGGCTTGTATCAGTCGTAATCCAAGTTTTAGAGAATTTTCCGATATTTGGTTTGAAGAAAAGATGATTGAATGGCGGCCTTCTTATCGAAAAAAGGTCAAGATTATTCTTAATAAGTACTTGATACCCAGTTTTGGTAATAAAGCAATACACGTTATAAAGAAGCCAGACTTGATGGCCTTCCGTAGCTCTCTCGCCAAAGTTCGTTACGGTAAAGATGGCCAATCAAGTCTGTCGGTAACACGGATCAACGAGATCATGATACCTCTTCGTATGATACTAGAAGAAGCGTCAGAACGCTACGAGTTTGAGATGCCTTTTAAAAATATTAAAAATCTAAAACAGTATCGTCCAACAGTTAATCCTTTCACGTTAAATGAAGTATGGCGGATTATTAATGTTGTACGTAAAGAATTTAAGCCTTATTACACTATAAGATTCTTTACAGGAATGCGTACCAGTGAGATTGATGGACTGACATGGGATTGCGTTGATTTTCATAGAAGAGAGATTTCAATTAAACAGGCTCTTGTAGATGGAGAGCTTGGACCAACTAAGACCGTTGGATCGCAACGTGAAATCATTATGTCGCAAATTGTCTATGATGCTCTGCAAGAACAAAAAAGACGTACTTATGGTAAATCTGATTTTGTTTTTTGTAATAGTCAAGGCAATCCTCTTGAGTATCGCAATGTTAATCGAAGAGTGTGGAAGCCAACTCTTGAGTTATTAGGTCTTAAACACAGACGGGCTTATCAAACTAGACATACAGCAGCAACGCTTTGGCTTGCTGCTGGTGAAAATCCTGAATGGATAGCACGGCAAATGGGACATAGTAGTACAGAAATGTTATTTAGGGTGTATAGCCGTTATGTGCCAGATATTACCCGTCAGGATGGCTCTGCAATAGATAATTTGCTACTTGCCAGTAAGGAGAGGCTTGTCAGCCCACATACAACGAATAGCGACACAAAAGTTATAAATGGTAATCAGTTAGATAGTGACGAGATAAACTCTAATGATAATCATATATCTGGCGACATTACTGAGGTAGAAGTAAGTTTAGAATCTGAATCAGAGGAAGATGCAAAGATAGACACAATCGACACTGGATTTACAGGTTCTGATGTGACGAATAACTTTAGGCCTTTTTATTACTTAAATAGGGTTGCCACCGAACAAGATAAGTCAGTTAATTTTGACCAGAAAGGCGAGGAGCAGACCCATGAAAATAATTAATTATGATGAGCTTCTTGCAGATCACAAACCAAAAGGTTATTTCAGTGATGAAGCCAATAGGCTTGCCAATATATTGATACATGAATATTGTATTCAAAAAGATAATGGACTAGCTCGCTTTTTAGATGTGGATAGTTGTTTTGACGATCATACGGCTCTTAGGGTCTGGGTCCAAAAACAATTAGAGACTCAAGAAGATTATATAACCGATGAGCTGCTTTTAGAGTTGCAAAGTCGACTTTATCAGCTTATTCCACAGACTGACTATCGATAAGGAGAAGAGGTATGAGCTTGAAACTTATCTATAGTCCTATGACGTGTGAAGCTGTCAAACAGCTATGTTAGGATTACTGGTCTTTTGATAATAATGGCGGTTATATTGCCTATGTCAAAAAGCTATGTCAGGAATATAATGTTTCGCCTAATGAGCTTTTCGTAGCTATAAGCACTTGTCATGTTTATATTGATGATGTACGTTGCCAATACTGTGGTAGTTGCTGTCCAATAGAGGTACCTGCTGATATTCCTTATATGCGTTCAAAGACTTCTTGGTTTTGTGAGGCCTGTATTAGCTTTTCAAGAGGGCAGGTATTGGTTGGAAAATAACTAGTTGTTCGATAAAAAAGGCAGAGAGCAAAAAGCGAGACTTTCCTAAACTTTGTGTAACTGCTTATAATCCATAGTAAAGGAGAATAAGCAATGACAAAACAAACAGAACTAAAAAAACTAGCCGAACAAATGGCCAAACACGTTGGCAGCTTTGAAGATATCAAAGCATTTCAAAAACAGCTTATGCAGTCATTTATTGACACTGCCTTAGAAGCCGAGATGGAAGAACATCTTGGCTACCCCAAGCATGAGAAGGCGGATAAGCCAAACAAACGTAACGGTCACACCAAAAAGACAGTACGCAGCGACACAGGCGATCTTGAGATATCCACCCCCAGA
>NZ_JMKP01000022.1 GCF_000685805.1 Psychrobacter phenylpyruvicus DSM 7000 = NBRC 102152 | reverse complement strand
ATTGTCTGACTGCTTTAATATACAGAAAGTACGTGCTAGAGATTTATGGCATTTGTCTCATCGTTTAACGCGTAAGATTCTGGCGCATAATTTCTTTTTTCTTTTAAATAAAAAACTTGGTACCCCGCCTCTTCAGTTTGAATTGCTAATAAAGTGTTGAGAGTGGGGTTTATATCTATAATTATGCTTATTTTTTAATTAATCGGTTTGGTTTTCATGGTAGATTGCAGCTTGCAGCCAAATATTAGCTTGGATATAGTCATTGACTTCGATTTTTTGTACCTCATCAGTGGTTGGAGTAGCGACACGCACCACAAAAGGATCCGCATCTGGCTCACGCAAGATAGCCACATCAAACACAGTTAGCTGACGGTCATATAAAGTTTGTTGCTGCTTGCCTAATACCTGACCTTGACACCAGGCTTCATCTTCTTGACCTAAAGTTTCACCAAATAAGTAAGCGCACATATTGCCTAGATTGATTTCAATAGGGGCCAGCTCTTCATCAGTATCTGCTTGCCACTGATCTATCTGCTTGTCTAAGTCGCTAGGAATAACACCATTATTTTTGGCCACAATATCATTATAGGCACGGTGATAGCGAATGGCTTCGGGATCTTCGACTAAAATAACTTCATCTTGATTACTAGGCTCGATGGCATAAGCCCAAGCGCTAAAATTAACAAAATACTGCTGATTTTGGCGATAAAGGGACTGGTTGACAGTATACATTTGGTCGAAGGCATAGATAACACTGCCATCTTCACTGATTAGACGTAACACCGCATCCTTAGTTGAAGGATTAGCGATAATACGGTCAATCTTGCAAACCAAGCCATAAGGGCTGTTAACACAAGGGAAGGCGTTAATGAAGTTCTGAGGTTTGCCATCTTTCATGGCTAGTACTTGGTTGATATGACACATCTCATTGCAAGATAACAGCAAATGAGCCAAAGAGTCTTTGGTTAAAGCAGGGTTTAGGCCAGCGGCAATGGTTGCATCATCAATAGAGTTTTGTAGCCAATTAGGCACATCGTTTTCGATGTTATCAGTTAGGATACGCCAGTGGTCGCCATGACCTGCCGTTTGTTCATCAGTTAAAGTAATAGTGATGGGGCGTATATCTGGATGCTGGCTATATTTATAAACTTGAGTTGTCATAATAAACTTATACTTTTGATGGTTGGTTTTAAGAGTGGCTACATTTGTAATTTGTTATAACCTGAAGCTGTAATCGTAAGCTATCGTTTTGATGTCGAAAGCTAAATGGTAAAAGGTTCATCAACGTAGCTAGAAGTTTTGCAACCCTCTGCTCTATTAACTAAATAGGGGCAAGTTATTTTAATACAAGATCAAACCCTTATTATCGTTGGTAAATTGTGGTTAATGCTTGAAACGACTGATGCTATAGGCAATGATTAATGCTATAAGCGGCTATTATTATGAGTAAATTAAGAGTTTTTGGTCAATAAAACAAGCCACAGATAGATATAATAAAATAATTGCATCAATCAAACATAGCCAAGTTAGTTGTGTTTGTGTCAAACTATGGGCTTTGCTATTTAGCATGACCCTTTAATTATCGTTTTAGTTATTATCTTATAGTTACTTATTAGTTAACTTCTAACCGGTTAAGAGCCTAAATTATGTTTCGTCCATTAGCCTTATTTTTAGGATTACGTTATACGCGTGCTGAGCGCAGTAACCGCTTTATCTCTTTGATATCACTGATCTCAATGGTGGGATTGACCCTAGGGGTTGCCGTGTTAATTACGGTTTTATCCGTGATGAATGGTTTTGACCGGGAGCTTAAGACTCGTATTTTAGGGATGGTGCCGCAAGCCACTGTCAGCTCAGGTGAGATTATTTCTGATTGGAAAGGTCTGGCCAATGAAATTGAGGAAGATCCTGAGGTAGTTGCGGTCGCTCCTTTCATTGAGTTACAAGGGATGCTGACCTCAAATGGTCAGGTCGCAGGTATCATGGTCACTGGTGTTGAACCTCAATATGAAAAAAACGTCTCTATTATTAATGAGCATATGGTCGAAGGCAGTATTGATACCTTAAAAGATGGCGACTTTAGTATTGTCTTAGGCGAAAGCATGGTAGAAGCGTTAGGGCTGCAAGTGGGTGATAAGGTAACTTTGGTGTTGCCTGAAGCCTCACCGTCACCTGCCGGAGTTATTCCTAGATTTAAGCGTTTTACGTTAACTGGGGTATTTAATATTAGCCGTGAAGTGGATAACTTAGTGGCATTCATTCCTATGGGTGATGCGGCAACATTACTGCGTTTGCCTCCTGGTGCTCAAGGGGTGCGTATGAAGCTTGACAATATCTTCTTAGCTCCGCAAGTGGCGCAGCGAGCGGCCAATCTTGAGCCAGGCTATCTATATCCTAATGACTGGACAAAGACTCATGGTAATTTGTTTGGTGCCATTCAAATGGAAAAAGCGATGGTGGGTTTATTGCTTTTCTTAATTATTATTGTCGCCGCTTTTAATATTGTCTCAAGTCTGGTTATGTTGGTGACAGATAAAAAAGCAGACATTGCTATTTTAAAAACTTTTGGGGCTTCACCGAAGCTGATTACCCAAGTATTTATGGTGCAAGGCTTAGTTATTGGCGTAATCGGTACAGTGGCGGGAACTATCCTAGGAGTGATTCTCGCGTTGACGGTAGGCGACTTGTTAGGCTGGATTAATCAGGTATTTAACTTACACTTATTTGATGCCTACTTTATTAACTATCTGCCAACAGAGCTGCGCTGGACGGATGTGTTGATTATTACCACCACTTCATTCTTATTAAGTTTCTTGGCAACTATATATCCGGCTCGCCGTGCAGCTAGTATTCAACCTGCGCAAACCTTACGTTATGAATAAGGCTGTGGGCTTGAGAGATACAAGAGTTTTAAAATAGAAGAGCTTTAACACAGTCATTTAGAATAATAGCCATTGAGAAAATAGTATGTCAGAGATTTTAGTCGCAAAAAACATCAATAAAATTTACGATGAAGGCAACATTCGCACTCAGGTTTTAACAGGTCTTAACTTAACGGTGAATGCAGGCGAGCGCATTGCTATTGTGGGGACCAGTGGCTCTGGTAAAAGTACCTTGTTGCATCTATTAGGTGGTCTTGATGTACCCACCTCTGGTGAGGTTTGGTTGCATGGTAAGTGCTTAAATAATATGAATGAGACTGAACGTGGCGAAATGCGTAATAAGCATTTGGGCTTCATTTATCAGTTTCACCATTTATTACCAGAGTTTACCGCCATTGAAAACGTGGCCATGCCTCTATTATTGCGTAAAGAGGTACCAATCAAAGAAGCTCGCCAGCAAGCGGTTGATTTGCTAGAAAGAGTGGGGTTGGGACATCGATTAGAACACCGTCCTGGTGAGTTATCAGGGGGAGAGAGACAACGGGTAGCGATTGCCCGTGCCCTAGTTACTAAGCCCTCACTGGTACTGGCTGATGAGCCAACAGGCAACTTAGATTATGACAACGCGCAAAGCATTTTTGCCTTATTGGCAGAGTTGCAAGATACCATGAAAACAGCTTTGTTGATGGTCACCCATGATAGAAGTCTAGCGGCTATGGCTGATCGTCAGATGCTCCTAAAAAATGGCAAATGGGAAAATTTTGACGATTAAACAGTTTGATACCAAGCGGTTGTTATCAAGCGGTTGTTATCAAGCGGTTGTTATCAAGCGATTGTTATTAAGTGATTTGTTTAATAAGACCTTATTAATAAGGCTGCAGTTATAAAAAATAATAAGCCCAGTACTCAGTTATTAGCTCAAATATTAAGGATGGTCTTAACCCACTACTAAGGATTTTATTTGATTTGGCTAGCAGGGATTTTAGCAATTGCATTAATGTTAGCCATTTTAGAGCTGGACCCGAGCCAGCTCTATGCTCTTAGTAATTTAGCACAACAAGTAGTCAGTGAGCGTTGGCAGGTAGCCGCTTATGTATTATTGGCATTAATGGCTTTGCTTTGCTCACTGTCTTACCTCGCTCCATTGTCCTTTAGAATCTTAAAAAGGAACACGTCTCCTTATTCAGCCTCATCCATTTCTATTATTCCTACTCAGATCTATCTAACGCCTTATACTCAGCTACGGCGGCAAGGGTTGTTTACACCCATCATTAAACTGGCTATTTTGTTACTGCTGCTACTTGCCGTCCTAAGCAATAGTGTCGCACAGCGCTTAGCCTTTATAGAATCTTCTCCCCAAAAGCCATTATATTTAGAAGCCATGGTTAGTCCAGTGGGCTTAAGTGATAAGCGTCTAGCAGTTGCAAAGGGCGAGGTGATTCAAGGCTATCGGCAATTGGTTCAGTTGTCCGCTATTCAACTGGACTCTTTACACAATAATAAATCAGCAACAGCACCGGATTTATCAGGATTAAGTAAGTTGCCAGCGACGATGCAGGTTATGCTGCAAAGCTATCAAAGTGAGGATAGCCAGCTTAATCAATTGGCTCCCAATCAACAGCTGAGGATGAAGCTGGTGTTACAGCCGCTTGAATTAAAGGACAAAACAAATGCTGATGAGTTTGATGAATACCGCTGGCTAAGTAGTCGCCATGCTACGGCAAAGGCTTTTATTGTGGAAGCATCTTATCTCTCTATAAAGCTTGCGACTGAGTTAACTCTGCAGCAAAAGATAGATGTGATGCGTTATAAGTTTCGTGAGCATTTTTTGAAGCTGATGCTTCAACGCTCACAGCAAACGGGTGAGGGGGCTTATCAAATCACAGACAGCCAGGATGAAGTTGCGGTAACCTTAAGTTTACTGACTGGTGATCGCAGCTTAATTAGCGATGATATGACGGCTTTATATCAGTTTGGGGGCATCTCTCACTTATTAGCCATCTCTGGTACTCATGTTTTATTTTTAAGTCTATTATGTGCAGCTTTGGCGATGGGTGTCATTAATCGTTTTAGACCCAGTATTTACCACTGGTTACCCCGCTGGCAATGCGCTTTTATTATTGCTGCCATAACTGCTTTTGGCTATGCGCTTTTTGCAGGGTTTGATGTGCCTGCATTACGAACGGCTTGTATGCTGCTATTGGTTGGGGTAGTGCGTTATTTTTTAGCAGTACCTGCTATTTTCAAAATGTTACTGGTGCTGGCGGTAGCTATGGCGTGGGCCGATGTATTTGTGCTGTGGCAGGCAGGGTTTTGGTTGTCTTTTGTGGCGGTAGCAGTATTAGTCGCTTATAGCCAGCGCTGGCAAAGAGTAGAAGGAGATAGGCGGTCAGCAAGCCTAGCAGATAAAGTTAAGCAGAGATTAATATCTTTAATGAAGCTTCAAATTTGGATGTCAGTCGCGTTATTGCCTATTAGCCTGTGGCTGTTCGGTAAAGTATCGCTCTGGGGCTTTGTGATTAATTTATTTGCCATAGGCTTGTTTGGCTCAATTATTGTGCCAATCAACCTATTGGCCAGTGTGTTGTTTGTTATGGTTCCGGCCAATGCTTTGTCTGCTGTTCTGTGGTCATTACTATTTTGGATACTAGCTCAGCTGCATACACTGCTGCAACTGTTACAGCAGACCTTTCAACAAAGTGGTTGGCTGTATAGCGAGATGAGTTTGCCGTTTATGGGGCTTTTACTGCTCACGGCACTGCCTTGGATATTACCTAAGTCTATGTTGAGTCGTGCGCTTTGTGCTGTACCAGTGCTGGCCATTACTGCAATGATATATGCCAGCGAGGATTTACCCAAAGACTCGGTGCATATCACAGTATTAAATCCAAAAAACTTTAATTATGCTGCCAATTTAATACAACATAAACAGCAAGCTTGGCTGTTACTTTCAAGCTATGAAAATCAGTATAAAACAGTAAGTGAGGACTTGGCTCTGAAACAGCAGGCACAACTCTCTCAAGATTTATATGATCAGTTAAAACAGCAAAATGTGGAGCAATTAACCGGAGTCATTGTCCAAACGGCGACGATTAATCTGGCACCAGTAGTAGCGAGCCTTAGTCAATATTTGCCTATCTCATACTATTGGCAAGCAGGGCTGTCAGCTCATAAGTTAACTATTGATAAGGCTTTAGCCGGCTCATCGCTACAAGCTCAAAGTTGTCAAGCGACCAAGCATTGGCCTGCATATTCAGAAGCTAGCCCACTAAATGCAGAGACAGAACTTGAGCAGCTATCAATAAGCGCGCTTACAGGTTGGGAGCAAGTAGAGGACAGTAGGGTTTGGGACTGTGCGATACAGATATCTAGCAGTCAAGCCATCTATCTTAGTGAGCAAGGTCAGACTGAGCAGCTATTTGTCGCTACTGAGCGAAGGGGTAAAACTAACATGACAAAAGGTAAAACTCACATAAAAAGCATAGATACCGATGTCCAAGAGCTTAATCTACTGAATAAAGCTGTGATTTATAGTAGTGCCAATCCGCAATTGGCTCAGCTTTGGCAATTAATGTGTGACGCTCGGCCACAACCACGCAGCAGCGGCTTTGAGTCGCTCAACATAGATAAGGGCGGTTACTGGTTAACCTCCTCACAATCCGTGGTAAAAAAATCAATGGTAGATAACTTTTTACCGCAGCAGTGGAGAATTATAGGAGAGGGTCAGGCCTCAGCCACACTACCGTTACAAGAAAGTCATTTGTATTGGCAGCAGCCTTAGGGGTACTTAAAGGGTTACTTAAGCAGCTTTATGTTGTTTTTTTGGTCATGCCCTAAACAATTGACTAAATAAAATTAAGATATGAATTAATATTTTACAGAATTACCGGTGACAAAGTATGACCAGGTCAGGTATGGTATTAAGCTTCTAATTGACTGAGACTTTAGGACTCAAGAGTAGGTCGAAAATTAGTTTAGTTTATGACTTAGCACTTGTCCTAAAGACTTGAATATTTTATCTAAAAGGCTTGAATATTAGGTCAATTAGTCAACAAATACATCAACCGATAAGTAGGATTCACATTTTATATGTCAAACTGGCCACCAGATCCCAATAAAACTCCCGAAAATAATCAGGCTCCAAATAATTCCAATAATAAATCACCACAAACACCACGCTCATTACCTGTAAGCTCTGGTGGCCGTGAGTGGCATTTACTAGAAAAAACGCTAATGGCCAGCATTGAAGAGCAGCGTCGTGCTCGTCGATGGCGTGTGATCTCTAAGGTACTTAGTTTAATTACTTTGCTACTGCTGTTTTTTATGCTCAGTCGTAGCTGTGCACCAACGGAAAGCATTAGCAGTGTAGATGTGACTAAGCCACACATTGCAGTAGTGGATATTAAAGGGGTTATCGGCCCTGATGATGTTGCTAATTCATACGATATCAGTGCTGCTTTAACAGAAGCTTTTAAGTCTAAGGGCTCGAAAGCAGTGGTTTTAAATATCAACTCTCCGGGTGGTTCGCCAGTTCAGTCTGATGAGATATGGCAAACTATGATGGAGCTGCGTAAAGAGTATCCAAAGAAAAAGCTATATGCGGTCATTGGCGATATGGGAGCTTCTGGCGCTTATTATATCGCTTCTGCTGCTGATGAGATCTATGTTAACCCCTCAAGCTTAGTGGGCTCTATTGGGGTTATCATGCCAGGCTATAATGTCGAAGGCCTTATGGACAAGTTAGGCGTTAAAGATACCACTTTGACAGCGGGCGAATATAAAGATATTTTAAGTGTAAGCCGTGAGTTAAGCGACTACGAACAACAACACGTCGAGGGTGTTTTGAATAATACTCATAAGCACTTTATTAATGCCGTTAAGCAAGGTCGTGGCGATAAGCTAAAAGACCCAGAGCAAAATAAACTTTTCACTGGTCTGTTTTGGACAGGTGAGCAAGCCATTGAACTAGGCTTAGCTGACAAAAAAGGAAGTTTAATGACGCTAGAAAAAGAGCTTAAATTAGATAATGTTGTTGATTATACCCCAATAGATCCAATGAGAATGTTCTTAAATAACTTCGCGCTGCAATTAGGGTCTGGTATTGGCTCATCAGTGGAATTGAAGCTATTACCAGAGGAACAGACTTCAGCTGAGATGAGATAAATGCTAACAACTTCAAATGTGTCATTAAATATGGACTTTTCAAGGCTGCCCGTTTCAAAAGTAACGGGTAAGCCGGTGATTCATTTTGCCCATGCTAACGGTATGCCAAGTCGAGTTTATCAGCCTATATTTGAAGTGCTACAACAGCACTTCACGGTTGAGTATATTCCAGTTTTAGGCTTTGATGAGCAGGGCCAGCCTACATACGCTATTGATAATCATTGGAAAAGCTTGACCAATCAAGTTATTGATAGTGTTCAACAATTGGTAAAAAAGCATAAGGTACCGGTAATAGGTTTGGGCCACTCCTTAGGAGCCTTATGTACCTTGCAGGCTATTTATCGTAAACCCAAACTGTTTGTACAAGCAGTGCTGATGGATCCGCCCCTTATTTACGGCAGAGACAACTTCTTCTGGCACACAGCCAAGCTATTGTCGCAAAAAGTAGCCGATAAAATGTCTCCTGCTGGCATTTCCAAAAATCGTCGAGATGTTTGGGACAGTCGAGAGCAAGCTCATGAGTTATTACGTCCAAAGAGTTTTTTCAAAAACTTTGATGAGCGTACCTTTGAGGGCTATTTGCAACACGGTTTGCGTGACCAACCAGATGGTACCGTCACTTTAACCATTCCTAAAGAAGCAGAAGTGGCCGTATTTCGTACCAATCCGTCCCTTTATTGGCTTAAGCCAAATAAACCTCCTAAGAAGCCGGTAACTTTGTTAATAGGTGATGGGAGTCGATTCTATGAAATGGACTTCCCGCATAAAGTCAGAAGACGCCTATCAATTCCTTTTAAGCTGCATGCAGGAGGGCATATGTTCCCTCTAGAATATCCTGATTCGGTGGCTCAGTTAATCTTAGCTACCATTGCTGAGCAGGCTTAACCTATTAAATAAAAGCCCATTAAATAAAGGCTCATTAAATAAAAGCTCATTAAATAAAAGCTCATTAAATAAAAGCTGCTTCAACTATGTTTAATAAATCTGCAACTAAGCCAGTCCCAGAAAACACTGAAGCAGTACAGCCTCATAAGCTATTTACTAAGCTTGGGGTTGTATTGCTCTTTGTTGGCATCATTGGGTTATTTTTGGCGCTGCAGCTTTTAGGCATCTATCTGTTTGCCCCTGTGGTTTTTAATGACTTTCCATTAACCTCAGCCCAACGATTTGGTATGGGCAGCTTCGATGGTACGGTAACCAGCTATGCCATGATATTTACTCTAGTAGTACTGCTTGTAATTATCTATGCGATAGTGAGGGGGCGTATTCATAGTGTCTCCTCTCAGTCATCTGTTATACCAGCTATGGATGATGGTGAAGCAACTTCTACTGGGGCCCGTTATGGTGTGGCTGATTATTTAGGGTTAAAGCCTTTTCCATTCAATATCGCCATGGGCTTTATTGGCTTATGGCTGCTATTTGTGATTAGCACAGAGACCTTAACCTATATTTTGGATAAAGACCCTACGGCCTTTGTTGATGTGCTATATGACAGTGCCAATCCAAAATGGCTGCTAATTGTCACCATGGTTATTGTGGCACCGATCTATGAAGAAGTGATGTTTCGCGGTATCTTGTGGAGTGCGGTACGTGAGCAGTTTGTGGGTAGCAAAGGGGCATGGGTAGCGACTATTAGTACCAGTATTTTATTTTCGATTATTCATTTGCAGTATGAATTTTATGAAATGAGCGTTATCTTCATACTGGCCATGTTATTAGGTTATGCTAGGTCTCGGTCAGGCTCTTTATATGTTCCCATCTTACTGCATATCATTAATAATGGGGTGGCTATGTGGATGTATCTTATAGTTAATTAGGCTACTCTTGAGCAAGCTTTTATTAGACTGTTCCTGAGTTAGTGTTAATGAGCTATTGCTAATAGTCTTGTATTTATAAAAAAGGTCCCATACTGATATCAGCATGGGACCTTTTTTTGGCTTTGCGGGCACTAATCTTGCTGTTTAGACTTTTCTATTAGCTGCAACGTAGTATCGCCGGCAGCTTTAATCTCAGCAACGGTTAATTGCTGCTTACCGCTTAATGCCTGTCGCCATTTACGTGCTCCTGGCAAGCCTTGGAATAGGCCTAATAAATGGCGCGCGATAGAGGTTAGAGGCTCTGAATTAGCCACTTGTTGTTCTAAGTAAGGATACAGCTGCTCTAAAATTTGCTCCCTGCTTGGGGCTTGCTCTCCCCATAACTGCATAGCCTCAGCCAATATATAAGGGTTGTGATAAGCGGCGCGGCCAATCATCACCCCATCTACTTGTTGCAAATGAGCTTTGATTTGCTCAATGCTATCGATACCGCCATTGATTTCAATTTGAAGCTCAGGCATTTCTTGCTTTAAGCGATACACATCTTCATATCTAAGCGGGGGAATCTCACGGTTTTCTTTTGGGCTCAGGCCTTGTAACCAAGCAATTCGTGCATGGACAATAAAACGCTGACAGCCGGCTTCGGCACTGGCTTCGACAAAGTCTTTCATAAACTGATAGCTGTCGTATTCATCAATACCGATACGGTGTTTTACCGTGACAGGAATGTCAACTTCAGCTTGCATATGACGTACTAAGCTTGCGACGGTATCAGGCTCCGCCATAAGACAGGCCCCAATTTTATTGTGCTGTACTCTATCAGAAGGGCAGCCGACATTGATATTTACTTCATCAAACCCGCGTTTTTGAGCCTCTATCGCACATTGGGTCATCTCAGAGATATCTGCTCCGCCCAATTGCAGTACTAAAGGATGTTCACTACTATCAAAGCGTAGCAGACGATCTGTATTGCCATGTAAGATAGCACCCGTTGAAATCATCTCGGTATAGAGATAGGTATGGGGGTTAAATAGACGAGCAAAAAAACGATAATCTGTAGTCGTCCAGTCAATCATTGGGGCGACTGAAAGGCGTTTATGGGTCATCATGTTTTGCAAAGCGGGTTGGCTCATATAAAAGATTAAGTCCTAAGTACACAAGTTAATAATAGCTGACTATAGTTTGATCGATTCATCTAAGTCTTTGAATTTCGGTAAGCGATAAATATAAAGCCCGATGATAAAGGTTACGAGACTGACAAAAGTAATGTATAGCGCAGGTGAAAAGCTAACCAAATTGGTGGCATATCCCAGACCGAAAGGTAAGGCAAGGCCAACTAGAGCGTACATCAAGTTATAGGTCAAAGACAAAGCGGTTACTCTAACCTCGGTAGGGAATAGCTGTACTAAAATCACTGAACCTAAGCTAATAATACCGGCACAAAAGCCCAAAATGGCGTACATAAATAAGATAAAGCTACCGCCCCCGTACTCTAAGTGATAAAAGAAAGCAAAAGCTTGTAGCATTAGAGCAATTGAGCCTATCATCAATGCTTTGCCAGTGCCACTTTTATCAGCAATTAACCCATAAAATACACAGCCAATCATCAAAAATAATAAGCCTAAGTTATTGGAGAATCTTAACATAGAGTCATCTATACTAAACTTCATAGAGACGAGATCAGGTAACAGCAGCGCAATTACCATAGTTAGACTAGCAATAATAAAGGTTATTATTAATGCCAAAAATATGGCATTAAAACGCTTAAGATAGGGGCCTAATTCAGAGAATTTAGGTACGAACGTTTGTTTGTTTTGTTGACGAGTAAAAATTGGCGTTTCATTGATGGTTTGTAACAGTAGTAGTACCACAAAGCTTAACAAGGCTGCCCAGACAAAGGGAATACGCCAGCCACTTTCAATCAACTGGTCCCTAGTATGAGTCGAGGTAATGATCTCAAAGAGTAAAATTGACCCCAGTTCACCCAACATAAAGCTGGCTGTGACGAAGCTCAAAAAAGTGGCTAAATTTCTTTTGTCAACATGTTCTGCGACATAGACCCAACCTAATGGGGTATGCGCCCCAAAGGCCATTCCTTGGAACAGTCGGGCGATAAAAAATAGAACTGGGGACAATATGCCAACTTGTGCATAAGTAGGCAGGCAAGCTGTAATCAGAGCCGTTAGGGCAATACATGACATACTGACTAATAAAGCTGGGCGGCGGCCTTTTACATCGGCATAGCGACCCAGTAGCATTGCACCGATAGGGCGGGTCAGATAGCCTGCAATAAATAAGCTTAGCACCTGCAACTTAGCTAAAATCGGATCATCATTGGCAGGGAAAAAAGTGCTACTGATAATGTCTGCCATAAACAGATAAATTAAAAAATCAAAGTAAGTAACGGCGTTACTGGCACATATGATCATTAACTGCTTTGGTGAAATTGAGCTTGATGAGTCGGATAAGGCAACAAATGGCATAATAGTCGTATCACGTAATAAATATTAATTGGGCGTATTAATTGGCAATCAAAACATACAACAGTTTTTATAGATTTACGGCTATTTTACTATAACAACCAGTCAATCGGCAGCGAGGACATAATGTTTATCCATAGCGAGTCTAGCAAATCAATATGAGGCTCTTTATTGTGATAAATCATTTGGCTGTTCTCCAAAGTCTGCCACTGTAGACGACCTTGGTCGGTCAATACAACTTTATAGGCTTGATTTAATAAGTCATCGCTGATGGCTTTATGCAGTTTCAGCGCCAACTCCTCATCTTCAATCACCACGCCCATCTCAGTATTAATATTGGCTGACCTAGGATCTACATTATACGAACCAATAAACACACTGTGATCATCTACAGCGAAAGCTTTGGCATGAAGACTGGTAGAGGACTGCGAGCGGGCACGCCATAGCTTATTTTCTCTATCTTCTTTCGAAGCTATGGCTTTTAGCTCATATATCTCTATGCCAGCTTGCAACAATGGCACGCGCCACTGTGCATATCCAGCGTGAACCGCAGACACATCAGTGGCATTAAAAGAGTTAGTCAGTATTCTAACCTTCACCCCTTGCTGTGCAAGTTTGATTAAAGTTCTAACTCCATCCTTTGTGGGTACAAAATAAGAAGAGACAATAGATAGGTTCTGTGTTGGAGTCCCTAATAAGTCTCTTAATTGAGCAACTAAATGTACTTTAGGGTGGGTGTTTTTTAACAGCTTCTCAACATCATCACTTAAGAAAGTTATCTTTGCCCAGCGAAAAGGCACTCGTTGATTAATTAAATCAGAGTCTATAGTTGATCTCTCTACAGCGCGATTATACACACTTAACCCTTCAGAGTTAGCCATTGATTTCTCAGGATAAATTTTATTTAGGCTAGCAATGAAGTTTTTTGTATTGGTCTCAGGATCATTTGAGGCATTGACGGGTAGCTTATGATCCTTTTGCTTGACCAAGGTTTCTATATCGTAGGAGATGGGTGAGCGCCAATATTGCTCAAAACTTTTATTGATATCTTGTACCACATCGCCTATCAGTAGCACATCTAAGTCGGCAAACTGACTGTTTGTGTTATTACTAAGATACTCATCTCCCACATTTCGGCCCCCTACAATACTTAGGTGACGGTCAAAGGTCATGCTTTTATTATGCATGCGATGATTGATGCGCCTTAAGTCTGTAAAATAGTTTAAGGTTTGAAACTTTCTAAAAGACATAGGATTAATCAGGCGCACTGCAATATTAGGGTGACTGGCAAAGCGTATTAGATGCTTATCTAGAGCAGCATTATTATTAAAATCATCCAATAAAAAACGAACCACCACTCCGCGGTCAGCGGCTTGCCATAACTGCTTTAATAACAGTTGACCTGCTTGGTCATTATGCCAAATATAATACTGTACATCGATACTTTCAGTGGCCAGATCAGTAAGTTCACTACGGGCGGCAAAAGCATCAGCTCCGGTCACAATGGGATGGTAGCCTGAAAGGTTTGGGTGGGAGTGTTTTTGCTGTGTAATAGATTCTACTAATTGGGCTTGTAGAGGCTCTAAGGAGCTCTGGTTCGATTTGTTATCATAGTGAGTATTAATAGACCTAGTTAGCTCAATACTTTTGGCAATATGAGGGGTCTTGGGTAAAGTACTACAAGCACTAAGAGCTAGAATAAACAGACCTGCCACAATTAGCCTAAGCATTGATAGTTTTTTATCAATTATGCACTGTAAATGACAAAAAGTAGCCCCCATACCTTGTTGGACCTTAACCAACGTGAAATGGCTCATAAAAGATGAGCTAGCTGAAATAGGGGTGTCAGGACTGTTAATAAAAAAAGGGCTCAAAGTTTTGTACCTTTATAAAAGCTCACTGTACCAGAAACTCACTGTCACTTGTTTTTTTAAGGCTAAATTTTCTAAAAGGCAGTAAAAATAACGCTATAAAATAAAAGTATTTTACCGCAGTCTAAAGCGTAATAAAGTTGCTAAAATGTTTAACCAACAATAACAATAAGGGGAGCTAAGGGGGAGCCGCTTATTGTAAGCCTCCCCCTACTGGTGCTGTGACGGATACGGTGTTTACGATTTTATAGAGCTATAAAAAGCTTGAATTAAGCCTATTTGTCATCTTCAATATCGAGGCCACTCATCATCTCATAAAATTTGGCAAATTCTGAGAAGTCCGCTGCACCAGGCTCATGCTGGTTACTAGCAGCTCGAACTAAACTTGCCACTTGGGCCATCACTGGTGTTGGAACTTGCTTCTGCGTTTGTAAGTCAATAGCGATACCACAATCTTTGGCCATTAAGTCTATGGTAAAGGTTTTAGGAAAAGCACGGTTTACGATTCGATCTGGGAAGGTGGCTAAGGTAGCAAAGCTCTGACCACTGGCTTTATTGATACAAGCCAAGGCATCTGAAGGGTTGACCCCATGTGCTTTGAGAACAGACAGCCCTTCGGCAGCAGCCCAGGCATTAATGGCAAATAAAGTATTGTTCACCGCTTTGACCGCAAAGCCAGCTCCAGAATCACCAACATGGACAATAAGACCAGCAAAGCACTCAATGGCTGGTCTAGCATAAGCCAGTGCTTCAGTAGCACCGCCGACCATCACCGTTAATGTACCGCTATCAGCTCCCGAGGTTTGACCAGAAACAGGTGCATCCAAAAATTCACAGCCAATCGCTTTTAGTTTCGCTTGACTGGCTTTTGCTTGATCAGGAACCCCGCTAGTACAGTCTACCCAGACACTATTGGCGGATAAATAGGGTAGGGCTTGCTCAATAACTTCATCTACCACATCACTGGTAGGTAGACATGAAAAAATAACATCTGCGGTTACTGCTTGTTGTAAGTTGACTGCTATGGTGCCAAACTCTTTTGCATGAGCCTCGGCTTTGGCAGAAGTTCGGTTCCAGACCATAACGGTGCCGAACTGGTCTACCAAATGCTTGGCCATATGGTGTCCCATAGCGCCAAGGCCCAGAAAGCTGACCGACTTGGGCGGATTAGCATTTGTGGCTGACTCTAAAACTGAGTGGGTAGATGAGTTATTTGTGCTCATAGCGGTACTCCCTAGCATGAATTGAATTTTTTGTTAATTTAAAAATAGAATAGCGTTAGCTTACAATGGAAATCCGAAAACGATAAAAAAACAGTGATATATTGCTAAAATACTTTTATTTTGATAAAGCTCTTAGTTAAGCCAATTTTTTAAAAGTTAAGCCAACTTTTCTTTCACCAATCTTTAATAACCATAATAGATAATACTATGACCCATGACAATCAAAACACCGCTCAAGCCTCTGCTGCCCCTCAAACTGCAACTCCTCAAAGCAATCAATTGGATGATAACTGGAGTAGTGATGCGTTAGACTTAAGCCAAGGCTATGCTATGCAGACCATTGCTGTACGGGCAGGACAGCATCGCAGTGACGAAGGCGAGCATAATGATCCTATTTATACCACCAGCTCTTATGTATATCAGTCGGCGGCTGATGCCGCTGCTCACTTCAATGGGTCAAAGACAGGTAACGTCTATTCACGTCATACCAACCCAACAGTACGCACTTTTGAGCGTCGATTGGCAGCCTTAGAGGGTGGGGAGCGTGCGGTAGCGACGGCTTCGGGTATGGGTGCTATCTTGACCATGTGCTTGGCTTATCTGAAGCAAGGTGATCATATTGTTGCTGCCAAACAGCTATTTGGTTCATCGGTCGGTCTGTTTAATAACTTTATGGGTAAGTTTGGTGTCAGTGTCACCTATGTGGACTGCTTTGATAATAAGGCTTGGGAACAAGCGGTGCAGTCTAATACCCGCTTATTTTTTTGTGAGACGCCCAGTAACCCATTAGGCCAGATTGCGGATATGAAAGCAATCAGTGCCATTGCCCATGCTCACGGTGCGTTATTTGTGGTAGATAACTGCTTTGCTACCCCTGCTATTCAGCGTCCTTTAGAGTTTGGAGCGGATGTGGTGATTCATTCAGCGACTAAGTACCTAGATGGTCAGGGTAGAGTCCTTGGCGGTGCATTGGTAGGTAATGAAGAGCTGATGCAGCAAGCTTTCGTCGTGATTCGCTCTGGTGGTATTAGCATGAGTCCATTTAATGCTTGGGTTTTTATCAAAGGCCTTGAGACCTTAAATCTGCGTATGCAGGCTCACTGTGATAATGCCAACAAAATTGCTGAGTTTCTGGTTAATCATCCTAATGTTGAAAAAGTACATTTCTCAGGTTTGCCAAGCCACCCGATGCATGAGCTAGCGAAACAGCAACACCATCGCAAAAACTGCTATGGGGCAATCATGGGCTTCGAGGTGAAAGCTGTGGGCAATCATACTCCGCAGTCGGCTGCTTGGCACGTTATTGATAGCACTAAGATGGTGTCCATTACCAATAACTTAGGGGACGCTAAGACCACTGTGACCCACCCTGCAACCACTACTCACTTTAGAGTTTCGGCACAAGCTCGTGCTGAAGCGGGAGTAACTGAGGCACTTATTCGACTCTCGGTGGGTTTAGAAGAGGTGGACGATATTATTAAAGATTTGGCGCGAGGGCTAGATAGCTTAAGCTAAGTCACAAGCTTAAAACATAACTTTTTAGACAGCCCCTTAAGTTATCAGTATAATGAGGCGTATAACAAGACTAATTCGAAATGTTTTAAAAATCTAATGAGGTAATCATGAATATTCAAGCCCTTATGCAGCAAGCTCAGGCGATGCAAAAGCAAGTTGAAGCCAATGTTGAAAAAGCAAAAAAAGAGCTGGCTGATAAAGAAGTTCAGGCAGAAGCTGGTAATGGTCTGGTTAAAGTAACCATGACTGGCCGTCATGTGGTTAAGCGTCTATCTATTGACCCAAGCTTATTGGAAGATGAGCCAGACTTAATCGAAGATTTAATTGCCGCAGCAATCAACGCTGCCGTAACCAAAGCTGATGAGCTATCAGAGACTACCTTAGCCAATGCCACTAGTGGTATGGGTTTACCACCAGGTATGCAAGGCCTATTTGGCTAGTCTAGTCTTAGCGGAAATTTATTACAAAATAGTTGTATTGAATGGGGTGGTAATGACTAAATTACCCCCCATTTTTTATTTAGTAGCTTGTGGTCGTGTCTGACTCTATAAGTTGCTAAAATATGTATTAGTAAAATATTTTGCATATAAAAAAGGTGATTGATTGTTAACCGAAAAATTTGATAATTTGGTTAAGCAGCTGCGGGTACTGCCGGGTGTGGGTCAGAAGACCGCCCAACGCATGGCCCTGCATTTGCTTAACGGCAAAAGGCCTCAAGGCTCGGCATTGGCGCAGGCTTTAGATATTGCCATGCATGGTATTATTGAATGCCAGCAATGCCATTCTTTTAGTGATGATGAGATTTGCCCCATTTGTTTAGACCCTAGACGCGATGACAAGATACTGTGCGTAGTAGAAACGGCTGCAGACGTAATGGCCATTGAACAATCTGGCGGATATCGTGGTCGATATTTTGTATTGGGTGGTCATCTATCGCCACTTGATGGTATCAATGCCGATGATCTTAATATTGATCAGTTGGTTAATCGAGTGAAGGTCTCGCCTGTAGAGGAGCTGATTTTGGCCACCAGTACTACGGTGGAGGGTCAGACTACGGCGCACTTTATCTCTGAAGCGGTTCGTCGTCATGTGGGTAAGGTCACTCGTATAGCCCAAGGTATCCCGATGGGCGGAGAGCTAGAGTATTTAGACAGCATGACTCTCTCTCAAGCCTTACAAAATCGCTCTTAGTAACCTCTTTTAATAATTAGTAAATTTTTTGGTTATAAACTCTATATAACCCAAACTTCAATATAACCCAAACTCTAATTTTTTATTTCTATTTATCACGGTAAAGAAGACTTCCATGACTCAGGTATCCACAGACAGCACCTCCACTCAAGAGTCGGCAGCAAAAACAGCGACTATTAATGACCCTAGTAAATTGCTTGATGTAGCAGCTATCAAACAAGATTTGGAGGCTTCTACCAATTTACCAGTACACTGGGTATCTGACTTTGATGCTCTAGAAGCCTGTCTTGACGATTTAGAAACCCGAGATAGAGTGGCTTTGGATACGGAGTTTATTAAGCGCAGCACTTATTTCCCGATACTAGCCTTAGTGCAGATCAATACCGGTGAGTGTATATACTTGATTGATGCCCCTAAGCTTGATTTGACTGAGTTTTGGGTAGTATTAGAAGAGATGCCATTGATGATTTGGCATGCTTGTGGCGAGGACTTGGGTATTTTTTATCTGTTATCAGAAAGCCCAGCTTTAACCAATGTCTTTGATACCCAGATAGCATTGTCTTATTTAACCGGTCAGTTGCAGATGGGCTATCAGCAGGCACTGAGTCAGGAGTTAGATATTCATGTTGAAAAAGGGGAGAGTCAATCAGACTGGTTGGCGCGGCCACTGACCCATGAGCAAGAGTGCTACGCTATTGATGATGTGCGCTACTTGCTTAATCTGTATGATATCTTACATCAGCAGCTTGTTAAACGAGACCTATTAGACAAGGTGATTGAAGACTGTCAGCTATATACCAAGGAATTGTACGAGGCGGCTAATGTTGAAGATGATGCCACTTATTTAGCAATGGCTGATTTTCGTTATACCGGTGAGCAATTGGCAGTGTTACAAGCCGTATCTAGCTGGCGAGAAGCTTTGGCCCGTGCCACCAATCAACCAAAAACCTTTATCTTGAAAAAACAAGCGGTACGCGATGTGGTGGTGGAATTTCCAAAAAGCGTTAAGCAACTGACCCAAAAAACCACCATGCATCGTAGTATGATTCATCTGTACGGTGAAGAGTTGATTGGTATTATTAATAAAGCACGCAATCTACCTGTTGATGAACAGCCTGCTCGAATATTACCTCCTTATCGCTCTAAAGATAAAACGGTCTCAAAAGCAGTAAATCAGGTTATAAAAGACTATGAAGCCGAGACTGGTGTTCCCGCCAACGTGCTTATGCGCAAAAAATGGCTGTCTCAGCTTTATGAGATTGTGGCTTATGATCTGCCTATCGAGGATATCCCAGAAGGGCTTAAAGGGTGGCGTAATCCTTGGGTGATGCAAACCTTAATTCCACTGCTTGAGACTTATAAACAGCAGTTGCAAGAAGGCATGCGTATGCAACAAGAAGATGATGAATCATAAGCGGATAGGCTTATGATTTTTTATTAACAGGCTTCTTTAAGACGGGTCTATTAAACATTCCATGATCCAAAAAATAAGCGGTTTGCTCTGCCACAGCCTGATTAATTAACATTCCAGTATGTGAGACAGGAAGAGTGATGTGATCAGTTGCTGTTTCAAGCTTGGTTTCATAGACATAAACCGTCCCATCATGCTCACACTGAGAGGGGCTAAACTTTGACTTTTGGTTGTGATAGTTAAGTACAATCTGCCCTAGACCATAAGGGGTATTACCAGCGATCACTCCTAAGCTAACGCCTTTTTTTAGTGGTGCATTTTGTCCATCTAATGCATTTTCATAAGCATTTCCCACTAAAGGTGACAGTAGTTTATTAGCATATTTAGCAGTGGTACTGCCCTTGTGCGGGGTGCCCAGTGTGACGCAGCGCCCAATCTTCCATTGTGGAAACCTTGCAATAAAATCTCTAATTATCAGTCCGCCTAAGCTATGACCGACCATGTTGATTGGTATAGAGGGGTCATGGTTGTTAAGCAACCAATTATTAAGGGCTGTGCTGTGCTTATCAATACTATCGCGTAGGCTGTAGTAGTTATGCTGATAGGTAGCAAAGCCATGACTTTGAAGTTGCTTTGCTAGTGGCTGCATAACCCAAGCTTTTTGATGTAGCCCATGTATTAATACCACGAAGGGCTTATGGGGAGCTTTAGATACTGCAATCGATGACTTAGATTTTGACAAAAGTAGTTCCTAATTAAGAGTATTTTAAGAGAATTCTCTAGTTATAGTTTAGTTTAATTATAAAGTTATTTAATAATAAGACATCATAATATTGATTATAAATAGAGAATTAGGGGCTATGGGTTAAAAAATGTCATTAAAGGTTAATTTGAGCTGTATAATCTAAACTTATAAATAAAAAAACCTTCAGGCTTTATACCTGAAGGTTTTTTTATTGTCACTATAAAGCTAACAGTCACTATAAGTTAGCAGCCGTTGATTACATATAGTTTTCGATGCTTGGGCAGCTACACATTAGATTCTTATCGCCGTACACATCATCGATACGACCGACGGTTGGCCAGAATTTATGCTGACGGATATAGTCTAATGGGAACGCAGCAGTATCACGGCTGTATGGATAGTTCCAATCATCGCTAGTGATAACGAACGCTGTATGAGGTGCGTTAACCAATGGGTTATTGTCAGCCGTCCAGCCATCAGTGCCTTCTTTCACTTTAAGCGCTTCTTGCTTAATAGATTTCAGCGCAGAGATAAAGCGGTCAAGCTCATGCTTAGCTTCTGACTCTGTTGGCTCAATCATTAGCGTACCCGCTACTGGGAAGCTCATAGTTGGCGCATGGAAACCATAGTCCATCAGACGCTTAGCGATGTCCGCTTCAGTGATGCCGGTCTCTTCTTTAAGCGGACGGATATCAATGATACATTCGTGCGCCACACGGCCGTTTTTACCGGTGTAAAGTACAGGGTAATCATCTTGTAGCTGGCTTGCTACATAGTTGGCGTTTAATAGCGCTGTCTTAGTGGCTTGTAGCAGACCATCACGGCCCATCATGGTGATGTACATCCATGAGATAGGTAAGATGCTGGCTGAACCATAAGGCGCCGCTGAGACCGCAGTGGTGTCTTGAGTCGCATTAAATACTGGGGCCACGCTATGGTTGGCTTTGAAAGGCGCTAAGTGAGCCTTCATACCGATAGGGCCCATGCCTGGACCACCGCCGCCGTGTGGGATACAGAAGGTTTTGTGCAGGTTCATGTGCAGTACGTCAGCACCGACTTCTGCAGGCTGCATGATGCCCACTTGAGCGTTCATGTTGGCGCCGTCCATATACACTTGACCACCATGGCTGTGAATTAAATCACAGATATCACGGATACCGGCTTCAAACACACCGTGTGTAGACGGATAGGTGATCATTAGCGCACCTAAGTTTTCGCTGTGCTCTTCACACTTCGCTTTTAGGTCTTCAACGTCAACGTTACCATTATCATCAGTGGCGATTACCACAACTTTCATACCCATCATCTGCGCGGTAGCTGGGTTGGTACCATGAGCGGATTTAGGAATTAAACACACATCACGGTTGGTTTGACCCAATGACTCATGGTAGCGGCGAATGGCTAGTAGACCTGCATATTCACCAGAAGCCCCAGAGTTTGGCTGCATTGAGATATCATCAAAGCCGGTGATGGCTTTTAATTGCTCTTGTAGGCTTTCAATCATGGCCAAGTAACCGGTTACTTGATCTTGGGGTGCAAAAGGATGCACGTTAGCAAACTCGTTCCAAGTAATCGGTAGCATTTCACTGGTAGCATTTAATTTCATAGTACAGCTGCCCAGTGAAATCATGCTGCGGTTCATGGCTAAGTCTTTGTCTTCAAGCTTTTTCAAGTAACGAAGCATCTCATGCTCAGTGTGGTGCGAGTTGAATACTGGATGAGTCAAGATCGCATCAGTACGCAGAACCGCGTCGTTTAAAGAGATTTTGGCTTCACTTGGTAATGGCTGTGCTTTGTTGGTGAACAGCTGAGTTAGGGTTTCAAAGTCGGCCTCATTACTGGTTTCAGAGAAAGAAACAGACAGTTTGCTGTCACCTTCACGCCATAAGTTATAGCCCACATTTTCTGCATTTTCATAGATTTGAGTGGCCAATCTTTCAGAACCGCAGTCGATCAATACTGTATCAAAGATTTGATCGTGAACCACTTTTAGCTCACTATTAGAAGCTTTAATCGCATCACTAAAGGCGGTGGCCATAGCATGAATACGGGTAGCAATGCGTTTTAGACCTTCAGGGCCATGATAGACCGCGTACATGCCCGCTAAGTTGGCTAGCAAGACTTGCGAAGTACAAATGTTTGAGTTGGCTTTCTCGCGGCGGATGTGTTGCTCACGAGTTTGTAGTGCCATACGTAGGGCAGTGTTGCCTTGAGCGTCTTTTGAAACCCCGATAATACGACCAGGGGCTGAACGTTTTGCTTTATCAGTAAAGGCAAAGTAGGCGGCGTGTGGACCACCAAAGCCCATTGGAATACCGAAGCGCTGAGTGCTCCCTAAAGCCACATCAGCACCCATAGCAGCTGGTGATTTTAATAACACCAAGCTCATGATGTCACTGACCACTAGGGCATAGGTTTTGTTCTCTTTAACCGCAGCGATTACCTCTGTTAAATCAACCACATCACCTTCACGACCTACGTATTGGAAGATGGCACCAAAGAAGTCGCCTGATTTGGCGGTTTCGAAGTCGCCGACAACCACTTCCCAACCAAAGTATTTGGCACGGGTGCGAATAACGTCTAAAGTTTGAGGATAAATACGCTCATCGACGAAGAATTGATTTGATTTACTTTTGCTAACACGCTTCGCCATCGCCATACCTTCAGCGGCAGCAGTGGCCTCATCCAGTAAGGAAGCGCCGGCCAATTCTAGGCCAGTAAGGTCGATACAAACTTGTTGGAAGTTCAATAACGCCTCTAGACGACCTTGTGAGATTTCAGCTTGGTAAGGGGTATAAGCGGTATACCAACCTGGATTTTCTAGGACGTTACGCTGAATAACAGCCGGCATACGTACTGGCGAGTAGCCTTGGCCAATATAGCTTTTGTTAACCGTGATGTCATCAGCCATGCCACGTAGTTTGGCCAGAGCATTATGCTCACTCATGGCTTTTGGTAGTTCTAGTTCGCGGTTCATGCGTACAGCTTCAGGCACGGTATCAGCGATAAAGCTGTCCATGTCATCATAGCCAACCGCTTTAAGCATTTCTGCTTGATCGTTAGCCCCTGAACCTAAGTGTCTGGCTACAAAACGTGCTTCGTCAAATAGACCGTCAAAAGATAGGTTAGAGTTTGTGTTTTGGGAGGTCATGGCAGTCCTTAATGGTTAAATCAAACATGTGGCTAGGTTTTACGGCAATAAGCGTGAAAACCGTAAACCCGGATTAAACTGGCAGTTGTCGTACCGGTTGTAAAACTTCTAAATTAAACGTGCTTAACAAATTGGTCGTAATCGAACCTAAATTGTTCGTGGTAAATACCGTTGTCGCTTCTTTCACCCGCACCAATCATCATGGCAATATGATGGTGACGGGTTAAGCCCAGTAGTTTTTTCATACCTGGCTCATCGAATCCACCCATAGGGCAGCTATCAAATCCGTATGCTCTTAGCGCCAACATTAAGTTCTCAGCTGCTAAAAACGTATTGCTAAGCGCCCATTTTACTTGGTCAGCCTGAGTGTAGTATGGCGTGACTACGGGGCCTTTAACTTTGCGATGTACGGTGGCAAATCCCCATTTGACCACAGCTAGTGCATTAATTGGATCTTGGGTATAAACCATTGGAATAAGTTTTTCGTAATATCTCTTAACCTTTGCTGGTACCGGCTGTTGTGGATATTCTTTAATAATTTGCTTGCTATGTTGTCGCCAATTATCAGTGCGAGCAACAACGGCTATCAATCTACTAGAGGTCTTGGCTGCGTTTTGTCCAAGGCAAAGCTTAACTGCTTTTTTCTTAACTTCCTCTGAATCAATAACATAAAATTCCCATTGCTGAAGATTACTAGCATTAGGCGCAAGCATTGCCATACGCAAACAATCTTTAAGAACCTCATCAGGGATAGGGGTATCGGTGAAACGTCTTACGGCTCGGCGTGACTCAATCACCTGTTTAAAAGCCTCTAGATGCGGTGCATTTAGGCTACTTGATTTTGGTTGATGGCTTTTTTGCCCCTCTGTTTTTTGGCTTTCTATATGAGGCTCATCATGCGACTGTTTTGTCATTTTTAGCATATCCTTTGCAAGTTAAATGTCATTGAATACTTTTAATATTCAGTAAGTGTCATTTCAATAAGTATGATTGAAAAACATCAAACCCGTTTAACGAACTTATCGTAATCAAAACGGAATTGGCTGTGATAGATACCTCTTTCGGCACGCTCACCAGCAGCAATCATCATAACCACATGGTGGTGGTCACTAAGATTAAGTAGCTTTTTTAATGCAGGCTCATCAAAGCCGCCCATAGCACAGCTATCAAAGCCGTGAGCACGAATGGCTAAAATCAAGTTTTCAGCAGCCAGTGCTGTGTTATACATGGCCCAGTTTTTGATGTCATCATAGGTATAACAAGGGGTTTTGATAGGGCCTTTAAATTGTCTTACCGCTTTAGTCATTCCCCATTTAACGGCAGAGAAAACTCCTGCAGGACCTCGTAGGAAATCCATGGGGACAATTTTTTCGTAGTAGTCGCGTACTTTTTTTGGGGCTTTGCCATCTGGAAAGTCACGAATATTTTGTTTGGCATGGTCGCGCCAAGTATCTGTTCTTGCAACGACAGCAATCAACTTATTAGCAGTTCTTGCTGCATTTTGGTTCATACAAATTTTACTGGCTTTGCTACGCTTGTCTGCCGTTTCAATAACATAAAACTCCCAAGGCTGTAAGTTGCTTGAGTTAGGGGCAAGCATGGCTAAGCGCAAGCAATCTTGCAAAACATCATCGGGAATAGGAGTGTCTGTAAATCGTCTTACTGAACGGCGAGACTCAACTACCTCTGTGAAGGCGGCTAAATTCTTTGACGATCTAATATCTTGCATAGCAACACCTTGGTCTGTTTTAGTCTCTATAATGGGGGTAGGACTTCCTTGGTCTTGTTGTGACATAACGTATTTATCCCTAAATAGTTAATGAGATGAGGGCGTAAATAAGTAAGCGTCGCCTCAAAGATGAAACAACGCCGTTCACGCCCTATTAAAGAGACGGGCCTGTTAATTATAGGTCAGCTTGATACTCTTCAGCTGATAGTAGTGAGTCAAAGTCGTCAGCATTATCAGGCTTAATGCGGTACATCCAGCCATCACCATACGGGTCGGTGTTGATAACTTCTGGGTCGTCTTCAAGTGCTTCGTTGATCGCCACAACTTCACCAGTGATAGGCGCATATACATCTGAAGCTGCTTTAACAGACTCTACAACGGCCACTTCATCATCTACTGCTACGGTATCGCCCACATCTGGAAGCTCAACATAAACGATATCACCAAGCGCATCTTGAGCATGGTCAGTAATACCGATAGTGATGGTGCCGTCATCTTCCATGCGTAACCATTCGTGGCTAGCAACATACTTTAATTCTGATGGAACATTACTCATAAATTTCTCCAAAAAGGTAGAGGGGTGGGTTAGTAAAAATTTCACGCTAAGTGATTGGGAGTAATCAAATTAGGTTTAGTACGGTTTGCTACAAAATAAACTGTATCGCTTCATCACTATAGCAAAGTATGGGGTGGTTTTTTAGTGTAAATAACCAGATCTGTCCTGTAACAAACCACCCTATAATGACTGCTATAAATGGCACTATAATGAAAGGCCAGTGTCAGCTAATGACGGAGTATTAGTCAAACTGCTTTTCGCCATTACGTACGAAAGGTAGCTTTAATACACGGACATCGACGAATTTACCTTTACCGCGCAAGTCTACTTGTACAGTGTCTTCATCAGTCACTGATTCTGGAATACGAGCGATGGCAATTGACTGCTTTAGGCTCGGCGAGAAAGTGCCACTGGTGATAATACCGGTAGTTTCTTGATCTGTGCCTTGATTGATAGTGACGGTCATGCCTTCACGCAGTACACCGCGGGTCTCTAATAATAGGCCCACTTGTTTCATTGAGCTGCCATCTTCTTTGGCTTGTTTGCGCTTAGCGGTTAAGGCTTCACGGCCAACGAAATCACGGTCATCTTTAAGCGCTAAAGTCCAGCCCATGTTGCACTCGTAAGGACTGGTGGTTTCATCCATATCGTGACCATATAGGTTCATACCGGCTTCCATACGCAAGGTATCGCGAGCGCCTAGGCCTGCAGGCTTAATACCCTGATCTAACATTAGCTGATAAAATTCTGCAGCACTATCACCGGGTAGGATAACCTCAACGCCGTCTTCACCGGTATAACCGGTACGGGCCACAAACCAGTCGGCCGCTTCAGTATCTGCTAAGTCGGCACCAACGAAAGGCTTAAGACCATCTAAGATATCAGACCAGCTTGGTTTGGCCTGCTTAAGCTTAGCCACCGCATTTGGTCCCTGAATGGCCAAAATAGCCAACTCAGGACGCTCGGTCAATGTAACCTCAAAGCCCTCAGCTACTTTGTTAAATTGAGCCAAATCTTTATCGCGAGTAGCAGCGTTTGAGATGATGCGGTACTGAGTCTCTGCTTCATTCATTAAATAAACGATTAAGTCATCAATAATACCGCCCTCAGCATTTAGCATGCCTGAATATAGAGCTTTACCTACGTTTTTGAGCTTAGCAACATCGTTGGCCAACAGCTTTTGTAACCAAGCTTTAGCTTCAGCGCCTTCAACATCGGTAATGACCATGTGCGACACATCAAACATACCAGCATCGGTACGCACCGCTTCGTGTTCATCAATTTGAGAGCCATAATGAATAGGCAACTCCCAGCCGGAGAAATCTACAATTTTACCGTTATTGTCCACATGTGACTGATAAAGAGGAGTACGTTGTAAAGTGGTCATGACAAATCCTTATGGTTAGTAAAAACAATTAACAAATTAGATGAGCTACTACTGTATCGTAAACGATTTACAGCAAAAATATTCAATTCAAAACAAGCTTAACTGTATTTGGTAAGCCAAGTGCAAAAAAGGGCATAAAAAAAGGCAAATAAGTCAACGAGTCAAATCCCTTATCAGTTAGTACCGATAAAGAGTCTCGAATTACTTATTTGCCCTATCTGTCCTTGTTACCTGAGATTTTCGATAGTGGCTTATCACCGCTATCTTTTCCCCTTCGGTGGGTACTTAATGCTAAGTACCACTCTCCAGATTTGTCATTGCTGTCCTAGCTTAGCTGTACTAAATATAAATTTGTAGTATATAAAGGCTAAGGCACAGACCCATCCCTACATGTACTTGATACTCTAGCATGTGGCGGGTGAATGAGTTATTCAGTCCGGTTACCTGAGCGATTGGCAGGGTGCTTACGCCTTCGGTGGCAGTCAAGTTTAATAACCAAGTGGGGGATCTACTGACTATTGCATCAATTAGCGTATCAATTATCAAGTCAATTGATACCATGTCAGCACCGCTGTTTATCTATGGTCAAAAAGCTACTGCGCTCTCCTGAAAAACGTCCTTATTATGAAAGGTGCGAACCTATTTTACAAGTCACAAATTCCAAGTAGTGCGCTATCCTTGATAAAACCATGCCAAAAACAGAGTTTGCGCTACCAAATAAAAGCGGCTGGCAGGCAGTTATCCGTGCTAATTTCAAATTTAGCCTAAGCAAATAAAATAAAACTAGATTTATGTTTCGTCATACATTGAGTTTGATAGCACATTGTTAGTACATTGGTTATCATAAGCATCTTTCATTGATATCCTACGGTATTATATAGCCCTATGTTATTTATATAAGCCCAAGCTATATAGGCCAATGTTATGCCTGAGCTATATAACCTGAGCCAGCCTCCCAAAGCGGGGCTAACTAGGAACTCATATATAAACTCCACTCTCAACACTTTAATAGTAAATCAAACTGCAAAGGTGGGTTACCAAGTTGTTTATTTATTAAAAAACAGAAGTTATGAGCCAGTATCTTACGAGTAAGACGATGGGACAAATGCCACCAATCCCGAGCTCTAACCTTCTGAATATTAAAGTTCTCAGTTAACTGACTGATGACTGTTTCAATATTACGCCGACAACGCATCAATCGGTTAACAGCAGACTTAGGTCTATCATCTTTCATATTACTTCTAAACGGCGTTTGAAAATCAATGCCGATAGACGCAAAGTACTGCTTTAGTTTAGGTCGAATATACCCTTTATCTGCTCCTAATAAGCCTTGAACGTTATGCGTAATCTCTGGTGCAACATCACGCTCATCAATAGATGCCGATGCAAAGGTAAACCCTTTGATCATACCAGATAAGTTGATTAGCAAATGACCTGCAAAGCCATAGTATTTCTCTTGTTTTGATGCACAGTAACTAAAAGAGGCATCTGCTTTAAAGGTTTTATGTCTGTAAGCGCGAGCATACTTGCATACAGGTATCGGAAAACCATCAATAAAATGGATGTTGTCTTCTTGAGTTTGCGCAACTTGCTGGTGTATATACTGTTTTACAAAACACAGGTTAGCACATTGTTTAGCAAAGTTAGGGTAAGAGCCAAGGTTTGGAAACCAAGACAGCCAGTGGTTTTTAAAATATTGCCAGATTTGTTTGTCTTGATCCATGCCTAGAAACTCACCGACAAGCTCCATGCAAATAATCTCGGTGTCGCTTAGTTTAGGAGCATAACCTCCTCTTCTTAAAGGCTTTTGAACGACTAAGTTGTAATATTGTTCTACCATTAGATAGATATTAATGATAAATTCGTCAAGTGGCATCTCATTGTCCTTTAGTCTTCTTGGTCGAAAACTTGTAGGATGGTGAGGTGCCCTTATTTTTTCAAGTCCCTAAAAGTGTTGAGAGTGGGGTATATAAATAAATTCATACACAACTAAAAAACAGCAAAAGGTAACCTGCAATGCATTGTGATATTTACAAATTCCCTAAACACAGCGAAATGTACGTATATATAGCAAGACCTGACTATCCCGATGACACTGATGAGATTAAGGATTGGCTAGGCGTATTGCCCAAAGATTTGCGTAAAAGTTTAGGGGAAGCTAAGTTTTTGATGCATCTGGATTTGGCAGAGACCAAAAAACTAGCTCGTGTTGATAAAAATGAAGTAATAGAAAAGCTAAACTCGCAAGGCTACTTTGTGCAAACCCCACCATCAGACGTTTTATTAGCTCAAGCGCAGGCTCGTATGAAAGATGCACAGGATAAGCGTTACGATTAATTGTCGAAATTTAGCTTTTTCAATTATTGTAGAAAACATTTAAAATAGATCTTAGCCGCTTACTATAAACATTGAGGGCTACGATAAAGAGGGGACGGTTGGCTCCTATTGCCAGCTCCGGTTTGGTTTATTATTAACCAAGTCGTGGTAGAATATGCCAACTTAAGCACGACCTATTACTGCTTGCTAATTGCCAAAAAAATTACAGCAGTAAGTTTAATTTAACTTTAATTGACTAGTAGACTGAGCATTGCATGGAATGGTTACGCAATATTGTTATTAATTTGCCGCTGGATGAAATCAGCGATTCAGTGAGCCGACTGACAATTTGGTGGAGTAACTTAGTGGCTGATGTGCCAGCAGATATGTTGCCAATATATGCCTATGTCGGATTCTCTGTCATTGTCCTTTTATTATGGTTATTTATCGTTAGGATTCTGCCCAGTCCGTTAGGTGGCATGAGCTGGCTAGCTTTATTCTCCATTTTATTGGCACCAGGCTCTGCTGCAGGTAATACTGGTGAAGTAGCTCCTGCCAGCATTGGCGTGGTCTACGGTATCTTAATGAAAGATCCGGGACTGGCACTGCGTAGTTTACTGCCCATCTTAGTGGTATTCGCTGTAGGATTAGTCCTGGGCTTTATTTGGCAAATGATTAGAAACATCATCGAAAAAAGCGCTGATGAGTCCCGTCAACAAGCTTTGATGGATGAAAAAGCGAATATGCAGTTGGCCTCAGCCAATTATGTTGAGCTGGTTCAAGGGGAGGCAGAAGTCGCTAGTGAGCCTAAGCTAACCAAGCAAAAACGTGAAGCAGCTGTGCAAAAGCAACAAATGCCAGTACAAAAGCGCGAAGTACCTGTACAGAAACGAGAAGTGCCAGTGGCTAAAGAGGTGACAACAGAAAACTCGTTACAAGCTAGCTCTGATACCCGATTAGATAAAAATAAAATAGACAATGACTCAACAAAGCCTTCTGCTGCCGCTTCTACGCTTGATAAAAAAGACATTTAGTAGGTTTTAGTGATTTTATATTGTCTAAATTTATCAACATAGAGGTCAGCAGTAGATACTGTTGGCCTCTAAAATTTATAACTCTCTCTTCTTCCTGCTCTCAAAAACAAAACCTGAACAAAGCTTGGACAAAACCTATCAGCTACGTAATAAAGTCATGTTATAAAAGTAGTTTGATATTTGTTCAGCTATCTAATATGTTAATAGCACAATTAGATAAATTACTTATCAAGCAAACTTCTGCTTACTGCCTATTTAACCCCTCCATACACAATAAATTTAACGAGACATATAGTTATGACGCAGTCCAATAATGATGCTCAGAATTTGAATAAACAATTTACCGGTACCCAAAGTTATATTGCTACTGATGACCTACAGTTAGCGGTTAATGCCGCCATTACTTTGCAAAAGCCATTACTTATTAAAGGCGAGCCTGGAACTGGTAAAACCTTGCTTGCAGAAGAAGTAGCTCAGAGCTTGGGCATGCCATTGATTACTTGGCATATTAAGTCCACTACCAAAGCTGAGCAGGGCTTGTACGAATACGATGCCGTATCGCGCCTGCGTGACTCACAATTGGGCGATGATAAAGTGTACGATATCAATAACTACATTAAGCCGGGTAAGTTGTGGGAAGCTTTTACCTCAGAGCAGCGCAGTGTGTTATTGATTGATGAAATTGACAAAGCCGATATCGAATTCCCAAACGACTTATTACATGAGCTGGATAAGATGTCGTTTTATGTTTATGAGACAGGCGAGACTATTACTGCAGATCAGCGTCCTGTGGTTATCATTACCTCAAACAATGAAAAAGAGCTGCCCGATGCTTTCTTGCGTCGCTGCTTCTTCCACTACATTGACTTCCCAGATGAGCAAACCATGCGTCAAATCGTCGATGTCCATTTCCCAAATATCCAAGAGAAATTAGTTAACGATGCGTTAGATATTTTCTACAAACTACGCAATCTGCAAGGTTTAAAGAAGCCGCCCTCAACGTCTGAGCTAGTCGATTGGTTAACTTTATTATTAGCGGATGATATGGCGCAGCAAGAGCTTGAGGAGAACTTACGCGGCGAGAAGTCGATCCCCCCTCTATATGGTGCCCTGCTAAAAAATGAAGCAGACATTACCTTGTTGCAGCGTTTTGCCAATATGATGCGTCGCTAGTTAACAGATAACTAAATAATCTGATGTTAATCAACGGTGATTTTGACCCAGCAATTGAACTTATCCTTCTGGGTCAGCCAAATCAAAAGGCTAGGCTGATATGTTTGTAAAACTGTTTTATACCTTGCGCACTTATGGGGTACCGGTGAGTACGCGTGAGCTGCTCGATTTAAATGCTGCGCTTGATAAGGGGTTGATGCGTCAGCCGCACCCTGACTTTCCTGAAGATAAAGATTTATGGTATTTCGCTAGCCGCGAGGATATGTATCGGCTGATTAAGCTGTGCATGGTCAAAGATGAGCGCCATTTTGATAAGTTTGACCGAGCGATGGCCGATTACTTCGACGGAGTAGATAGCTTAGACATCGATGAATTGATGGCGAAGCTAACTGACATCCCCAAAGAGTGGTTAGAGCTTAAGCTTGACCCCAAAAACTTAACCGAAGAGCAGCGCCGATTACTGAAGAAATACGGTTCGCTTGAGGAGCTGATGAAGGCGCTAGAGGAGCGTTTAAAAGAGCAAAAAGAGCGTCATCAAGGCGGCAGTAAATGGGTCGGTACTGGCGGTAGCTCTCCCTTTGGTGCCTATGGCGATCACCCTGAAGGGGTGCGTGTCGGCGGCGAATCACGCAAGCGTAGTGCAGTTAAAGTCTGGGAGCAGCGCAAATACCGTGACTTAGATGATGATAAGCAGCTAGGTACTCGCCAACTACAAATGGCGTTACGTAATCTGCGTCAATTTGCCCGTACCGGCAGTGCCGATGAGCTGGATATAAAAGAAACCATCAAGCGTACAGCACAAAAAGGGGTGCTTGATATTCACATGCAGCCTGAGCGTCGCAACCGAGTAAAGGTACTTATGTTATTCGATGTCGGTGGCAGTATGGACATTCACATCGAAGCGTTAGAGAAGCTTTTCTCCGCGGCCAAAAATGAATTTAAAACCTTAGAGTTCTATTATTTTCACAACTGTCTTTATGACTTTGTGTGGAAAAACAATCAGCGCCGTCATGCAGAGCGCACACCGACCATGGATCTTTTACAAAAGTATGGTCGTGAATACCGCGTTATTTTTGTCGGTGATGCTTCCATGTCGCCTTATGAGCTATTTTCAGTAGGCGGCAGTGTGGAATATATGAATGCTGAGCCGGGAGCTGTTTGGCTAAAAAGGGTGACTGATCATTTTGATAAAGTGGCTTGGTTGAACCCTGAAGATCCCGCTTATTGGAATTACACCCACACAATAGGCGAGATCAAAAAACTGATGGAGGGTCATATGTATCCTATGACTCTCCATGGCGTAGAAGAAATGACAGAATATTTGTCCAGATAATAAAGGAAATAAATTGATTAAGTTGAATACAGACAAGCATAAGCTATCTGTTATAGCCATTGTAGGCACGTTAATGATGGCCACTTTAAGCTCTGGATGTAGCCCAGCTGAAGAGGAAAGTAGCCAGTCTGTTTCGCAAGGCTATGATGAGGCGTTTGTGGGTATGTGCTTTAATGATGCCGGTCCTGAAGACACTCATATCGATGAGAGTTCAAATGCCGCCATTACCAACCTTGCTCTAGAACCCTTGTCGTGCCAAACCCCACATGATAATGAGGTTTATTATATCTATCCTTTGCCTGCCGAGGCTGAGACTAAGCTAGATACAGAAGCTTTCTTCGAGGATATGCTTGATATCTGTGAAGATGAGTTTGAAGACTATATTGGCAGCGACTATCGAGAGTCTTACTATGAAATGTCGGTTCTATTTCCCACTACTGAAAGCTGGAAGCTGGGACATAAGCAGGCGATCTGTTACGCATTTCATCCTGCAGCCAAAAAGCTAGACTTTGAATTAAAAGACATTGATAAATAGGATGGGTGAATAGGGAGCTTAGACCCTATTAAAAGTAATCACTGTTCATAAATTATTAACTAAATTATTCGCTAGACAGTTCACTAAATTTTTAGTTAAACCATTTGCTAAGTTGCGCCACTGTTCTTATAATTCGCTCCTTTTATAAGTTCAATGGCTTATGGCTACTGAAACTTGTGCTTAAACTGAGACTTAAAATCAGTTGCTTGAACTATTGTAATTGAGCAATGCTTACTATATAACTGTTGCCGTTTACTTCATATCAGCTACTTAATGTAGGACGCTCCTATGCAAAAACAACCTATGCTAAAAACCCCTTATTATCAAATCGATGTTGCTGCGCTTAAGCAAAACCTAGAAATTGTTAAACGCCTTTGTGACTTGTCAGGGGCAAAAGCTTTGTTGGCGCTTAAGTGCTTTGCCACGTGGGGGGTGTTTGATGAAATGAAGCCTTATTTACATGGCACCACCTCATCTTCATTAAATGAAGTACGCTTGGGTAAAGAAGAGTTTGGCGATGACAAAGAGACGCATGCTTATAGTGTCGCTTACAGCCAAGATGAGATTGATGAGGTATTAACTTATGCCGACAAAATCATCTTTAACTCATTTAATCAGCTGCATGCGTTCAAAGACAAGGCCAAAGCGCAAGGCATTCCTGTCGGTCTGCGAATTAATCCAAAGACCAGCAATTCCTCGTTTATCATTGCTGACCCAGCACGTCCTTTTAGCCGCTTAGGGGAGCACGATATCGACAAAATAAAACCAGTGCTTGATGACATTACTGGGGTTATGATTCACAATAATTGTGAAAACGACAGCTTCGAGGCTTTCAGTGCCAGCTTAGCTGATATTGAAGCTAAATTTGGTGAGATTTTTTATCAGCTTGAGTGGGTAAGCTTGGGTGGTGGAATTCACTTTATTGCCCCTGACTATCCGCTTGAAGCATTGGCCGAGCGCCTAAAAGCCTTTAGTGAAAAGTATGGGGTGCAAGTGTACTTAGAGCCAGGTGAAGCTTGTATTCATAATGCGGCTAAATTGGTGACGACTGTGCTAGACACGCTGCACAATGGCAAGCCTTTAGCTGTGGTGGATGCGTCGATTGAAGCGCATATGTTAGATCTTTTGATTTATCGCGAGACCGCCCCCTTAGTACAAATCAATGAGCAGCAGTGCCATATGACCTCCCAGCAGACCGATGACAGTACCATTATCTATGGTAAGTCGTGTTTGGCGGGTGACATCTTTGGTGAATATGCTCTAGATAAGCCACTAGCTATCGGCGATAAAGTAGCATTTGGTAATGCGGCGGGCTATACCATGGTCAAAAAGAACTGGTTTAATGGCGTGGCCATGCCTGCTATCGTGATTTGTAATGAGCAAGGTGAGCTAAAGGTTCAAAAAGCCTTTGGTTATGAAGACTTTAAAGCCAGCTTGTCTTAATACTTAAAAGCGGACAGTTAAACTGTGATAACTGTGATAACTGTGATAACTGTGATAACTGTGATAACTGGGCTGACTGTCCGTGATTAGAGCCTAATTCATTTGCTAATTGGGTTTTATTTTACCCAATCTATATTATCCATGGCATTATAGAAGGCAGTGGATAGGCTTTTTATAAAAAGCTTTTTATAAAAGCTTCTCATAAAAAAGATAAGTGGTAAGTGTTGGCGGCTAAAATCATCAAAAATAGCATAAATTGTGGTCGCATAAATATCAGTTTGACATTATAATGCTGCGTTTTTAGTGGCTAGGTTTTGCTGCGTTTTTTTGCCATTAACCACTAAAAAGTTGTGGTACTTTAAGACAGTTGTATAAACCATTTCGGGTGCGTGGGTTTTCCCAATTCTTCCTTTTTAACTCACGCACAACACTCACGGTGTCAATTCTATTTTGATTAAATTGACCCACTAAGGAGGATTTTCAGATTGACTACTAATGCTCAAACCCCTAAACGCAACGTCCTAATCATAGGTGCTGGTGGCGTAGCCCAAGTTGTGGCTCATAAATGTGCAATGAATAATGATGTGCTGGGTGAGTTACATATCGCCTCACGCACCATTGATAAGTGTGATGCCATTGCAGCAAGCGTTGAAGAAAAAGGCAGCTTTAAACAGCCAGCAGTGTTACATACGCACGCGGTTGATGCCATGGACTCTGAAGCTGTTGCTGAGCTAATCAAAGAGACAGGCACCCAGATCGTTATTAACGTGGGTTCTGCTTTCGTTAATATGACGGTACTAGAAGCTTGTATTAATACCGGTGCTGCTTATATCGATACGGCCATTCACGAAGATCCTCGTAAGATTTGTGAGACGCCGCCATGGTACGCAAACTATGAGTGGAAGCGTAAAGAGCGCTGTGCTGAAAACAATATCACTGCTATCTTAGGTGCAGGATTTGATCCAGGCGTAGTGAATGCTTATGCTCGTGTTGGCTATGACATGATGGATAAAGGCTCGGTCACGGATATTGATATTATTGATATCAACGCTGGTAGTCATGGTAAGTACTTCGCAACCAACTTTGACCCAGAGATTAACTTCCGTGAGTTTACCGGTACGGTTTACTCTTGGCAAAACAGCCAGTGGCAATCAAACAAAATGTTTGAAGTAAAACGTACTGATGATCTTCCCGTAGTGGGCGAGCAAAACAGTTATCTAAGTGGTCATGATGAAATCCACTCTTTATCTGCCAACTTAGATGTGCCAAACATCCGCTTCTGGATGGGCTTTGGTGATCATTACATCAACGTATTTACGGTACTAAAAAACCTAGGTCTATTGTCTGAGCAGCCTGTGGTTACTGCTGAGGGTCAAGAAGTTGTGCCTCTTAAAGTGGTAAAAGCAGTATTACCAGACCCAAGCTCATTGGCACCAAATTATACTGGTAAGACCTGTATTGGCGATAAAATCAAAGGTAAAATCAACGGCGTAGAGACAGAGATCTTTATCTACAACGTCTCTGATCATAAAGAAGCTTATAACGAAGTGGGCAGCCAAGGTATTTCTTATACTGCAGGTGTACCGCCAGTCGCTGCGGCGATGTTAGTCGCTACCGGTGAGTGGGACGTGGGCCATATGGCAAACGTTGAAGAGTTAGACGTTAAGCCATTCATTAACCTACTTAATGACATCGGTTTACCAACCCGTATCCAAGATGAAGAGGGTGACCGTCCTTTGCAGTTCGATATCTAAGCTTTTATAACTCTTAATTTATGACTAAAAAAAGAGCCTAACACTAAGTTAGGCTCTTTTTTATTGCCACTTGATGAACCGATGCTAATTGTACTCGGTACATTTAATATCTTTGTCTTGACAGAACATCTCATTGAACTGATTGAGACATTGTTTTTTTACATTTAAGCGGGCTTTGCCTCTATTGGTATTTTCGGCACGATACTGGCTGGTAAAGGCGCTGAGCGTACAAGCATAAATAGGCTTGTCTGCGTCATCTTCTTTGTTTTTATCCTTCTCGGCTTTCTCGTTTTTATCGGCTTTTATGTCAATGATAATAGGGACAGCAATAGGAACAGGCTGTGCAATAACCTCAACATCACCGGTGTTTGGTGAAACTGTACAGGCAGATAATAGGCTGGTTACAAGTGCAGTAGCAACAAGTAATGTTTTTTTCATTGAATAAGGCTCCAAATAAATCGCTAGGCAACTAGCTGGCAAGGTGGGGAGATAAGAAGGAAAATTAACAGAAGTGGGCAGGGTGAAAAATTTTTGTGCAATATACACATAACTAATTTTAAATTCAATAAAAAAATAAACTTATGTTGATGTTTGTCATTGTCATAAGGGGTAAATTAAAACAAAGGACTAGGTTATTGGTTATTGCTACACAACATGGCAAATAAATACTTTTACCCTATTGCATAGGCTCAATATCACAAGCACTTAACATTACAAATGCTGAACACAACGAGGAAGCAAATAGGTTATGTTGAAAGTAAGGTGGACTTAAAAATAGAGTATATAAACAATAAAATGTATATAAACCATAAAATTTAAAAAAGATAAAAGAGGGATTTATGAAAAAAGGATTATTGTTGTTTTGTTCTGGAGCGTTGGTTTCTTCAACTATGCTGTTAGCAGCCTGCCAAAGTACGGCGCTGTCTAGCAAATCAGCTCAATCAACAGCTACACAACCAAGTGAGAGTCAGTTACTGCAGCAAGATTCAGAGATGAAGAAAGTAACAACAGTCTCTAGTCATTATGACTTCGAAAAGACAGTAGAGCGCTTAAAACAAGCTATTGATAGCAAAGGCATGACCTTATTTGCAGAGATTGATCATAAGAAAGCTGCTAAAGAGGCTGGGCTGGACATGCAGCCAGCCACCGTACTGATTTTTGGTAATCCCAAAGCAGGCACTCCACTTATGAAGAAGGATCCGCTCTTTGCGTTACAGTTGCCATTAAAGGTATTGGTGACAGAAGTGGACAATCAAGTCGTGGTGAGCCTTAGTGATACCCGCGAATTAATCAGAGGCAGTGCTATTGAATACACTGATGTAGAAAACACCTTGGCTGGTGCAGAAAAACTGATTAGCAATACAGTGACAAAGTAGCCAGTGTATCAGAGGGCAGTGATAATATCGGTTAGATAAAATGCTTGAGATTAAGCCCTTGGTTTAGGTACCGCTCTACCACAAGTCTATTTTTAAGATGATTTTACGCTGATAATCATTAAAAAAGCCCACTTGTTAACAACTGGGCTTTTTGCATTCGCCAAGAAATATAATTGCTATCTAGCTTAAAATTAAGCTGTCATCTTCCACTTTCTCGCCACGAGTGGTTTCAAACATATCAAGCAAGTCATGTACGGTCATACCTTTACGCTTATCGCCTGCAACATCAAGTACCACTTGGCCTTGGTGTAACATTACTGTTCGATCACCATGAGTTAGGGCTTGCTGCATGGAGTGGGTTACCATCATAGTGGTCAGATTGTTATCAGTGACGATTTTATCGGTTAATTCTAATACGAAAGCGGCTGTTTTTGGGTCTAGTGCCGCGGTATGCTCATCAAGCAGTAAGATTTTAGAGGGTTGCAGTGAGGCCATTAATAGACTTACCGCTTGACGTTGACCGCCTGAAAGCAGTCCCATTCTATCGGTAAGACGGTTCTCTAATCCCAATTTCAGGATAGACAATTTCTCTTTGAACAGCTCACGGTTTTTATTATTTAGTGCAAAGCTTAGGCCTCGTTTACTGCCTCGTTTATAGGCTAAAGCAAGGTTTTCTTCAATGGTTAAGGCTTCACAGGTGCCGGCCATAGGGTCTTGGAAAACACGAGCTACCCAGTGTGCTCTTTGGTGAGCTGTCTTTTTGGTAACATCAATACCGTTTAATAAGATTGAGCCACTGTCTACACGAGTGGTGCCACTAATCGCATTCAAAAAAGTAGATTTACCCGCACCGTTGGTACCGATAACAGTCACAAACTCGCCTTCAGCAATATTTAAACTAATACCACGTAGAGCGGGGTTTTCGATTGGGGTGCCTCGGTTAAAAGTTAACCTAAGGTCATTGGCTTGCATCATAGGGCGATATCCTTATTGGTTCAGTGAAGCTAAAAGTAACAGTTGAGCAGCGGTTAAGTTCGACGACCTGATAACAGTTTTGACTTAATGGTTGGTAATTGTAGGGCAATTACAACCAATAAAGCGGTAATCAAGTTTAAGTCTTGTGAGCCAAAGCCGATGCTGCGTAGGGTGTTACTTGATAAAGCCACTTGAATAAATAGCTTATAAATTACCGCCCCTAAAATCACAGCGAAAGTAATTAACCAAATACGTTTGGCAGGAATGATGGTCTCACCAATAATAACCGCCGCCAAGCCAATAACGATGGTACCAATACCAATAGAGATATCTGCACCACCTTGGGTTTGCACAAACAGCGCACCTCCTAAGGCAACTAAGGCATTAGAGATTGCCATACCAATAATGGTCATCCAAGAGGTGTTAATACCCTGTGCTTGAGCCATGCGTAAGTTCGAGCCCGTCGCGCGCATCGATAGTCCTGCTTCGGTACTAAAAAATAAGTCCAGTGCTAATTTGGCAATCAACACCACTACGCCAATAATAACACAGCGCATCCAGTAGCCATTCTCATTGGTTACTAAGGTACTAAATACAGTCTCTTCACCCAGTAAAGGTAAGTTTGGGGCACCCATAATGCGTAAGTTTACGGAATACAAAGCCACCATGACCAAAATACTGGCCAATAGCTGCAAAATACCCAACTTTACATGTAAAAACGCAGTAACCATACCTGCTACCGCACCTGCCAACATGCCTAAGCCACAAGCAATCCAAGGGTCAATACCAGAAACAATAGAGATACCAGCAATAGCGCCACCCAACGGGAAACTTCCGTCAGCAGTTAAATCTGGAAAATCAAGAATTCGAAATGAGATAAGTACGCCTAGGGCCACTAAGGCATAAATAAGACCACTTTCAAGGGCACCAAAAAAAGCAATGAGAGACATAAGATATTTAGACACCGCTTTGAGTTTGACAGGCTGCTACACAACACAGTCTGGCAAAGTTTATTTAACAGATTAAGCAATCTGCACTTAGGGTAAACCAATGAGTATTATGATTGCGAAAACGAACAGCCGGTAGCATATCACCCACCAATATTAATTGACCATATCTTAGTATGCTTGATGTGGTCATAGAAAAATATTTATTTTAGCAAATATATTAAATTGCAAACAATATAAAAAGCACATGAGATTAACCATGTGCCTTTTATACGGCAAGTTCAAGTTAAATGATAACTTTAGTCTTGAACTTCTTTGGCTTTTGAAAGAAGATCTTGTGGTAGCTCAATTCCTTGTTCAGCTGCATGGCTCTTGCTGAGGAATAAGTCCAAAGATTCTGCTTTATAAACTGGGATAGTCCCTGGATTTTCGCCTTTTAGAATCTTAACCACAATCTTACCAGTCTCACGACCTAAGTCATGATAGTTTACGCCCAGTGCTGCAACTGCACCCCGTTCTACAGAGCCGGTATCAGAGGCAATTAAAGGTACTTTGCTTTCTTTTGCTACTTGATATAACGACTCATAAGCAGATACTACGTTATTGTCAGTAGAGCTATAGATAACATCAACTTTGTCAGCGATACTGCGCGCTGCCATAGCAATGTCATTACTCTTTTGTGCAGGTGCTGAATGGACAGTGATGCCCATTGGTTGTAACTTCTCTTCTAGATTTTTTAGCACAATAGTTGAGTTAACTTCACCTGGGCTGTAAACATAACCCACATTTTTTAGACTTGGGATAAGCTGTCTCATCAGCTCAATTTGTGGCTCATAAGGTAGGACGTCGGATGCGCCAGTGACGTTGGTGCCAGAACCTTCCCAGCTTTTTAGTAGCTTTGCCTCAACGGGATCTGTGACCGCAGAGAATACAATAGGAATTGAATTGGTAGCAGCAGCCACAGACTGCGCTGAAGGGGTGGCGATGGCCACGATGACATCTGGGTTATCTCCCACAAATTGCTTAGCAATCTGTCCCGCTGTAGCGGTATTACCTTGAGCGCTTTGGAAGTTAATCTCTAGATTTTTGCCTTCTTCATAACCTTCAGCGGCAAGCTCTTCGATGACACCTTGGCGAACCGCATCTAATGCAGGGTGCTCAACAATAGCGGTAATGGCTACTTTTTTTAATTCGGTGGCAGCAGGGGTATCTGCATTATTATCTGCTGCTGTAGCGTTATCGTTAGCAGGTTGATTACAGCCGGTTAAAACTGCTGCTGCAACGCCGCCCCACATTAGGGTTTTCATAAAGCGATTTTTATTATACATGGGTCAATCTCCTGGGGTGTTTTATACTCTTATAAATTTCCGTCTATAAGAGGTATGAGTTTACTGCTTTTATTTAGCCTCATTGCTTGGCTTGGTTTCATCCACATTAATGCCATCGGCTATAAGAGAAGAATCCAGAGTAACGCCTTGCTGCTTGGCATGTTTTGGACTGACATATAAAGTCAGCTTATTCATAACGTCAGGTTTAATATCAGTAATGGCCTCACCGTTTAATACTCGGTATACCATCTTGCCTGTGACACGGCCAAAGTCATAGTCGTTAACCCCTAATGCAGCAGTAGCTCCACGACGCACACTGAATTCATCTGAGGTAATCACTGGGATTTTCATCTCATTAGCTGCGCTTGCCATGGCTTCAAAGGCGCTAATGACGTTATTGTCTAAAGAGGTATAAATAACATCGGCACGGCCTTGTAAGCTGCGGGTTGCCATAGCCACATCGGTAGGGCGGTTGGCAGTTACTTCCAAGATTTTTAGCCCTCGTGCTGGAGCGGCTTCTTGTAGCTGTCTTAATACGGTAACTGAGTTGGCCTCACCTGGGCTATAAACATAGCCAATGGTCTTAGCATCAGGAACAATCTTTTGGATTAAATCTAAAGGCGGCTCAATAGGTAGTTGGCTCGATAGACCGGTAATATTAGCTTGAGTTGGGATGTTATTTTCATTAATTAATTTGGCCGCTAACGGATCTGAGATGGCGGTATAAATAATAGGAATAGTGGTTGTCGCTGCCGCAATAGTCTGTGCAGAAGGGGTGGAGATGGCAACGATAGCGTCTGGCATATCACCTGCAAATTGTTTAGCGATTTGTCCAGCGGTTGCGGTATTACCTTGCGCACTTTGGAAGTTAACCGTTAAGTTTTGACCTTCGACATAGTCGTTAGCCGCTAGCTCTTCAATAATACCGCGGCGTATCTCATCTAATGATGGGTGCTCAACGATTTGAGTGATTGCCACTGTCTTAGCTTCTTTGGTTGCCGCAGCGGCTTTATCAGTTTCTGCTGCCGGCTTATCAGTACAGCCACTTAATGCCGCTAAGCTAACCCCAAGCGTCACGGCCATCATACTGCGCCAAACAGTCTTACTTTTTACAGTTGAATTAACAAAAGAAGTTGGCTTGGCAGAGGAAAACAATGAGTGGGTATTTGACTGTTTTTGCATTTGATAATCCATTTAAGTTTAACAGTGTAAGTCTATATTACAATAATGTAACACAACTGAGAAATAAAAAAAGTGGTCAGTGACTACAAAGACCAATAAAAAAAGCCGATGTTAATAACATCGGCTTTTTAGCGAGTAATTGCAAGCTATTAATTAGTTTCAATAGTCTTTTATTACAGCTGGTTTTTAGGCCAACTTATCGCCTACTTGGCACTCATCCGGCAAAGTAATGACGACTAAGCCTGTTTTAGGGTCGCCAGAAGATAAAATCATACCTTCTGAAACCCCAAACTTCATCTTACGTGGTGCCAAGTTGGTCACACAGATGACTTTTTTATTGGCCAATTGCTCAGGCTCATAAAACTTACGAATGCCACTAAAGACATTAATTGGTTGGTCTTTACCGATATCTAGTGTGAACTGCAATAGCTTATCAGCACCTTCTACATAGTTACACTCAAGTACTTGAGCCACAGTCATCTCGACCTTCATGAAGTCATCAAACTCAATATAATCGCTTGCCGCAGTATCCGCTTTTTTATTTGAGGAAGATTTTTTGTCTGCAGCTTCAGGAACTGGTGCGGCTGCAGCTTGTAAATCTTGCTTAGAGTCTTCAATCATGGCATCAATCTGTGATTGTTCGATACGCTGCATTAGTGGCTTAAACTTATTGATTTTATGACCTAATAACAGCTCATGACGACTAGCAAAACTTAAGTCATTAATGTTTAAGAAGGCCTTAGCATTGTCAGTAAGCTCAGGTAATACCGGTGCTAGATACACCATCAGTTGACGGAAGATATTGATGGCCACACTACATACGTCTTGAACTTCTTGTTCACGGCCTTCTTCTTTGGCCATCGCCCAAGGTTTCTTGCTATCAATGTATTCGTTGGCTTTGTCCGCACACTGCATAATTAGGCGCATGGCTCGACTAAACTCACGGTTTTCATAAGCGGTTGCAATTTCTTCACCGGCACGAATAATCTCATTCAACAGCTCAGGCTCAGCGCAGTTTTCAGACAGCATACCGTCGTATTTCTTAACGATGAAGCCGGCACTGCGACTGGCGATATTGACTACTTTGCCGACCATATCAGAGTTTACTTTCTGTATGAAGTCAGCGAAGTCTAGGTTCATGTCCTCAACTTTATCTGAAAGCTTGGTGGCAAAATAATAACGCAGATACTCTGGGTGAAGGTGCTTAGCAAAGGTTTCAGCTTGAATGAATGTGCCGCGTGACTTACTCATTTTTTCACCGTTGACCATCAAGAAGCCGTGAGCGAATACGCCGGTAGGGGTGCGGTATTGAGCACCGGCCAACATAGCAGGCCAAAATAAAGCGTGGAAATAAACAATGTCTTTACCAATGAAATGATAAAGCTCAGTTTTATGTTGGTTTTCTTCTAGCCAATAGTCATCAAAGTTTAATGCTGGCTTAAGTGGGTCGGTAGAGTCTTTACGCTTTTTACATAAATTTTTGAAGCTCGCCATATAACCGATAGGCGCATCTAACCACACATAGAAGTATTTGTCAGGTTCATCCGCTGGAGTATCAGGAATCTTGAAACCAAAGTAGGGGGCATCACGAGAAATATCCCAGCTAGCTAGCCCGGCTTCAAACCACTCTTGCAACTTATTGACCACTGAAGGCTGTAGTCGACCTTTATCAGTAGTCCACTGCTGTAAGAACTGCTCAAACTCTGGCAAGTTAAAGAAGTAGTGCTTAGAGGTTTTTAGCACTGGCGTTGCTTTTGAAAGTGTTGAGTATGGATTTTTGAGTTCGGTAGCTTCATAGGTAGTACCACAAACCTCACAGTTATCACCATACTGATCTTGTGCAGCACACTCGGGGCATTCGCCTTTAACAAAACGGTCTGCTAAGAATAATTGCTTCTCTGGATCAAACAATTGCTCAACATCTTTGGTTGTAATATGACCTTCGCTATTTAAACGACGATAGATTAATTCTGAAAATTCTTTATTTTCTTCAGAATGAGTGGTGTGATAGTTGTCGTAGTTAATTAGAAATTTAGCAAAGTCTGCCTGATGCGAGCTTTTGACTTCTGAGATAAGCTGTTCTGGAGTAATGCCTTGTTGTTCTGCTTTAAGCATGATACTCGTACCATGTGCGTCATCGGCGCAAACATAAGTCACCTGATGACCTTGGGCTTTCATAGCGCGCACCCAGATATCAGTTTGAATATGTTCTAAAAGATGACCCAAGTGGATATTGCCATTGGCATAGGGAAGGGCACTGGTAACAAGAATTTGACGCACAAAATCACCTATAAAGTTTATTAATTTTTAAGAAGATTATCTGAATATAAAACGTGTGCCTATGATACCGCAAATGGCGTAAAAATGGGAATTAACCTCTGTTTAAATAGGTTGATTTAGAAAAAGTTAACTTAGGGATAAGGGGGTTATGAAGCTAAGTTAGCTGAAAGTAGCTAAAGAATTGTTAGAGTTAACTTGAGGGATTTTAAAAAACATAAGATTCAGCTAATATGAAGAGTTATAGCGAGTAATGTTTAAGGATTAAATATTTATTTTTAACAAGGATTTGTTATGTTTCAATTTCTCACCCCCGCCAGCGTACAGCTGGTCAATAGGTTTTTACCTTCCCCTTTTGTTTTCTCAATTAATTAGCGGCATTTTACCATTCCTTCTTCTCAATTGATGGAGGGATTAGGATGTTATGACCGGCATAAACACTTAATTTTGCTTTAGGTTTGAAACCAGTTAAACTGGGCTGGTTAACATCTGTACTTTTATTTCGAAAATTAGTACTAAGCTATATTCTTAAGTTGATTCAAACAGGGAGAGAATAATGAGTCAATCGAAACTTTATGAAAGCGCTGAGTCTGCTTTAAAGGACATTATCAAGGATGGGCAAACTTTGGCTATTGGCGGATTTGGACTGTGCGGTATTCCTGAAGCGCTTATCCTAGCCTTAAGGGACAGCGGGGCAAAAGAGCTGACCTGTATTAGTAATAATGCTGGGGTCGATGATTTTGGCTTAGGGCTGCTACTACAAACCCGACAAATCAAAAAAATGATCTCCTCTTATGTTGGCGAGAACAAAGAATTTGAGCGTCAATTCTTAGGGGGTGAGTTAGAGGTGGAGTTAACACCACAAGGCACTTTAGCAGAGAAGCTGCGTGCAGGGGGTGCAGGTATCCCAGCCTTTTATACGGCGACAGGTGTAGGCACCCAAGTGGCTGAGGGTAAAGAAACTCGTGAATTTGATGGTCGCACCTATATCTTAGAGAATTCACTCACCGCTGATGTGGCGTTAGTAAAGGCTCAGAAAGCGGATAAAGCGGGCAACCTTATATTTAATAAAACCGCACGTAACTTTAACCCAGACTGTGCTATGGCTGGCAAAATTACAGTGGCTGAAGTAGAAGAAATCGTTGAAATTGGTGAATTGGATGCTGATGAGATTCATCTACCAGGTATATTTGTACAGCGTTTGGTATTGAATAGCACTCCAGAAAAACGCATCGAAAAAATTACTGTAAAAAAATAAAGTCATAAAATTAAGGGTAATAGATAAGTAGCCCAATATTTTGTAAAAATAAAAAGTACACAAGGAGTATGAACATGGCATGGACTAGAGAGCAAATGGCTCAGCGCGCCGCTCAAGAATTAGAAGATGGTTTTTATGTGAATTTAGGAATTGGCTTACCAACAATGGTGGCAAACTATATTCCAGAGGGTGTGAACGTTTGGCTACAGTCAGAAAACGGCTTATTGGGTATTGGCGAATTTCCGACAGAAGATAACGTTGACCCAGACTTAATTAATGCCGGCAAGCAAACAGTAACTGCCAAGCCAGGTGCCAGCTTCTTTGGTAGCTCAGAATCCTTTGCAATGATTCGTGGTGGTCATGTAAACCTAGCTATTTTGGGGGCGATGGAAGTATCTGAACAGGGTGATTTAGCCAACTGGATGATTCCCGGAAAAATGGTAAAAGGGATGGGCGGCGCAATGGACTTAGTGGCTGGCGTGCAGCGAGTTATTGTGCTTATGGAGCAAATTAATAAGCACGGTGAGCCAAAAATATTGGCCGAGTGTCAGTTGCCGTTAACTGGCAAAAAAGTAGTGGACCGTATCATCACCGAGTTTGCAGTAATGGATGTGACTGACAATGGTCTTAAGTTGGTAGAGTTAGCAGATGGCGTAAGCTTTGAGGAGCTACAAAAGCATACTCCGGTCACCATTACTCAATAAAAAAAGTCGGCAGTTTAAATCTAGAAGTCGTTTTTTTAACAATCAGACCCTTGTTAAAAAAACGACAATCGCTTAGCATCTCCTTGAGTTATGTTTAAACCGTATTTACGGGCATCGAGCAGACACTATTGGATGCTTTTGATAACAGGCCAAACAACCCTATGAGCAGTTAAAAACTGGTGCCATTGCTAAACAAAACAAACTCTAAATTTATATATAAATGTTGTTATATGAATGACTTTTTGAAACTGCCACTTATTTCAACTGCCCTAATAAAGCTAGTATTTAGAGCCTAAATCAGGAGCCAATAAAATAACTATTGGCTCTTTTTTATTACTTATTTCTATGGTTACTTGCACAAAGACTGGGCTGCAAGGAGTACAAATTATGGATCATAAAGCGACTGCATTATTATTAAAAAATGCCATTGAAAATCAAGAATTTGACCAAGCCGTAGATCAATTGAAGGATTTGCGCCCGATCGACATTGCCGACATATTGGTTTTGTTAGATCCAGATATGTCGTGGAAATTACTAGAGAAGCTACCGGATAGGGCCACGGTCTTTTCTTATCTTGACCCAGAAGATCAAGTTGAGATGGCGTTCTTATTTCCGCGAGCCAGTCTTGCCAAATTAGTGGGCGAGATGCCATCGGATGAGCGAACCGACTTATATAAGCGTTTAGACCAAAATCAACGTGATGCTTTGTTACCGGCTTTGGCTCAGGCTGAGCGAGAAGATATTAGACGACTGTCTGCCTATGCTGAAAAAACAGCTGGGGCATTAATGACATCGGACTACGCTACCTTAAAGGCACAAATGACGGTAGCTGAAGCTTTGGCTGCTTTAAGATTAGAAGCCCCTGATGCTGAGACCATCTACCATGCTTATGTCATCGATGAACAGCGCAAGCTACAAGGGGTCGTCTCGTTAAGAACATTAATCTTAGCCTCACCCGATCAGTTGATTGGCGATATCATGCTGACCAAAGTTGTGGCAACCAATGTGCATGAAGACCAAGAAGATGTGGCAAAAACCATTGCCCGTTATGACTTAATTGCACTGCCTATTATTGACAATAACGGAGCGTTGGTCGGTATTGTGACCCACGATGACGCGATGGACGTAGCCAGTGATGAGGCCACAGACGACTTCCATAAGTCAGGGGGTGTTTCAACTTTGGTCGGCAGCTTCAAAGATACCAGCATTCGAATATTATATCGTAAACGTGTGTTTTGGCTGGTGTTTTTGGTATTTGGTAACCTAATTTCAGGCGTGGGGATTTCTCACTTTGAGGATGTAATTGCTGCTAACTTAGTACTGGTTTTCTTCCTACCTTTATTGGTAGATAGTGGCGGTAACGCCGGATCTCAGTCTGCAACCTTAATGGTACGTGCCCTAGCGACCGGGGAGGTGGTCATGCGTGACTGGTTCTCTTTATTAGGCCGTGAAGCTATGGTTGCATTATTGCTAGGTATCACCATGGCCGCGGCTATTTCGGTTATTGGTTATTTCCGCGGCGATGCGGTGGTAGCATTAGTACTCGCCTTGAGTATGATATCTGTGGTAATGATTGGCTGTGTGATTGGCATGAGCTTGCCGTTTGTACTAAACAAACTAGGCTTTGACCCTGCCAGCGCCAGCGCGCCTTTAATTACTTCGGTGTGTGATGCTTCAGGTGTCGCCATCTATCTGTTTATTGCCTCACAGTTTTTAACGCTGTAATCGCCAAAAATAACTAACAGTAGATAAGCAAGAATAGAGAGGTAAGCTTGCATTATCAGCCTAAAGAAAGGGATCATAGACAAGGCAATAGTCTTAAAGTTATTGTGGTTTTTTTCAGCGGTTAATTGAGCTAAACTGATTTGTTATATTAGAAGTTTGCTTGTTCGTAGGCTATAGATAGAAAGCTATATATTAAAGTGTAAGATATAAATAAACGCTACAACTTTGGTGTTAAGCTTAAACGTACTACAGTAGATAGCAGTGACAAGTTACTAAGGGGCAATAATGTTTGATTTTATAAAAAAAACGATTCAGAAAAATACCCTAAAAAATGAAGATTCTCAGCAAGCTACGCAGCTAGAAGCAGTGGCAAAAGAGGTAGTGGCTAATTATCCACAGGGCCGTGATAGAAACGAGTTAACTAAGTTTCAACATCATGGGGATACAGTGACTTTAGATTTACGCTTAGATGAAGAGGCAAATCCTGAAGAGGTGCAAAGACAGCTTGGGCTAAAGCTAAAGCCTCTTGGCATAGAAGAAGTTAACTTAAATATTGCCCTGCTACCCAAAGCCACTGGAGTCAATATCATGCCAGACAATAGTTCTATGCCTGTCAGCTCTACCAAAGGTAGCGCCAAGACTTTACCAAAAACTATTGATGCCGCTGCAAAACAGTCTACAGCAGCCGAGCCACCAATTACCAAACGTGCTCCAACTCAATCGAGTCTGCAGCCACATCCGCGTATTAAGCACATCTTAGTAGTGGCCTCAGGCAAAGGTGGTGTGGGTAAATCAACCACCACGGTCAATATTGCTTTGGCACTACAAAAGCTAGGTAATCGTGTTGGGGTGTTGGATGCGGATATCTACGGCCCATCTATGCCCAGTATGCTTGGGGTAGAAGGGGTAAAGCCTCAGCTAGAAAACGAGCAATTTGTGCCGGTAGAAGCCCATGGTTTAGCGATGTTATCTATTGGCAGTTTGCTTGATGGCGATAACACTCCTGTGGCTTGGCGTGGTCCTAAAGCTACCGGTGCGTTAATGCAACTGTTCAACCAAACCAACTGGCCGATGCTCGATTACCTAGTGATTGATATGCCACCGGGCACCGGTGATATTCAGTTGACATTGGCTCAGCGTATTCCAGTTACTGGTGCGGTTATTGTCACTACACCACAGCATATTGCATTGATGGATGCGCAAAAAGGTATCGAGATGTTCAATAAAACCAGCATTCCAGTGATAGGTGTGGTGGAGAATATGGCGCTACATACTTGTTCCAACTGTGGTCATACAGAAGCCATATTTGGGGCAGGCGGTGGAGAGTCAATTGCTAAAGAATATCAAGTGCCGTTGTTAGGTCAACTCCCCCTAGCCAGCGACATTCGAGCTCAAGCTGACAAAGGCGTGCCTAGTGTTATTGCTAATGAGGGACAGGGTGATGACTATGCACAGTTCTACCTTGATATCGCTACCAATATTGAAGTAAACATAGAAAGATTCGCTAAAAAACGTGATGATGGTCGTATATTCTAATGACAAATAAAAATGCTTATGACTTGCCCTCTATTGATAAACTCATAGAGCAAGGTCAACCTCAGTTTGGGGTGTTCTCCCAGGTAAATCAAATAAATTACTTGGATTATCATAGCCATTTAATTTCGCAAAAGCCTGTTGCTCAGTGGCGTAAGCAATTAAAAGCCAATCAATTTGCCTTTGTGCAGATAGTACATGGGCCTTACCGAATCTGCATGGCAGTTGCCACGATTAAGTTGGCGACGACGGCTTTTGCTTATATATATCATGAAGAAACTAAGCAGTTTGAGATAGTTGAGGCCTTACTGCCTTTAACTATCAATGCTCAGTTTAGTGGGGATCATCAAAACGGTGAGATGCTCTTTGAGCACGATAAGCTGACGCTAAAAATGAATTTTTCGCCAGAGTTTGTCAGTGTCAGACTAAATAGTAATGTATTTACTATAAACGCTGAATTACAGCGGGCACAGCAGCCCCTAGCCGTGTGCTCGCCATCAGGGAGACGAGGTTGGAGCTATACCCAAAAAGAACCTTTTGTTTCTACCTCTGGCGAGTTAATCCTACATAGCTTGTCCAAGCATTATCCTAAGACCAGTGACAGTAAAGAGGCTAACCACGCTCAGACTCGGTTTGAATTTGATGCCTTAACTGATGCCAATTTAGATTGGACTTTAGGTTTTATGCGTCATGAGACTAACTGGTTCTGGAGCTGTATTAATACTCAGCTTGAGGAGGGTCGGCAGTTTATGCTCAACCTATCTATGGGCGTTAATGAAACTGGGATCAGTGAGAATGCTTGCTGGCTGGACGGAGAAATTCATCACTTACCGCCAGTAATGTTTCGAAGAGACAGTCTAGAGGATAAAAAGAGCAATACTTGGAGCATCAGTCATCAAAATCTTGGCTGGAGCAAGGTTGATATTGAGTTGACCTTCACCCCAATCAAAGTCTATAAGAAAACCGACAACTATGCCTTAGTAGCCAGTATCTTTGAGCAGTGGATAGGCTATTACTCAGGTCACATTAGGCTTGCAAATGATGAGGTGATAGTTCTAGACCAAGTAATGGGACTGGCAGAAGATCATTTTGCCAAATGGTAAAGGGGGCATGTAGCCTCTTCAATTAAGATAAAACATCATAAAGTAAACATAAGCGGGTAGGGGTCGTTTACATTTTTAATGAGCAAATACTGCACAATATTAGCACAAAGTCATTAATGAGCGTAAAATAGCCCCACTTAATAGCCCGATTCGACCGCACAATCAGTAGTGCGGCTGTAAATAAAAAGTTGAATCTTATATAATTGAGCTTTTTTTATAATATCTTATTTAAATTAGTAGTTTTAAATCAATAGTTTGAGGGTGTAAAATGTCAATTAAATCTGACCGCTGGATTCGTAGAATGGCTGAAGAACATGGCATGATTGAGCCATATGAACCAGGCCAAGTCCGCTTTAATGACGCTGGCGATAAGCTGGTCAGTTATGGTACTTCTAGCTATGGCTATGATGTGCGCTGTGCCCGTGAGTTTAAGGTTTTTACCAATGTGCATTCGGCGATAGTAGATCCGAAAAACTTTGATGAAAACAGTTTTATCGATATCGTTGGTGATGAGTGTATCATTCCTCCCAACTCTTTTGCCTTAGCACGTACGGTAGAATACTTTAGAATTCCACGTGATGTTTTGACTATTTGCTTGGGTAAATCAACTTACGCTCGCTGTGGTATAATTGTCAACGTTACCCCACTTGAACCTGAGTGGGAAGGTCACGTTACTTTAGAATTTAGTAACACTACTACTTTACCAGCCCGTATTTATGCCGGTGAAGGGGTAGCACAAATGCTATTTTTCCAAAGTGATGCTGATGATGTTTGTGAAACCAGTTATAAAGACCGTGGGGGCAAATACCAAGGTCAGGTAGGGGTAACTCTACCTCGCACGTAGTCTTAAAAATTATTTAAGAACACCCCACTCTCAACACTTTATTAGCAATTCAAACTGAAGAGGCGGGTTACCAAGTTTTTTATTTAAAAGAAAACAGAAATTATGCGCCAGAATCTTACGCGTTAAACGATGAGACAAATGCCATAAATCTCTAGCACGTACTTTCTGTATATTAAAGCAGTCAGACAATTGACCAATAACAGTCTCAATATTACGTCGATAACGCATCAATCGATTAACATCAGACTTAGGTCTATTATCTGTCATATTGCGTCTTAGCGGTGTTTGCAAATCAATACCCTTTGATGCAAAGTGCTGTGTTAACTCAGGGCGGATATACCCTTTATCTGCACCTAAT
>NZ_JMKP01000021.1 GCF_000685805.1 Psychrobacter phenylpyruvicus DSM 7000 = NBRC 102152 | reverse complement strand
ACTTTGCATCAAAGGGTATTGATTTGCAAACACCGCTAAGACGCAATATGACAGATAATAGACCTAAGTCTGATGTTAATCGATTGATGCGTTATCGACGTAATATTGAGACTGTTATTGGTCAATTGTCTGACTGCTTTAATATACAGAAAGTACGTGCTAGAGATTTATGGCATTTGTCTCATCGTTTAACGCGTAAGATTCTGGCGCATAATTTCTGTTTTCTTTTAAATAAAAAACTTGGTAACCCGCCTCCTCAGTTTGAATTGCTAATAAAGTGTTGAGAGTGGGGTATTAATGTTAATACCTATATAGTGTTAATACGCTTTTTAAACAAGGGGGTTATCTGTTACTAGCAGAAATAAATTAACCAAGCTTTGGCTATAGTTAATATTTTTATCCCCTAAAGAAACGAATTATGAATAAAACTTGGGTTTATTTGGCACTCAGTCCAATAAAAGCCCTCTAGGACATCTTGTGAATGCACTTAAAACTTTAGGTTTTGGCACTTTAATGATGCCTCTTTTTTTGATGGGCTGTACCAACACCAATACAACCCCAACTAATAATGCCGGCACCAATACCAACACCAATGTTACATCTAATGTTAAGGATACAAAAATGAGTGATATGCCTGTAGTTCAGTTAAACACCTCGATGGGTGAAGTAGTTATCGAATTAAACGCTGAAAAAGCGCCTAAGACTGTAGAGAACTTCGTATCTTACGTAAAATCTGGTCATTATGATGGCACTATCTTCCATCGCGTTATCCCAGACTTCATGGTACAAGGCGGTGGTATGGACGCTAACATGAATGAAAAGAGCACCAATGCTCCTATCGAAAACGAAGCAGACAATGGCCTTAAGAACGAAGAAGGCACCATTGCTATGGCCCGTACTCAAGACCCACATTCAGCCACTAGCCAATTCTTCATCAACGTAAAAAACAACGCTTTCTTAAACCACTCTGGCAAAAATATGCAAGGTTGGGGCTATACAGTATTTGGTAAAGTAACTAGCGGTATGGATGTGGTTAAGAAAATTGAAGGCGTTCCAACAGGTCGTTACGGCATGCATGCTGATGTGCCAAAAGAGCCAGTTATTATCGAATCTGCAGTTATGGTTTCTGAATAATTTAGCCTAGCGCTAATTATAAGTTATTAATGATATGATGCTAATAAATGACTCTGCTGTTATCGATTACAGCCATCTAATAACTACTCGGCCCTATGATGTGCGCCGAGTGGTTATCAGTGACTTGCATTTATCAGCTGATGAGCCTGCCTTAGTGCAGGCTTTTTTAGCTTTAGTCGATGATTTAATCGCTTTACCCAATTTGACTGAATTTTATATTCTTGGAGATTGGTTCGATGCCTGGGTCGGTGATGACAGCTACTTAAGCTTAACCGCTGTTGAAGTCAAACAACACTGGCTCACCCCTATTATCGACAAGCTAACCCAGCTAAGTGCGCAAGGTTGCCAGATAAAAGTAATGCATGGCAATCGGGACTTTTTGATTGGACAAAGCTTCTGTGATCTATTTCATGGCGAGCTAATTACTGAGCCTTACTTAGTTACTATCGGCAATCAAAACTTCCGCTTTGAGCATGGCGATGGGCTATGTACCGATGACAAATCCTACCAACGTTTCCGTGCCATAATTCGTAACCCCCTTATCAAATGGACATTACTAAAAAGACCACTGCACAAAAGAATAGCTTTGGCACAAAAAATTCGTCAAAAAAGTGCCTTAGATAAAACCCATAAATCCATGTCAATTATGGATGTCAATCAACAGGCGGTACTTAGGGCCTTAAAGCCTGTAGACGTTTTATTGCATGGTCACACTCACCGTCCTGCTGTCCATGCGGTTGTCACTGATAAACAAAACAATCCAACCAAACCCCGTTACGTCTTGGGGGATTGGCGAGTGATAAATCCTGACAACTCTTATCAACAGGTTGAAGCAGTTATCGCAGTAAGCACAAGCACAGAATTAGAGCAAAAAGAAAGCCTTCAGCTGGTTAGATTTATGATTAAAGCCTAAAATAAGGTTTAATCAAAAACTCAGTTAGCCAAAGGCTTGATTTAGATAGCCCTAGATACTAGTTTCTAAAGCAGATATTAGCCCCCAAAAGCTATCTTTTTGATATCAATAAATTAATCTAATAACTTAAAGAAGTGCTGGCGGTAGTGCTTCAGCTCACGAATCGAGTCACGAATATCATCCATAGCCAAATGACTGCCCGTCTTCTCTACCCCTTTTAGAATATCAGGGCGCCAGCGATAGCATAGCTCTTTGATTGAAGAGACATCTAGGTTACGGTAATGGAAGAAGCGCTCTAGTTGAGGCATCTGACGTGCCAAAAAACGTCTGTCTTGACAAATTGAGTTACCACACATGGGCGACTTGCCCTCATCTACCCATTTACTCAAAAACTCAATTGTTTCTTTTTCGGCTTGTTCAAGAGTCACAGTACTACGGCGCACTCGATCAATTAACCCTGACTGACCGTGCTGCTTGGTATTCCACTCATCCATGGCATTCAATTTTTGATCAGAAACCTTGATGGCAAGCACTGGGCCTTCGGCCAATACATTTAAGTCTTCATCGGTTACGATGGTCGCAATTTCAATGATATCGTCATTCATGGTATCTAAACCAGTCATTTCCAAATCAATCCAGATAAGACCTTTTTTACCTTGGTTTCTAATTTTAATTTTATTGGGATGATCGCTCATAACATTTCCTAGACACTTTTAGTTCATAAAGATAAATAAAAAAAATAAAGTTAATTGTAGACAGCCAAGTCCTTTATTATGATCTGCAGCTAGACAGAATACTCAATCCGAGTATGTTACCAAATTTAGCCGCTAAGACCTTAACTATTCACGCAATATAACAGTTAAACTTTGAATTTATTGTACCAACGCCCAATAAACTATATCCTAGACACTCAGATACTCACTGTTTTTGGTAACCCTCGCGATTACTTAAGCACACTTCAATATTATAGGTAACTTAAATATAGGTAACTTGAATTTATGGCTTTGATACGACAACGTAAGCTAACCAAGCAACAACTTAGACGCATTGATAAACAACAAGCTCAGCAACAAGAGTCAATTGATGGTAGCTTGATGGATGGCGTGGTGATGGCTCATTATGGCAAACAGTTGGAGGTTCAAGTTACCTCCTTACCAGCCATTATTCCAAACCCACCTGTCGTGGATGAGGGTGAGCCTGAGCCTTTTTGGCAGGCCATTGAGTTAGGTGATATTTGGCGCTGTCATGTCCGCACCAACTTACCTATGTTAGCGACGGGAGACAAGGTTCGCTGGGTGGCTGACCCTAATACCGGCTTTGGTCGTATTGAGTCGGTTCAGCCGCGAACCTCTTTAGTTTCGCGCCCAGACCGTTACCATAAGCTTAAGCCTGTGGCTGCCAACGTTGACATTTTAGCCATTGTTTTTGCCCCGCTGCCCGCTGCTGCCCCTAATCTTATAGACCGTTACTTGGTGGTTTGCCATCATGCCGATGTTAAGCCACTTTTGGTACTAAATAAGGCAGATCTGTTGGCGATTGAAGACTATGCTTTCACCAAAAACTTACTTAGCGAATATCAAAGCTTAGGCTATGAGACTGTATTAACAGCAGCCCCCTGCCCTGAAAATATTTTACTCAACCCCTCACAAATTAGTAGTAAGAGCAGCCAAGAAGCTGCTGCCAAGACTAAGCTGACTGATATTGAGCCTTTACAGCAGCAGGCTGAGCTAGGACTAACTGATCTGCAACAGAAAATTAAAGATAAACTGGTGATATTCGCTGGTCAATCAGGCGTCGGTAAAAGCACCTTAGTTAACGCCTTACTGCCCAACTCCGATCAAAGCGTTAATGTAATCTCTACCAACTCCAAGCTAGGTCAACACACTACTACTACCAGTCGATTATTGCCTTTTAATCCTGAAGACCTTACTCAAGGCGGTATTGTCGATACCCCAGGTATTCGTGAATATGGCATTTGGCACTTAACCCCATATGATATTATTGCAGGCTTTGTTGAACTATATCCGTTGGCCGGCGACTGTCAGTTTAGAGACTGCAAACACACTCATAATAGTAAAGGGTGTGCTTTATGGCAGGCGGTAGCAGAAGGCAAAGTCATGCAGCGCCGCGTCGAAAGTTTGGTGACCTTGCAAGCAGAGGCAGACACCCCCACTTATTAGATATTGACTCAAATACTTTTAATAGAGGATTGTAACCGTTAAGTTAGCAATTCTCTATTGTCGTTAATGCATTCTAACGCTTATCACGTTATAATAATCGCCATAAAAATTTTACTGGAGAAGTGTTTTGTCACTAGATCGTTGGCTTGAATTTATGGGGAACCACCCTTTCTTATTTGGTACTTTGGCTGTACTTATCTTTTTATTTTTCACGGTTGAAAATAAACGCAGTGGTAAAAAGATTTCACCCAATACTTTAGGTACCTTAGTTAACTCTCAAAATGCACAAATTATTGATATTCGTGCCAAGAAAAAGTTTGAGACAGGTTATATCCAGGGTAGCCGCAACATCCCTTTCACCCAATTAAAAGACCGCTTAGAAGAGATCAGAGCCATTGAAGCTCCAGTTGTTGTGGTTTGTGATATGGGTATTCAAGCAGGTGCTGCGGTACAATTGATTGGTAAACCAAACGTATATCGTCTTGATGGCGGTATTGGCGGTTGGCAAGCAGCAGGTATGCCGCTGGTTGGGGCCACAGTAAAAAAATCAAAAACTGTGGATGGAAAAGCCAAGGCCAAAGCAAAATAAATATTAGACAATAAGGTCGTACGTGTTTATGTAGTTTAGTACGACCTTAGTTTTATTATTACTTTATTATTTGGTCATTAAAGCAGTGATTATTTTTAGGCTGCGTTACCAGACAATACCCTACACACATTAAGTAATATATCTGGTACAAAATGCCAGACAAACCCTTAATTATAATGGACGCTGTTTTGGTACAATTGACTTTAAAGCTACACCAATAAATATTTTATAACCAAAAGGATTGCTCATGACTGCTCCTGTTACTGTATATACAACCCCTATTTGCCCTTATTGCTCAAACGCCAAACAGCTTTTGAAATCAAAAAACATTGAGTATAAAGAAATCGGTATGCATGATATGAGTTCTGATGAGCGTATGGCTTTAATGAAAAAGACCAATAACTACAGAACTGTTCCACAAATCTTTATCGGAGAAACTTTCATCGGTGGCTTTGATCAGCTAAACGCATTGAATGAAAGTGGTAAACTTGATGAAATGCTGAATGCCTAATTTTGAGCATTTAGTAACTCTATAATTTTATAATCATAAAATTTAACTTAAAAAAGGACATTTTTATGGCTGAACAACAAGCACAACCTCAACTAGCCCTTGAACGTATTTATGTAAAAGACATGTCACTTGAAGTAGCTGGTGCAGAAGTATTTACTAAAGAATGGCAACCAGAGTTAGACATTAATCTAGCTACTAACGCTGAACCACTAGATGAAGATCACTATCAAGTGGTTTTAACTGTTACTGTTAATGCACAAAACGCAGGTTCAGCAGCCTTTATCGCTGAAGTTCATCAAGCTGGTATCTTCTTGATCAAAGACATTCCTGAAGATCAAATTGGTCAAATTTTAGGTGCTTACTGCCCTAACATCTTGTTCCCATATGCCCGTGAAGTTATCAGTGATATCGTAACCCGTGGTAGCTTCCCACAGTTATTGTTAGCTCCTGTTAACTTTGACCAAGCTTACGCTCAAAGCCAGCAACAAGCCGCTGATGCTGAAGGCAATGCTTAATTAGTTGTACTGCAACTGCAATTAACTGACCTAGCTACTATTTGACTAGGCTGGTCTAATTAAAGCCACTATAAGCTACTTATAGTGGCTTTTTTAATATCTGTTATATTTGACTGTTTGCCCTATTCAGTCTCAAAACCAAACCCACTCGATAAACTTAATATATAAAGCCAAATAAAATATAGAGCCAATTAAAATATAAAACCCAATAAAAAAGCCCCGCATCTAACAAGATAGCGGGGCCTTATAGTGGCTTATAAACTAAATACTCAACTCAGACTTAGATTGAGATTCAGTAATAAAACAAACTAGCCTTTTAGTGCACCAAGGATATTTTGCTTAACCACATCGATGTCTTTAGTACCATCAAACTGGTGATACTTAGGTGCATTGGCATCTTCTTTGGCTTTGTTCTGATAGAAACCAACTAATGTAGAAGTTTGCTCATGGTAAGTGGCCAGACGATCACGAATGGTCTCTTCTTTGTCATCTTCACGTTGGATTAGTGGCTCACCAGTAACATCATCTAAGCCTTCTTGCTTAGGTGGGTTGTATTTTAGGTGATAAACACGGCCAGAGCCTGGATGCTGACGGCGACCTGACAAGCGAGAAACAATTTCATCATCTGGAACGCTAATCTCTACCACATGGTCGATATCAACACCAGCTTCAATCAAAGCTTCTGCTTGAGGGATAGTACGTGGAAAACCATCAAAGATACAGCCATTTGCACAGTCAGGCTTCTCAATACGCTCTTTTACCAAGTTGATGATTAAGTCATCAGAGACTAAACCACCTGACTTCATGATGCCTTCAGCTTTTTTGCCTAACTCTGTTCCTTCTTTAATAGCAGCACGTAGCATATCGCCAGTTGAAATTTGTGGAATATCATATTCTTTAGATATGAACTGTGCTTGGGTTCCTTTACCTGCCCCTGGAGGCCCTAGCAGAATAATACGCATCATAGTGGTAATCCTCTTGAATTATGTCGATGAACAATCATCTTAAAAAATAAGCGTCTTAAATAACAATATATCTTAAATAAAAATATAATGGTAACCACAAGCCCTAGCCCTGAATAGGGTTGATTCATTAGATGGTTACGCAACTAATGACGCCTCAGACAAGTCTTGTTTGACTGTTATATTAAGCATAAATACCTTACATTGAGATGAAAAAAAGCTCAAGCTATTTTAATAATAAATACCGCTATAATTAAAACTTAGTAGTCAAACAAACTTCAAATTTTTGCTATCAATAAACTACGGAAGCTGTTTATTAATTTCAGTAGTTACTTTTAGCTGACCCTCAGTATTGTCTTGATAGTTAAGCGGTAAGTCATTCGCGGCCAAATCACCTGCTTCTTGCATCGCTTGGCCTGACTTACTTATTCTAGCTTTCAATACCAATTGTTTGCCTTCCTGCATTGCTTTTGACAGGGTTTGTGTTGGCATCATAGCATCTTCATCACTCAGCTCGATATTAAAGCCATTTACTGCATTTGCTAACTCTGAAGCTGGTAGACGTTTTACTGCTAACGGAGCACCACCTGAAGCCTGTTGAATGGTCACAAATAGGATGTCTGAAGGTGCCAATAATGGAGTCAAGCTAGGGTTTAGGGTGACCGTTACCGCCACTGTTTGGGTCGCTGTATTTGCTGTACTGTTATTGGCTGCAGAGAGACTTGCTTGCTGCTGTTGGGCAATATTACGGCTCAGCTCATTCAAGCTATTTAGAGCCTCACTGTGATCACCATCTCTAGCCATAATCCCTGTTTTCAATCTTTCAACCCAGGCTTGGGCTTGCTGATAGTTACCCGCACGGGCTTCACCCATTGCCATCAACATTTGAGCCCCTTGATGCTCTGGATTCTTTTGTAGTACCCCTTCTAAAGCTTTGCGACTACTGGCATCTAACATGCCTCCGCTAGTGAAGAAGTTAGTTTGAGCGTAGCTAACAGCGATGGTTTCATCCTCAGGCGCTAAGCGATAAGCGCGAGCCTGTGCTTCCACGGCTTGCTGATTGGCCTCAAAAGCCAATAGGATATCCGCCAATCGCATCCAGCGCATAGGGTCGTGAGCATGATGATGGACGTTGGTTTGAATGGCACCCATTAAGCCCACTGAGTCTTCAGTAGCCCATTCTGGCGGCGCATCAATTTTACCAGTCAATAGATCGTCGGCTACTTGACCTACTTTATCCTGTGCTTGCCATAAGTTCACCACCGGCGATCTGTCTCCTGCTAGGAAATAGCCTAATATCATTAGAATAGGCACACAAATTAGCAGTGTTAAGCGCGCTTTGCTACTGCGCGTAAATTGTTGCTCACGCTTTGCTTTTAACAGCTGCTCACGGCTAAAGTTCTCTTCTTTCAGCCCTTCACTTAGCACCACACTATTTTTATCATCACTGGCTAATAATAGCTGGCGCTCAAGCTCTGTCTTCTGAGTCTTAAATTCAGCTTCTGTCATTGCTCCAGCATTAAAGTCAGCGGTTAGCTCTTCTAGTCGCTCTTTAAATACCTCAACATTAAGCGCTATTAGCTGGTCATTTTGAGCAGATCTGTCCACCCGCAGCCATGGCATAAGCACGATAATTGCTAATATGATTGCCAATAAAATTGCCAGCGCGACAAAAATCACTAACGTTGGCATGATTTAACTCCTTAAAAGTTGAGATATACCGCAATGGTGGTGACAGCAAAACTGCACTGCTTAACTTTAGTCTTAGATAAACTTTAGTCTTAGATAAACTTTAGTCTTAGATAAACTTTAGTCTTAGATAAACTTTAGTCTTAGATAAATATTAGTCTTGGATAAACAATTGTTAGCAATCCATTACTTTTTATCGCTAATGTCGTCGTTACTATGCTCTTTAAGTAATGCTTTTAGCTTTTGGGCTTCCTCATCACTTAAACCTGACCCTACCTTATCTAAGTCAACAGCTTGAGTGCCGCTTTGTACGCTACTAACCTGTTTTTTATTCTGGGCTTTAGTACGCATTAGCCAGCCTGCTATTAATAATAATAAAATCACTGGCGGAAAGTACCATAAAATCCAGGTCGAAGGCCTTACCGGCGGTTTATAGCTGATGAAGTCTCCATAACGCTCATACATATACTCTCGTATCTGAGCATCGGACTGCCCTGCCATAACCATTTCGTAAGTTTTTCTTTTCAAATCTTGAGAGATAACAGAATCTGATCCTGCCAAATTTTGGTTTTGACACTTTGGACAACGAAACTCTTCAATCAAAGCTTGGTACTGTGCTTCTTGTCTCGGGTTATCAAACTCAAACACCTCAATGGCAGCGTGCGATAAACTGCTCACTGAACCTAAGCTAAGCACCAAAGCCAACACTTTAAACAAAACACTAAGACGCTTAATTACGGCTGACATTGGGTTCGCCTTTATTGTATTCATTTACACACCTCAGCAATCTGCTTCGTGATCTCTGGAGTATCTAGCGCTACCTGCTTTTGGCCCATTTCTGTCAATAAGTCCATACAGGGCTTAATTCTAGACTGCCAGTTGTCCGCACTAATTTCACCTACGATATGTTGACGAATATTGCCTTGAGTATCAACGACAAAGCTTTCAGGAGCACCGGTTAACCCCAAGTCAATGGCAAAGCTACCATCATAATCTCTGAAGCTAAACACATAAGGGTCGCCGCCGTTTTCGAGGTATTCATGAGCTTTATCAAGCTCATCTTTGTAGTTAACCCCAACAATTGGCACCTGCTGTTGGTGCAGCTCCATAAAGAAAGGATGCTCTTCGTAACAAGTAGGACACCAAGAACCCCAGACATTAATAATATAAGGGGTTTTTGGTAAATCAGCATTGGTTACATTGGTCTCAGGATTAGATAATAACGGCAAGTTAAACTCTGGAACTGGTCGGTTTAACGCATTATCAAATACTACGTTAGTATCCTTACCTAGCCTGGCAAAGAACATAACGATAAGACCTAAGAAAACAATCAATGGAATTAAAAACCAAACCTTAAACTGTGACTTACTCATTAATGGGTCAGACATTTACCATATCCTTAATACAAATTTTGCATCAGTTATTTGCCGTTATTCTTTGCCATTTTTACCAATAATCGACTTTCAATAACAACTATCGGTAATAACGCCTAGGCAGATTTTTTTAGGCGATAGCGGCGATCAAGCATACTGATAAGCGCCCCTAATGCCATAACGATGGCGCCGGTCCATAGCCAAGCAATCATCGGCTTAACATAAATACGTACCGCCCAGTTCCCATCAGGATCATTGTCATCAATAGGCTCACCCAAAGCGACATAAAGATCTCGGAAGAAAGTGGTTTGAATACCAGCTTCGGTCATTGGCATGCTACTCACCACATAATTACGTTTTTGTGGATATAGAGTAGTAACAAACTTACCGTCTTTTTCTACCTTAATTTCGGCCTGAATGGCATCATAGTTTTGACCACGCACTTCATCGAAATCAACCAAAGTGAAATCATAATCTTTGATTTCAACAGTATCTCCAACTGTCATCGCTACGTCTTTTTCAACGCTTAATGCACTTGTTACACCAATGCCTAAGGCAACAATAAGCACCCCAATATGAGCAATCTGCATGCCCCAATAATGAGCTTTTAAACGCTTAATCCCTTTACCAAGGCTGGCTGAGTTCTTAGTTTTATCTTTAATATCATAGATTATCCATCCCAGCACCCATAAGCATAGTAAGCTGGTAACGACAATCTGTAGATTTAAACTTTGCGTAAATAAGTAAGTGGCGATAGCAGCCAGTAAGGCACTGCTTATTAAAATGGTCAAAGTGACGCCTAATAAAGGACGCTTATCCTGTTTCCAGCGCAGGTTAGAGCCCATACCCATAGTTAATAATAGCAACCATGTTAATGGCACAAATAGCGCATTAAAGTACGGAGGGCCTACAGATACCTGACCTAAGTTAAAGAAGTCAGCGATAATTGGATACAGCGTCCCTAGTAGTACTACCAAGGTGGCCACTAATATTACGATGTTGTTAATAACCAGTAGCGTCTCACGCGACTTAAGAGCATAGTTACTTTCAACGGTTAAACGCCAACCGCGTAAAGCAAAGACGATGAGGCCTGAGCCAATAACCACGCCTAATATAGCTAAGATAGCTAAACCACGGGTCGGGTCTGCTGCAAATGAGTGAACAGAAGTAATAACCCCTGAGCGTACTAAGAAAGTACCTAATAAACTCAAAGCGAAAGCAAAGATAGACAGCATGATGGTCCAGGCTTTAAACACACCGCGCTTCTCAGTTACTGCTAATGAGTGAATTAATGCGGTACAAGCCAGCCAAGGCATCAGTGAAGCGTTCTCAACTGGATCCCAGAACCACCAGCCGCCCCAGCCCAATTCATAGTAAGCCCACCATGAGCCTAGAGCGATCCCTAGAGTTAAGAAACCCCAAGCGGCTAATGCCCAAGGGCGAGACCATCGGGTCCATACCGCATCGAGTCGGCCAGCCCATAATGCCGCCATACAAAATGCAAAGGGAACCGCCATACCGACATAACCCATGTATAGCATAGGAGGGTGGAAAATCAGGCCTGGGTCTTGTAATAATGGGTTTAAGTCTGCCCCATCTACTGGCACATTAGGCAGGGTTCTCTCGAAAGGCGATGAGGTGAAAATAAGCATGGCCAGCATCATTAATTGCACAGCGCCCAAGATTACCAACACTCTAGCCCGCATATTCAGCGGTAAGCCACGGCTAAACCAAGCTACCATGGCCGACCAGCCCGCTAAAATGGTTACCCATAGTAGTAAAGAGCCTTCGTGACCACCCCAAGTTGCTGATAACTTATAATACCAGGGCAGTAACGAGTTTGAATGCTGAGCCACATAGACCAAGGTAAAGTCGTTATAAAAGAAGCCAGCCATAAGTGTTAAAAAAGATATCAACACTGCGACGAATTGTGACCAAGCCAAGCTTGGTGCCAAACGTTGCAAATGACTCTGATTTCGTGCAATACCAATCGTAGGTAGCACCACTTGCAGTAAAGCCAAAATCATTGATGCAACTAATGCAAAATATCCTAGCTCAGTAATTACCATATTCGCTCGCCCTAATACTACTATGCTGTTGCTTAAGCTTGGTAGGAGTTATTAAAAACAACCCCTATTCTAGTAAGCGTATAAATATTTATTAAAACCTATTTTGTCAAATAACAGGATCTAAACTCAAATCTAATTTTTACCTTACCGTAAAGGGTAGATAAATTGTTATGTACTTTTTATGTTGGTTAATCATTGTCAGATACAGCCCCTCCAACAATAGAAGGCCAAAAAACAAAAGGGCTATAACTTTATTACCGCTTATAATTTCAGCTTACTTTAATTAGATGCTATTTATTGTCTATTAAGGTTTTTAACTATCTCTTGACGAATAAAGCCACTCTATAGTTTGAGTGGCTTTACCTTAATTTGTACATCACAGTTGATATATCCATATAATATTTAATATATAGTTATATTGTATAGTGTCGATAATCATATAGATAGCTTTAGCTAAGCCTATATTTTAGCACTTTATCCGCTCACTGGGAAAAATACTAAAATTAAATGTAGCCAACCTGCCAAGAAGCCAGTTAGTCCGCCTAGGATAATCAAGGTAGTTTCATCTTCTCTAAAGGCAGGACGTAATAAGTTTTGGAATTCGTGCGAGCTTAGTGCCTTAATGCGCTCACAGAATAATCCATATATCTTATCAGCTCGACTTCTATTTAAATCGGGATCACGAATGGGCACCATAGTGGCATCGATCGATTTATCAATAATAGTGTTTTTCAACTGACCAAACTCTCGTCTACCCAAACCTAGTTTTAATGTGGTGCTAACTACCGGAGACTCTAGAATGCCATACAAATGATTTTTCATTAGATTGCGGGTTTCTGCCGCTTTTGGTCCATACATCATTTCATTCATGATGTTCTCTAGCGTTACTAACTCTTGCACCACAATAGCAGCAAAGACTTCAGAAACTTCTGGCTGACGCTTCATAAAGCCCCCTTGCCAGTTATAGGTGTCTATTTTCGGCAACACTGGCACAATAAATGGGAAGCCTTCGACCCGCTTAAACAAACGAATATATTTGATTGGCTTGGGATCAACCGGATTAAAAACCATCCAAATGGCAATCCAGTTGGTTAAAAAACCCCAAATTGCCGCAAAGAAAGGTACCGTCCAGTGCTGAGGCACTAATAAATAAATAAACATTTGCACGATACCAAAGAAAAACCCAATCAGAGCACTAATGTGCCAAATAAAGTTAATCTCTTTTTGTCCCACCTTTAAAAACATATTGACCATCAAACGGCGATCATTTTCCATGGTACGCACGATCATCTGCCGCATATCGACCAGTTCTTCGACATTATAGGTTAAATCAACCACCAACTCCCGCATAATAGAGGGTAGCTGTTCATGGGCATAATTATAAATACGGCGCTTTAAAGCATAGGGCAGATTACTCCACAGTGTAGCTGAGCGCTCATTCATAATCTCATCAATGAGTTGCTCAAGATTGGCATCGACGGTTTTAGTAATAAAGTCGGCCATCTCTTCAGGCTCCATCGCCTTGAAGAACTCATCAAGTGACCCAAGCTTTGATAAGGTCTGATCAACAATAACTCCGGATATCTTGCCCGCTTTTGCCGGCACAATGCCTTGCCAGCCAATACCCTTCCAGCCATAAGGTAAGTTTGGAATTTTTATACCCCAGAATTTGATAGGGTAAAACAGCATTTTCAAAGCCATCCAAACGTGCGCCCAGGTAACGAATGCCGTTACAAATGGAATGGTTAACACTGCAAAAAATTCGGGATGCGCGCTTAAGACTTGCCAGATAGAAGAAAGCATGTTGGATATATCACTTATACTTAGGTTAAGGGAACCTATTTCCATGTTATTGTAGTGTCAGTGTGCAAAATTCTACCACACCAGCTATAGATTTAGTTAAATCAACTCACCTGTCCTAGTGAGACCTGATAATAGCTCGATATGAGTCTAAACTGCAATAGCTTAGGCTGCATTAAAAATCACTAGGCAATAGAATGAGCTTTGATTTGTTATGATATAATCGCTACCACTGTCACTTTGACAAACCACCTCCCCTTCTAGACCTATTTTCTTTTTTTATCCTGCTAAGTATATAAATTTAATGAAACAACCCATCTCCTCAGATACTCGCCAAGAAAATCGCAGTTTTTTAAACCGCATTTTGTTTGCTGCGTTATTTATATTCTTAGGCCTATCAGGACTAATGGCTCGCTATTGGTATTTACAAGTATATTCTCACGAGAAATATACCACTCAAGCTGAGAACAACCGAGTTAAGCTAATCTCAGACCCCCCTTCTCGTGGTTATATTTACGACAGAAACGGTCATTTATTAGCAGACAACAAGCCGGTATTCACCGCCATGCTTAGTCCTGATGAGGTGCAAGATCCAAAGCGCACCCTTGAGTTGTTGAAGCCGATTTTTGACTTAACCGATGAAGAGGTTGTCGATATTTTAGCTCGTATAGAGCAAAGTAAAAACGACCCAGTAACCATTAAACTTGGTATTAACGAACAACAGATGGCTCAGTTTAGTGAGCGAAAACCTTTTTTTAAAGGAGTGAGCATTCAAAGTAAACTCACTCGTAGCTATCCTCATGACGAACTGTTTGCTCATGTTATTGGCTATGTGGGTCGCATCAATGATAAAGAGTCGAAAGAAATTGACAAAGAGCGCTATGCCGGTACAGACCTCATTGGCAAAATCGGTATCGAAAAATACTATGAGGACTTACTGTTAGGTAAAGCAGGCCATCAAGCTGTGGAAACCAACGTTCATGGTGATATCTTACGTAAGCTGGACAACACTCCACCCGTGCCTGGCAATGATATCTACCTCAGCTTAGATTATGGACTACAAAAAGTAGCGCAAGATCAGCTAAATGGTCGTAGAGGAGCGATTGTCGCCATTGACCCGCAAAATGGCGATGTTCTGGCGTTTGTAAGTAACCCAAGCTTTGATCCCAACCCATTCATTTCCGGTATTTCGTTTAAAGATTATGGCGCCCTACGCGACGACCCCGATCAGCCCCTTTATAACCGGGCTTTGCAAGGGATGTATCCTCCTGCTTCTACTATTAAACCCTTTGAAGGACTGGGTGTAATTCATTATGGGTTAATGGGCTGGAATGACACCATTTATGATCCAGGCTACTTTACTTTACCAGGAGATAGCCACCGCTTCCGTGACTGGAAAAAAGGCGGTCATGGTACAGTTAACCTCACTAAATCCATCGTGATGTCGGTCGATACCTACTACTATAAGCTGTCTTATCAAATGGGCATCCAACGCTTACATGATTGGATGGTTCGTTTCGGTTTTGGTAGCCCTACAGGAATTGATTTACCCAATGAGAAAGCAGGAGTAATGCCGTCACCACAATGGAAAATGGATACCTATGGCAAAGCTTGGCTCCCAGGTGAGACCATTTCTGTTAGTATTGGTCAAGGCTACTTCTTAGCCACCCCACTACAAGTAGCGAATGCGACAGCCATGACCGCCAACCTCGGCAAGAAGCTAACTCCGCACATGCTTAAGCGCTCTGAGGGAGCAGCCGAGGTGCACCCCATCGATAAGCCTACCGGAACCATTGAATTCAATGGGACTGAGGCTGACTGGTTAAAGATGCGGGATGCTATGGAGGAGACCATCAAACGAGGTACAGGTAGAGGCATCTATACCAACCGCTACCGGATTGCCGGAAAAACGGGGACGGCTCAGGTCAAATCTATTGCTCAAGGTAAAAGCTATAACAAGGCGGCCTTAGATAAACGTCACTGGGACCATGCTTGGTTTACTGGATTTGCTCCTGTCGAGGACCCTCAAATTGCGGTCGCTGTCTTAGTAGAGAACGGCGGTGGTGGTAGCTCAACAGCTGCGCCTATTGGTCGAGCCTTATTTGATTACTGGATGCTGCGTCGACCCAATGACCCTATTAATCCTCCTAGTGCAGAGGAATTAGAAATCATTAGAGCTGAGAAAGCTGCCGCTAAAGCGAAGTTAGACGCTGAGCGTGAGGCAAAAGAAGCTTTAGAAAAACAGGCAAAAGAAGCTGAGGCCAATAAACCTGAGACAAAGCCAGCAACCTAACTCTTAACCATTGACTTATGTCACTCAAAGCTTTTACAGCCTATAGATACAAAGCTTTAATAAAAGCAAAACGTTTCTAAAAGCACGTGAATACTGTATTTAAATATCAGGATTTAAAGGTTAAAACTTAAAGGTCAAGGTAATGAACGCCAAACGAAACCGTCCACACAAAGCTGCTGAAGCAAGACGCTCTAAAAAAACGTCTGTTGGCTCTCGTAATACTGCTACAAGAAGCAAAGCTAAAGCAGCCGGCCAAGTCCGCATAATCGGCGGTCAGTTTCGCCGTCAACTCGTGCCCTTTATAGATGCTGATGGCTTACGACCTAGCCCTGATCGGTTAAGAGAAACTCTGTTTAACTGGATCCAGTTTGAGCTGCATGATGCCCATGTGTTAGACCTATGTGCCGGCAGTGGCGTCTTAGGTTTTGAGGCTTTATCTCGCGGTGCAAGCTGGGTCGATTTTATTGAACTTCAGTCCCATCAAGCCAGTCTTATTTCACAAACGGCACAAAAGCTTAAACTATCGAATGATAACTTTCGACTGTCTATTGGCAATGCCTTAGATATCATTCCCGCGCTACCTAGTCAGAAACCCCTAAACTCTGCTCAAAACATTGAGCTGCCCAGTAGTGATAATCCTAGTATTGATGGCCCCAGTATTGATAACAATAAATCAGACTGCCCCAGCGATACATTTTATTATCATATCGTCTTTGTAGATCCTCCTTATGATCTTGAGTTATGGGTGCCTATGATTAATTTGCTGATTGATAACCGATTGGTTAATTCACAAACTTTGTTTTATATAGAAGATAAGCGAGAATTGAATCAGACTCTTGAACAGCTATCATATAAATATAATGTGCTGAAACAGACTAAAATGGGCCAAGTTTTTGCAAGCCTGCTGCAAATAGAGAAAATATAACCGCATTACTGAAAAGATATCGCCTCTAATCGCCAAAATAGACTATAATTTGGACCATAAACGAGTTTTAGCTCGCCTAAAATACCGTTTAGCGAAATAAACCCCTCTGTTTACAATCTTATATTGCTTTTTTTGTAGCCAATGACTACAATGTGCGTCTGTTTTTTGAGAGCCCCGTTTCCCCCAACACTCTCAACGACAGTGAAGCAGTTTCGCTGTTTCACAGATAACTGCTTCACTTGATAACTTAAGGTTTAATCATGAAAACACAAAGTGCAAAGCCCGCTGAGGTTACTCACGATTGGTATATCGTCGATGCTGAAGGTAAAACTTTAGGTCGCCTTGCCACTCAAATCGCTCATCGCCTTCGCGGTAAGCATAAGCCATCTTTCACTCCGCATGTAGATACTGGCGATTATATCGTTGTTATCAATGCAGACAAGATTGCTGTAACTGGTAAGAAAGCCCAAGACAAAAAATACTATCGTCACAGTGGCTACCCTGGCGGTATCAAAGAGACTAACTTCACTAAGTTAATTGCTCATAAGCCAGAAGAAGTTCTTTTGAAAGCCGTAAAAGGTATGTTACCTAAAGGCCCTCTTGGTTATGCTACCATTAAGAAGTTGAAGCTATACGCTGGTACTGAGCATCCACATGCCGCCCAGCAGCCTAAAGAACTAGACATCTAATCGCATAATCAGGAGTAAGTTATGGAACGCAATTACGGAACTGGTCGTCGTAAAACGTCAACTGCCCGTGTCTTTTTATCAAAAGGTACTGGTAATATCGTTATCAACGGCAAACCACTTGATGAATACTTCGGTCGTGAAACTTCACGCATGGTTGTTCGTCAGCCACTAGAATTACTTGATTCAGCTGAGTCATATGATATCTACGCTACTGTTAAAGGTGGTGGTATCAATGGTCAAGCCGGTGCTATCCGTCATGGTATCACTCGCGCACTAATCGAGTCTGACGAAACTCTTAAGCCTGCTCTTAAAGAAGCTGGTTTCGTTACTCGTGACTCACGTCAAGTTGAACGTAAGAAATTGGGTCTACGCAAAGCGCGTAAACGTCCTCAATTCTCTAAGCGTTAATTTATTTGATAGGCAGAGTTGTATTTGCTTATTTAATATTAAAAAAACCCTTGTTGACTCAAGGGTTTTTTTATTTTTACAGATGCGAATTTATTTTATTACTAAAATAGCTTAGAATAGACACAATTAGTAATATTAGGCAAAGCCAATGTAACCCAACATTTATTATTAATGACAAATAGCATTATGGAATTAAACGTTATTGTCTTCTTATTGCATTGGGTTTTACATACCAGTATGAAAAGTTGCGAGTACCTTATATACTAAGCCTCGTCTTTTCATGACTTTTATCTGGAGGAAGTTTTTAATGAGCCATGCCGAAGGCGTCAACATAAAACGCCGTAGAGTTTTGATCGCTTCAACTGCTGCTATAGGCGCAGTTGGGGTTGCTTCGGTGGCCACACCATTCGTGCGCTCTTGGTATCCAAGTGCGAAGGCCGAAGCTGCAGGTGCTGCCGTTACACAAGACATTAGTGCTATCGAAGATGGCCAAATGATTGTGGTTAAATATCGCGGTAAGCCAATTTTTGTCGTTAAACGTACTGAAGAGATGGTGGCTAACTTAGAAAAGGTTACTCCTCAGCTAAGTGACCCAAATTCGGACGCTTCAGTACAGCCTGAGTATGCCAAGAACGCTACTCGCTCTCGCGAGCCTAGCGTCTTAGTTGTAGAAGGTGTTTGTACCCATCTAGGGTGTGCACCTAACTACCGTCCAGAAGTAGGCGCTGCTGATTTAGGTGGTAATAGCTGGTTCGGCGGTTTTTTCTGCCCTTGCCATGGTTCGAAATATGACCTAGCTGGCCGTGTATACAGTGGTGTTCCTGCTCCGACTAACTTACCAGTACCAGAATACAGCGTAGATGGTCCTATCTTAACTGTTGGGGAGGCGTAATCATGAGCTTTGGAAAAAAAATGATGAGCTGGGTTGATGCCCGCTTCCCTGCTACTGAGACGTATGAATACCATATGTCAAAGTACTACGCGCCAAAAAACTTTAACTTTTGGTACTTCTTCGGTGTGTTATCGATGATTGTGTTAGTCAACCAGTTAGTGACTGGTATTTGGCTAACCATGATGTTTAACCCAAGTGCTGAAGGCGCATTTGCCTCTGTTGAATACATCATGCGTGATGTAAAAGGCGGCTGGTTGATTCGCTATATGCACTCTACGGGTGCATCTGCCTTCTTCGTGGTGGTTTACCTACACATGTTCCGTGGTATGCTCTATGGCTCATATAAGAAGCCTCGTGAGCTTATCTGGTTAATCGGTATGGGTATCTACCTATGTCTAATGGCGGAAGGCTTCTTCGGTTATCTACTACCTTGGGGTAACATGTCATTCTGGGGTGCTCAGGTTATTCTTAACTTACCTGCTGCTATTCCTGTAATCGGTGATGGCCTGGCTGAATGGGTTCGTGGTGACTACCTAATCTCTGGTATTACCCTAAACCGTTTCTTCGCCCTTCACGTTGTGGCAATTCCTCTAGTATTAGTTGGTCTGGTATTTATCCACTTAGTAGCACTACACCACGTAGGTTCAAACAACCCTGACGGTGTTGATATTAAGAAGCTAAAAGATAAAAATGGTGTGCCTTTAGACGGTGTTCCATTCCACCCATACTACACCGTGCATGACATGGTTGGTATCGTGGTCTTCTTTATTATCTTCTTTGCTGTGGTATTCTTCTTCCCAGAAGGCGGTGGTTTCTTCTTAGAAAAACCAAACTTTGAAGCGGCTAACGCTCTGAAAACGCCACCACACATTGCACCAGTTTGGTACTACACGCCATTCTATGCAATCTTACGTGCGGTTCCTGATAAGTTAGGTGGTGTTATTGCCATGGGTGGTGCGATTGCCATGCTATTCTTATTACCTTGGTTAGACCGTTCACCTGTGAAGTCTATTCGTTACAAAGGTATCTTATCTAAGATTGCTCTAGGTATCTTCGTAGTTAGCTTCCTGGTATTAGGTTACTTAGGTGTGGCCCCTGCTACTCCAGTTAACACTATCCTAGGTCGTATCTTTACTATCTTGTACTTCTTATATTTCTTATTGATGCCAATCTATACATCAATTGAGACATGTAAGCAGCCACCTGAACGCGTTACTGGAGGTCACTAATGAGTGCTTTAACTAAATCATTGACCGGCTTCGGAATTGGTGTTGCTCTAACACTAGCTGCCACCACATCTGCCCAAGCGGCAGGTGGTGAGGGCTGTGGTACCTTCACTAACGCTGATGGGGTTGAAGAACACCTAGCTTGTAGTACTGCGCCAATCGACTTTGCTAACAAAGGTTCGCTACAACGTGGTGCTACCATGTTCATGAACTACTGTGCTGGCTGTCACACTGCAAAATATGTACGTCACTCGCGTATTGCTCAAGACTTAGAGATTCCACCAGAATTAGTTGAAAAATACTTATTGGTAACCTCTGATCAAATTGGTGACCATATTGATAACGGTGTTGATCCAGACATTCAAGCAGGTTGGTTCGGTGCGCCACCACCAGATTTATCGCTAGAAACTCGCTTACGTAGTGATGACTGGGTGTATACCTACTTACTAAGCTTCTACGAAGATCCAAGTCGTCCTTGGGGTGCCAATAACCTGGTGCTACAGAACGCAGCGATGCCTCACGTTCTAATCAACTTACAGAATGAATTAGGCGAAGAAGAGTATCGTAGCCGTGTGGGTGACTTAGTCAACTTCATGGCTTGGATGGCAGAGCCTGTTCGTGAAGACCGTAAGCGTTATGGTTTCTTCGTGATGATCTTCTTATTAATTTTATTAATCCCAGTTTATCTATTAAACAAAGAGTTCTGGAAAGACGTAAAATAACCTCTCCTAACTTTTAATAATCATAGAAAACTGAAAGAAAAGACGATAGAAATCTATCGTCTTTTTTTATGCCTTAAATTTGGTAAAGATTATGCAATTGATTAACCTAGACAGTTTGGTTACTATGCTAGTCTATTCATTGCTTTATGTAGTCTATGATTGATCCTAAAGACATTCCTGATAGCCAGATTGTGCTGTATGCTGATGATGGGTACGATAGCCATGTGATCCGACTATTATTAGCTGAAAAAAAAGTAAAGTATTACTTATCGCTTCTTTATAGTGAACGACCAGAAGATTTGCGTCAGTTAAATCCCTACAACACCATTCCGGTTTTGGTACATCGCGACTTCAGCTTATACGAACTCAATGTTATTTTTGAGTATTTAGAAGACAGATTTCATGGTCATAAGCTATTGCCCGATAGCCCCAAGCAAAAAGCGCTACAACGACAACTTGCTTGGCGTATCCAAAATGACTGGTTGAAGCTTGGCCGTATTTTATTAACTCACAAAGACAGCATTAATCCGCAACAAGCCAAAATTGCGCATCAAAAGCTGTCCGATGCCTTAGTGACTTTGTCGCCAATATTTGGTCAAACTAACTATTTTATGTCGGATGAATTTGGTTGGTGTGATGTTCTGCTGGGGGCCATGCTGTATCGTCTGGATGAAATGCAGATAGAGTTACCTACTCATTTATGTCGACCATTATTTGAGTATCAAAAACGTCTATTTGAGCGCGACAGCTTTTTACAAACCATGGCATAAACAAATTTAAAATATAACAGAGGTTACCATGACAGAAGACCTAAAATTAACCCCTACTCGTCCTTATATGATCAGAGCTTTTTATGAGTGGCTAGAAGACAATTCACTAACCCCCTACTTGCTTGTTGATGCCACTCAAGATAATTTAGTGATACCAACAGAGCACGTTCAAAACGGACAAATCGTATTAAATATTGCCAGCCAAGCCACAGGCAATATGAATATTGATAATAATTATATTAACTTTAATGCCCGATTTGGCGGAGTTTCTCGTGAGCTATGGATTCCTATGCAGGCTGTGATGGCACTTTTTGCCAAAGAAAATCAATCAATCGCTATGCCGTTTGATCCTGCAGAGTATGATAACTTTACCCCAGAAGAGCCCGAACCTACTAAAGCTAAGCCCACTCCGGCTTCCAAAGCAGATACTATAGAGCGGGCTAAAAAAGCGGGGCTAAAAATCCTAAAATAAGCAGCTAACTGATAAACCCACTAGCTGTCATAAGTTAAACTATCCAAATAGTTCAAAACTATTGATAATAGCAAGGTCTCTTTTTAGAGGCCTTTTATTTGCGCCAATAAATAGTTGTAATGTTATGAATAATAAACCACCCCATTAACTTATTATGTGATGAAACATGCCCAATTATTACATTACTCCAGACCTATTAATTTATCTATTCGATATGGTCGGTGTTATTGCCTGTGCCATTGCCGGCACTCTACTTGCTCAGCACAAAGGATTTGATATTGCAGGTTGTATCTTGGTTTCTATGGCCAATGCCATCGGTGGCGGTACCATTCGTGATGTGATAATCGATCGTCATCCTCTGTTTTGGATGACAGACTTAAACTACATCATTGTGATTACCATTACCTCCTTAATCCTTCAGATATTCTTTCATCTTTATCATAAAATCGACACCGCATTAAAGTTTTTTGATGCCATTGGTCTTGCCGCTTTTAGTGTTATTGGCCTAAAAGTTGCCCTTTCACAAGGTGTTGCACCGGCGATTGCGGTCTTGATGGCGGTCTGTACAGCTATTGTCGGTGGTATGGTTCGAGATATTATCTGTAATGAAATTCCATTGGTATTACAAAGAGAGATTTATATAACTGCTAGCGTGATTGGCTCATGCTGTTACTTTGTGATGCAAGCCATTGGTATCGAACCAGGTATTAACGACTTATTAACGCTAGCTATTATTTTCTTCATTCGTATATTGGCACTGGTTTTCGACTGGCACTTACCCTCTATCCGTTTAGTAGATTAGTAGCTTATAGAATAAAAACAAAAAGAGCCTAAACGTCATAGTTTAGGCTCTTTATTGGTGGTTGTTACTTATTGGTTAAATCTTATTAGCTATGGTCTTATTAACCCTAATCGGCTAGATGTCTTATGGCACTATTTGGGTTACTGCTAAATCCTTAACCATCATTTGGATATTTTGATTGCCATTCCATTCATTAATATTTAGCTCAAATAGCATATGTACCTCTTTGGCCCTATAATCCCATTTATCGGTATCATAATTAAACCAGATGGCATCAACCGGATACAAGACACCGGGATATTTTAAAGAAAGCTTTAAATGCTTGTCTTTCAAAATTCGGCTGTCCAATACCTCAAATAGCCCATCAAATTGTGGGGCCACAAAGCCATGACCCCAGATATGACTGTGGGTTAATGCTTCGACAAACTGCAAACTAAAGTCTTCTGCGACCAGCTCCCCATCAGTAAATTGCTCTTCTTCAAATACTGAGGCCTCCAAATTTTGCATTAATTGCTCAAACGCTTCGGCAAAGGCTGTAAAATCTTTCTTTTTCAGGGTGAGACCTGCTGCCATAGCATGGCCGCCAAAATGAGTAATCAGCTCAGGATGGCTCTCTGCAATACTCTCAATGGCATCTCGGATATGAATTCCTGGAATAGATCGGGCCGACCCTTTGATCGCATCTTCTGCCCCCACTTTCGAATCATCAGCAGGCGCAAATACGATCGCTGGTCGATAGTGCGTTTCTTTTAGACGCCCAGCCACGATCCCAATAACCCCTTGATGCCAGTCGTCTTGATATAGTATTAAGCTACGTAGTTCACTTGGCTTTGTCTTGGTATCTGTAGCCTGCCCCTCAGAAGCCTGTAACTGTCGTAAGATATCATCGGCTTGCTCACGCATCCCGCCCTCTACGAAGCGGCGCTCTTTATTGAGCTTATCAAGCTCAAAAGCTAAGCGTTTCGCCTCCTGCATACTGTCTGCCATCAAGCACTCAATACCAATACGCATATTGTCCATACGCCCAGCAGCATTGATACGAGGCCCAATGACAAAACCAAAGTCTTGTACGCTCATCTTGTGTGGATCACGACCCGCAAGCTCCAACAAAGCCAAAATGCCCAATGAGCATCGACCTTCCCGTATCGCAGCTAACCCATGGGCAACTAAGGTTCTATTATTGTGATCTAGCACGCCAACATCGGCCACAGTGCCTAACGCCACCAAGTCCAAATAACGGCTAACCTGAGCACTTGAGCGCCCAGCTTCGCGTCGATACTTAGATAGTCGGCCTAATAAATAAAAAGCCACGCCCACCCCCACCAACGCCTTACTATCAAAGTCACATTGCAATTGATTGGGATTAACCACAGCGTGGGCCTCAGGGTTAGGTTTAGTGGTTAAATGGTGATCGGTAATTACCACTGTGATACCATTCTCTAGTGCTTTATCGACTCCCTCATGACTTGAGATACCATTATCCACCGTAACAATAACGTCAGGGTTATACTCATCAATTCCTAACTGCACTATTTCAGGGGTTAGCCCATAACCGTACTTAAATCTGTCTGGTACTACAAAATCTACTTGTGCCCCCATCTCGCCCAATACTCGCATCATTAATGCAGTACTGGTTGCCCCATCACAATCAAAGTCGCCTACGATTAATATACGCTGTTGATTTTCAATTGCGTTATCTAGAATCTCAACAGCTTGGTCAATGTCTTTTAGCCCATCAGCAGGCAGCAAAGTGGCCAATCCATAATCTAAAGCCTCACTACTGGTTACTCCTCGGGCTAGAAATAAGCGGGTTAAAGTCGGAGAGTATTGATATAAATCTTGTAAGCTATCAGGCAAATCAGCAGGTAGGGTTCCAGTAAATCTTGGGGTCAAATTCAACATAATTTTTAAATATTTATCTCATTAAGGAGGATGGGAAACACATAAGTTAATAACAGACAATTAGGGCAATGGCTTATTTTTAAATTAAATTTATAATTTTTTACAAAAATTACGCGGTTTGGCATTGTGGAAACAAACTCACACTTGTTTCAAGCTATGAAATCTTTAAAATTCATACTATAAACCGATAACTTATTAATTAAACCAATAGCTTATTAATTAAACTGTGAATTTTTCTAAGGCGATAAATGACTTCGTTTTTATATTAGGTCTTTATTTATTCCGTCTTAGAAGCAGTTTTTTAAAATAGCTCTACTATAAGGATGCTTCATGATAACTCTTCCCGCCGCTGAAAAACTACCAGAAACCATTGATCCTAACTTAAACCTAGAAAAGATCAAAAAAGAATGCCAAAAAATGGTAAAAAAGCGCGCTAAATATTCAGCCGGTGCTGCCATTATTCCGGTGCCTTTTGTTGATATTGCAATCGATGCTGGCATCTTAACTCAATTACTTCCAGAAATCAGTGCCCGTTTTGGTCTAATCTCTGAGCCTGAATCTGCTATCGACTTAAATGCTAAAGAGATTCATTGGAGCGAAATGAAAAATCGTGCGGTAGACTTTGCCGGCTTAATGGCCACTCGTGGTGTAGTGAAGAAGACCGTACAAGGTTACGGGGGACGTATTGTGGCCAAGCAAGTAACCAAATTTATCCCACTAGGCGGTCAAATGGTTGCAGCAACTATGGGTTATATGATCTTCAAAAAAATTGCTAATGACCACATCAATGAGTGCTACAAACTAGCAAAAAGCATTCAACAAAAGCAGCATCAGCAAAGTCAAAACGTTTAATCGTCTTGTCTAATGCTGCAAACTGACAGCAGATACCTAGTTTTGTTACTGGATATAGTCTGAAACTCAGTTACTATCAACAGTAACAACAATCTAAACCTCAGTAACTACAAACTAAGTCTCAATAATAAGCAAAGCCCCCATATATTTGGGGGCTTTGTTTTATTCGATATAACAGTCTATTTACTACATTAGAAAATGCTGGTCAAAATCAGGTAACTGATCATAGACATGGTGGCTGCTGCTGGCAGGGTAACGACCCAAGCTAGACCGATAGGCTTCATTAGACCCCAGTTGGTATTTTTATTAACCATACCAATACCTAATACTGCGCCCACTAATACGTGCGTACTAGATACCGGCAGACCTAACATAGATGCTCCCATTACCACCGCTGCAGCTGACAATTCAGCTGAGAATCCAGAAGCTGGGTGCATTTGGGCTAAGTTAGTCCCTACCGTTTGAATAACCTCTTTACCAATGAACCATAAGCCCACTATCAGTGCCACACCAAAGGTGACCATAACCGGAGCGGGTACTGCAGCTTCACTAGCAATAGCATTGGTACGGATAACGTCCATAATGGCTGCAAAAGGACCCACTGCGTTGGCAATATCGTTGGCACCATGACTAAATGCGAAACCAGCAGCGGTAAAGACCTGCATCCAGCTAAATAAAATAAAAGTAGCTCGAGTTAAGTCCTCTTTTTGCTTGCCTTTAATACTCTTAGTATAGATATAGGTGGTTAGCCAAATCAGTGCCCCTACCATGATCATTAATAAGAAGCCATGTAATGAGGTCAAAGTCATCTCAACATTGCTTAAGCCTTTAAATACCACCATAGCGGTCATTACCACACCGCCAAAAGCTGCAATTAACGGTACCCAATGACGTAAAGCTTTTAGAGTATCAATGTTTGCTCTTTCACGCTCGATATCATATAACTCTTGGTAGTAATCGGTTTCTAAATCATCACGTTCTGTATCTTCATCTTTATAGATTTCTTGGTCACGTATCATTTTTGAGGTATAGGAAATCTGCAAAGATTCAGCTAGCTCATTTAACCACTCTTTATGACGCTTTTTGAGTGCTTTTTTGGCCGCTTTTAACTCTTTAACCCGCTCTTCTGCACGGTCGTTGTAAGCTAAGATATTTACCTTAATTTGACCGTATAAGACATAGGCCAAAACACCGCCTAATAAAGGAGAAATGACCCAAGAGATGGCAATCTGCCCTACCTGGTCCCACTGTACTGTTGATAATGCGGTCTCGGTACCCCCAATCTGAATACCCATAACTATAGAGCTACCGACCACGCCCCCAATAATTGAGTGAGTGGTAGAGACCGGCAATCCCTTTTTGGTGGCAAACAACAACCAAAATGCAGCAGCAATCAGTGCTGATAACATCACATAAATAAATAAGTTGGGCGTAACCGCTGGACCTAAGATATCTAGATCGACAATGCCTTTACGAATGGTGTCAGTAACTTCACCACCGGCAATGACAGCTCCTGATACCTCAAAAATAGCAGCAACTGCTAAAGCTTGGGGGATGGTTAACGTGCCTGCCCCAACGGAGGTACCAAATGAGTTAGCGACATCGTTACCGCCGATGTTAAAGGCCATAAATATGCCAAACAAAGTAGCGACGATAAACAGCGTAGTTTGTTGATGGTTAGTATAATCGAGACCCCACCAGATAAAATAAGCCGTAAAAGCGAAAAGAAAAAGACCAAAAGTAAGGTTAGCCTTTGTTGATCCCTTAAAATGGGTACCACTAGGTGTAGTTGACTTTGGAAGCATGATATTTCTGAGCCAATCGGAGGTGAAAATGTAAAACCCCGAAAAATCGGGGCTTCAATGAATTAAAACAAGTCCGTTTGATCAAGACAGTTATCAACCTACGCTACATAGGACTTAAGCTGTATTTTAGCGTAAAATGATCGACATTATTTGATAGGCGTTACAGCCCATTATAAATAAATTGGGTATATTATACCCTTGTCGGATTGAACTTGAAACATCTGTTTTTCTAACCTCAGATTTTTATCACTTTTTCAAGCCGTGCAATGGCATGATCCAATACTGCCAATCGCGCCGTTCGCTTATCATTAGTGGCAACGACATGCCATGGCGCATACTTAGTATTGGTTCGTGCCAGCATATCTGCAGCCGCTTGTACATACTCATGCCATTTGTCTCGATTGCGCCAATCATCTTCGGTCAGTTTAAACTGTTTGTGCGGGGTTTCTTGTCTTTCCTCAAAGCGCTCTAACTGTTCCTGCTTATCAATGGCCAACCAATACTTAATAATAATAGTGCCTTTGTCAGCCAAATCACGCTCCATACGATTAATTTCCTCATAAGCACGTTGCCAAGCGGCTTCACTAGCAAACCCTTCAATTCTCTCTACCAATACACGGCCGTACCAGGTTCTATCAAAGATTGCGACACGGCTCAAACGCTCTTCTTTTAAGTTTGGAGAAAATTCAGGCAAACGTTTCCAAAATCGCCATAAATAAGGGTGCTGCAACTCAATAAGGTTAGGAGCAGAAATATTATAAATTTGATACTCCCGAGGATCTAAGGGAGCAACCAATCGCTTAATAGCCCCGCCCTTACCGGCGGCATCCATGCCTTCAAAGGCAAATATCACATGATGATTGGTCGGCTCAGCATCTCCCTCTTTACCTCTATAATCGGCGCGAGCACGTAACAGCTCAGCCAATCGGCTTTGTTTTTTTGCCAAAGCTTTTTGATAGTCGATTTTGCCCATGTCTGGGTCATCGATATCAGTCAGCTTATCTGGGACATCCGCCCACGAAAATGCCGCATTAATATTGCGACTAATATCCGATACCAACGGATGCTTGCTGTCATTTTGCTGACTACTTAACAGAGCGCTTTGGGTCGCATGCAGTACTTCATGACAAAACTGTAGGTTAGCTTCTTCAGAATAGCCCTGATCTTTATAATCTTTTTTGGATTTATTTTCGGTAATCTCTTCCGGCTCACTGCCATCAAGGATAATCCAGTCTTGCTGTTGGCTTAAAATAACTTTGGCAATCTTATTAAAACGCTTAACCTTCTTTTTATCCCGCCAGTCCATGTGATACAGCCACTCTGGATCGTCTTTATCATCTTTGATGCGATACTTTAGGGTATCTTCATCTATATGAAACCAACATTTTAATAGTTTGGTATGGTTGTTCATTAAATCCATCTCAAACTCAGCCAACAAGTTTAATTGATGACGCAAATAGACTTCCCAAGCTGCAAACTCATCATCTTTGCCATGAGACCTCTCCTGCTTCATCAACAGCAGCGCGCCCTCGATCAGATCAGCATACCAGTTACCAAAGTAAGCGGTGATATTGCCATGCCGTGGCAGCTTTGCCACGTGTGCCTGCCATATAGGCTCATATTTACTAGGCACACTACCTATGGTCGCTTCCACGTTTAACAATCTTGGATCTACCCACTGGCGCAACTGAGTTACAGCCGCTCCTTTGCCTGAATATTCCATACCATTAACTAATACCAACAGACCTGTAGCCTGCCCTTGCTGACGGGTTTCACGCAGCGCATATTGGGCCTTAACCAACTCAAAACGCAGTTGCTGCTCATCCATATGAAACTTACTCAATGGATCGGCAGTAATGCGCAGCTCTTTGTTTTCATTTTTATTATCTTTAGACATTTTTTATCCTTTAAAATAAATCACTACCTTTTGTAAGGTTTATACAGGCTTTGTACCTATTATTTTTGGACCTATTATTGATGATAGGCTTTGATATTATGTAGCGCTTACATATAGTATTATCAAAATTAAAATTAGGTTTGGTAAAATAAGGTCAAATTGTACTAATGTCACTATACTGCATATGTTAAATGCTATGCTACAGATATAAACAGTGCTACAAATATATACAGTGCCGCAGATAAATACAAAATTACATAAATACAATGCCATAGATTTATGACAACGAATATCGCTTGCTACATAATTCCTATTTAACTCATACCAAATTAAGCGGTATGTTCTTGGTTAATTGATGGTATTTGGTCTACACTCTTTGTTTTTTATCTAACATTTTTACTAAAATTTTCATATTTAATAATTTATTAAAATTAATCAGGAGTTTACTTATGTCTGCCCTATCCGATTTAAGTGTTGAGTTAAAACAGTTTTGGGAACTACCACATCACAATGACCCTAAGCTAGCTACAAAGTTAGCAGAAGTTCAAAACTGGCAAAAAGAGCGTATCCGTAAAACCCATGCTGATCTTTTTTCTCAACCAAAAAACAAACCTATGGCAGACTATTTTTTGACTCATTTATATGGCGGCGATAGCTTAAATCAAATCGTCAGCCAACTTGAGAAGATTGTACCAAAAGCGCAAAAGGTCGAAAAATTAGCGCCATCTAACGCTTTAGAAACAGGCACTTTAGGGGTAGAAACTGCTATTACCTCTACCAAACTAGATCTAAAGTTGGCTCAGTGGCTAATAGATAATGACCTTGAGGTTAATGAAGCCAATATGAAACAAGCTTATTTGGCCGTTAATGATGAAGCTGCTCGTCGTCAACAGCTCGAAGACTTAAAGCAAGTATGTTACCGCAGTGATAAATACTTAAACTCATTTATCTTACAAAAGTCTTTTAAACTGGTAAAAAAACAGGCTTACAAACGTAACCTTCAGCCTTTATATGACTTTATCGATGCTGGTTTTTCAGCAATGAAGCCTCTGAAAAGTGTCGGTAGCTTTATTGATCCTTTCTGTGAGCGTGAGCTGGCTATTATTGACGAAGTGCACCAAGGTGCCTAAAACTTAAGGTTACCGCTTTATATCAGCAGCCCTATATAAACCGCTATATAAGCATAAGCAGCCACTGCCTATTTGATGTATGATAACAGCCATCAATAGCTTTTATTTTTCGGTTAGCAACTGAGTAAAAAACTTAGAAAAAAAGTATATGGTTAAATCCATATATAAGTAATCTCAACTTACTCTACACTCGGCTGCTAACCTCCCAGCATTATTTTTAATTGATAAATACTACAATCAGGATCTACAATGAGCCAGTCCAATAATCAAAACAAAGACACTGCAAGTCTGCAAAATAAATTGGTCCAAGACACCATTGACCATACCCATCAAACTAATGCTCAAGTGCAGCAGTCTTTACAATCCAATTCCAATAAGCAAACAGTGCTAAATGACAAGTTTAGCGATGTCAGTCAATTACCAGAAGGTACGCCCCAAGGTCAACAGACTACCCGTCCTTACAACCCTACTCAAACCGAGCCAAATAGCTCTCAGCCCACTCAAGACTTTGAAAATTTCACCGGTCAGCGTGACCTGCCTCGCTTTAATCCTAAAGATGATATCAATAACCCACATACTCCTGATACGGATGGCTTAGAAGAGACTCACTTTGGTTATAAGAAAGTTAAGAAAGCGGAAAAACAAGCCAAAGTAGCCGATGTATTTACCTCTGTCGCCAAGAAGTATGACATCATGAACGACCTGATGTCTTTTGGTATCCATCGCTTATGGAAGCGTTACACCATCAGCCTATCAGGCGTACGCGCAGGACAACACGTGCTAGATATCGCAGGCGGTACCGGAGATTTAGCCAAAGCATTTAGTCGTGAAGTAGGTCGTAACGGTAGAGTGGTTTTATCAGACATCAACGCAGCGATGCTGGATGTGGGACGTGAGCGCTTAATCAATGCAGGCTGTAATAACGTTGACTTCGTATTGGCAAATGCCGAAACCCTAGCCCCTTTTGAGGATGAAAGCTTTGACTTATTAACCATAAGCTTTGGTCTACGTAATGTTACCGATAAAGATGCGGCTTTACGTGCTATGTACCGTGTGTTGAAGCCTGGTGGCCGCTTGTTGATTTTAGAGTTCTCTAAACCTATCTTCGAGCCATTATCAAAAGCGTATGATATTTATTCATTTACTGCCCTACCCTTAATGGGCAAAATTGTGGCCAATGATTCAGAAAGCTATCAGTATTTAGCAGAATCTATTCGCATGCACCCTGATCAGCAAACCCTGAAAAACATGATGGAAAATGCAGGCTTTGTAAACTGTGATTACCACAACCTAACCGCAGGTATCGTGGCCGTTCACCGTGGCTTTAAAAAATAAAGCACACCAGTGCAAGACGGTACTAACTACTCTTTCACAGTGAGCAGACACAACAACTTTTTAGGCAGCGATTTATGATTACAGTTCTCTTATTAACCGGCATAGAAAAACTTATAAACTTTGCTATTTTGAGCGATGAAATCACCAAATCTGGGTTAGCACCTCTATCAGGTAAAGTTCTACGCTTAACTATGGCCATGCCTGAATTTAGCATTGATGTGCATTTCAGTGAGGATCACATCAGATTTGAGCCTGTGTCTAAAGTTGAGCAAAGCGTGTTTGAAACGCCAGGTACCGCAGCCTCTGACCGAGATCAAGCTTGGCAAGAATATGTGTCTATCGGCAGCATTTTGCCAGACTGTACTATTAAGGTGGACAACCCAGCTGAGCTGATGAACCTGATGCGTGATGCCAGTGGCAATCTACCCATTGAAGGTGACTATCGAGTATTAATGCAGGTGAAACAGCTTATCTCTGGGTTCAATCCAGATATTGCAGGTCAGCTTGAGCCGTTAATTGGTAAACCTCTTGCGATGCAGCTGAATCTTTTAATTAAATCCTTAAAAGGTAACGTGCGTCATACTGCCAAGCATGCGTTTAATGATGTAGCCGATTGGGCCAATGAAGTAGCTGGTAATCCATCTCCTGATCCAGTGCAGGAACAAGAGGCCAACGATTTAAAGCAGCAGCTTCTGAAACTACGTGCTGATGTTCAACGCGAAGAGGCTCGACTGGCGATGATTAAAGCTGAACAAGCTCGCCTCAGAGGGGACAACCAGTCTTAAAACAGACTCAGGTTATCAGCCACGATTTATAAGTCACAAGCAGGGCTTTAGCTACCTGCTAAACTAAGCCATCTTAAGTTTAAGGTGGCTTTTTTTTAGAGCTTTTTATGAAGCTAATTTAACGCTAATTTCCGTCAATTTATCTTATTCATGCTGCTTCAGCCATTCTTAAAATACTTCTGCCGTGGTATCATTAATGCCAATTATTTAAGCTAATTAAGGCTCCGAAGTGGGTCATGGCTTTGTTTATACTCCTGATATGGGTTGCTCCACATGCTGTTATCTCATCGCAAAAGACTACTTGAGCTTTGGCGCATCGCCGCTCTTCACCGCCTTGACACTCACCTTCCTTTAGAAGAAGCTCCCCAGCTACAGTCTGTGGCACGTATGATTAAATCTCACCCTGCTGCTTGGGGCAAGAAGCATCAGCCAAATGGGGTGAAGCTTGCACTAGAAGAAATGGGGACGTTATTCCTTAAACTAGGTCAACTGCTGTCAACTCGTCGTGACCTCGTTCCTCCTGAGATTATCGAGCAATTGGTTCAGCTTCAAGACCGAGTGAAGCCGTTCGATGTCAATATTGCCATTGCCCAAATTGAAGACCCAAAATTTGGCCTAGGCAAATCCATTAATGAACTGTTTTCACGTTTTGATACTAAGCCTTTAGCTGCGGCGTCTATTGCCCAAGTACATACTGCTGCCTTGCATGACGGCCGTGAAGTGGTGGTCAAAGTAGTCAGACCCGATATTCGTGAGCGTATTGTCTCTGACTTTGAGCTACTACGTGACATGGCACAGTGGGCATCTGCGCGTATTGAAGCGGCACGTGCGGTGCGTATTATCGAAGTGGTAGAAGACTATCGTCAAATTATGCTCAATGAGCTGGACTTAACCTTTGAGGCCGACAATACCACCAAGATGCGTAATAACTTCTTGGGCTCTACGATGATGTATGTGCCCGAGGTTTATGCCGCTGCAAAAAGCGTAATGGTAATGGAGCGTATTGTCGGTGTGCCCATCTCGCAGACTCAAGTCTTCGATGAGGTAGACTATGACCGTGCTGCTCTAGCAGAAAAAGGGCTAACTATCTTCTTCACTCAAGTTTTCCGAGACAACTTCTTCCATGCAGACATGCATCCAGGGAATGTCTTCGTCGAAACCTTGCCCGCAGATACCCCAGAGCCCTATCGTTTCTACCCTAGATACATTGGCCTTGATTGTGCCATTATGGGTGAGTTATCAAAAGAAGATCAGATGATAGTGGCTCGTATGCTACTGGCAGTGATGAATAACAACTTCAGCAACTTGGTGGATATTGTGAGCCGAGCGGGCTGGATACCACCCAATACCGACAAGCATGCCCTAACCCGTGACATGCGCCGTACTGTATCGCCAATGGTATTGAAGCCTATTAATGAAATAGACTTCGCTGGGGTATTAATGCAAATTTTAGACATTGCTCGCCGTCATCATATGAGCATTCCTCCTCAGCTTATGTTGCTACTAAAAACCTTAGTACACGTTGAAGGTCTAGGTCGCGACTTATATCCTGAGCTTGATATTTGGTCTTTGGCCAAGCCAATTTTGACCGGGTGGGTAAAAGAGCAACTTGATCCTGCACGCAATATGCGTGAACTGCGTGAACAGCTACCTGAGCTGCTATTGTCAACCGCTCAAGTGCCGAAGCTATTAGACCAAGGATTGCAAAGTATGGCTTCGCAAGGGGCAAGGCAGGACCAACAACTGCGAGAAATACAGCAAATTCGTGCCGATATGCTGAATGATAGACGCAAGGATTGGATTGCCTTAGCCGGTTTCATCATCAGTGTGGCCATAGCCACACAGATCATCACTTGGCTGTCACCTATATTTTATATCTTGGCCATTTTGTTTGTGCTATGGCGTATTTTGGGCTAAATGACAACTAAGTGGCTAGTTATAAGTACTTAGCTATAAGTGCCTAGCTATAAATAAATGTCCAACCAAAATAAGATGAACCAACCCCTAACTTGCCATTTACATTTAAGCTGACCGCCGATAACGGTAGTCAAACCGATGACTATCGTTAGCCAAGCTATCAGCCTATATTACTTACTTCCATTCTTTAGATATCTTAGTGAGTGTTAACCATGCGTAATGCCTCAATTACTCTGAACTCTGCCGCTTTAACCCACAACTTAAACCAAGTCATAAAAAAAATCCCGGAAAAAACCAAGATTTTGGCAATGGTAAAAGCGGATGCTTACGGTCATGGTGTCAAGCAATGTATTCCAAGTTTGCAACAAGCAGATGCTCTAGGTGTGGCTTGCTTTGATGAAGCAAAGCAGATTCGCAGTTTGGGTTGGCAAAAAGGCATAGTGCTGATCGAGGGGGTATTTAGTCAACAAGAATGGGCAGAGTCTATTGAAGCTGAATGCCAAAGTATTATTCATCATCAAAACCAAGTACAGTGGGCTTTACAGCAGTTACCTGCCGCTGACTCTGCTTGCCGAACTTTGTGGTTAAAATTAAATACCGGGATGAACCGCTTAGGTTTTGAACCCGAAGAGATTGTGGCAGTAGCAAAAACCCTGGTTGATGCCGGATATAATCTTATCCTAACCAGCCACTTCGCCAATGCCGATCGCCCTGACCATCCCTCTAATGCCAATCAGATTAAGGTATTTACTGGGGCTTTAACAGACTTAAGACAGCAAGTAGATAGCAATATAAAAGCTTCTTTATGCAACTCAGCCGGTATAATCAACTTTCCTGAGTGCCATTTTGACTGGGTACGTCCTGGCATAATGCTTTATGGCAGCACGCCTTTAGAGGGCATCAGTGCACAGGATTTACAATTAAAGCCCGTAATGACCTTTGAAGCTAGCTTAATGGCTATTCATAACATTGCGGCTGGCGCTCCAGTAGGCTATGGCAGTCGTTTTGTCGCCAACCGTCCCATTGTTAAAGGTATTGTTAGTATTGGCTATGGTGACGGCTACCCCCGAGTAGTTGACGGCTCAGCGTGGGTTACTGTGAAGCAGACAGCTAGCGATAGTGCCGAGTCTGAAGCAGCAGTAAGTTATAAATGTCCAGTCATTGGTCGGGTGGCCATGGACATGATTGCCATTGATTTGACCGAAGTGCCTAACCCTACTGTGGGCTACAAAGTTGTCTTATGGGGTGACCCAGATCAAGCAGAACCTAGCGTCGATGAAATTGCCAACTCCGCTCATACTTTAGGCTATGAGTTATTATGCCGGGTGACACAGCGCCCTACTCGTGTGGTAATTTAAGCGTCAATGACAACTACTAACTATTGAGACCAGCTGCATTTATATTAACTGTATTGATATTATATGCATTTAGATTAACTGCATTTATATAAATGATAGCGAACTATTTTCACATAGCCATAAAGTTCGCTATACTGATAGTTTGTCACTTAATTGTTAAAACCTTCTACCTAAATTAACTGTTATTTAAAGAGAGCCACATGAGCGTGCGTCATTTTTTAACTCTACTCGATTTATCTCCAACCGAGCTTGAAGCCTTAATTAGGCGTGCAAGTGAGCTTCGAAAGATGCAACATGCTGGCGAAGTATATCAACCCTTTGTAGGTCGTACGTTAGGTATGATCTTTGAAAAGTCCTCTACTCGTACCCGTATCTCATTCGAAACGGGTATGGGACAGTTTGGTGGACATGCCATCTTTTTATCGCCTAAAGACACGCAATTGGGTCGTGGTGAGCCTATTGAAGATTCAGCCAGAGTAATTTCAAGCATGGTTGATATTATTATGATTCGTACCTTTGAGCACGAAAAAGTAGAAAGATTTGCCGAGTACTCCTCTGTACCTATCATCAATGCCTTAACCGATGACTTCCACCCCTGCCAACTATTAGCGGACATGCAGACCTATTATGAGCACCGCGGTAGTATCAAAGACAAAATCGTTACTTGGGTGGGTGATGGTAATAATATGTGCTCTTCATTTATGGCCGCTGCCAATCAATTTGGCTTTGAGCTAAGGGTTGCTGCTCCTTATGGCTTTGAGCCAAACCCTGAGTTGATGGACAAGTTTAAGCACTGTGTCAGCTTAGTAGAAGACGTTCAGGAAGCTGCTAAAGATGCTCATCTAATTGTGACCGATGTTTGGGCCAGTATGGGTCAAGAAAGCGAGCAGAATACTCGCGCCCGTCGTTTTGCCCCTTACCAAGTGACCCCCTCTTTGCTAGACAAAGCAGACCCTGATGTATTATTCATGCACTGCTTGCCAGCACACCGCGGGGAGGAGATCTCACATGACCTACTTGATGATCCACGTTCTGTGGTCTGGGATGAGGCGGAAAACAGATTGCATGCCCAAAAAGCTTTAATGGAATTTTTGTTAAAAGACAAAATCAAACTAAGCTAAATGGTCATGAATATGAATTATCACTGATAATAGTAACAAGGCTAAACCATTTAATGGCTTAGCCTTTTTTATTGGGTGAAGGGTTAACTTTACGACACAACTTTCATATACGCTACGCGCAGTTAAGCAGTAAGCTGCGTTAAGAAAGTACTTATCACTTCATTTAGCTGTTCTGGTTGCTCTACAGGGGTACTGTGCCCTGAGTGCTTAATAACTGCTAGCTTCGAGCCATTAATAGCAAAGTGCATTTTTTGTGCGTCTTCATAAGGAGTGGGCTTATCTTCGTCCCCGACAACAATTAAAGTTGGCAGGCGAATTTCAGGCAGGCGGCTTAATACCTCATCACGCTCTATAACTCCAATAGTAGCCCTAGTAGCCCCTTTTTTGTTATTTCGCTTAAGGTGCTCAAGCCAAGTTTTATACTCCTGCCTACGGGACTTATCGTTTAAAAAGGTCTCCCCAAACATAATTGGCATCACCTTTTTACTGATTCGTTTAACCCCTAACCAGTGAATTGCCCTTAGTAGCTTTTCATATCCCGCTTTCTTTTCTGGACTTTCAGCTTCGGCTGCTGTGTCTAACAAAATCAAGGACTGCAATAAATCCGGACGCTTTAACGCCACGCGCTGTGCGACATAGCCGCCCATGGATAAGCCAACGAAATGGCATTGTTTAATCTCTAATGCTTCTAATAAAGCGATAGCATCTTCTGCCAAGCTGTCCATATCATAACCAGATTTGGTGATTTCAGATTTACCCTGTCCTCGAAAATCGAAAGCAATACAGCGATAATTTGGTTTGAAATACTCGACTTGCTTGTCATAAAGGTGGGTACCCCATAATAATCCGTGCGCAAATAGCAGCACAGGTTTTCGTTGATCTAGGGGTAAGTTAGTTTGTTCAGGAGCACTGTCTTCGTAATAAATTTCAGCGCCATTAAGGGAGATGATAGGCATGGGTTTGACATCCTTGTCAGTGAGTTAATAAACAAGTGGCAAAATTTAGTGTGTCGTTATCAATACTAAATCAAATATAAAGTAAAACTAACCACAAACTATTACCAACTCTTTATTTAACCATAAACCCAATGCTAATAAAACAATAAAACAGAACAATAGAGCTCTAAGTTATATTAACGCTGTAACAGCTCTACCCCTGTCGATTTAGCGATTAATAATTTATCTGCTTGATTGGCGGCAAAGATACCATTACACACCACCCCAACGATATTGTTCAGAGTTTGCTCCATCTCGCTGGCACTAGTAATTTCAAGATTATAAGTGTCTAAAATTAGATTCCCATAATCGGTCACAAAGCCTTCACGGTACACCGGCTCGCCGCCTAACTTAACCAATTCACGAGCCACATAAGAACGTGCTTGTGGCAAAACTTCAATAGGTACTGGGAATTCACGCCCTAGCTGGGTGACCCACTTGCTTTCATCGACCAAACATAAAAACTCTTTTGAGGCAGCTGCCACAATCTTTTCACGAGTTAAGGCTCCACCACCGCCTTTAATCAGCTGTAGATTAGGATTAACCTCGTCAGCCCCATCAATATAAAGGTCCAACTCACCCACAAAATTCAGGTCCATCACTTCTATTCCCAAAGCTTCTAACTTATCTTGGGTTACTTTAGAGCTGGCCACAGCTCCTTTTAGATTGACTTGTGGCAATAAATCAATCAAACAGTTCACAGTACTGCCTGTGCCCACACCCAGGATCATTCCATCGTCAATTGAGGCCAATGCTGCTTTTGCGACTTCTTGTTTAAGCTTTAGTTGCTGACTCATAGCTGCCCTTTTTATGTATGCAATTAATAAGGTATAAAATTAAATGGTTTAAATAACCAACATTAGTCGTTAATTATGCAGTTGCCATAATAGCAAATCTGCCCTTATTTTTCGCCACTTTTACCTTTAAAAGCTGCCTTTTTAATCACTTAAAAAAAGTTATTTATAAAATAAACTAATATCATCAATAATTTCACCACTAAAACTTGCACGATTAAAAAAAACAGCATAGGCTTAACAGTTACAAAAATAAAGACATCGACTCCATTATCAATTGTGAGTCACCGTTCATGGGCAAAAACCATTAACCTGATCATCGGTAAATAAATTTTTTAGGACTATCTATGCTTTCAAAATGGGTTCGTAACATTCTCCAGGCTACCGTATATGACGTCGCTATTCAGACGCCTTTAGATTTTGCACCAAAATTATCTGCTCGTTTTAACAACGACATTCGTTTGAAGCGAGAAGATCTGCAGCCTGTCTTTTCATTTAAGTTACGAGGCGCCTATAACCGAATTAGTCAGCTAACTGAAGAGCAAAAAGCTCGGGGTGTCATTTGTGCCTCCGCCGGTAACCATGCTCAAGGGGTGGCTTTTTCTGCTGATAAGTTAGGCCTAAAAAACATTATTGTCATGCCCACCACAACCCCAGACATTAAGGTTAAAGCGGTAAAAGCATTGGGCGGTAACGTGGATCTGTATGGTGACAGCTTTGATGTCTCAAACCAGTATGCCATTGAGCGCTCCATCAAAGAGGGATTAACTTATATTCCTCCTTATGACGATGAGCTGGTTATTGCTGGTCAAGGCACAGTAGCTTTGGAAGTTAATCAACAGTGGCGAGACGTAGATTATGTGTTTGTGCCAGTAGGTGGTGGTGGTCTACTGGCTGGTATAGCGGCCTTCTTAGGTGATGTTGCCCCTCATATTAAGGTCATTGCCGTTGAACCTGAAGGCGCCGCTAGCTTAAAAGCCGCGATTGAAGCGGGTGAACGTGTCAAACTGTCTCAAGTCAGCCTATTCGTTGATGGAACCGCAGTGGCACAAATTGGCGAGCTGCCCTATGAGGTACTCAACCTACAAAAAAGCGATAACTCAGGTAAGCTTATCGAACAAGAGGTAGTGACCTGCACTAATGATGAAGTCTGTGCAGCGGTCAAAGATGTATTCGAAGAAAGACGTAGCATCGTAGAGCCTTCAGGAGCTTTAGCACTGGCGGGCATGAAGAAGTACTTGAGCAAAAACAAAATTAGCGGCAAAAACTGTGTGGCCATAATCTCCGGTGCCAACATGAACTTTGACCGTTTGCGCTACATTGCAGAGCGTACCGAAATTGGTGAGAAAAAAGAGGCAGTATTTGCCGTTACTATTCCTGAGCGTACTGGTGCTTTCTTAGAATTCTGTCGTGATTTAAAGGGTCGCAATATCACCGAATTTAACTACCGCGCGCGCAGTCGCACTTCACCTGATTCTTTAGAGCCTGCCAGTATTTTTGTGGGTATTGCCCTAAAAGAGGGTGATAAAGAGCGCCACACTATTGCAAATTCTTTGCATGAAGCCGGTTATGACGCTCATGATCTAACCGATGATGATATTGCAAAATCTCATATCCGCTACTTAATTGGGGGTCATGCCGGACTGACGGATGAGCAGTTGTTTAAAGTCAGCTTCCCAGAGCGTCCTGGCGCTTTGCTCAATTTCTTAGAAAGGTTGGGCACAGATTACAACATTACCCTATTCCACTATCGAAATCATGGGGCTGCCGATGGCAGAGTATTGGTTGGAATTCAGGCCACAGCCACCAGTTCACTTGAGGTACGAGATATGCTACAAGAGATTGGTTATGACTGTACCCCAGTAACTGACAATGTGGGTTATCAGCTGTTTTTGAAGTAAATAATGAATAAATGCGTGCTGATTATAAGTGCTGATATTAGATTAATTAGTCTAGCTCTGACCCGCTCCAAATATAACAGGACTTAATTTCAGCACTGCACCTTAATCTACCACTTATTAAAGTGATAAATTTATGTCTAACTCTCCTCTAAAATGGCTGCTTAGCGCCTGTTTAATAGCTGTTGTTCCGGCACAAGCCGAGCTTGTAGATCTCACAAATGGCTATGTCTACGATTTATCTACCAGTGGTGCCTCTTGGAAAATAAAACCTAAAATAAAAGTGCCTTGGAAAGCTATAACAGAGGTCCAATCTGGAGCTGAATATAAGGTCATATTAAGTTTAATCGTTGATAAATTGGGGAATATTGTTGCTGTTGATATTGCTAAATCTAGTGGGAATAGTTATATAGATGAATCCGCTGTACGTTCAGTAAGGCAGGCTAAGCTTCATCCTTTTTATCACAATGGTGAGGCGGTAATGGGTAGAGTTATACTCCCTATTGTCTATGCCAATGAGTGATTACTAACAAAATTATGGCTAAAACCCTTATAATCTAACTTTCATCAAAGCTCTTCAATTGAACTTATTAAATTTAGCCCCATATATAAAGAAGGTGCTCATAAAAAACCAACTACTTCAGTGGTTAAAATTAGTAAGGCAATTATGGCAAAATCAAAAAACAGTGATAACAATAGCAATTCGCTACAAAAGGTTCGCTTAGACAAATGGCTATGGGCAGCACGATTTTATCGTACCCGTAGCCTAGCCAAGCAAGCCATTGAGGGCGGTAAGGTACATTTTGCTGGAAGTAGAGTTAAAACCAGTAAAGAGATTAGCGTCGGTGATGAGCTTACTATTCGTCAAGGCTCAGCCACTGCTATGACCGAAAAAACAGTGGTGGTTAAAGACTTGTCGGTTCAACGCGGTAATGCTACCGTGGCTCAAACTTTGTATGAAGAGACAGAAGAGAGTATCAAAAGACGCGAATACTTTGCAGAACAAAGAAAGCTTGCCAATCTAGCTCGTCCAGACACCAAACCTAATAAAAAACAGCGCCGTGATTTACAGCGCTTTAAATACCAAGCCGATTAAGAAGGCTGTTAATGGGCTATACTTAACATAAAGCTCATTATCAGCTTCATAACCGCAGCTATTTGTGCTAAATGCTGACCTCTGCGTAGCAGTCTTCTACTATCGTTTACCCTATAACCTTGTTAGAATAGCCTTCACTTTAAGAGGGCTATTTTTATTTAAGCGACTTAACTTTAGTTAGTCTATCGGCAACTAGTTTTAGCGCAAGAAGCTACTAACACCGCCCTTTTCTCCTACTTCATTAAAATAATTATTAAAGGTTATCTTATGCCTATGTCAGATACGACACCTAAGTCAGTTCTACTAGTTTGTCTTGGCAATATCTGCCGTTCTCCTACAGCAGAGGGCATCATGAGACAACGTACCGCCATTGCTGGGTTAACTCTGAAAATTGATTCAGCAGGAACTGGAGACTGGCACATCGGTAAACACCCTGACCCTCGCGCCCAAAGCCATGCCAAACAACATGGTTATAACATTAGTAAACTGGTCGCTCGTCAAGTAAGCCCACAAGACTTCTTGGATTTTGATTTAATTTTGGCAATGGATTCTCAAAATCTAAAAGACTTGCAACAAATTCGCGAGATTGCCGCACAAAAAACTGGCGCTGAGGACCTTGCTCGCTTGGCATTAATGAGTGAAGTAGATGCCAGCTATCTCAACCAAGATGTGCCTGACCCTTACTATGGCGGTGAGGATGGTTTTGAAGAGGTGATCAAAAGACTTGAGTCGTCGGTAGATGCTTGGATAGATACTTGGCAGCTATAATTGACTTTTATTAGTCTCTGATCCTCTGGTGACCCTGTCATATTTATTTGATAGGGTGATTGCTATAATATTAAGTCTATTTAATTGAGTTCCAAATCGCCTATGTGCCCGATATCTCAAATCTCCAGCGCCCAACAAGACAATACCACTAACCTCTCAGCACAGAGAGCTAGTAAGGGCTTTGCATTAAATGACCTAACCACAGTGGCTGCAGACTTAATTGAGTACAATACCATGCGTCTGTCTTGTCAGGCAGATAGGTTAATTACCCTGAACTTAGAGTCTGATATCGAACTTGTGGTGGCAGAGCTTGATAGGCTTGGTACCCCCATATTTGTGCTTTCTGGGGGCAGTAACGTCATTCTTCCAGAACTACTACACGCCAGCGTGCTGCATCCTACTTATAAAGGTATCGAGATTTTAGCCGAAGATAGCGACAGCATTACGCTTGAGGTTATGGGGGGTGAAAATTGGCACGAACTGGTGGTTCATACTGTGAATCAAGGTTGGTATGGCTTAGAAAACTTAGCTTTAATCCCAGGACTGGTTGGGGCTTCTCCGGTACAAAATATAGGAGCCTATGGGGTGCAACTAGAAGATTATATGACCCATGTCAAGGCCTTTCATTTACCTACCCAGACCTGGCATGAATTTGATAACGATGACTGTCAGTTCAATTATCGTGACAGTATCTTTAAACAGCAAGCAGGCCAATGGCTTATTACCCGTGTGGGCTTTAAACTGCATAAAGACGCCCATAAGGTTACCGCAAACTACGGCGATGTCTCTACCTTGGCAATGACCAAAGCGGAAGCTGATTCACGCTCAAAAATCACCGCCAAAGATGTAATGCAGGCCATTATCGAAATCCGTCAGTCGAAGCTACCTGATCCAAAGCAGCTTCCGAACTGCGGCAGCTTCTTTAAAAACCCCATTATTGCCAATGGTCAATTTGCCGCCTTATCTACTGAGTACCCTAATATCGTGGGCTACCCTGTGGACGATACGCATACCAAAGTCGCTGCAGGCTGGTTGATAGACAACGCCGGCCTAAAAGGCAAAGGTATCGCCCCCATTTTGACCCATGACAAACAAGCTTTAGTATTGGTAAATCACAGCGCAGCAGACAGTAACACACCGGCCTCGCAGCACGATATTTTAGCCACACAGCAGCTTATCCAGCAGACCATCCAAGATCAGTTTGGTATTGCCTTAGAGCGTGAGCCTGTCTGGGTAAATAATGAAGCCCATTATTAATTTACCCTGGTGTCACCTTCGATGACTAAGTCGCCCACCCCGATAGTCCCCATGGTCAATATCGTAATAAAGACCTCTTTGGTATTTTTATTACTAGGTTTGATGACCTTGGTTGGGTTTTATACCCCAGTGTTTTCTACTGTGGGATTGTGGGTACTCAATCATCTGCCTATACCCAAGGTCGCACAGCACCCAAGTCCAGTGTTGACCTCCCCCACTACGGTGAAGGAAAGCGTCGATAATAAGCAGCCCAGTACGCCTATGTCTTTGAGCCTACCCTTCAATAATGAGCCGACAGCTTATGTAGTGTTGGGCGGCGGTCTCACCGAAGCAGATACCTATCAGGACCAACAAAACTCGGCCAAAAACAATAAAACCGAGAACGCTCGGCAAATAAAATCTAGTATTTCAGCCAGCTATCAGCCCAAACAAAAGACTGATGAGCCTGCACAGAAGTCCCCAACCTCTTCTTTGCATAAGCCAGATATTGTACTTAATGACTATACCTTGAAGCGTATGCAGACAGTGATGCAATATCAGCGCAAGAACCCATTGCCGATAATATTGACTGGAGTGGACGCCCCTTGGATGCAAGATTGGTTGTATAATTATAATATTGACAATGTCATCACTGAAAATGCCAGTATGAACACCTGTGAAAATGCCAGATTCACCGCCAAACGTCTGCATTTACAAAATGTGTATTTGATCACTGATGCCTATCATATGACGCGTGCTCGCCGACAATTTGCATTAAATGGTATTCGCGCTTTACCTATTCCTGCCCCTCTCCCCATGGAAAAAGGTTGGCTTGAACCTAGTAATAATGCGCAGCATTCTCGTCGTACTTTATATGAGTTAGCCGCGTATGCTCGTGATGTGTTTGTGCCTCAAGATAATTGTCGTCAAGCCAGTGAAGTCAGCTTTGAGACCTTACTACGCAGTCGAAAGCCTGAAGATGTGAAGACTTTCTAGACAACTCTGTTAGAATTAAACCCTTGTTTTTTAGTATTTTTTTACTAAAAATCAGTATAATATACTTAAAGATATATTATATTTTTGAAGTTGATGACTGTGCCTTTTATTGTTAGCTGATATTTTTATTCAATTAACCGTACTTTTAAAAAATGGATGCCTAATATGGTCAGCATGTATTTACTTATTCCGTTAAGCCTTATGCTATTCGTGATTGGTATTTGGGCGGTTCGCTATGCCGTAAAATCCAATCAATTTGAAGATTTGGATAATGAGTCGCAGCGCGTTATCTTAGATGATCGTCAAGAGCGTAGACAAGCTCTAGGTGGCAATCCTGCTACGCCTCAAACCGATACAGCTTCCACAAAGATTAATAATAATCAATGGGATACTAGCAATACCTCTCAAGCTAATAGTAAAGATAAATCAGCTGATGGCAAATAGTTGTTAACTGTGATCCTTCAATTTGCTCCAAAAACCAAACCTTACGGATAATTTTTTATGACAACTCCTTTATTGTTAGCAGCATTTGCTATGGGTTTTTTTGGTTCACCACACTGTTTAGGGATGTGTGGTGGCTTGGTTACTGCTTTTGGTTTATCAATGCAAGAGGTCAGTCCTTTAAAGAAACGAGGGCTAATTGCCACTTATCACTTTGGTCGACTGATTAGTTATTCAATTTTAGGGATTATTGCTGGCATTATTGGCACTACCGTTTTGGCTCCAATACTGATGGGTAACTCAACCCCTCGTATTTTATTAGGGTTGGTATTGGTATTCATCGGCCTATCTATGCTGGGTATGCCTTTTTTAGATAAACTTGAAAAAGTAGGCATGGGCGTTTGGAGAAAACTATCTCCCTTACGTCAAAAAGTTTTTCCGTTAAACACTTTCCCAAGAGCCTTAGCCGCAGGCTTACTATGGGGTTTCTTGCCTTGTGGCTTGGTATATGGCGCCCTACTTATGGCGGTAGTTGGTAATGATATTGCCACTGGAGCATTATTGATGTTCGTTTTCGGCTTAGGTACAGTTCCTATGCTGGTCGCTACCCAAGAGACAGTGGGCTGGCTACACAAACAAATTGGCCGCTATAAATTACGTCAATTAAATGGGATCATTATGATTCTATCGGGATTGGCAGTGATAGCTCTACCTATGGCAATGAAACATATGGGCGGTCATGGCGATCACGGAGCGCATGGTGGACATCAAATGCACGACAGCTCAATGTCTGCGCCTGCCGAACACGGTGCTCACGATCAGCACTCTATGCCTAATGAAGGCATGGCTGGTCATGAAATGCATTCAACAGAAGAGATGCCTATGCAGAATCACGCTCACTAAAATAGTATGACCTGCTATATCTTTTATAAATAGAATTCAGTTATAAATAGAATGCAGTTATAAATAGAAAACTGTCTAAATAGCAAACTGTCTAAATAGAAATTAGCACCTTGCAAATAAGCAATAACAAATAGGGCTACTGATTCAGTAGCCCTATTTATATTTTCTATTTTAAATTACAGCAGTTGTCAATTAATCAAACTGCTCAAGCTTCAGTTTAGTATCTAAATGAGCTTCAATAGCCGGTAAATTAAAGGCATCATCTTCACTCACAAAGCTAATGCTAACCCCTTTTTGTCCTGCGCGTCCGGTACGTCCTATACGGTGTACATAATCATCAGGCTGATCGGGCAAAGTGTAGTTCACTACATGGCTGACATCATCCACATGAATGCCGCGCCCTGCAACATCTGTAGCCACCAACACTTTGGCATTACCGTTTTTGAACTTATCTAGATAGCGTTCACGTTTACTTTGATCCACATCACCCGAGAGCATAACCACGTTGTGTTCTGCTCCCAGTCGGTTATACAAGCGCTTAACCTGATCTTTTCGATTGGCAAAAACAATGACTTTATCCGCCTTTTCTGAGGCCAAGATACGGCTCAATGCCTCATATTTATCGGCTTCTGCTAATAGGTAGAAGTGCTGCTCGACCAGGTCACTGGTTTTATGTTCAGGCTCAATCTCAACAAAGACGGGGGTAAGTAACCATTGATAAGCCAAATTCATAACATCTTGGTTAAAGGTGGCTGAGAACAATAGACTCTGTCTATCAGTATTGGGCGGCATATAACGCATCAACCGCTTAATATCAGGAATAAAGCCCATATCCAGCATACGATCTGCTTCATCTAATACAAATGCTTCGATACGGTCCAAAAAGACATGACCCCTATGTATTAGATCAATCAAACGACCTGGCGTTGCAATCAGGATATCGGTAAAGCTTTGATCCAAAGCTGCTGTCTGCTGCTCATAATCTATCCCGCCCATCACACAGACACTATGCAGCTGGGTATGTTTGGTCAGAGCAATGGCATCCTCAAAGATTTGATTAGCAAGCTCACGGGTTGGTGCCAAAATTAACGCCCTTGGCTCCCCCAGATATCGCTTTTCATCAGCCTGAAATGGGCGCTTTAATAAAGCTTCTATGATGGTAATAAGAAAAGTGGCTGTCTTTCCAGTGCCGGTTTGTGCTTGACCAATGGCATCTTGTCCCGCTAACGTGTGCGGCAAAATTTGGGCCTGAATCGGCGTCAACTGAGTGAAGCCTAACTCTTCCACAGACTTTAGGACACTGTCACTTAACTCCAAATCGTTAAATTTAATAAAATCATCCATTAAACTTCCTTAGTGTTTACGTCATTTATGGTTATTAGTACGCTACTTTGGTGATTGCTAAGCCGGTGCAGGCAAAATGCTTTACCGCCTTATAATAAAGGAATTTGCTTCTTAGCTATTGGCTATTTTTAAGCTATTATAGGTCATTGCCATCACCAATGCCTAAGTTAGATAGGGTTAATTATGACAGTTCATAAAAAAAAGCCAACATATCAAATCCAATTTAGCAGTAAAGCTATTTAGATTTGACACATTGACTTTTTGGATCAATAAACAGGTTGGTTAATGACCAGCATTAACCTCTGTGGTATTGAGGGTATGTGGTATTGAGTGTATGTGGTATTGAGTGTATTAAGCGTCTATTTTAGTAACTTCTTCAGCTTGTAAGCCTTTTTCACCTTCAGTAACCACAAATTCTACTTTTTGACCGTCCTGAAGTGAACGATAGCCGTCACCTTGAATAGCGCGGAAATGAACGAAGATATCCTCACCGCTTTCACGTTGAATAAAGCCAAATCCTTTTGCATCATTAAACCACTTAACAGTACCTTGCTCACGAGCTGACATAATTTACTTCCTAAAACTTAATTAACAAAACTTCAATTAGACCCCAATTAAAGCATATAAGCTGAAGCCTGAAATGCTAATACTGGGTATAAGAAGTGGCTTATTACCACTTAGTAACCAACATATACCTTATAATGCTTACAACTTAAGAGTCAGTTGCTATCTTATAAACTATTAAAACAGCATATTTCTACTTCTGTTACATTACAGACATGTTTGTTATCTAAAACTAATCATAGCACGGCATTTTATTAACACAAAGTGTTTTAACATAACTTTCACACTATCTTGCTATTTTTTTGACCTTTTTTTCATCTTTTGGCGACTAAAACCTTTAAATATCTGCACTTATTCAATATTAATGATATAAAACTCGGTATAGTATTATAATTATCTCTCAGCTATCACTCAGCCAAAAACCAAAATAACAGATAGCCTCTAATTATATAACCGCTATTTTTATCGAGCTTATTATGACCCAGCCTACTTCACAGCCAATTCATCGTAGAATTTTATTAATCAACGGCCCTAATTTAAATTTATTGGGGTTACGCGAGCCTGAAATTTATGGGCACACTACCCTGCAAGATATCGAGCAGCGTCTAAACAACGCTGCTAACCAGCATAATATTGAGTTAATCAGTATCCAATCCAACCATGAGGGTGATCTGGTAGATGCGGTACAACATCATGGTTTGTTAGCAGACAGTGAAGATAAAGTTGATGCTGTCATTATTAACCCAGCAGCTTTCACTCATACTTCAGTGGCTCTACGCGACGCTTTATTGGCAATCAACAAGCCTTTTATAGAGGTGCATCTCTCCAATATCCACAGCCGTGAGCCTTTTAGAGAGCACTCTTACTTTAGTGATAAAGCGGTAGGCGTTATATGTGGCTTAGGTCACTTAGGCTATGATATGGCGCTAACCTATTTTATAGAAAGCTTTTACAAGGCATAAGTACCCTTTATCAGCACTCTTTATATAATTAATAATTAGCCAACGCTACACTAACGATATAGGTCAGAAAATGACCTATACTTATGACTACTGGTTTTGACATTTTTGAATATTTGTCCCCCTTTTAAAAGCCCGATTAAGGGTTAAGGCAATTTACTATGGCATCCTCAAGCAAACGTTTTATGAAACTCGCCGGCATGACGGCAAGCATCGCAGGTAAAGCGGCAAAAAACTCTATCAAAACCTTCTCAAGCGATGAAAATAAGCGCGCAGAAGCTCGCTCACAAATGCTGCAAGAAGTGGGAATTCAAATCGCCGAAACTTTAGGCGAGATGAAAGGGGCCGTCATGAAAGTGGGTCAAATAGCTTCACAGTATAAAGAAGTATTTCCTCCCGAGGTTGCCACTGCGTTAGAGAAACTACAAAACAACGCCCCGCCTATGCCCTACTCCCAAATTAAGTCACAAGTCGAGAGTGAGCTTGGCCTGCCTATTGATGAAGCTTACCTTGAATTTGAAGAACAGCCCTTTGCAGCCGCTTCTATCGGACAAGTGCACAAAGCGGTATTGCCTAGCGGTCAAGCTGTGGTAGTCAAAGTTCAGTATCCAGATGTTGATAAAAACTGTGACAGCGACTTAAAACAAGTCAGGATGGCGCTGAAGATGACCGGCGTTCTAAACATGAGCCGCGAACTACAAGATCAGATATTTGCCGAAATACGTGACAGTTTAAGAGACGAACTAGATTACCTCAAAGAGGCTCAAAACCTAGCCATATTTGGTGCTTTTCATGCTGATGACCCAGGGTTGATCATACCCAAGGTTATCAAAAGCCACTCCACCAAACGTATTTTAACCCTCACTGAGGAGTTGGGTGAGCCACTGAGTGTGGCCGCTACTTGGGATAATGAGATAAAACAAAAGATTGCTACTCGCCTATTTCACTTTAGTGCCGGGCAGCTGTTTGAGCTATATCGTATGCATTGTGACCCCCATCCAGGTAACTTTGCTTTTCGTCCAGATGGCAGCGTTATTGCCTATGACTTCGGCGGTATTCGAACCTACAGTGATGCAGAAATCCAATTGTTTAGACGCTTTGCCAAGCATGCTTTAAAAGGAGATGTTACCGCACTGGAGCAAGATTTGGTGGCACTAGGTATCCGCCGAGAAGATGAAGTGTTGGTGCCGGGCAGCTTTTATGAGCAGTGGCTGCAGATAGGGCTAACGCCTTTGTCCATCGCCCCTTACCATACCGGGCCATTTGATTTTGGCAACAGCAGCATTCACTTTGATGTGATGAGCCAAGCCAAACAAGGGCTAAAATACTTTAAGCAATTTCAGCCCTCAGCCTCGACGATGATGGTAGATCGCACCGTGTCTGGACAATACTGGAACCTGGTTAACCTAGGGGTTGAGATTGATCTTAGCCCGCTAGTTGAGCAGTATATTGAGTTTTAAGCTTAATATCCTGATGTTAAATGTTAATATTAAGCTGTAATTCTGATATTGGTCGGTTGGCTTGACAGGGTTAATCAGACTATCAGCTAGCCGGCACAGACTCGGCATTTCTTATCTTGCCTATAACGCAGCTTATGCTGGGTCATGGCACTGCCGTCCCAAATAAGTAACTGACCTTCAAGGGGATTAAGTCCTCGGCCCAAGTACTGCAGCGCCGCATTGGCCTGAAGATTACCCATAATCGTAGTGGTGCTGGCCAATACCCCAGAGTTGGCACAAGTCTGGGTCTGGCTGCTGTCAGTTGCCTCAGACTCTAGCGCCTCACCAAATACACAATGATAACACCCATTTTTTTTGCTTGGCTCATATAAGGCCAACTGTCCTGACATCCCAATTGCAGAGGCAGACAGTAAGGGGATATTGTGCGTCACACTGACCTGATTCAGTAACTCTCTAGCTGCGAAGTTATCAGTACAGTCCAGCAGTAGAAATGGATTATCGCTGGCTTTGGCCTTATCGACCAATAGCAATGAGGCAGCATTTGCGGCAGTCAGCCGTTGATCAGCATAGCTTACCTTTACAAATGAGTTGATCTTTAATAACGCTTCATACGCCGTCTTTGCTTTGCCTTGTCCAATATCCTCTACCGTAAACAAGGTTTGCCGCTGTAGATTACTCGGCTCAATAACATCATCATCAATAAGGTGAATTGCGCCAATTCCTGCTCGGGCCAAAGTTTCTGAAACTGGACAGCCCAGCCCACCTGCCCCTAGCATAACCACCGTACTGGCCTTTAACCTCTCTTGAGAAGAGATATCCCAACTTGGCAGTAGTATCTGACGCGAATAACGCATTAATTCATTATCGCTTAGCGTGACATCGTACACTTGATTTGACACAAACTTATCCTTTTACAAATTCTTTTTTATAGCGATTAGGCTGTGCCTATAGTAACAAATTACTGAGTTTAGAGAGAACGATAAACTTTCTCTAATCCTCGATAATGATAATTACTATCATTTACTTTTCAATAGTTTTACTTTATAATGTTTGTTAGTTAATAATTATCAATTACTAATATATTCTTTTGATTTATAAAGATTAACTATATTAAGTCTAAGCTTTAACATTCGTATAATAATAACTAGAACCATAAATATCGCTTTCTCCACCCCCTAATTGACTACGGTCATCTAGGGGTTTTTTCGTGGCTCCTATAAACCTAAATCAACACTCTATCAATCTGGCTATGAACTGGGTATAATAACATTCATTATTTATGAATGTTTAAAATATCATCCACCCTCAATATTTTCTATTTAGCGTATTCATTTATTCTGCTTACTTAAAGGCGCTATATGTTACAGATTCAGCCCCCAAATAAAGCCCCTTACTCCCCTCACCCTATTTTAAACCTAGGCTTCCGCATTTTTTTTAGCGGGGGTGCTATTTTTGCTATCCTTATCATGGTGCTGTGGATGGTTATCTTTTTTGGCCACACCCAGATCGATGCGGCCCAGATTAATCCTTTTTATTGGCATGCGCATGAGATGCTTTATGGTTACGCTATGGCCATCATTTCTGGTTTTTTATTAACCGCGGTGAAAACTTGGACTGGGATAATGATGCCTTATGGTTATCGTTTAGGGGCCATTTTTGGCTGTTGGTTGCTGGCACGTATTGCTTGGGCAGCATTAGGCATTGGTTTAACTGCCTTCCCTGTTTGGTTGGCCATGGCCATTATATTTGATTTGCTATTTATGGGACTGACTGCTTGGGTAATTATTAAGGCAGTAATGGCGGTCAAGCAATACAAGCAGATGGGGATTATCTCGAAGCTTGTGTTACTGACGGTAGGTAATGGCTTATGTTACTGGGGAATTTTTACAGCAGATCAGGATTATTTACGTATTGGGGTCTATTTGGGCTTATATCTGGTCATGGGAATAGTGCTCACCATTGGTCGCCGAGTGGTCCCCTTCTTCATTGAGCGAGGACTCAGCTTCGATAGTGATCAGGAAGTTAATGTCAAAAACAGTAAAACGTTAGATGCCCTTAGCCTAGGCTCATTTTTGATATTTATGATTGCCGATGTGTTTTACCCCAACCCTTATCTGGTCAGTGCTAGTGCCTTTATTGTGGCTGTCGTTAATTCCCTACGCCTAATAGGTTGGTATAATCCTAGATTGTGGCAAAAACCGTTACTCTGGTCGCTGTTTGTCGCCTTTATGGGCATGTGTATCAGCTTCTTTTTGTTTGCCCTCCAGCCTTGGCTTGCCTTTAATCATAGCATTGCTGTTCACGCGTTAGCTTTATCGGGCGTGGGCATGATGACTGTAGCAATGATGGCAAGAGTTTCTTTAGGACATACCGGGCGCAGCATTCACTCACCACCAACAACCTTAAACCTAATGTTTGCTTTGATGGCACTGGCTTTCGTATTTCGAGTAATAATGCCGCTGATTGCACCTGATGCTTACCTAATGTGGATTATGCTGGCTCAAAGTGCTTGGGTAGCCTGTTTCGTTTTATTTTGCTTCAGTTATTTGGCTATCCTTGCTAAACCCAGAGGTGATGGTTTATTTGGTTAAGTAGATTTAGCGAGACAAGTTAATTATAAAGATTTAGTCAGTTTGTTATAATTAACTTAGCCCCGTTCTAAATAACGAACCGACGACAACGAAGCTTACGGACAGTAGCGTGACGGTCACAATATGTAGGGCAAAGAAACCTAGTTTAGCGACTGATAAAGTAGGTATAACTCTAAATCTGGCATGCAATGCAACCAAAATAGTCATAGCCAATAGCGTTATTTTTGTCGTAATTAACAGACTTAAATCATTGTCAAAACCAAACCACAGACTAACATCAGGCAGCAGTCTGTAGGCCATCCACAACCCTGTTATAATTTGCAACACCAAGGCCGGCATTCCTATTTTTTCGAACTGCTCTTCGAAGGCCATTAAACCCGTCAACTCTTGGGCTTTTAATGCTTTTGGCAGCACAACCAAAGATAGTATTAAATGCCCTCCAGTCCAAATTGTCGCTCCTAATAAATGAGCTATCAATATATAATTTATCATAACCACCACTACCTGCCTGTTGTCTAACGCCCAAAGCGTATTAACAACAATTATAACAGTATTGACTAAAGCCAAGACGAATAAAGCGGTTAATCCCTTTAACTTTTATTCTATTTTATTATTATCTAAAGGGTAAAATATATGCGCCTTACCAACTATAGTGATTATGCACTACGCACCTTGATGTACCTTGCTGTCACTCCAGAAAGTGAAACATTAGCGACGATAACCGACATTGCCAATAGCTATCAAATCTCTCGCAGTCACCTAACTAAAGTTATTCACCAGCTGGCTCAAATTGGTTACATTGAAAGTATTCGTGGTAAAAATGGGGGCATCCGTTTGGCAAAGCCTGCGGAAGATATCGTTGTTGGTGAAGTTATTCGTCAAACAGAGCCTGATTTTCAAATGGTCCCCTGTTTTGCTCAAGTCACTACGAAGTTAACGGGCAAGAATACTGAGCCTAGCCTTGTCAAAACCCCTAAAAAACCAGCTGAAATATGTGAAATAACCCCAGTTTGTAAATTAAAGTCGGTGTTTTATCAGGCGACTCAAGCCTTTTTGCAAGTCATGGACAGCTATACTCTTGCTGATATAGTCGCCAATGAAGAAGAATTATGGCAAATTCTTAAATTCCAAAAAACGTCGAACTAAAAGCTCTTTAATAAAAAAAGCAGCCCTGCCATAGAGTAAGGCTGCTTTTTTATTGTTTAAATATCAGTTACTTATACATAAGTTACTTATACATCAGTGACTCATCTATAGCCATTTGTATGGCTATATATTTAAGCTCTAGTCTTTTACCACCATCAAACGTATTTCACTCATATCTTCAATGGCATATTTGACCCCTTCACGGCCAAAGCCTGAGTCCTTCACACCGCCATAGGGCATATTATCAACTCGGAAGGTAGGCACATCATTAATAATCACACCGCCCGCTTCAATAGTATCCCAGGCCTGCATTGCCTTTTTGATATTGGAGGTATACACCCCTACTTGTAGCCCAAAGCGGCTGTCATTGGCAAGCTCAATTCCTTTATCAAAGTCATCATAAGCTTCCAAAATCATAACAGGACCAAAAACTTCGTCTTTATATAGTTTAGAGTCATGACTCACATTTTCAAGAATAGTGGCATTCATAACTGGGCCTTCAATCTTACCGCCGCACAATAACGTCGCCCCTTCTTGTACTGCTTCTTGAATCCATTGATCAACACGCTCTAATTCTGCTTTATCGATCATAGGACCAATGACCACGTCAGCATCGCTAGGGTCGCCCGCTTTCACCTCTTTGGCTAAAGCCACAAGCTTGTCTTTGACTTGTGAGTAAATATCTTTATGAATAAGTACCCGCTGCACGCTAATGCATACCTGCCCTGCTTGACTATACCCGCCCGTAATCACTCTAGGCAGTGCTGTTTCTAGATCCGCATCTGGCTCAATCATCACCGCTGCATTACCGCCCAACTCTAGCACTACCTTTTTCTTACCAGCACGCGCTTTCATATCCCAGCCCACTTTATCAGAACCTGTGAAGGACAAGAGTTTGATACGCTCATCAGTGACTAGCTTATCGGCAATCTTTGACGACATTGGTAAGATAGAGAAAGCTCCTTCAGGCAGATCTGTTTCGGCCAATACTTCAGCAACTAACAGTGCCCCAATAGGGGTGTAACTCGCTGGTTTTAGGATAAAAGGACACCCTGCAGCAATGGCTGGTGCTATTTTATGAGCCACTAGATTTAGGGGGAAATTAAATGGGGAGACAAAGCCGCACAGCCCAATAGGCACTCTCTTACTAAAGCCGCGATACCCGGCACCGGCTTCGGTAACCTCTAATGGGATAACCTCGCCTTCAGGTAGATTAGTCACTGCATCAGCAGCAAACTGGAAGGTAGCAATTAAACGCTTAACTTCTGCTTTAGCAGCACCTTCTGGCTTACCCCCTTCTGCAATCAATGCTTCAGTAAACTCATCAAACCTTTCATTAAATTTAGCAACACAGTCCAGCAAAATACGCTGCTTTTGATAAGGCTTTAAGGCCTGCATCGCCGGAATAGCTTTGACCCCTGCAGCAATGGCTTCTTCCAATAGTTGTTCATCGGCACGGGCCACTTCAGCCACCATTTGTTGATCATACTTATTGACCACTTCTAAAGCCTCATCCGCGCCTTCATGGGCTTTATTGGCTAAATATAAAGGATAAAAATGCTGCATAATTCACCTATTATTTTGTTGGTATTATTAGAGATTTTATTGATTTAATTTTTAAAGTTTTCTTGGCTTAAAGAAGCCTTATTTATACGTTCGTGATGATATAACACAGTTAATAGGATAGATAATGCACAATGTGGATACCATTGTTTTTTGTTGTTGATTTTATAAGAGATGTTTAGCCCAAATAACACCAAATAGATGGGATTTATATTACAGTAGGTAGAATCAATAGACACAAAAAAACCTCAAGCAATAAATACTTGAGGTTGAAACTGTTAAGCTAGATAAAGCTTATTAAGTTTTAAGATATGGCGCAGCGGACGGGACTCGAACCCGCGACCCCCGGCGTGACAGGCCGGTATTCTAACCAACTGAACTACCGCTGCTTAGGTCGCTTTAGAATATTTAGCCACTTTCTAAAGGAAGTGATTGTATCTAAAATATGGTGGGTGATGACAGGCTCGAACTGCCGACATTCTGCGTGTAAGGCAGACGCTCTACCAACTGAGCTAATCACCCTAAGCTATCGCTCTGTGGGTGTGTATTATATACATTTAAAACTTGGTGTCAAACCTTTTTTGCAAAAAAATTGAAATAATTTTAAATGCCTTGGTTTAAGCCTTGAAAAGCTGCACTTGTTTTATAATATGTTGATAATACAGCAAAATATAGGAGATTAAATATTGGTTACACTAGGGCGTGTCCTCAATTTAACCTACAGTGAATAATAGTACAAGCTAGGTAAAGCATAGATTTAAAATTGCGTGCTAGCTTTTCATAGCGTGTTGCTATACTGCGAAAATGCTTTAATCGAGCGAACATATTTTCAACTAGATGGCGTAATTTATAAAGGTAACTGTCAAACTCTGGGTTAGGTTGTTTCGTATTTTTTCTTCTAGGAATAACCGCTCTCATGCCATGTTCTATCGCTTTATCTCTGATTTTCTGCGAATCGTATCCTTTATCAGCTATAAAATATTCTGCCTGTTCAATCACTTCTATTAGGTCGTTTGCAACTTGACTGTCGTGCACTTCA
>NZ_JMKP01000020.1 GCF_000685805.1 Psychrobacter phenylpyruvicus DSM 7000 = NBRC 102152 | reverse complement strand
CAACTCATATCTATACCCCCTTTGCTGACGACAATAGCACGATGGAACCACCTGATCCCTTCTCGAACTCAGAAGTGAAACATCGTAGCGCCGATGGTAGTGTGGTTCGCCCATGTGAGAGTAGGTCATCGTCAGCTCCCTATACCTAAAAGCCCCCGCAACTTATGTTGCGGGGGCTTTTTCTTTGTGCACGATTTCTAGATATTTGTGCACATGCTTATTTATAACTTATCTAGTTCTGTAATTAATCTTGAAATAGATCTCCAATCTCTACATCTTGCTCGAAATCCAATTCCATTTGTTGTCTTTGACGCTGACGCATTTGCTCGATTCTTTTTTTCCGACCCACAATAAGTCTCAACACCTCTCTTTTCTCTTCATTAGTCATTTTTAACCATAATTGACGCTCTTGACGACTGCGCAAGCAACCAAAGCAATAGCCTTTTTTATTGCTTTGGCAAACCCCGATACAGGGGTTTTCAATTTCGAACAGCTCAATTTGATCAAACATGACTTTTATACCGTCCCTGCCTTAAGGTCCTATATTAAGTGACTCACTTTTATTACAGACTAAGGACCTGAAGTTGGTTATAACCCCTAGTAGAATAAGCTTTTGTGCATTAAGCAATTTTAGCATGATTCCTTTGTAGCTTTCATTCGTGATAATCTTGCTTAAACTATTAAAGATAAGGATTTGATATGAAAGTAATATATATTCATGGTCTTGATAGCACCGCAAATTCGGTAAAAGGTGTGTTGCTGGAGAAATATTGCAGGGCTCATTATCCTGATATTGAAATTATTAGACCCGATTTGAATCAAGCCCCTAACGAGGTATTTGATCGATTGTGTGAATTGGTGCAACAAGAGCAAAAAGCGGATAGGAAGGTGGCAGTAATGGGCAGCTCTTTAGGGGGCTATTTTGCCAGCTTAGTTAGTAATGAGACCGGTTGCCCTGCTGTACTATTAAACCCCAGTACTAAGCCTCATATTAGCTTACAGCGCTTCGTTGACGACAAAGTAATAGATACTATTGCTTGTGATGATAGCGCTGCTACAGTGATTTATCGAACTACTGGAGGCTGGGCAATGACATTACAGGACTTAGATTGGTTTACAGCTCATAAATTGCAGCAGATAACTTATCCTGAGAAAGTTTTTGCAGTGATCAAACAAGGAGATGAGTTACTAGATCCCAAAGTGGCCACTGATTTTTATCAGTCTCAAGGAGTAGAAGTGGCTTTACAACCTGGAGGTGACCATCGTATGACAGATTTTGAGCAACAGTTGCCTATTATTATGGAGTATTTATTGTCTCAGCAGTAGTCACTATTACGGACGTGCCTTCTTTGCGTCACATGCTGTCGTTAATACGCCTGCTAGTCCCCTATGCCTTCCGATATTAGTTATAATATGGTTCATAATTAAAAGCTTAATTAAGCAAAGGATATTATTGTGAGCAATTACACAGCACAGTCACTTGAAGTTTTAGAAGGTCTTGAGCCTGTACGCCGTCGTCCTGGTATGTACACTGACACTACCCGTCCAAATCACTTGGCACAAGAGGTGATAGATAACTCAGTGGACGAGGCTTTAGCGGGCCATGCTAAAACGATCAAGGTACAACTGCATGAGGATGGTTCATTATCAGTGGAAGATGATGGACGCGGGATGCCCACAGATATTCATCCTGAATTTAAGCAAACTGGTATTGAAATTATTTTAACCCGTCTACATGCTGGCGGTAAATTTAATACCAGTAATTATCAAGTATCTGGGGGATTACACGGAGTCGGTATCTCAGTAGTTAACGCCCTCTCAAAGCGAGTTGAGGTTACTGTCTGGCGTGATGGTATCCAGTATGATATTGCTTTTGAGAATGGGGTTGCTGTCACAAAATTAGTAGAATCAGTGAGTCCTAACAAACGCAAAAAAGGTACCAAGGTTCGTTTTTGGATTGATGAAACCTTTTTTGATACCCCTAAATTTAGTGTCAAACAGCTTAAACATAACCTGAAGGCAAAAGCGGTGCTAGCAGCTGGCTTAACCATAGAGTTTTATGATGAAGCCAATAAAGATAAAGTGGTCTGGCAGTTTACCGATGGCGTGGTTGAGTATCTAAACGAGCAACTTGATGGGCTAGAGACATTACCGCCTGAGCCATTTTACTTCTCTTATGATGCCAAAGAAGGAGAGCGTTCAGGGGTTACTTTTGCCTTGTCGTGGTTACCTGAAGGGGGCAACCCTATTCAAGAAAGCTATGTTAACCTGATTCCCACAGCCCAAGGGGGAACTCATGTTAATGGCTTACGTACCGGTATTTTAGAAGCACTACGTGAGTTTTGTGAGATTCATAACTTATTACCCCGCAATGTTAAGTTAACCGGTGAAGATGTCTGGGATGGGGTGAACTATATCCTATCTCTGAAGTTCTCAGAGCCGCAGTTCTCAGGGCAAACCAAAGAACGTTTATCAAGTCGAGAGGCAGCAGGTGCGGTACAGGCACAAGCCAAAGATGCCTTTAGCTTGTGGTTAAACCAACACGCAGAATTAGGCACGCAAATTGCTGAGTTGGCTATCTCCAAAGCTGGTAAACGTTTAAAGTCAGCTAAGAAAGTAGCTCGTAAAAAGATTACTCAGGGGCCAGCACTACCAGGTAAGTTGGCGGATTGCCGAGGCGGTATCAGAGAAGGAGCTGAACTATTTTTGGTAGAGGGTGATTCAGCTGGGGGTAGTGCCAAACAGGCACGTGACCGTCATTTCCAGGCTATTTTACCCCTGCGTGGTAAGATTCTGAATACTTGGGAAGTCTCACCTGATACTGTACTCTCAAGCCGTGAGATCCATGATATTGCTATTGCTATTGGGGTAGACCCAGCATCTGATGATTTATCAGAGCTGCGTTACGATAAGATCTGTATTTTGGCTGATGCTGACTCTGATGGTCTGCATATTGCGACTTTAATTTGTGCGCTATTTGTCAAACATTTTCCAGCGTTAGTTGATGCGGGTCACTTGTTTGTAGCAATGCCGCCCCTATATAGAATTGATATAGGCAAAGAAGTTCACTATGCACTTGATGAAAGTGAACTTGAGCATATATTAAGTAAGGTGCCTGGCAATAAAAAACCACAAATTACTCGATTTAAAGGTTTGGGTGAGATGAGTCCCGAGCAGCTGCGTGAAACCACTATGAACCCAGATACACGTAGATTAGTACAGCTGGACATGGATGATATGCAGTTGACCAACAGCGTTATGGATATGTTGTTGGCGAAGAAAAGGGCCTCTGATCGTAAGACCTGGCTGGAGAGTAAGGGAGATCTTGCTGAGATTATGGTTTAAGCCAGTACCAATCAATTTAGAAAATTAAATGTAGGGACACAGCTTAATGTCTAATAATGATACATCAAAAAACGAATCAGCAGCCAAGTTAAGGCAGCTAACCCATAAAAGCTTAGGCGATAAAGTACCAAGACGTGGCGGAAGTATTGCACCACCTATTGCTCGGCGTTTGTTTAAACTTATGGGCTGGAAGGCTGTTGGTGAAATTCCTAATGTGCCAAAAGCGGTATTTCTAGCACTGCCACACACCTCAAATTTTGATGGATTGTATGCGATACCTTTAGTTCTAGGCTTGGACTTAGACATTAATATTATGGGAAAAGACAGCTTGTTTAAGTATCCTGTCTTGGCTCGTTTCTTTAAGTGGGCCGGCATCATTCCTATTAACCGCAGTAAAAAGGGCTCAGTACTACAAGCAACTATTGATCGCTTAAAGTCGAGTGAGTCATTGTATTTGGGGTTAGCGCCAGAGGGAACTCGAAACTATACTGATAAGTGGAAGACAGGTTTTTATTATATTGCTGAAGGCGCTCAAGTGCCTATTATTCCTGTAGCTATGGATTATAAAACCAAAGAGATTCGGTTTTTAAAGCCGGTGTACACCACAGGTGATTATGATAAAGACCTGGTGAAAATTGTTGAGCAGTATAAAGGGGTAGTGCCTAAGTATCCAGAAAAAATGTCAAAGCCCTTAAGAGATATCAATAAATAAACATCGGATGCAACAGCTTGATCAATGAATTTACTGCAAAAAAAGACCTATCTAAATATAGATAGGTCTTTTTTTAGGTTCAAATAAATAAAAATTTAAGAGCAATACAAAATAGTTGAATACAACAAAACAGGCTAGTCAGTTAAAGCCAATCCGCCATCAACAGCTAGCGTGGCTCCAGTAATCATACAAGCATCGTTACTGGATAGAAATAAAATGGCTTCACTAATTTCATTCATTTCGACCAATCTACCTAGCGCACTTTGATCAACAAACAGTTTCACATTATCAACATCATCGCTGTCTTCTGTTGTTAGCCCAGCATGTACGCCATTGACTCTAATGCCTTGTGGTCCTAGCTCATGAGCCAGTTGTTTATTATATTTTTCTAGGTCTGCTTGGGTCTGCTTATAGCTTTCTATCGACCAACTGGCACTGGTATCGGATAATAAAGACACATTCACGATACTACCTTTAGTCTTTGACAACTCTGTCAAAAGCACCTGACTAAATTCAATTTCAGTATTAATGTTTATCACAGTATCAATTCTATTATATTTTTCTACAATATGTGAGACTAGCCTTTCACTATGCTCTTCGTTGGTAATGTCACCAGTGACTGCTAAGTGATTACCGCTATTTATCCAAGTGTGGTCTTCAGGAAGCTCACTAGCTATGTATTTAAGTACTTTGCTATTGCGCCCTAGTAATACAACGTTACCGCCTTCTCGGGCTATCTCTAAAGCCGTAACTCGGCCTATGCTAGAGTCTGCACCTGTAATAACAATAACCTTGTCATTAAATCGCTTCATATCTTTTTAACCTATGTATGTAAAATTTTAGTAGTGACTATGATTTTGACAAGAAAAGAGGGTTATAGCAACCGCCATATTAAGGGTTTGAGTAACGGGGTAAATTTGAGTAAAACTATTCTCATATCGCTTTGGTATTAAAAAAGGCAACCTAGAAAGGCTGCCTTTTTTTGAATTGTAAAATTTATTATTACAGAATCGATCTATTAATTATTACTGATCATCTGAATTAGGAATTGAGGGCTCATCACCTGAAATAGTAGTGATTGAAGGCTCTTTACCAGTTTCTTTTGCAGTATTAGCAATGGCTTTTTCAGCTTTTGCTTTTTCAGCTTCAGTTTCTGCTTTGTCTTGTAGCTTACGTAAGAAGCGAGCAGCAGCTTCTTGACCACCAAGACCGAATGATAGAGCGAAGGCAACAGCCACGGCACCCAAAGTAAGACCAAAGGCTAGATTTACGATAGAATCTGCAATACCCATCGCTTTTAGACCCATTGCAAGCACAAGGCCCATAATAAGTACACGAACGATGTTGGCTAAAAACTGTGAGCCTTTATCAGAACGCTCAACCACACCAGCGATGATGTTGGCTAACCAGAAACCGATAAATAGGATAATAGCGCCTAAGATAATGTCAGCACCAAATGCGATGAACATAGTGATGATGCCACTGATTTGTTCAAAGCCTAGTAAGTCTGCAGCTAAAATACCAGCAAACAACATAGCAAAGAAGATGATGGCATAACCAACAAGATCTGAAACTTGAGTGTCACCCATTGCACTGTCTAGACCCACCTTAGCAGGAAGGGCGTTAATGGTAGTGTTTTCAAGTAAACCTTTAACCACATTAGCCACCATTTTCATGATGTAGTAAGTGATAATTAAAATGGCTGCAGCAGTAAAGATGTTTGGTAGAGCACTCATAATCTTGTTCAGCATATTAGTAGCTGGACGAGAGATTACTTCAATATTCAGTGCATCTAGAGCGATAATTGTGGTTGGAATGATTACCAATAAAAAGGCTAGAGAACCTGCAATGTTAGGTAAGCTGTTTTCGCGGTTATTACTAATACCTGCTTTTTCAGCAAAGCCTTGTAGGTTTAGGCTAGTTACCATGTTAGCTACGATACCACGGACAATTTTTGCCACAATATAGCCCACAAAGAACACAACGCCGGCCATGAATAGGTTAGGAATATAGCCAATTGCTTTGTTTAGCATATTAGTTAATGGGGCAAATAAACCATCTAACTGTAGTTGACCCAGTACGATAACTAATACAAACAGCAGGATAACCCAGTAAACCATATCAGCAATAGTATTGCTCATAGGTTGTACACCAGCTTCAGCACTTAATTTTTCATCAAGTGTAGTCTTTGACAAAGCGGTATTGATGGCAGTGCGAGCCACTGTAGCCACTACCCAACCAATTACACCGATGATAACGGCACCGATTAATGTCGGAATGAAAGATAAAACGCTATCAATCATATTGGCAAATGGGGCAGAGATTGCATTTAGGCTTAACATACTCAATGCACCAGAGATGGCCATTAAGAATACAAACCAAAAAACGACCTTTGAAATTATATTTTCAATGTCATAGGCTTTGCCTGTTGAAGTGTTCATACGTTGGTTTAAATTAACGCGAGCTAGCAAATTGCGAACAACACCGGCCAGTGCCATAGCAATTAACCAACCAATAACGAATACCAAAATGGCTGCGATAATCGAGCCAATCGGTCCGCCTAAGTTGTTATTAAACCAAACAAACATGTTGTCCATGCTGTTTCTCCTGTAATGTAATTCAATAAATGGGCTTGTAAAGAGTCCCGGTATCTACTTTTGTATTTTTAAGTTTAAGTATCAAAATAAGCTTAATTACCTAGGCCATTAAAAAGTAAATTATTAATTTTAATGGCCTAAATAAACTATAGCTTACAAGTTTTACAACAAAAAATGTGGATTTTATTAAAAAATCTATTTACACCAATTAATAAGTCAAAACCTTTCGCATCTTATTGCAGCTAGTCATGACTTATATTAGGTATAAAGTAAAGTTAGTTAACGTCACCACTTTATCGGATTAGACAGCAATAATAAATAGCTTTTATTCATAAAAATTTAAAGTTATGTGAGAAGTTGTGACATATACCAACTTTGTTAACATTTTCTATACAGTACAAAGACAAAATAAATTCGGCTAATGGTGATTAATCTACAATTTTGATACTATGTACGGCGATATTATAAAAAACATATAGCGTCATTTTTATTACAATTGTCCTGTGATACTTTTTGCTATAAAAGTTAAAATAGCAAGATTAAGTGAATCCACAGTCGGCTATAGAAATTGGTTATAGATAAAATAGTCTATTAGCATTTTATTTGAATATTAGCCCGCTTTATTAGCTGATTGTTCTCACTAAAGATTATTCTCACTAAAATAGTTATTCCTACTAAAATAGTTATTCCCACTAAAATAGAGTTTATATATGAATAAAGTAATGATCCCTAAGTTTTTAGCAGTAGCCCTAGCCAGTACTCTTGCCTTTGGTTGTGCAAACAATGGCAATAAATCTGACCAAAGTAGCTCAAGCTCAACGGTGACTGAAAAGAGTACGGACCTTGAAAAGGTAGGTTACAGCATTGGTTATGCTACTGCCGAAAGTTACAAAGAGTCATTGGATGATTTAAATCTAGATACCTTTGAGATGGGGTTTCGTGATGCTTATGACGGCAAAGAAGCGGTTTTAACCAAAGAGCAAATGCAAGAGGTTATGACCAAGTACGAAGAAAAGAAACAAGCTGAAATGATGGAGAAGATGAAGCAGGATGCGGTTACTAATAAAGCAGCTGGTGATAAATTCTTAGCAGAAAATGCGAAAAAAGAAGGCGTGAAAACCACAGCTTCTGGTCTGCAGTATAAAGTGCTTAAGCAAGGTACTGGTAAGCCTGTTGCAGGTAGTGAAATGGTTAAGATTAACTATGAAGGTAAGCTGCTTGACGGTACCGTTTTTGATAGCTCATATGACAGAGGTGAGCCAGTTATATTCCCAGTAGAGGGTATGATTCCAGGCTTCACTGAAGGCTTAAAGCTGATGAAAGAAGGTGGTACTTATGAGCTATATATTCCAGCCGACCTAGCTTATGGTGAAACTGGTAATGCCGGTATTGATCCTAATAGCACGTTAATCTTCAAAGTAGAAATGATTGAAGTTAATCCTAAAATGCCTGCGCAGCCAGCTCAATAACAGCATTGGCAATCAGATTGTAATAAAAAAACACCTGCTTTAAGCAGGTGTTTTTTTGGTTAGAAAATATGGTTTACAGTTTCTTTTTGAACACTTTAGAGTTACGGCCATTGTGGTAAGAGGTACGGCGTGGCTCAGGTAGAGCATCTGCATCGACTTCGACGAATCCTTGCTCCACAAACCAGTGTGCTGTTCGGGTAGTCAAAGCAAATAAGTGATGACGACCATGACTGCGGGCCTGCTGTTCTAAAAAGGCCAGTAAATCAGCGCCACGACTGCCGTTGCGATAGTCCGGGTGGATGGCAATAGAGGCGACCTCAGCGGAATCTTCATCTAAGGGATATAGAGCAGCACAGCCTAAGATCATGCCATCACGTTCAATAACGCTATATAGTTCAATCTCTTGTTCCAAACGCTCACGAGAACGCTGTACCAAGATGCCTTGCTCTTCTAAAGGCGAGAGTAATTCAATCAAGCCAACCACATCATCAATTGTGGCTCGGCGAATTTCTTCGTAAGGATCATGGCTGATTAGAGTGCCAGAACCATCTCGGGTGAATAGCTCTTCTAGTAAAGCACCGTCTTGTGCATAAGAGATGATGTGAGTACGGTGAATGCCTTCACGACAAGCTTGGGCAGCACAGTGTAAGAAGTAGTAAATTTCACGATCTAGGTCACGGTCTCTTAAGAAGCGATCGACTTCATTTGGGATCATGGCATGTAGCAAGCGACCTTCTTCATTAATTCCTGTTTCACCGCCCAAGAAGATCAGCTTGTCAGCATTAAGTGCTACAGCAGCTTTTAAGGCCACATCTTCACCCAACAAGTTAAAAATTTCACCAGTGGCAGAATAGCCCATAGATCCTAATATCACTATATGATTGTGAAGTAGGTTGTTTTTGATTGCCTCCACATCAATAGAGCGCACCTCCCCCGTCATCTGGTAGTCAACACCATCTCTGACACCATAAGGTCTCGCTGTAACGAAGTTCCCGGATACAGCATCGATACGTGAGCCATACATTGGGGAGTTGGCCAAACCCATAGAAAGTTGGGCTTCGATTTGCAGACGGATAGCACCCACAGCCTCTAAAATAGTTGGCATGGCTTCACGAGGGGTGACACGAATGTCATTATGTAGGGGGGAGTCAAACTCAAACTTAGCAAGGTTCTTTTCAATTTGCGGGCGAGCACCATGTACCAAAACCAGCTTAATACCTAAGCTATGCAGTAACGCAAAGTCATGAATTAAGTTGCTAAAATTGGGGTGATTAACCGCTTCACCGCCAAACATAATGACAAATGTTTTACCCCTATGGGTATTAATATATGGAGCGGAGTTACGGAACCAATGGACATAGTCAGGAGTTATTTGTGGCATAGCAGTGTCATTCATATTAAATATCACAATAGGCTTAAGGCGAATAGTAAGAAAATATACGCTTTTACGATAGCAAAAAATGCCAACTTGGGCTATCTTTATTTTACTAATCAAACTGTAGCAACTGACTTAATACAGCTTAATACAGACAGTTACGCCAATTTATTGCATACTAGCTGCTTTAAATTTGCTGTTAAATTTATACTGAAGTTGCTTGTATAATTTGAAGAGATAGAGTCCATTGGCTAGACTTACTTTATGCGCCAATAATTATATAGATAAAATGGGCATAAGGTCTTTAGGGTAGATATACTATGGCTGACATAGCTAAGGACCAAAATGTATACTGATTTTATTAACACTCCATAACCCCACTTAAAAAAGGAAAGGTATCTTATGAAATTTCATGCTTCAACTCGCGCTAAATTGGCCTCTAAGCTAGCTAATAAGACCGCTATTGCCTCATTAATGCTGGCAGGTAGCCTAAGCGCACAAGCTATGTTACCAACGCCAGCACCTGAAATGAGTAATCCAAGCAATGCCCAGAATGCCGCTGTTATGCAGCAAAGCCAAACCAATCAGGCCGGTAACGTAACTACCAAAACGGTAGCTGCCTTAGTGAGTGTTGATGCACAAGGTCAACCTGCTTTAAAGCCTATCGATGCCAATACTCGCTTAATAAAGGGTAATGTTATTGAGTATCACAGCTACTTCACAAATAACAGCTCAGATCGTATGCGCAATATGGTAGTAACCATGAGTATCCCTGATGAGGTGAAGCTGGTGGGTAAGCTTTCTCCAGAAAACGCGTATGCAAGTGTTGATGGTCAGAACTTCAGTCATGTTCCGTTACGTGGTCGTATTGATGGTCAAATGCAAGATGTACCTCTTGAGTTCTACAAGCACCTACGTTGGAATATCGAAGGTCTAGGCAAAAATGAAACTGCAGTGGTTAAGTACCGCGCTGTGGTTCGCTAATTTAGAGAAAACCGTTACTCAGGCTTAAGCGGTAAACGCTTAATCTAAAAGAGGCCCACAAATTGTGGGCCTCTTTTTTGTTGAGTAAGTTCTCTGTTGATTAATCTCTGTTCTGGAATTTACCTTATACCGCTCACGGCTTATTGTCGGTAGTAATCAGCCTCAGCTTTTGCAATAGCGGCTTTAATTGCTGGTAATTTCTGTTCAGTGGCTTTGACCCCTGCGGCGATTGCTTCTTCGCGATTGAGGGTGCTAATAGAGCTTATATTACTAACGTCAGGGCGAATAACGATATCAGCCCGAGATATCTCAGCACTGTTAATGGCTTCATAATTCTGGGTGTAAGGACCAGATCTATTAGTCGTAGCAGAGCTGTTATTCCTATAAGTGCTATAGCCTTGTTCAATAAGCGACCAGATACTTTTGTTGGCTGTGGCCTCAGTTTGAGAGGTATTGCCAGCTTGCAAATCTACAGCAATAACCAAGTCGGCTCCTAAAGCCTTAGCTGCATCCACTGGTACCATGCTGACCACACCACCATCGATATATTTTTTGCCAATTTGTCCAGAAGTCTTTGGGTCGGGAATACGAGGGGCTATAAAGACATTGGGCACACTGCTAGAGGCTTGTACTACCAAACCTGCTTCCCCTTCAGTAAACACCGCTTTTTTTAGGCTATGCTTCTCAGCGGCTACCGCTGCAAAGCGGATAGGAAAGGCTTGAATTGGCTTGTTATTGACTTGGGTATTAACGAAGTTACGAAGCTTGTGACCTTCGATAATACCTTGATAAGACACAGTAAAATCGGTCAGCTCACTATCAGCTGTGGTCACAGCGATAGACTCTAATTCAGCAGCCGACTTGCCACTGGCATAAATACTGCCCACAAAGCTGCCAACACTGGTGCCAACCACTAAATTTGGCGTGATGTGATTGGCTTCCAACGCTTTAATCACCCCTACATGAGCATAACCCTTCGCGCCACCACCGCCCAAAACTAGGGCAATAACGGGGCCGGCTGGTTGAGAGGTAGCCACCATCGGCTGCGTATCGGTGATTACGGTGCTACAGCCACTTAATAATAGGATAGATAGCCCCACCCAAGTTAGGCTAGGGGCAACGCAGTTATTCCTCATTGTATGAATCTTCAGCCACAGGAGTTAGTTCAAGCAGTTTAATAAATCGACCTTCGACATCAATCACTGAAATGTGCCAGCCTTGAGTGACCACGTGTTCGCCTTCTAACTCGCCCACATAGCCAAGTTCCTGCATTACTAGGCCACCCATGGTATCCACATCGGTATCATCAAAATTGGTATGTAGCTCCTCATTACAGTCTTCAATTAAAGTAGAGGCTTGTACAATCCAAGTATTGGGTTTTTCTGGATGCAGAATGATATTGTTAATATCACTGTCTTCGTCAAAATCGTCATGTTCATCGACAATATCACCAACGATTTCTTCCAGTAAATCTTCCATAGTGACCACACCCACCATGTTACCAAACTCATCTACCACCACGGCCATATGTACCTGGGTGCGCTGTAAAGAGCGTAATAAAGTGTCTGAGCGTGCTGTTTCGCTAATATATAGAGGCTGACGCACCAATGACTTTAAGCGAAAAGAGGTATCGACTCCCTCTTCTTGGCGAATGGTGTTAACCAATAAGGGAATTAAGTCTTTTGCCAATAAGATACCAATGACTGCATCATCATCCTGACTGTCAAAGACCGGATAGCGGGAGTGATTGGTCTCCATAATCATATCCATGATATCGCCTAGGGTGTCGTGTTCACGAATCCCTTCCACTTGTGGTCGTGGGGTCATAATTTCACGAACTTGAGTAGCAGGCAAATCCAGCACACCTTCAAGCATATCCACGGTATCAGGCTCTAAAAACTGACGCGAATCTTGTACTAATTTTATCAACTCATCACGAGTTTCAGGGGCAGTGTTTAACCAGCGCTTTAGGCCGCGCATCGACCAGCTGGCTGTGCCAGAATTGTCATCAGACATGGGGGAAGTATCACCTCGTATGGTTATTTAATTGCTCTCACTTTATCCCAAGGAAGCTTTATATTCAACGCCAAATCCCAATATTTTGATGGCTATTTTGTATTGTCCCTGTGTTGTATCATTTGCTAAGTTATATCGACTTAAATACACTTACCTCAATAAAGCTTTTGGGGTAGCCATAATCATGTCAAAAAACAGTATAGTTAGTAATAAAAACAACACTTTACCTTCTTCTAGTGCAGCCTCGCCTGGCGCAGCAAAAAAAGCTGTGGTTATCACCGCCAAGATTTTATTTTCTTTGGTTCTACTGATAGCGGCTCTATGGGCAGGACTTATATTTTGGGTGCATTTAGTAGATTATCCAATTCTACGTGGCATTGCCCTGACCCTTCTTGTGGTCTGTAGCTTAGTCACTCTAAGATCCAGCTTGAGTCAAAGCTTATATTGGCAAAGATGGTTGGCAGGGTTCGTCTCGTTATGGGTATTGCTAGCTATTTGGTTTGCCTGGTTACCCCCTAAGCAGGACCGACCCTGGATGGCGGAAGTAAGTCAAGTCTTACAGTTTACCCAAAGCGAGAGTAATCCAAATTTAATTACCTTACACAACGTGCGTAACTTTGACTGGGAACGGGCGCCTGGGGCTGAGAAGTTGGTGCAGCCAACACAGCCTTACTACTACAAAGCGGTAGAGAAAGGTGGCCAAGATGTGGTGGTGAATGAGCGCTGGAGTGAGCGGACGGTTGATCTTAGTAAGCTTAGCGGTGTTGATATCATCAACTCTTATTGGATGGGAGAGCAGATAGGACATACTTTATTAAGCTTTAGGTTTGAAGATGAGCGGCCGTTGAGTTTTTCAATTGAAATACGCAAAGAGCAAGACGAGTCCTTTTCAGCTTTCGGAGGCTTTGTAAAGCAGTTTGAGATGGCTGTGGTGGCCTCAGAGGAAAGAGATATTGTCTATACTCGCAGTAATGTACGCGGCGAGCAAGTGTATATGTTTCCTATTCAAGGCTTAAGCCAGCCGCAAGTACAGCAATTGTTTAGGGCTTATTTGCAGCAAGCAAAACAATTGCAGCAAGCTCCTAAGTGGTATAACACTTTGATAAGAAACTGTACTACGGTTATTTTTGATATGGCCCGTGCCATTGATGCAACAGACTTTCCGTGGGATTATCGAATCTTGATGTCAGGCTATGTGCCAAATTATTTGTATGATCAAGGATTGCTACCTGAGCAGCTCAATGGCAAAGCTCATCAGTGGGATATGGAGCAGTGGTATATCAACGCTCATATTAACCCTAAAGTGGCTAACTTTAGCTTTGAGGACAATCAGGACCCAGATGCCTATTCAGAAAAGGTGCGTCAAGGGCTGCCACAACCTAAGCTGGTGCCTTAGCCTTAAGCCTAGCGCATTAACACCTCTGGTAGTAATGAGTCCTTAATTAACCACCAAGTAATGGGATCATTGATCTTACGAAAGAAAGGATCGAAAGGAGGCGCAATAAAAATAAACATCAGCACTATAGCATACAGACCAAGGTAGTAATAACGCTGCGAGTCTTTATAAAACTTCATCGCTGTTCCCGAGGAGCGTTTCATACGGCGATTAAGTAAGTCGACGCTATAAGCTTCATCTAATCCTAGGTGAATCATGGAGCCTAAAAATAAGAATGCCCCATAAAACCAACTCACTATCGAAGAGGTGTCTAATAAGTAGTAATTAACACAGGTTAGACTCAGTGCCAATACCAACATATAAGGCACAGAGTGAATAATACCGCGGTGCACTGTTAGCTTAGTAAATATTGAAAACACTGCGTAGCGCATTATCAAATAACCCAGTACCCAAAGCAGTAACATAGACAGCAATGACAGCTCACTGCGCCAATGGATAATTAACGCAAATCCCGTTGCTAATGAGGCCAAGTCAAACCCCATTTTTATTGGAATAGAATTATCTGAGTCAATATCGGGAAGCAAGCCGCCAACTGTGCCAGCCAAGACACATAGCAAAAACTCATTTGCGTTTACCAAACCTGCTTTATAGGTTACTAAGCCCAAAATCCCACTGACTGCAAAGCCGCCAGTGAGATGGGTTCTAAAATTTGCCACGTATTGTTAACCTACTGATTGTCTAAATAAGATGAATTGTGAGGCATTAATAATAATGCCTTGTATGTATGACCAAAGTATTAGCAATAAGATAGGCAGCTATCGTGGTATTGAAAGCTGCCTATTTGCTTATTTAGTGAGGTATGAGCCGACAAGCTAGGTTTACTCTTTAAGTTAGGCTGTAAGCCAAGTTGGGAGGTAAGCCACTTTAAAGTCTACTAGTAGACTTCGATCGGCTCAGTGCCTAGCCTAAAAAGTCTTCTGCCGTAATATCTCTTCCATACGTTTAGCCAAACGAATATCATGACTTGAGATGCCATTTAAGTCGTTGGTGGTTAGACGTACATGAACCTCATTATAAATGTTGGTCCACTCTGGATGGTGCTCTAGCTCTTGGGCTCGAAACGCAGCCTGAACCATAAAGCTCATCGCTTCTACAAAGTCATGGAAGATAAAGGTCTTAACAATGGCATTACCTTCTTTACTCCAGCCCTCTAAATCCTGTAACTGTAACTCTACTTGAGCGTCGGTGAGATGGCTCATAAAGCCCTCCTAAATAAGTCAAAGATATCGATAGAATTATATAGCAGAGCACTGCTAAAACAGTCTCCAGTATATTATATATATTTTATGCAGATTGTGATGTCTAAGTGTGTGCTATTACTTAGATTTCTATAAGTCCTTTTACGTTAAGAGGCTTATTTTACTAGGTCTTGATACTCAACATGCTTGTCAATATAGGAGGCCACAAATGAGCACTGTGGAACCACTTTTTTGTTTTCACGACGGGCATAGTCTAGCGCATGTTTTACTAAAGCTGTGCCCACACCTTGACCACCCAGCTCTGCAGGGACAATGGTATGATCATAGACGATGCTATCGCCTTGGTCTTGATAGCTGATAAAACCAGTATAACCATTGATTGTGGTTTCAAAGCAGTTTTTATCGGTATTTTGGGTAATATTAATAGTCTGTTTCATAAATGATTCCTTCATCAATTAAGTGGGCTTACTCATAATCTTTATATTGTTAGTTGTTTTTGTACATTTTTAGCACATAAAGTATTAGTGAGTCAGCCACTTTTTTAATAGGTATAGTTGTAATCATCACTTTAGCATAAACTGCTAAAATTCATGCAGTATATTGTTATAACTTTTGAGCGCTAACGTAAACCAGAGCCGGCCTATGGCTTTAAGTGAGTGATAACTATCAATAACTTGTTTAATAGCAGTAAAGCCACAACATAAGATGATAACTGTAGGCCAATATGCGATAATGCCAGTTAATTCTGTATTCGATTTTTAATAGTTTTTTTAATTGCTTTTTTATAAGGCCTAACACTGATAATGGAGTCTTAATGGCACAATATATTTACACCATGAACAAGGTTTCAAAGATTATTCCGCCTAAGCGTGAAATCCTAAAAGACATTAGCTTGTCTTTCTTCCCTGGCGCCAAAATCGGGGTTTTAGGTATTAACGGAGCGGGTAAATCGACCTTACTACGCATTATGGCTGGCGTGGATACCGAATATAGTGGTGAAGCACGTGCGCAGCCAGGTATCAAGATTGGGTATCTGCCACAAGAGCCACAGCTGGATAACAGCAAGGATGTGCGTGGCAACGTTGAAGACGGTATGCGTGAAGCGCTAGATGCGCTAGAGCGTCTTGATGAGATCTATGCCGAGTATGCCGCCCCTGATGCTGACTTCGATAAGCTAGCTGAAGAGCAAGGCAAGATGGAAGACATCATCCAAGCTTGGGATGCGCATAACCTAAATACCCAGCTTGAGAAAGCAGCGGATGCGCTACGTCTGCCACCTTGGGATGCTGATGTAAGCAAACTATCAGGGGGTGAGAAGCGCCGTGTGGCACTTTGTCGCTTATTGTTATCACGTCCTGACATGTTGCTTCTTGACGAACCAACTAACCACTTAGACGCTGAGTCTGTAGCGTGGCTAGAGCAGTTCTTGAAGAACTTTAGCGGTACTATCGTTGCCATTACCCACGATAGATACTTCCTTGATAACGTGGCTGAGTGGATTCTTGAGCTTGACCGCGGCTATGGTTATCCTTATGAAGGTAACTACACTGAGTGGCTAGAGCAGAAGAATAAGCGTCTTGAAGAGCAGCAGAAGCAAGAAGAGTCATTTGCTAAAGCGCTTAAAAAAGAGCTTGAGTGGGTACGTAAAAACCAAAAAGGTCAGCAGGCCAAGTCTAAGTCTCGTATTCAGCGCTTTGAAGAGCTTAACTCAAAAGAATTCCAGCAGCGTAACGAAACTTCGGAAATCTATATTCCGCCTGGTCCTCGCTTAGGTAACAAAGTGATTGAGGTGAACAACATCTCAAAATCTTTTGGTGACCGTCTATTGTACGAAAACCTTAGCTTTAACGTTCCACCAGGGGCTATTGTAGGTATTATTGGTCCTAACGGTGCTGGTAAAACTACGCTGTTCAATATGATGACAGGCCTCGATAAACCAGACACAGGCACAGTAGAGCTGGGCGAGAGTGTGAAGGTTGCCTATGTTGGTCAGGTGCGTGATAACCTAGATGATAGCAAGACGGTTTGGGAAGAGGTTTCTGATGGTCTAGATATCATCAAAGTTGGTGATTATGAAACCCCAAGCCGCGCCTACATTGGCCGCTTTAACTTCAAAGGCCAAGATCAGCAAAAACTGGTAGGTAATCTATCAGGTGGTGAGCGTAACCGTCTGCAGTTAGCAAAAACCCTAAAACAGGGTGCCAACGTTATCTTACTGGATGAGCCATCAAACGACCTAGACGTAGAAACCTTACGTGCACTTGAAGATGCGATTCAGGTGTTCCCAGGCTCAGTATTGGTTGTATCGCACGACCGCTGGTTCCTTGACCGTATTGCGACGCACATCCTTGCGTTCGAGCCAGAAGGCCCAGTATGGTATGACGGTAACTACTCCGAGTACGAAGCTTATCGTAAGAAAACTTTGGGTGATGATGCTGGACCAAAACGCATGAAGTATAAGAAGATCTCAAGCTAATTTCAGGGTTTAATAAACTTGAGTGCTACAAAGCTTATAGCTTGATCAAGTGCTTCTATTAATAAAACAAAAGCCAGATACTATCATAGTATCTGGCTTTTTTATGGCTAAGATTTAATCTAGTCTAAAAACTTAACTGTGCCTGAAGTGCCGGTAGCCATGGCATCATTAGCTAAGTTATTTTTCTCAATAATCTCTTCAGGATCAGGTCGTCTTTCAATATGTCCGCAGTGAGTACACTCGATGTATTCATCGGCTTCAGGTTCAAATATTTGAACCTGAACGACTGCATCCATGGTCTGACATTTTGGGCAACTAACGCCCGCTAAGAACTGGCGTTTTGGTCGATTAGATTGATAGCGCATCTTAAGCCACCTCATCATTATCAATAAAACCACCATGGCGAAGCAGGGCATCTATACTGGCTTCACGGCCTCTGAAATTCTCAAAGTTGGTTTTGGCAGGCAGGCTGCCACCCACAGCTAAGATGTTGTCACGGAAAGCCTGACCTGTGTCTGCATTAAACAGACCCTCTTCTTCAAAGCGGCTAAAGGCATCGGCAGATAACAGCTCTGCCCATTTGTAAGAGTAATAGCCGGCCGCATAACCACCAGCGAAGATATGGCTAAAGCCGTTCGCAAAGCGGTTGTAGTCTGGTGTCGGCATGACCGCCACATCTTCACACACCTTATCTAAGGTGGCCAAAATACCCTGATAATCAGGGGCAGGTGATTGGGCATGGATTAGCAGGTCAAATAAAGCAAACTCGATTTGACGCAAGGTTTGCATCCCACTTTGGAAGTTTTTGGCAGCAAGCAGTGCTTCAAGCTGTGATTGCGGCAAAGGTTCACCGCTATCGACATGAGCACTGATTAGGGCGATACCCTCTGAATCCCAAGCCCAGTTCTCTAGGAACTGGCTAGGCAACTCAACCGCATCCCATTCCACACCATTGACACCGGCCACATCGCTAATACTCACCTCAGTCAATAGATGGTGTAGACCATGACCAAACTCATGGAATAAAGTTAGTACTTCATCATGGGTTAATAAGCTTGGCTTATCGGCTGTTGGTGGTGTGAAGTTACCGACCATAAAGCACACAGGCAGCTGGCTGTAAGCTTCTTTTGCACTACCTGCATACTCATAACGGGCCTGAAAACCACTCATCCAAGCACCGCCACGCTTGCCTGTACGGGCATATAAATCAAAATAGAAACCACCGATGAGGCTGTCATCTTTATCAAACAGCTGATAAAAACGCACATCTTCATGCCACAGGGCTACTTTATCGGATTGCTCAACCGCACGGACCCCAAACAGCTTGTTCACAATGCTAAATAAGCCATCAATGACTTTAGGTAGGGGGAAATAAGGACGGATTTCTTCTTGGGATAAATTAAATTTGGCCTGTTTTACTTTTTCAGCCAGATAAGCGGTATCCCAAGGCTCAATATTTTCAATACCATGAGCTTTGGCTTCTGCTTTTAATTGCTCGAAATCACGTTTGGCGGCAGGAGTGGCTTTTTCAGCCAAGTCGCGTAAGAAGCCCTCCACTTGTTCAGCACTGTCTGCCATCTTACGAGACAAAGATACTTGGGCATAATTGTCGAAGCCCAGAAGCTCAGATTTTTTGGCTCGAAGGGCCATAATATCAGCCATGACTTGGCTGTTATCTAAAGACTCTTGTTTGCTGTTTTTGTGGTTATCAAATTCTGAGGCACGGGTAACATAGGCTTTATATAAAGTCTCACGCAGATTACGGTCATCAGCATGGGTCATCACCGCCAAATAGACGGGAATGTCTAGCGTCGCCACATAGTCAGGCTTATTCTCTACCGACTCTCCAGCCTCTGACTGCTTGGCAATATATTGCTCAGCGGCTGCTTTTAGCATAGCCAGCCCACTTTCGGTAATACCAGCAAGCTGCGCTTCTGTTAAAGGCAACGCATAGGCTTGAGTGGCATCCAAGATATTGTCCGAAAACTTAGCGGATAAAGTCGATAACTGACTTTGAATGTCAGCATAGTCGCTTTGTTTGTCCGCATCTAACGCCACTCCAGACAGCTCAAAGCTTTGGATAGCAAGCTCTATAGCTCGCTTGCGGGCAGGCCCTAAACTATCAAAGAATTTGCTGTCATTTTTAATGGTTTGATAGCGGGTATATAGCGGCTTGTTTTGACCTACGCGAGTGCCAAAAGCCGACAATAAGGGCAGTATCTCATGGTGAACGTCGCGAATAGCGTCATTACTCATGACGCTATTTAGGTGAGATAAAATACCCCAACTACGATCTAAGCCCAACCCAATATGATCAAACTCAATGATGTCTGATAAGGCTTGTTGTGCTTGTTTAGGAGACTCTGTCTCGTTATCTAAGCCATCTAAAAAAGTATTGCCAGCTTCTATGGCTTGCTGTACTTGGGCTTTAAGTTGTTCAGGGCTGACTTGATTAAAATCAACCAGTTTTAAATTAGGATCTATATCAGTAACTTGCGAGGAGGTTTGCATAAATAAGTCCATAATTATAAAAAGTGAAGGTACTAATAACTATTGTGTCTAACCCTCAATATTGCAAGCCATTTATGACTTGCTCAACAATCTAGAGCAGTCTAGGTTATCTTTAGTAGGCGCTCTTTTTTGGGGGCAACCTTGTGCCGCAGGGCTATATTCCTTAATTCCTTGCATCCGTTAAAAATTGTTACATAACAATGACAAGAACCGACAATAGCCATATAGTAAGCATGGGATTGTATTGGTAATATAGAGTTATAAATAGAATTTAATGTTATTTAAAAATGACTCAATAACTAAAATATTACGGTAGATAGGATTAACACTTAATACTATCTAACACTTAATACTATTTAATACTCAATACTATATAGTAGCAACTAGCCATAAATTTAATAAATTTTAATAAATAAACCAAAAAAGGATAATTTATATGAAAGCAACTTTAAAAAGCTTACGTGAGATTACAGCAAAGCCAGCAGTAAGTATCTTTGTAAAGACTCACCGTAAACACCCAGATAACGAACAAGATCCTATCGCCCTAAAAAATCAGCTTAAAATCGCTGAAGAACGTATTACTGATGAGTACGACAAAAATACAGCGGCTACTATTTTAGAAAAAATTCATGCCAAAACAGATGATCTAAACCATAACTATAACTTAGACACTTTGGCTATCTTTGCAAGCACCGATGATGTACAAGTTCTACGTTTTCCTTTTGATGCCAAAGAGCGCGTAATTATTGATGAGCGTTTCGCTACTCGTGACTTAATTCGCGATATGGCGAGTGCGGTTCACTACTATGTGGTGGTGTTAGGTCGTGATCATGCTCGTCTTATTGAAGCGGCTAACAACCGAGTTATCAAAGAATTTGATCAGCACGATGAAGCACAAAAGAACATGGAAAGCATCCCGTTCCCAATTGAGAATAACAGCTTGTATAAAACAGGTGACGGTGGTTCAGATCGCTCAGCGAATAACGAAAATAGCTATCTAAAAGAATACTTTAACCGTGTGGATAAGAGTGTTCAAGAGCTATGGGGTGAGCATAGAATGCCCCTAATTATCGTAGGTGATAACCGCAATATCAGTTATTACAAAGAAGTGTGTGACCGCCCAGAGAACATTATTGGTGCTGTGTCGAATGTAACTGATCTAGAAGAGGGCAGTGCACAACATATCGTTGATGGTGTACAAGAAGCAGTAGAAGAATATCGCACTACACTGCACAAAGAAGCTTTAGGCGAAATCGATAAAGCTCGTGGTGCAGATATGCTACGTACTGACTTACAAGAGATCTACCGTTCTGCTTTCCAAGGTGCAGGTGAAACTTTATATCTTCGTAAAGGCTATATGCAGCCGGCGAAGATTGATGAGAAGGCTCAAACTTTAACCTTAGCTGATGATCCAGCGGCAGAAGGCGTAACTGATGATGCAGTAAGTGATATTATCGAGCACATCATTCATAATGGCGGTAAAGTAGTGTTTATGCCACAAGATATTATGGGTGATGACCTGCCAATTGCTTTGGTAACTCGTTACTAAATCTAGCTCATCGTTTATTGCTAAATTCAGCATGGTCTGTGCTGGATTCGGCCAAAAAAACACTGATTTTTATCAGTGTTTTTTTTATCCGACTTCATAATTGAATGGTTTAATCAATAGTGAAACCCTCTTGAGTGATATAATAATTATTAACAATATTGAGCATTAAGCAACGAATCTTGCTCAAAACTGGGTTTAATTTAGCCTCTAATTAATCTAAGATTATAGGTATATTGTCACATAATAAGAAAATTATAATGATTAATTCAAATAGCATAACGATCACTACCTATAACATACATAAAGGTATGTCCCCGCTGAATCGCCAAGTAGTGACCCAGAAAATTGGCCAAGCTTTGAAAGACACTAACCCTGATATATTATGCCTACAAGAAGTGCAGGGCCAAAATCTAAAGCGTATGGTTAAATATAACGAGTATCCTAACCAGTCGCAGCATGAATGGTTCGGAGAGTTCTTGGACTGTCGCCATAGCTATGGCAAGAATTCAGAATATGATAATGGTCATCATGGCAATGCGGTATTGAGCCGTCATCCGCTAGACCCGAAGCATAATATTAATATTACCGTGAATAAGCTTGAGCAAAGAGGAGTACTGCATTGTGAGGTATGGCCTTTAGGTTGGCCTGAGCCTGTGGTCGTACTGTGTGCTCACTTAAACTTGCTTGAGAATGATAGAGAGAAGCAGTATCGAGCGATTGCGGCTTATGTTAATGATACTATTGATCAAAGTCGTCCGTTAATATTGGCTGGTGATTTTAATGATTGGAAAAAAGTCTCGTGTCAGAAATTAGCAGAAGAGCTAAATATGACCGAAGCTTTTATGGAAATGCATAATAAATTACTGCCCACATATCCTGCTAAGCTTCCGGTACTTAGTCTAGACCGTATCTATGTGCGTAATTTAAGAATCAAGCGGGCATGGGTACATAAAGGCAAGCCCTGGTCCTCTTTATCCGACCATCTACCTATCAGTGCTGAGCTTTATTTATAAACACTGATTTATAAACACTGATTGATAAAAAAACCTAGCATTTGATTATCTTCTCATTCGCTAGGTATTGATGGTTAACAAATACCCAAAAAAAAGAGCTGTCCAAACTGGACAGCTCTTTTTTAATTGACCTTACGAACGGGGGTTATCCGTTGAAGCAAGTTTTAGTTATAGACTAACCTATGATTTAGGTTTACCACGGCCTCGGCTGTTACGACGGCGAGAAGGTTTCTTCTCATCCGAGTCTTTGCCTTGACCGCTATTATTGGACTTGTTATTGGCCTGTTTTGATTTTGCGTTACCATTACCATGACCATTACTATCTTTTTTAGTTTGGTTCATCGCACTGGCTTTAAGTTTAGCAATAAGCTCAAAGTCGATCTGCAATAAGTCCATATTGACCGCAGCAACTTTAATGCGTACTAAGTCGCCCAGACCATAAACAGTACCTCTGTCTTGCCCAATGAGCTGCTGTTGTTTTTCATCATAAACGAAGTAGTCTTTACCGACATTAGAGATGTGCACTAAGCCGTCGATAAACAGCTCAGTTAGGTTAATAAACAGACCAAAGCTGGTCACAGTGGTAATCACACCATCAAACTCTTCACCCACATGGTCTTTCATATAGTGACACTTCAGCCAGCTTTCGACAAAGCGAGAAGCTTTTTCGGCACGGCGTTCGGTTTCTGAGGTTTGCTGACCCGCTTCTTCAAGAGTGAAGTCCATCTGTGGCTGTTTTTTGCCAGTCACTTTGGCTTTAATCGCGCGGTGTAGCATCAAGTCAGGGTAGCGACGAATGGGTGAAGTGAAGTGCGAATACTCATCATACGCCAGACCGAAGTGACCGATATTATCAGGTGAGTAGTTGGCCTGCATCATAGAGCGCAGTAGCATACTGTGAATGCTCACCGCATCTGGGCGGTCTTTGGTAGCTTCAATGATACGCTTGTAGTCTGCTTGAGTGGGGTTCTCTTCTGGGAAGCTGATACCAAAGTTCTTCGCGTACTCATGCACCATACGTGACTTCTCAGAGTCAGGCTTATCATGGTTACGATATAGAACTGGCAGCTCGTATTTTAGAGCGAAGTTAGCTGCACAGGTATTTGCCAGTAGCATCAACTCTTCAATCAGCTTATGCGAGTCACCACGGGTACGTGGAACGATGGCATCAATACCACCCTCTTCATTAAACTTGATGTAGGTCTCTGGCGTTTCAAACTCCATCGCATTACGCTCTTCACGCTTCTTAACCAATACTTTGTATAACTGGTGCATGGTATCGATAGACTTCTTAACGTCTTTGTTGCCTGTTAGCGATTCAGGCACATTCTGCATATTGCCATCAAAGTAATCGTTGACTTGGTTGTAAGTCAATCGAGCTTGAGAGTGCATGACAGAAGGATAGAACTCATAACCGGTAATGTTGCCTGCACGAGACAGCTTAATATCTGCAACCATACATAAGCGATCAACTCCTGGGTTCAATGAACACAGGCCGTTCGAGAGGACCTCAGGTAACATAGGCACCACGTGATGTGGGAAATATACCGAGGTTCCGCGATCAAACGCTTCATGGTCTAAAGCTGAGTTTGGAGTAACATAATGGCTCACATCAGCAATGGCTACCACCACACGATAGTTGCCACCAGGTCGCTTCTCTGCATAAACGGCATCGTCAAAGTCACGTGAGTCTTCCCCATCGATCGTTACTAAAGGCAGCTGACGAATATCAGTGCGACCCTTAATCTCTTGTTCGGTGGGTTCTTTATAGCTATTGGCCTGCTTCAGTACACCAGCACCGAAATCGCTTGGGATATCATAGTTGAGTAAAGTGGTCTCAATAATCACTTCACGGTCGTTATCATCATCCATAACATTGATGATTTTACCCGTCGCAAATTCGTGCTGAGTAGGCCAATCAATAATATCTACTTTAACCGGATAGCCAGGTTTAGCATTTAAGGCTTCCACGTTTTCAGCAGTGACAGTAATTGGCTGATGGTTGTTAGGACTAGACAGGCTAACGATGTAGCCCTCATCATCTTTTTCCAAAGTACCAATAAAGTGGGTTTGTTGACGCTCAGTCACCTCGATAATGCGACCTTCAGTACGGCCTCTATTATCGGTAGTAGTGCCAATGGCATTAACTGTATCGCCATTGAATACCCAGCGCATTTGTTTTTCATGCAAAAATAAATCTGGCATATCATCTAGCACGACGAAGCCGAAGCCTTTAGCGTGTGCGGAGACAGTGCCAGTCACTACATCTTGTTTGGTTACTGCGCGATATTTATAAGGTCTACCATCACGGTTAACTTGGCCATCACGACTCATCGCTTTTAGGCGATTGCCAAGGGCATCAAATTGGTCTTCATTATCAATACCAAATGATTCAGCCAATTGTTTGTGAGTAAGCTCCCCCTTATCTGCCAAAGTTTGCAAAATAAGCAAACGGCTAGGGATAGGGTTTTCATAATTTTGAGCTTCTTGTTGTGCGTTAGGATCGTTCCAGGTCATATAATACCGTATGAGTTATTTGTATTTAATTAATGCTAGTGCACTGAATGTTGTCACTAGACTGAGATTATTGGTTTTGTTGCTATTCTTATAATAAGAAAACAAGTTAATAAAGGACAGTTAGATTAATAATTATTATATAAAGAAGAGGTTAAAAAAGTGTGTAAAGGCGAATTTAATGCCTATCGAAGCTATATTAACATAAAAAATGAGTTAATAAGTACGCACAACTATGATAGTGCGAGTTAACAAACGTAAACAAAGGTTTTTGATTGTCAATAAATGATAAAGCCCTACATTATTAGTAGGGCTTTATAGATGAAGCTAAGCTATAACCTATTAATCGGCTACCTACTGATCAACAGCAAATTGCGCTAGATAGACTTATTGTTCTTTGCTTTTTTCGTCTAAATAACGGCCGATTTCATCTTTTAGGGCCAATTTGCGACGTTTCATCTCTTCGATTTCTTCTTCACGGCTTACTGACTTAACTACGTCATTTTCTAGCTTATCAATTTCGGTATCTAGGTCATTGTGCTCTTTGAACATCTTTTGGAAAAATAGGTCTGTGTTTTTAAGTTCAGAGATTAAATCACGGTGTTCATGAAACATGGAATTATCCTTACGATAGTTTTTTGATTTATAAAGACGGTGAATATAAGGGAGTTATCCTTCATTTACCCACTGTCCAAGGGTGGAAAGCAAAGAAATATTTGTTATTGGTCTTAACTAAATTGTACCCAAATTAGTTAAGAAAAACCATAATTAAAATGGCTGGTTTACTCTCTAATTACAATATTAATGACCCTGTAAAACTCTAGTTTTATGTTTCAAAAAAGCTTAATGAAAAAGCATTACTGGTTTTGTAATATAAAACAATAAATGATATTAGATTTGTTTTATCAATCACAAGGTTTGACTTAATCAGCTTGTTGTTTTGGTCTACAGACCCGATAATACAAGTATCGACAGTAGAGAAGGCCTATATAAAACGTGCCATATCTCGCTACAGACAAATCATATATATAGATAACTATATCAGATAAAAATATCCTATAAGGAGTTCAATATGTTAGACCAAGGCTTATTAGATGCTGTAAAAAGCTATAGTGAAAATATGACCCGTCCAATTAGCTTTGTAATTGGTAGCGGTGACCATGAAAAACGTGCTGAGTTGGTAAAGTTTTTGACTCAAATTGCAGGCACTAGTGACAAAATTAACTTTGATGAAAATGCTACTGATGACAGCTTACCTAGCCCAATCAGTTTTAAAATTACCACTGAGATTGATGCAAAAGAGACTGAAACAGGTATCGTGTTTAGTGGTATTCCAGGCGGACACGAGTTCTCATCATTAATCTTAGCCATTCTTCAAGCTGGCGGGCACACCCTAAAACTTGATGATAGCATTCAGAATATGGTGAAACGTATTGGGCAGCCACTTCAGTTCCAAACTTATGTGTCTTTGTCTTGCCACAACTGTCCAGAAGTGGTGCAGGCGCTGAACCAGTTTGCTTTATTGAATGATGGCATTAGCAACGAAATGATTGATGGTGGTCTGTTCCAAGAGCAGGTTGAAGCCAATAATATCCAAGGGGTGCCTGCGGTATTCCTAAACGGCGAACCTTTCTTGAATGGTAAAGTAGATACCGCACGTATTATTGACAAATTACAACAGCAGTATCCTGATTTACTGTCTGCAGTATCAGATGACACCGAGCAGTTGGAACGTCAAGACGTTACCGTTATCGGTGGTGGTCCAGCGGGTGTAGCCTCAGCAATTTATAGTGCACGTAAAGGTCTTAAAGTGACTATCATTGCTGACCGTATCGGTGGTCAAGTAAAAGACACTCAAAGTATCGAAAACTTAATCTCAGTACCATTAACCACAGGTAATGAGCTATCAGCGAACTTTGAAAAGCACTTAAAAGAGTATGAGATTACTATCAAAGAGCACGTTAGCGTAAAAGAGTTAACTGAAACCGACAATGGTAACTACAGCGTTCATCTGAACACAGGTGAGCAGTTTGAAACACGCAGTATTATTCTGGCGACTGGTGCTCAGTGGCGTAAACTAAACGTTCCAGGTGAAGAAGAAAACATTGGTAGCGGTGTTGCTTATTGTCCACACTGTGACGGCCCATTCTTCAAAGGTAAAGACATCGCTGTCGTTGGTGGTGGTAACTCAGGTATTGAAGCTGCGTTAGACTTGGCCGGTATCGTTAAAAATGTGACTGTCTTTGAATTTGCTGACGACTTAAAAGCTGATCAGGTGTTAATTGATAAAGCCAAACAAACCAAAAACATTGACATCATTACCTCAGCGGCGACCAAAGAAATTAAAGCGACTGATGGTAAAGTGACCTCAATCGTTTATGAAGATCGTAGTAGCGGCGAAACTAAAGAGCAAGACTTGTCAGCGGTATTCGTACAAATTGGACTGGTACCAAACTCAGAGTTTGTGAAAGGCTTCGTTGATATGAACCGCTTTGGCGAGATTGAGATTGATGAGCGCTGTCGTACCAGCCGTAAAGGTATCTTCGCAGCGGGTGACGTAACTACCGTCCCATTTAAGCAAATTAACATTGCGATGGGCGAAGGGTCAAAAGCAGCACTGAGTGCGTTTGATTATTTAGTGATGCAGTAAGCTCTCAGGCTTGAACTGAAACTTTAGTTCCACGTTCCATCAAAAACCACCTCAGCTATTTATAGTTGGGGTGGTTTTTTTAGATTATTAATTTGAATGTTATTATCTTTAAATAGTTTACGCGAGCAAACTTGAAGCACATATACCTCTTTTAGTAATAAGCGTTGAAGATGGACAGTCAAAATTACTACATAATAAGAGATACTTGATTGTCAAAATTAAATCCACTGCTAGTTAGCAATAGGCACATAGAGTCATTCCCCAATTGTCCCATATGTGCCGTATTGACAGCTTCAATCATAATAAATGATAGTGTAGGGTGTGGCTATGGGTGTGTCCACACCCCATAGTACGAGACGTACATTTCACTCCCATTTAACCCAACATTTCTATCCTTTAGTTTTGCTGACTTTGATTATTATTATAGATAATCCATGAGCTTCCTAACCAGAGCAGTTGTAAAGGTAAAGTGACGGCGTCAACAGCAAGGGTTAAAGGCAATATTGATAGGTCACCATATTCTCTATAAGTGGTCGAACCCATTTGTCTAATTTCAACTTTACGCCCCTGATTTAAGGAGTAGTTTCTTTTATCAGAAGTTCGAGTTTTATAAAGATTACCCTTTAATGTACTTGAGCAATGATAATAGGTTTTGGGTTTCCAGCTATTGGTCTTGGTTTCATTACATATATTTTTTAGAATAGATTTTTCTTGGTCAGTATATTTCTCATCCGGTCTTACATAATCAAAGTCTAAGTCAGTTGATATATAGTCTTCGGTACTTCTATCCACGTACACTACTTTTGGCATCTGTAAATATTTAGGGTCTAACTTAGTCATTAGATCTACATCTTCAATACCCCTACTTAATACATAGGAATACTTATCTCCGAGCAGTACCATTTTTTTATCAGAGTTGTTTTCTATAGAGGTATAACCAATATTTCTTATAACATCCTCATCTATTTTGGTATAAGTGATTTTGTTTCTCTCCTTAGTGGCTTGACCAGTAGCAACCATAGTAAGGCACCCTGTTAACGTTAATGACAATAAGGAGACGCTTGAAACTGCAACGATTCTATTTATAGATCTGTTCATGTTTTATTAGCCAATTTGCAATGTGAATGTTTAAATTACGCAAACCACCTGTGACATTCCAATTAAGGTCATAAGAGACAATCTAGGAAAACCCGAATGTTCTTTTTGATTTTAGCAGGTTATCGTTGATTTGAACTGTATGGATTTTATTGCTTCCTGCAAGCTTGATTGGAATGTTATTACTAGTAAATGGCTTTTAATTATTAATCTAACACGTAAGTTTAATTCCTCAACGCACCTTCTAAAACGATTATCTCACCGGCTTCATTAGATAGGGGTACCTAATGTGATTATCGAAAGGGGTATAAACGAAACGCCCATCCAAATTTTGGACGGGCGCAGTTAAAAGAGGTGTGTGAGGGTTATGTAGGCTAAGCCTGTCATTATTACTGACCATTAACTCTCAAAGCTACATTAAACCTCTAAGCTAAATTAGTCGTCTAACATATCACGCTGTTTGGCCGCTTCATATAAGCCATTCGAGCGGTTACCGGTACGGCAGAACATTAAAATGGGCTGCTCAGCTTGATTAAAATAATCGGCGAAATCTTCAACATGTTGCATGTTTAATTCATTACCCGCAAATGAGATTTCTTTGTACGCAACGCCAGCGGCTTTTGCAGCCGCTTCAATATCGGCGCTAGTTGGTTGATCAGCAGCTTCGCCATCTGGACGGTTATTAATGATGGTTTTGAAGCCTTGGTCAGCAATTTCTTTTACTTGTTCTGGAGTGATTTGACCTGAAAAACTCACTTGATGTGACATAATCTTTTCCTTTTTAATAAAAACTTTTTTAAATAGATATTCTGCGGTTTATTTTACTAAATAATAGACGCTTAAAATTGGTTTATTGTTCAAGATAAGTATCAAAGCTTTAAGTGATCCACGCTACCTTAAACGGGCCGGGCTTAACTGAAGTTGTAGGATATTAAGCTTTGAAACATAAAACCTTGGGACCCTGAGTTATAGTAAACCTTGCATCAAGGCGCTTTGATACAGCAATTTAGCGCGTGCCCCTGAGCCACAAAATAGCATGATGGGTTTGGGCAACTTATGGTATTGCTCAGCAAACTGCGCAACTGTGTGACAGCTTAAGCGCTCTTCATCATAAGGGATATGGCAGTAATTCAAGTTGGCTTGCTCTGCAGCTGAACATAGTGTCTGGCTCGAAGGTTGGTTCTCCACCTCGTTATCAGGACGAACGTTTATAATTGAACGGTAGCCCATTTCAGAAAGCTTTAGGCATTGAACAGGATAAATTTGCTTATAAATGGTTAAAGAGTCGCTCATGGTATTAATTTTTGCCCGCTGAATAAATTATGTGAATTTGGTGAGCCTGATTTTAACATTTTAAGCTCAGTCCCTATTTTTTATTGTAGGCATATTTTATTTGAACAGTATTTCTATATTGGATTATTCAAATTCTCTTTTTTGTATCGTGGGATAAGTATCGTTATGTGGGTCATCATCGGTTAATAAGGTAATTGCTTGCATGGTGCTCAAAAAGACACGCCCAGAAAGCTCAGTAATGACAGGGGTTTGCTCAATAATGTCCATAACGGGGCCTTTGATGAAACTGTAATGCAAACGCTTATCGGCAGCTTTAAGTTCACGGTTTAGGGTAATGAGCATCTCTTGAGCGGTAAGGTCAATGTGGTTCACCGAGGACATAATTAGTACCAGTTCACGGGCTTGAGGGTGCTGATTGAGAGCATCTTTGATCTGGGTATAAACTGACTCACTATTTCCAAAAAAAAGACTCTCATCGACCCGCATAATTAACAGGTTGTCATAGGTAATCACATTATGACGGTGAATGTTACGAAAATGCTCTGTGCCCTCGAGTCGGCCGACCACTGCAATATGCGGCTGACTTGATTGCCATATTAGACCTGCAAAAGACACAATGATACCAATCACCAAACCCACATTAAGACCAAATAACAGCACGCCAACGAAGGTAGCCGCAAAGCTTAAGGCATCTAAGTGGTCTGTCTTTAATGCTGTCTTGAAGGTATCTACATCAATTAAGCTAATAATAGAGGCCATAATCATTGCCCCCAATAGCGCATAAGGGAGGGGAGCGATTATGTCGCCTAATACCAATAAAGCGGCCACCATAATAATCACAGTAACGATGCTGGCCAAAGGAGTCTTAGCGCCTGAGTCGGCATTAATAGCGGTACGCGAGAAGCCACCAGCTACCGGAAAGCTTTGGCTAAAGCCTCCGGCTATGTTGGCCAAGCCTAGCCCTTGAAGCTCTTTGTTGGCATCAAATTTCTCACCTCGCATACGAGCATAAGTACTGGCGACCGAGCTACTAGACACAAACACAATTAAGGCCATTAACCCTGCGGTAGGTAATAAGGTTGCGACCTGAGACAGAGAGTCAAACTTGGGCACAGCTAGCATTGGCAAGCCAGAGGGGATTTCACCGATAATGCGAATGCCTTGGTTGGACCAATGACCAAAATGGCTCAAGGCAATGGCAACTATGACCACTACTAAGGGGAATAAACGCCCTGCCCATTTGGCTTTAGCAGAGGGTAACCAAGACTGCCATAACCAATGACTGGCGTAACGGTTTAGCATAAATAATGTAAAACTAACGCTGCCGATGATAAAGGTAGGTAAGTGAAAGGTAGTTAATTGAGTCAATAAGCTTGCGGCATAGCCTGGTAAAGTGTTGCCACTAACCGCAATATTGGTCACGTATTTTAGTTGGCTAACAAATATTAATACCGCGGCACCACTAACGAAGGCTGCAGATACGCCGCGGCTAATGAACTGCATAATCCAGCCAAGTTTGAGCTTGCCCGCGAGCCAAAGTATAGAGCCCATCATTAGTGCCAGTAAGCTGGCTAGCATCGCGTATTGCACACTGCCTTCTATGGCTAAGCCATGTAAGCTACTGGCGGTCATAATGGCTGTGATGGCCACGGCGCCAATGGCTTGTATATTGCTTGAGCCAACCCAAGCATAAACCAGCACCGGTATGATGGAGGCATAGATACCATAAACTGGGGGCAAGCCTGCCAATACTGCGTAGCCCAAGCTTTGAGGGATAACTAAGATGCCGACTACCAGTCCTGCAATGATATCGGCGGGCAGGCGAGAGGTGTCATAAGTCGATATCCACTCTGGGATTAACTTAGCAAGCCAGCTGCTGTTTTCAAGACGATTAGCTGATGTTTGTTTTTCCGCCACGATAGCCTCGCATTAAAGACCGGTTAACTGGAGCCACTGATGATTATAATTGGATAGACTTGGGCTATTGAAATCCAGTTCTAAGTATCAATATATATAATTGTATAATATAACAAATTGCAGAAGAAAGATTGACTATTTGTATAGGCTAAGTGTATTTGATTAAGGCTACACTAAGTTATTAAAGTCTATCTCTAAACCGTTTATTTATAGTAATTTTTATGATAATTCTAAAGGTATAAAATTATGAGTAACTCACAATCATTACATTTGGTTTGCCCTCAGTGTGCGGCAACCAATAGAATCCCTGCTGAACGTCTGAACCAAAGTCCGGTATGTGGTAAGTGTCAAAGCCCTTTATTGATAGCAGAACCTGTAGTATTAACTGGTCAAACCGCCCATAAAACCATTCAAAAAAATGAGGTGTTAACCATCGTTGATTTTTGGGCAAGCTGGTGTCAGCCATGTCATATGATGGCGCCACAATTTGAGCAAGCCGCTAAGCAGTTGCCAAATGTGGTATTTGCTAAGTTGCAGACTGATAAGTTTGAGCAAGCCGCAGCCCCCTATGGCATTCGTAGCTTGCCGACCATGGTGGCTTTTAAAGGCGGTAAAGAAATTGCCCGACAGTCAGGAGCACTGCCGAGTAATCAGATTGTACAATGGGTACAGTCTTTGGCTTAAGACTGTTGGCATGACAAGCTGTCTGAGGCTGTCTGTGATTAAAGCTATCTGTGTTTAAAGCTATCTGTGCTTATAGCTTTGGCTAGGCAAAACAAACCTGACCCAATACCACAGCCTTAGACGCACCAGTGACGGCGGGCAGGTTACCCGTCTCGCCTATAATGGTCTGACGTGCCAGCCAAGCAAACGCCATAGCTTCTACCCAAGTAGCGGCTATGCCAAACTCTTGGCTTGTGGCCACCTGCCATTTTGGCAGCTGCTGCGCAATTTGGTTAATTAAATTGGGGTTATAAGCACCGCCGCCACACACAATGATATTGCCAGGCTTGAGGCTTAAGCGATCAGACTCGGTTTGAATGGCATCACACAAGCTCTGAGCGGTCAGCTGAGTCAAGGTGGCTTGTACTGAAGCGGCATCAACGCTCTGCTCGGTCTCTGCGCTGAAGTCCTCAATCTGCTGGGTCAGCCAGTCTAAGTTGAACTCCTCTCGGCCTGTGCTTTTGGGCCCACTTTGACTAAAGTAGGGGTGAGCCATAAGCTGGGCTAATAACTCTGTATTGACGGTACCCGACTGTGCCCACTGGCCTGCGTCATCATAAAGTGTGGCAGAGTGAGGATGATGGCTCTGATACCAAGCATCTAGCAAAATATTTGCCGGCCCCGTGTCGTAGCCAATAACTTGGTCGGCTTTATTGCTCGGTAGAACGGTAATATTGGCAATACCGCCTAGATTAACCACAATTAGGTCTTTATCAGACTGTGTTGGGTCAGCAAATTGTGCCAAATGAAAAGCTGGTGCTAAAGGAGCGCCTTGACCCCCAACGGCCATATCTCTACGGCGAAAGTCGCTAACCACACTGATTCCAGTGCGTTCTGCAATAATATTTGGGTCTACCAGCTGCAAGCTAAAGCCTAGATTTGGACGATGACGCACGGTTTGACCATGACAGCCAATGGCTAAAATGGCATCAGCAGCAATGCCTGACTTTGCAAGAAGTTCGTTGACAACAGTACTGGCAAATTCGGCATATTCGCGGCTGGCCCAGCCAAACCATTCCAGCTCGCTGTGGGGTTGTTGTTCTAAAATGGTGTTTTTTACAGGGTGAGCTAGATTGGCGATGCCATTGGGTTGGCATAACGCTAACAGGGTATCGCGTAGGTGCTCTGGGAACTGCTTAGTATGTGTGGCAACAATCTTCTCATTATCAGAGTCATCAAACTGACAAATGACTGCATCCATACCATCAAGGCTGGTCCCTGACATCATGCCGATATAGTAACCGGTGTCAAAACTGTCAAACAGAGTCTCAGATAAAGCAGTCTCCAAGTTTTGTAAGTCTTCTAAAGTGCTATCATTGGAGGGTAGTTCGGTATGTGTCATAGGCCTGCTGCATTGGTTGCAATAAAAAAAGAGTAGACTGCCGTAAGGCAGTGGTATGCTTATTATAACAAAAGGTGCTTAGATAAGCTTTTTATCAAATCTGAAATAGGTTTCAAGGTCTGAATTAGATAAAGATTTATCAAAAAAGGCTATAAAAAGCCCGTGAAAATAGCTTTTTGCTGTATTCTTCATTAAAATCCTAGCATTCGTTTTTTATACTCACTAACATAGTCCTGATTAGACTGTTATTTCTTATTCATTCATCACAAAATAATTGAGGCAGATATGAGCCAAGCGACGTCAGAACAATCAACTAATAATTTAAGTATAGAAGAGCAACTGGCCATTATTAAACGTGGTACTCATGAGATTTATTCAGAAGAAGATTTGGTTGCTAAGCTAAAGTTGGGTCGCCCATTAAAGATTAAAGCAGGTTTTGACCCCACTGCTCCTGACCTACACTTAGGCCACACAGTTCTAATCAATAAATTAAAGCATTTCCAAGACTTAGGCCATGAGATCTATTTCTTAATCGGTGACTATACCGCAAAAATTGGTGATCCTTCTGGCAAAAACACCACCCGTCCACCGCTAACCGATGAGCAAGTGCTGGCGAATGCCAAAACTTATGCTGAGCAAGTATTTAAAATCTTAGATAAAGACAAAACCAAGGTGGTATTTAACTCGCAGTGGTTCAATGAGATGAGCGCCGGTGACATGATTCAGTTGGCAAGCCAGCTCACTGTATCGCGTATGCTTGAGCGTGATGATTTTGCGAAGCGCTATGCTTCACAAACCCCAATTGCCATTCACGAATTCTTATATCCTCTGGTACAAGGCTATGACTCAATTGCTCTTGAGGCTGACGTTGAGATGGGCGGTACTGACCAGACCTTTAACCTGTTGATGGGCCGTACGCTTCAAGGACGTTATGGTCATGAAGCACAAGTGTGTATCACAGTGCCTATCCTAGAGGGCTTAGATGGCGTAAATAAGATGTCGAAGTCGCTAGGTAACTATGTGGGTGTAGATGATGCGCCAGGCACCATGTACCAAAAGCTACTGTCTATGCCAGATGATCTAATTCAGCGTTATTACGAATTCCTAAGCTTCAAGCCTATGGAAGAGGTGAATGCGCTAATGAAAGAGATGGAAGAGGGACGTAATCCGCAAGAGATCAAGCGTATCTTAGCTGAAGAGCTTATTGAGCGTTTCCACGGAGCGGAAGCTGCAGCGAACGCCCACAAATCAGCAGGTAACGTCTTAGCGGATGGTGAGCTGCCTGTGGATTTACCAGAGGTGACCTTAGAGCTTGAAGAGGGTCAAGACGCCTTGTTTATCACGCAAATCTTAAACCAAGCAGACCTGGCTAAAAACAGTGCGGCCGCCAAAGACATGCTAAAACGCAATGCGGTTAAGGTTGACGGCGAGGAAGTCAATGCAGGCTTTAGCTTAACCTCAGGTCAAACTGTGGTGATTCAGGCCGGTAAAAAAGCTTTTGCTAGAGTGACTATTGCATAAACAGTTGCATAAATTATTGCTTAAATAATTGGTTTTAATCTATGATGAAGCTGAGTTTTTGAATGGAAACTCAGCTTTTTTAATGGGTAATAGTTATTGTGTAATAGCTATTATGAAGTAGTTATCAAGGGCTGAGTTATATTGTGACCAGTTGGAAATAACTATGATGAGTCCTATCAGACTGTCTAATAATGGGATAACCCTTGCGCCTTTAACGATAGCTCATGTAGATGATTTGGCAGAGGCTTGCCAAGATGGCAAGCTATGGGAGACGGTATATACCTCTGTGCCAAGTCCGCAGACAATGACTGAGTATATTGATAAAGCAGACAGTATGAGGGATAGAGTGGCGTTTGCCGTTATTGATGACATCACTGGAAAAGCGATTGGGTCGACCAGCTTTTATAATATTATGCCCTCTGTTAAGCGTCTAAATATTGGCTATACTTGGTATGCTAAGTCCTATTGGCGCAGCCGGTTGAATACCACCTGCAAATTGATGTTATTGACCCATGCTTTTGAGGATTTAGAATACTTAACGGTAGGCTGGCGTACCGATATTATCAATATGCAATCTCAGCGAGCCATAGAGCGACTGGGGGCTAAAAAAGAAGGTATCATTCGAGGCGATAGAATCCGTCAAGATGGTACAATTACTGATTCTGTCGTTTATAGTATGACGGTTGATGAATGGCCAGATGCAAAAAATAATCTTAGCAATAAGTTGAAAAGTTATGAGTAAAAATAAGTCTGTTTCTCAAGGTATATATCGCCATTACAAGGGCAATCTCTACCAAGTACTACACACAGCGCGCCACTCAGAAACTGAGGAGTCGTTGGTAGTGTACCGTTGTCTTTATGGTAATTATGATGTGTGGGTGCGCCCGCTTGAGATGTTTACCGAAACAGTAACTGTTGAGGGCAAGACTGTGCCTCGCTTTGAGCTGATTCAGGCTTTGGCAGATTAAATTGTTTGATAGTATTTGTTTGTTGACTTGATAATAGAAAAGACAGCTTAGTGGGCTGTCTTTTTTTTGGTCAAATCTAAATTCTAAGTACTGTGGCTAACTTGGGAGTAAGCTTTAATAATTAAGCAGCAGCTGACCAAGTTTTATTATCGATACTAAATAGCCTGATCATAGTAACGGGTGCCAACACACTAAGCCAAATACCATAAATAATCGATACCCCTTGGCTGACTATAAAATAACTCAGCGCTAAGATACACAAGCTGAGTAATAGCCCTAGCAGGTTGTGGCTAGATTTACGGCACATTAAAGCCCGCAATGTGGTCAATGCCAATAAGAATGCTCCCAATTGCAGCATAATCATTGCCATAGCATAAGACTGAGAGATGCCCCCAAGTGCAACATTACTGGTTTCATCAAAGATATCTGTCACCAGTTTTAAGGTGCCACCCAAGCCTGCTAAAGCGGCAAAAATAAAGAAGTGTCCGTAGCCAAAAGAAACAAAATCATGACGGCGACGCTCTTCATCCAAGATATTGTCAAAGGGAACACTAAAGTAAAGCCACCATACCGAAAATAGTAAGGCTACTAAGGCCAAGCCTGAAATCAAAATAGTGGAAGCTGAGTAAGTGGGGCTGATTAAGAAATATAAGATGGTTTGGCTCACCCCTAAGATACCTTCGCCCAAAACAATAATAGTCAAGAGGCTATAGCGCTCAGCGATGTGACGAGGATGCCAGTTATCAAACTGCTCGGAGCGAGCCCAGACGGGCATCAACAACTCAGCTGCGATGAATAAAAACAAAGCGGGCTTTTTTAGAGAGTCAGGTAAAAACAACCAGCTTATCCACATCAGCTGCAGGGTGATTAACCCAAACATGCTGCGACCAGCCACTTTTTTGTGCCCAGGCACATGGTGATAAACCCGCCACCACTGACTGCAGCTTGCCAAACGCATGATGGCGTAACCAACTACCCCAATCCAGATTAGCCCTTGATCAAAAAACTGATGGATATTGGCAGCAATTAATAGCGAGCCAAACATCTGCATCATGACAGAAATACGATAAGGCCAATCATCTGGATCATAACCTGAGCCAAACCAAGTAAAGCTGGTCCACGCATTCCACAGGATAAAAAATGCTACGGTAAAGGTGATAAATCCTATGTATTCGTGAGCCACTAAGTCCTTATATAACCCTTGAGCTGCCGCTGAAATGGCAATGACGTAAACTAAGTCAAATAATAGCTCAAGCGTGCTTGCAGTGCGGTTTGGCTCGTGAGAGTCTCTTGCGGAGATAGGCTGAATACTGGGCAGGTTCATCTATAATATCATTCCGGTAGTATCAAGTAACGGGGCTAAAATGGCTTAATTTTAAAGACAAAAAGGCGCCACTGTTGAGTAGCGCCTTTTTTAGGCCGATGCTTTGATAAAAATAAAAGCAAAATTGGCCAAAAGTTGATGAAAGCCGGGCGTCTATTAAGACCCTTTTTTGTCGTCTTTTAGACCTGCTTCAATCTGGATTTTTAGCTTAACATTTTTCATCATACCACCATCAGTGTAAGTGTCGATACCCCACTTAGTTCTATCGATAGTGGTTTCAAAGTCACCACCACATACCTGTGTTTCTAACATTGGGCTGTCATAGCAGTTAAAGTTAGTAGCAGTTAACGTTACTGGATGAGTTTGGTCAAGTAAGGTTAAGTCACCTTTAACCGCCTTCACTTTATCGCCATCAAACTGCCATTCAGTTGACTTGAAGTAGGCCGTTGGATACTTCTCTACATTAAAGAAATCAGCAGACTTTAAATGTTTATTAAACGGCTTGATACCCGTTTCTAAGCTACCCATAGGGATAGTTACACCAACAAAGCCTTTTTTGGCTTCAGGATCGTATTCAACAATACCAGTTAAGTTGTAGAAACCACCGGCGTTAGTAGAAGTCCCAAAGTGATCCACAGAAAAACGAACATGGGCATGATGAGGATCAATTTCGTAAGTGGCCGCATTTCCGGCAACGCTTACTGTGCCAAGACCAACAAGTACAGCAATGCTTAATGATTTTTTTAATAATTTCACAGTTTGTTCTCCTATTAAAAAGCTTAAAAGATGGGACTATAAGGGGATGATATTATAATTAATTGAGTTATATATCATTGATAAGTAGCCGTTACTGTTAAACAGCAAGTCTTTATTTATCACAGCTAGACAAGATTTATCAGAACTAGGCAAGCTATCTATACTATACAAAACATGAAGCTACACCATAAAACACGAACCTATGCCTTTTGATTAAAAGGCATAGGTTATATGTAAGGGTTGCTTATATATAGAGGTTGCTAGTTTAACAAAAATTTATGAAATTTTGGGTTACATAAAGCCACCAAAGCAGAAGGTTTGGTTGTATTTTGGTTAGAAATGTATATTTTAGTTACATACTTGGCTTTATTTTGCGTCCCATCAGGGTATGTGCTACCCACGCTGGCCCAATTAATAAGAACTGCAAGTCTTCAAAGAAAGAGGGCTTCTTGCCTTCAAGCTTGTGTCCGATAAACTGTCCAATCCACGCCACCACAAAGATAGCAGCCCATGCCTTGAACCCTAAAGGCAGTAAAGCAATGGCAGCCATACTGATGAGCATAAATATGCCCATAGCAATAAATAATGGGGTAGAGAGACGTAAGTAGAATATTGCCACCAGCATGGCAGCTACGATAGTGAACCAAGCGGCTACGGACATACCCATGCCTAAAATACTCACAAAAATTGTGGGCACGCATAGCCAATGGATTTTTTTGTTAATAGGGTTTTGGTGGCTAACAGCATAGTCAGCTAGCCATTGATCTAAGCTACGCTTTTCAGAGCGTTTACGTGATGCCATTCTAATGTCCTTATTAGTTAACAGGGAGTAAGTTCCCAATAGCGTAATTGCAGAGCCTTGGCTAAACCTGTGGCAAGGCCAAGGTGTGTAGTGTTATTAACTTATTATTGCAATAACCTACCTCAAAGTAAACTGCTATGTAACAGGGAGAGCTTAAAGTCTAGGTTTTTAGCCAATGGCGGGTAATATAAACACAGAAAATATTGAATTTTAACACCAAGACCCCATTTAAGTTAGTCATGACAGTTGCAAAGTAGGGTTTGATTTTTGGCTAATATCAAACCCCAGATTGCCTCTCAAAATATATTTAAAGGAAATTAGCGTATGATGCGTATTGGCCTGTTTTTATTAACTAACTTAGCAGTGCTGGTGGTATTCGGTATTGTTTTTAGTATTTTATCGGCCTTTTTTGGCCTCGGCTCTGTTCACGGTGCTGGAGGCATAAATTTTGGTAGCTTAGCGGTAATGTGTGCCATTTATGGCATGGTAGGTTCGATGGTTTCACTACTGTTGTCCAAGTGGATGGCCAAAAGATCAACAGGTACAGTGGTCATTGAACAGCCTCGTAATGCTACTGAAAAGTGGCTTGTAGATACCGTAGCAAAGCAAGCCAAAGCAGTAAAAATTGATATGCCTGAAGTGGGTATTTTTGATAATGCTCAGCCCAATGCTTTTGCTACTGGTTGGAACAAAAATAAAGCCCTAGTAGCCGTGTCATCAGGTCTTCTACATACCATGACACCTGATGAAGTAGAGGCGGTATTGGCGCATGAAATTGGTCACGTAGCCAATGGTGACATGGTAACGCTGGCTTTGATTCAAGGGGTGGTTAACGCCTTTGTGATGTTCTTTGCACGCGTTGTGGGGAGCTTCGTCGATAGAGTGGTTTTCAAGAATGAGGATGGTCCTGGAATCGGTTACTTTGTGACCAGTATGGTGATGGATATCTTACTGGGTTTCTTAGCTTCAGCGATTGTGATGTGGTTCTCAAGAAAGCGTGAATTCCGTGCCGATGAAATGGGAGCGAAGCTGGCTGGCCGTGAAAAAATGATCAGTGCTTTAGATGCGCTGCGTCCTGCAGAACAGCGTCCAGACCAAATGCCAGAGAACATGAAAGCTTTTGCCATCTCAACTGGCCAAGCACAAAGCTTTAGCATTGCTAACTTCTTTCGCTCGCATCCGACGTTAGATGATCGTATTGCTGCCCTAAAAGACTATAACCCTAGCAAAGCTTAACTGGCTTAGCTATAAAGGCGAATAAGCTATAAAGGCTAAGAATATAAAGCTTAATACAAAAAAATACCGCGATCATTCGCGGTATTTTTTATTTAAAACAAACAGCACTGCAATGCTGAAAGGTTAAATAGCTAAATGATGAAGCAGTTAAGCCGCTTGCGCCGCACTACGTTGCCATTCATATAAACCAATAAAAGAGTTGATCTGATAGACCATGGTCTGAATAGCGAAGATATAGTTGCCCGTCATTAGGTTAACGATCAACCACACGAAATTTACCGCAATCCAAATCCACCAGTTAAAAGAGTAACGCAGGATCATCGTGGCTTGGGCTGTTATCGACAGTACGAAGGCAAAGACATTAATCCAGTAAAAATCTATCATGCCCAAAAACTGACTGCCGTCATTTTGAACCACTGCATAGCCTTTTTGGGCCAACCAATCATTAACTACAGGGAACATCGCCAGACCAATGGCGATGAAGGCTAGAGTAACCATCCAAACCCATTTTGTCGCAGATTTTGGCACCATATTGCCATCAGGGTCGGTGTTCTTAGACCAATAAAAAAGTCCGTAAACATGAGTGAAGAAGTTGAATAATGGTGCCAGCATCAGGCCTACAGCTCCTGAAGTTCCTTGCACCACAACCTCTCCTGCAGTTGCCAGCATACCTAGACCATTGCCCATGACATTTCTGCGAAAGGACAAAGATACCACGCAGCCTAAACCTACTAGAGAAACCCCTAAATAAAACCAATCTAATTGGGTATGCTCTGTGGTCAACCAAAAGCCAGAGCTTAGCGCAATCACACCGAAGATGAACCAGGCTATAATCCATTGTAAGGCCCACTTTCCAGTGAGGTTATCGAGTAGTTTGATACGCATGTTAGTCCTTAATGTGAAAGGTTAGCAATTAGATTTGGGCAAGATCTGTGTGGTTTTGATTAATACAGACTTAGATAAATCTTATACCAGCTTTAAGCGTAAGCTATTTATTTATGACCAGTTTATTTATTAAAAACATGCTGGTCAATATAGGCGATAGCTTCTTGATAGCGCTGGAAATAATCGGGACTAGTAATTCGATGCGTATTGATATTGTGACGCTCAAATAGGGCGGTTAATCTATCTTCAAAACGGTCACGAGCACTTTGACTGCCCAAAGAGCGCATACCGTCATCTACCCAAGGCGTGTTGTTGGCCAAAAATAGGGTATGGTCAAAGCGGAACTCTTCGATGCAGGCGGTAACAAAAGGGTGAGTACGTCCCTCGTATTCTTCACAAAATGCTTGGGTAGTCACAAAATCAGTGTCCACTAGAGTAATAGGGGCTTGGGCTTGGTACATGGTCTCACGCATGGCTTGAGCATGATCTAAAGCAATGGGACCATAATCACTATATTGAAGCCCTTCTTCTGTGCCACCAAGGTCAGTACCGACATACAGTCTGCCCATCTCTAACACCAAATCAGCTCCATAATAGTTGGCAAGTTTATGGGCCAAAGTGGTTTTCCCCGAGCTTTCGCCACCAACAATAGCCACCGTACGCGTGTAGTTGCCACGGGCTTCAGGATGGATAATATCCCAGTTAGCGATCGGGTTGTAGTGAATGGCTGTACTGTCAAATTCAGGATGCAGTGGGGTGGTGGTAACCTCGATATTTAAGGCTGAAGTCACGGCAGGCTTCGATAAAGGGTGCCCTTCAGTGACTAGCAAAACATTGTCACTATCAATGGCAAACTTGTCTTGAATGTAGTCAATCTTAGCGTTATAGGCATCAATATTGATGGTAATGTCTTCGATACTGTCATGCACTGGAAAAAAGAAATCATCACAAGTATGAATTTTAATAAAAGGTAAGTCACTACAAGCCATTTGCAACCAACGCGCCTTGTCTTGTAGTGTTACCGGAAACTTAGAGTTAGGACTGGGGTGCTGAGTAATGACAATGTGCAATACCTCAACGATTGATGAAGCATGCAAAATGCTACGAATATGTCCTAAATGAAGAGGCTCAAAGTGGCCGATCATCAGTCCTGATTTTTGCATAATAAAGTCCTTAATTGTTTAGCTGTAATAATTTATAGGGTCATGTAAAGAGTTAGGTCAGTGGCTTCATTTCGATAATTAATCGATAACTAGTTTTAATAAGTTGCTAGTTATTTTCGATAAATAGGTCAGTGGGTGATTGTCATTTTTTATCTATAAGACAATCATTATACCCCGTAGTGCTTAGGGGATAACACTGGGTTTAAAGAGCAGGGATAAATTGGCATAAGTTTTGTCAAATAATGAGTTACACATAGTCACACTGTGAGCTTGTCCCCAGTTTTTAGTAAGGGTTTTAGTATAAAGTTACAAAGACAGGGTAAAGTCTAAACAGCAATATTATTAATCAGCGCTATAATAATATATGTTAAATTCATTAGGGTAGATATAAGCCCGACTGTAACAAACTTATAGATAGAATAGCATAGCCAAATCCTGTTTCCTTTATTGACTTGTTGCCTGTTATTTTTAGAAGTTCTTTGGCAGTTTGTTACCGTGTCATCTTAAAAAGGAGAAAGTTGTAATGGCCAGATTAAAAAAATTACATCGTTCACGTAACCATCGCATGATTGCTGGAGTTATGGGCGGAGTAGCCGAGTACTTTGGTTGGTCGCCCAATTTGACCCGTATTTTGTTTGTTATTATCTCTAGTGCCAGTGCCGCCGTTCCAGGGATTCTGATTTACTTAATTCTATGGCTGATCATGCCAAAAGCCACTGCAGAGTCTTATGCTTAAGATCAGAGACTCAAAGTATGCAGACATGAGTAAAAAGGCTGTTGACTAATAATTACAGATAATTAAAAACAAACAAGTGATGGATTAAAATTTTTGACAAATATTATTCAGGATATTGCCCAGTGCGTAATATCCTGAAACATTACTATAACCCCAGACATTATAAAAAAATATATAATAAGAAAGTGAAAGAAACAGTTTGACTGTATTTTATAAATTTACCTATAGTTTATAAATTCATTCTTTATGCGTTGTAGCTCTTTATGAAATTCGATAGCTACAGTATTGATTTTAATGTTAATTTTAATACAACTATGAAGTATAAGTTTTTAATATAATTACAAAGTATAAGTACAATAAGATGAGTGGTCACCCGTTGACCACGATAGCATACTTTTCCTCCTGCCTAGATGGGCTACCATCTAGGTATTTTTTTGTCTATCATTTGCATCAATTCCACTTACAATATAGATAAAATAGCGTTTTTTTAGTAAGGTGAGCGTATTAAAGTAAACCCTAAAAAAATTGACTATGAGCAGTCACATTTGACTGGCTTATTCATTCCTATTTTCATTACAACGTGGCGACATTATGACTTTTCAACAATTGATTTTGACTTTGCAAACTTATTGGGCAGAAAAAGGCTGTGTGGTTCTGCAACCTTACGATATGGAAGTGGGAGCAGGGACCTTTCACACTGCGACATTTTTACGTTCTTTAGGCCCAGAGGTATGGAACGCAGCTTATGTTCAACCTTCGCGTCGCCCAACAGATGGTCGTTATGGAGACAATCCTAACCGCTTGCAACATTATTATCAGTTTCAAGTAGTGATGAAGCCAAACCCACCAAATATTCAAGAGCTATACTTAGGTTCTTTAGAGGCGATTGGTATTGATACTCTTACCCATGATGTGCGTTTTGTTGAAGACAACTGGGAATCACCTACGTTAGGCGCTTGGGGCTTGGGCTGGGAAGTATGGTTAAATGGTATGGAGGTGACACAGTTCACTTACTTCCAGCAAGTTGGTGGCCTTGAGTGCTTCCCTGTAACTGGTGAAATTACTTATGGTCTTGAGCGTCTAGCAATGTACATTCAGGGTGTAGATAGCGTCTATGACTTGGTTTGGACCGATGGCGAATTTGGTAAAGTGACCTACGGTGATGTGTTCCATCAAAATGAGGTGGAGCAGTCGACTTATAACTTTGAATACGCTGATGTGCCGAAGATGTTTGATCTATTTAATTTTTATGAAGAGCAAGCAGATAAGCTGGTAGCAGCGGGTCTGCCTTTGCCTGCCTATGAGATGGTATTAAAAGCGTCGCATACCTTTAACTTGCTTGATGCCCGTGGTGCAATTTCAGTGACTGAGCGTCAGCGCTTTATTTTAAGAGTACGTACTTTGGCGCGTAAAGTGGCCCAAGGATATGTGCAAGCACGCGCTAAGCTTGGCTTCCCATTGGCAGATGAGGCGCACCGTGAGGCAGCCTTGAAGAAGTATTTGCCAAAAGATGAGAGCACTGCGGATAAGAAAGCTGACAAATAATCTTTTAGATTGATTTTTTACCAGCTTTCATAGAGCAACGATAGCCTATAAATATTAATAACATCTTCAAAAACAGAGAATTTCATGAGTACAATTTTATTTGAACTAGGTAGTGAAGAGCTGCCACCAAAAAGCCTAAAGCCTTTACGTGATTCATTACAAGCGAGCGTTGAAGCTCAATTACAAGACGCTAATATCAGTTTTGACAGTCTAAAGGTAATGGCTGCCCCTCGTCGCTTGTCTCTATTGATTGAGGGAATCAGTGACAAACAGCCGGATCGTGTTGAGCAAAAGCGTGGCCCAGCAGTGAAGGCGGCTTATGATGCCGAAGGTAAGCCTACGCGTGCTGCTGAAGGTTTTGCTAAGGGTTTGGGGGTTGATGTCAGCGAGCTGATGACCATTGAAACTGATAAAGGGGATTACATCGGCTATGAGTTAACCGTTCAGGGTCAAAAGACCACTGAGCTCTTGCCGACTATTTTCCAAAACGCTTTAGATGAGTTACCTATTGCGAAGCGTATGCGTTCAGGCGCCAGCCGTGAAGAGTTCGTACGTCCTGTAAAATGGTTGGTACTAATGCAAGACGACCAAGTTATTGAGGCTTCTATTCAAGGCTTGCAGGCAGGCAATCAGACTTTAGGTCACCGTTATCATTCACCACAGCCTATTACGATAGGGCATGCCAATGAGTATGAAAGCATACTTGAAGCGAATAAAGTCATCGTTGACTTTGACCGTCGCCAACAGTTAATCCTTGAAGGGGTAAAAAAGCTGTCTGATGAAGTGGATGCTGAAGCCATTGTGCCTCAAGATTTATTAGATGAAGTGACTGCCTTGGTTGATCTGCCAGTGGCTTTACGGGCAAGCTTTGAAGAGCGCTTTTTACAAGTGCCACAAGAAGCCTTGATTAGCACCATGCAGGCGGATCAAAAGTATTTTTGTTTGACCGATAAAGAAGGCAAACTACAGCCTTACTTTATCTTCATTAGTAATATTGAGTCAAAGGACCCTAGCCAAGTGGTCAGTGGGAACGAGAAGGTAGTGCGTCCGCGTTTGGCCGATGCGGAGTTCTTCTTCTTACAAGACCAAAAGCAGCCTCTTATCGAAATGGCCGAAAACCTAAAAAATCTAGTATTCCAAGATAAGCTAGGTACTATTTGGGAGAAGTCTGAGCGTATTGCTAAGCTGGCAGCATTTATTGCGACCACCTTCAAAGAGCAAGACATTGACGGCTATTCAGACATCGATGTTGAGCAAACCACACGAGCTGCTATGCTGTCAAAAGCAGACTTAACCAGTACCTTAGTGGGCGAGTTCCCAGAACTTCAAGGTATCGCAGGGACTTATTATGCGCGCTTAAATGGCGAGCCTGAGACCATTGCTGCGGCGATTGAAGAGCAGTACTTGCCTAAGTTTAGCGGTGATGTGTTACCGCAAACGCCCATTGGTATTTGCTTGGCCTTAGCCGATCGTCTAGATACTTTAGTAGGAATCTTTGGCATTGATCAAGCACCAACAGGATCAAAAGACCCGTTCAGCCTACGCCGCTCAGCCATTGGGGTGCTGCGTATCTTAATTGAGAAAAAGCTACCTATTAACCTAAAAGAGTTAATCGAACAAGCGGTTGGGAACTATCAAGGTAAGCTTGCCGATGACCAAAAAACTTTGACTCAAGTTATGGCATTTATCAACTCACGCTATCGTGCCATGTATACCGAGCAAGGTATCAGTGTCGATAGTATTCAAGCGGTATTGGCCATCAATCCGAATCAGCCTTTAGATTTCGACCAGAGATTACAGGCGGTGAATGAGTTCCATAACTTACCACAAGCTGCAACTTTGGCAGAGATTAACAAGCGTGTTGCCAATATCTTAGCCAAATCAGAAGGTGAAGTAGGGCAGTCAGTTAATGAGTCTTTATTGGCTGAAGAAGCTGAGAAAACCTTGTATCAAGCGTTAACTGTAGCCAAGACAGAAGTAGCGCCATTACAGGCTGAGGCTAAATACAATCAAATCTTACAATCGCTTACCAGCTTAGAAGCCCCATTAACAGGTTTCTTTGACAATGTAATGGTAAATAGCGAAGATGAAGCTTTAAAAGCGAACCGCTTAGCCTTGTTAAAGCAGGTTCGCGAGCTGTTCTTAACTGTAGCCGATGTGGGTGAGTTGCAGATTTAGGTAGCTGGATTGCTTCCGAATTACCCTGCTATCTAGTAATTAGAGCGAAGGGCATAACGTTTTTGCGTTATGCTCTTTTTTAGCAGCAACAGATTTGTCCAAACTCTTTTAAGATTGGGGCAATTTAAGGTTGGGGCAATCAGACCCAGTGCATGGCAGGGCCAATAACTGTTTAGGCAAAGCTGCTATTGAGGAAAAGCTACTATCTTAGAAAAGCTGTCATTTCGGTTAGGTAAAGCTCTTGTTTTGGCTAAAACTGCTGTGATGAGGATGTCTGGCAGTAGAAATATTGTAAGTAAAAGTTACAAGTTAACATTACTCATTTTTAAATTCTTATCGCATAATACAATGGTTTAAGACTTCTCTAAATTTTCTGTTACGTTACTTAGGTATGCGCTGTCATGATTGAAAACTGGACGCGGGAGCGAGTCACACAGCGGGTGTTAACCGCAACCTTATTGGTGATATTATTCATTCTCTGCTTTAAAGTGGTGCAGTTTTTTATTGTGCCTGCCTTATGGGCGGCTATCCTAGCTTACGTGACCTTCCCCGCTTATACCTTCTTTCACAAAAAAGTAAAATTAAGTCCCAATATCAGTGCAGGTATTATGACCATATGCATTACCCTTATATTAGGGGTGCCTGTGGTATTGGGGCTTTTTGTGTTGCAGCAAGAGGCAGTCAACTTATACAGTAATTTGCTATATAGGATTAAAGTAGGCTACGTTGATTTGCCGGAAGAGATTAAGAATATCCCAGTAATTGGACAGCAAGTTAAAGATATTTTGTGGGAGATTAACAAAGACCCAGAGGCCTCATTGAGTGCCTTTCGAGCTTGGTTACAGTCACATTTGTATTACGGAAAATTAGCCCTAGATGTGGCTTTGAGTACCATGGCCAAGGTGGGCATGGCCTTAATGACTATCTTCTTCTTTTACCGCGATGGTATTAGCTTGATGAAGCAAATCCGTCAGGCATTACGCAATATCATTGGTAACCGTATTGACGATTATATTGATTCTGTGGGCTCTACTACTCAAGCGGTGGTTTACGGTATTGGCTTAACCGCCTTAGCACAAGCTATCCTAGCAGGGGTGGGCTATTACTTTGCAGGGGCACCTAGTCCTATCTTATTGACCTTGATGACTTTCGTTGTAGCGCTAATTCCCTTTGGGACTCCTTTTGCTTGGATGGGGGTATCTATTTGGCTATTGACTCAAGGGCACACCCCGGAAGCTATTGGTTTGGCGCTGTGGGGTATGCTGGTGATTAGTTGGGTTGATAACCTAATCCGTCCTATTGTCATCTCTGGTGCCACTAAGATTCCCTTTATCATTATTTTTATTGGGGTGCTAGGGGGGCTGACAGCTTTTGGTTTTGTGGGTCTGTTTATTGGTCCGGTTGTTTTGGCGATTGCTCTAGCCGTGTGGCGAGAGTGGATTAATCAACATCGTAATATTATCTTCGCTCCTTGTTATGCCCAGCTTGGTGACCATCAGTGGAAGCCAGCAGACCGGCCTATGGCTTTGGAGATTTCTCCAAATGTGGTGACTTTTAGTAAATATCCTTTTGCTGATGCACCAAAAGACGGGACAGATAAATCAGAGGCTAAACCAGAGTCAAAAAGTGACCCTAGCCAAGACAGCTCTGATAATAATTCTGTTAACAGTAAAGAAAAAGATGACCTGCATCGACCGGATAAATAGCGTTTATAAACCTCGCTAAGCACACTTGTCACACACCAGTCACCACTCTTATTACACTCACTTAAATAAGGATTGGCTTTTATCATGCTTACCATTATCGCTGATAGTAACATTGCTCATTTGCACGACTACTTTAATGAGGAAGTGTTAAAGCATCCGATCAAAGTGGTTGAAATGGCAGGACGTGATATCACTGCAGAGGCGCTCGACGCGCATCAGCCCGATGCTTTATTGATTCGTTCAGTAACCCCAGTCGATGCTAAGCTACTGGATAATAATCACAGCCTGCAGTTTATTGGTTCAGCCACTATTGGCACAGACCATGTCAATGAGAGCTATCTTAGCTTACGTGGTATTCGCTTCGCCAATGCCGCCGGTTGTAGTAAGCATTCCGTAGCGCAGTATGTGATGAGTGCAATTCTGCAGCTGCGTCCGGAGTATTGGCCGAATGCTGCAGCTACGACGACAGTAACGGCTAAACCAGTGAAATTAGGCATTATTGGTCTAGGTAATATTGGAGGGACGCTAGCGCGTTATGCGTTGGATCTGGGCTGGGAAGTGTTGGGCTACGATCCCTTTCAGCCGGCCTCAGTTATTAATAACGCCAGCTTTGAGCAAGTATTGACCCAAAGTAATGTGATCAGCTTGCATGTGCCATTAACGATGCCAGGTCACAGTGAGTTGCCCACCTGCCATATGATAAATGCGCAAGCTTTGGCTAAGATACCTAGTACAACAATGTTAATTAATACTGCGCGCGGACCGGTGATTAGTGAATCAGATTTACTGGCCGATCTTGAGCAAAACCCTAAGCGACAAGTGGTGTTGGATGTATTTGAACATGAGCCGGTAGTATCCGCTGAGCTACTCAATAAGTTAGCTATTGTCACACCGCACATTGCTGGCTACACCCTTGAGGGCAAACTGCGTGGCACTCAAATAATTTTTGATACTTTTGTGCGCTCTTATGGCGAAAAAGGGGCGGGTATATTAACCATCAAAGATCAAGATTTGATGGCAGAATTATTGCCGGAGAATCCTTATCAGTGGCAAGAGCTCAAGCAAGACCCTAAGAAGTTGACTGAGTTTTATGATATTAAGGCTGATGATAAGCTGCTAAGAGAAGCTTTAGATGAGACTGCTTCTAGGGTTGAGGCTCAAGCCTTTGATGCTCTACGCAAAAATTATGCGCTGCGCCGTGAGTGGCTGTTTTAGCGTTAATAGCTTTATGCTCGTCCGTCAGTGGCTTCGCTGATTCGATGGATTTTGTAAACTAGGCCCTTAACTGGGCCTTATTTAATATAACTATATAAAGAGTAACTCATGTCTAATTCTCAGTCGTCTGTCACCCTTACCGAAAACCACGCTTCTCAAAGCTATGCTCCCTCAATGAGCCTCGAGATGGCACACAGACGAGCGCAAATGTTGGCACAAATTCGTCAGTTCTTTGCAGAGCGTGAAGTGCTTGAGGTACAAACCCCTTTAATGTCGCAGGCGGGTAACACCGATGTCTTCGTGCCGTCGATATCGACTAACGTCACGGTACAAGATAAGCCACAAACCCACTACCTACATACCTCTCCTGAATTTGCAATGAAGCGAATGCTGGCAAGTTGGAAGGTAGCGATATATCAGATTTGTCCGGTATTTCGCGATAATGAGGTTGGTAGCCGTCATAACAGCGAATTTACCATGCTCGAGTGGTATCGCCCCGGCTTCGACCTGAAAGCATTGGCTGCTGAGCTGTCTGATTTATTGGCCGCAGTCTATGGACAGCCGCAAACTTTGGTTGAGTATAGTTACAGCCAAGCATTTGTGGATTATGTGGGGCTTAATCCGCTGACAGCGAGCCTTGAGTCATTGATTGAGGTAGCAGCTGAGTATGGCTTTGCGGCCTTAGATTTAGGCGAAGACCGTCAAGGCTGGCTAGATGTCTTATTCAGCCACTTGGTTGAACCTAATCTCGGGTTTCAGTCGCCGACCCTGATTACCGACTACCCGCCTGCGACCGCTGCTTTGGCTAAAATTGAAAAGGATGAAGCAGGTAATGATGTTGCCAAACGCTTTGAGCTTTATATCAATGGTATAGAGATTGCCAATGCTTATGATGAACTGGCAGATAGCCAAGCGTTAGCAGAGCGATTTGAGGCAGACAATGAAGAGCGAGCCCGCCGCGGACTACCTATTATGCCCATTGATGAGCGTCTAGTGGCTGCTTGTGATGATCTACCAGCGTCTAGCGGAATTGCATTGGGCATAGATAGACTACTGATGGTAGTGACAGGGGCTAAAAGCATTGATGAAGTTATAGGTTTTGGCATTAATAAAGCATAGCGGGAGAATTTTAGACTAAAAGCATAGACTAAAAGTAAACTCTCTCTCAGTTAGCTAAATTTTAAACGGAATATACCTATGATTGAAGCAGCAAAAGAGGCGGATGCTCATCAGATTGCTAAGGTGATACAGGCCAGTATCAAATCCTGTGTAACGGACCACCAAAACGACCCAGTAGCTATTAACCAATGGCTTGCGAATAAAACTGAAAGCAATATTAAACACTGGATCAAGCATAATTCTGCCTGGGTATTTAAACAAGACAGTGAGGTGCAAGGCGTTATATTGGTGTCTGCTGAGGGTGAGATTTTACTCAACTATGTGACCCCGGATAGCCAAGGGCAGGGGATAGGAAGGGCGCTACTAGATCGAGTAAAACAACAATATCAAAGTCGGGGCATAACTACTTTGGTCTCAGAGTCCACTTTGACCGCCAAGCGATTTTATTTAGCCAATGATTTCCAATGTGTAGAAGAGGTTTATGAACCAGTAGAGCAGGACCATAAACACAGTGAGCGTTTGATTGCCTATAAAATGAAGGCAATCTTGTGATCTTAAAAAGGCGTTGTATTTATATTTAAAAGAGTTGATGATTAACAGAGAACAGGAGCTGATTTAAAGTAGAAACCGGATTTAAAGAGAGGTGTTATTTTTAAGATAAATACTGGGCCATGCTAGCTGAAACCAATAAAATCAGAGGTTTGAAACCTACAGAGATTAAAAAAGCAGCCTTCAAGGCTGCTTTTTATCAAATAAAAGGTCGGTAAATACGGTATCACCTAGCCATCTTAGTAAATATTAGCAATGGCTTGTTTAATAGGGGTTTCCCCATTATGGATATGGAACACGCGTCTAATGGTATTATCAGCGGTTAACACAGTCGCTAGGGTCTCAGCAACATCTTCAATAGAGTTTTCGCCCGCAGAGTCGCTATTAATCTCAATTTTACCGGTTGGCTCTCGTTCTTTCAAAGTCCCTGCTTGGACGATGGTATAATCCAGAGCACTATTATTGACTAACCACTGATCCGCATAGTGTTTAGAAATATAATAGTCTTTAAGCTGGTTAATACCAGGTAGAGTCCATCTTGATGTATCTAATGAAAAGACGGTACTTAGCATAATATAACGTTTAAGCCCTTTGCTTTCTGCAATCTGCATGGTCTTAACTGCACCGTGTAGATCCACGTCTAATACTGCCTTACCGCCTGAACCTGCTGTGAAATAAACCGCATCAAAGTCATGTGCAATTTGTCTTTCGAGATCGTCTTTATCAGCGCTTAAGTCTAATGACAAATGAGTATAGTTTTTATGCTCAAATAGTTTTTCAGAGTCACGTGAAGTGCCGGTTACCTGATGATTATCGTCTAAAAGCTTTTGCACTAAGGCACTACCGACGCGGCCACTGGCCCCAATAACTAAAATATTCATATATTGTTTCCTATTATTCGCTATATTTATTGTTAATTTTGACTTTAATTGACACTGTCTACTGTAGCAATAATAGGACTGGGATTGGGTTAGAGGTTGTTGGTAACAGACTAATATTAGTTGCAGAGTGTATAGGCTCTGCAAAGTTGAAAGGGTAAAAGTATTGAAAGATATATTGATGGATTAAGATGAGCTTGAAAGCTAATAGATAAAACTAATGCGCCAAAAACCAATAGCTGAAAAATTAGCGCACCAGCTTATTTAAACCATCCGCAAACTGCTTTTTATCTTTATCAGAGTAGGGCTTTTGACCGCCCATCTGGGTTAAATCAAGCACGCCAGTTGAGCGCATGGTGTCCATGAAATCTCGAGCGTTGAGCTTTTGCTTGATATTGTTTTTATCATAGATAATGCCGTGCGGGGTCAAAACCTGCCCGCCATTGTCGAGGACATCATTGGCCAATGGAATATCACTGGTAATAACTAAGTCCCCAGGAGCGACATTATCAGCGATGTAGTCATCGGCGACATCAAAGCCGGAGCCAACCACTTTCATAGTGATTAGCGGTGACTTACGCACTTTGATGGGCTGATTGGCCACAAAAATAGCCGGGGTATTGGTGCGTATAACGGTTTTGGTGATCAAATCTTTTACCACCAAAGGGCAAGCATCGGCATCAATCCAAATGGTCATGCCCTTTTTTAGGTTTTTACTGCCTTGCTGAGTCATTAATTAAGGCCCATTTTGTTTGGCAGAACTGCTATCAACTGCTCTAATGCGCCTTCAAGTTTAGCCACATCATTTGGCATCAAGGTAATGTGGGCAATCTTACGTTCTGCACGCTCTTCTTTGTGATAAGTATGGTAGTGCGCGCCATCAATGGCCAATACATCGGCTAGGTTTGGGTATTCGCCCAATACGTTGACCATCACTGAAGGGTAAACGTTATCGGTATCACCAAGCGGTAATCCGACCACAGCACGTATGTGGTTCTCAAACTGACTGGTAACCGCGCCCTCAATACTCCAATGTCCTGAGTTGTGCACACGAGGCGCAATCTCATTGGCGAGAATAACGTCTTTGCCCTTATCATCTTTGCTCACAAACAGCTCAAGCGCCATAGTCCCTACATAGTCTAAGTGGGTCATTAAGGTTTCAATGGCTTTTTGAGCTTCAGGTAACAAATGACTGGTGCCCACAGCGGGAGCGTGAGAGGTGGCTAAAATACCGGTATGGTGATGGTTTTCGACCAAGTCATAAGTACGGATTGAGCCGTCTTGAGTACGGGTAGCAATGATAGAAACTTCACGGCTAAAGTTAATAAACCCTTCAGCAATTAACGGCGCTGGGGTTGGGGTTAGATTACCCTTACCACTCACCGCATCACCCAAGGCTTTCCAAGCTTCTGCGATATCGGCTTCAGTTTTAACCACAAACTGACCTTTACCATCGTAGCCCCCTCGGCTGGTTTTTAACACTAAAGGCAATCCAAGCTGGTCACTAGCTGCTTTAAGCTCTGCTTTTGAGCTGACGCTCATAAAGGGAACTGTTTTGATATCAAGCTCATTAAACAAGCTTTTTTCGCGTAAGCGGTCTTGAGCCACCTCTAGAGCTTGCGGGGGTGGGAACATGCCTTGTTTCTTACCAGACTCAGACAGTTGTTTTAAGCGGGCTACTGTTTCAGCCGGGGTGTTTTCAAACTCTAAAGTAAAGACATCTGCTGTAGCGATAAAATCTTCAAGCTGCTCACTACTGAATACCTGACCATACAAAGACGCAGGACAATTTGGCGCATCTTCCAAAAAAACACAGCGATAACCTAGCGGTAAGGCGGCGGCAGCCAGCATCATACCGAGTTGACCGCCACCAAGGATACCAATAGTGCGGATGGTTTGGGTTGCAGGATAAGCATTAGCTGTGGTCATATTCGGCTCTTAATACAATTGAATTGGATAAAAAATAATAAAATAAATATAACGTAAATAAATACAACGTAAAGGGTAAAAAATGCAGAGAAAAGAGGATTATAAAAACAAAAAGGTGCTAATAGCACCAATTTGTTGGAAAATTACTAATCACTCAAGTATAGCAAAATTAGCTATTGATTACGCCAGGTGTCGGGCTAGCTAAGACAGTTTCAGTTTGCTTTTGACGGAACTCTACCAGTTTTTTGGCTAGAGACTCATCTTGTAAGGCTAGAATTTGAATGGCTAATAAGCCTGCGTTATAAGCACCAGCTGTACCAATGGCCAAAGTGCCTACAGCTATGCCTTTTGGCATCTGAACGATAGACAGTAGGCTATCCCAACCACTTAGGGTGGAGGACTTAACGGGCACCCCTAAGACGGGCAGCTCAGTTTGACTGGCGCACATACCTGGTAGGTGAGCGGCACCACCAGCACCAGCGATAATCACTTGTAGCCCTTTGTCTTTGGCAGACTTGGCATAATCAAATAACTTATCGGGAGTACGATGCGCTGAAACCACTTCGCATTCAAATGGCACACCAAAGTCTGCCAATAATTGTACGCCCAAACTCATGGTGGCCCAATCAGATTGTGAGCCCATGATAATCCCCACTTTTGGCGCGCCAGCCGGAGATTGGATTGGCCCAAGAGGGGCTTCTTGCAGTTTGGTTGTGGCATTTGCCATGGCTTGAGTTTCCTTGCAAAAAACATTCATCATACAAAATTTTTGGGTTAATAAAAAGACTTTTATCAGTCAGTATATTGCACAAAGTTTTTTGGCGATAGAGGGTAGGGGTTATTGGTATCAAAGCGATAAGCGGTTAAATAACCGGTGCCAGCCGCTGAATAGTCGGTACAGACCACTTGATCACTTAGCGGAGCAGGGGTGCCTGTGAGCCAATAATGACCAATAAATACTGGTTTGTCGGTCTTTAAACAAAAGTCTAAGTCTTTCACCAAAGCTTCTTGCGGGATTTGAGCTAAGTCGGAACGTGGCGCTCGAGCAATGTCGACAATCCGCTTTCCTTGTAGCTGATCCTCCCACCATTTTACCCGCACCCGTCTGCGTACAGCACCATCTTTATCAGTGAAGCTTACTCCTTCGGGCAAAGCTATCTCCACACCTTTAAGTACCCGCTCTAAGGCCTCATACTCTACAGAATGCTTCTGACCTGTGCGCTGCAAAGCTTCTGCCGTGAGACGATTGTCAGAAGTTAGCATGGGTTTTAATAACGCCATATTATCGACGTCCCAACAGGCATGAACAAAACAGGCATGCTCGGTCTCAATCCACAGGGGTAGCTCAGCAAATCTACTAAGCCAATACTTATGAGCCTCAGAACCAAAAGGCACTTCATCTAAGAAGGCTTGGTGCTGGCGAGCATGGGTCTCATTATGGCGGCGCAAGTATAGTTTCTGGGTAGAATCTTGCTGCTGCATGGCTACTTTATCAATAGTAGCATAGGCTAGGGCATTGTATTCATGGTTGCCCATTACCGCGTCAGCAACGCCAGCATCTAACATGGCGTAGACGATTTCAAGAGACTCAACTTCCTGCGGTCCACGATCCATCAAGTCCCCGATAAATATAGCATGATGCCCTTCGGGTGGTTGATAATAATGCAAATCCAAAGTTTCATGCTGGGTTAAAGTGTAGCCTAGTTTGGTGAGTAGGCCTTTTAATTTATTGGCGTGACCATGAATGTCGCCAATAACATCATAAATCATAGGCTGACTCCTAAAATAAAGGGAATGGCTTGTTAGCGTCATGCTTTGATAGTAACCATAACTTAAGGCAATGACAACAATGTAAGGCGATGACAATCTTGGCAGTTGGTATTCACGCTACGATAAAGTTCTAGCGGGTGGTTCATTATCAGTTAACGTCATCACATGCTATATCAAATTAATAAAAGGTATAAAAATAAAAAAACACCCGAAGGTGTTTTTTTGTTTAAAGTACGCACTGTATGAATTGTGACGATAAATTTTATAGCTCACCAAATTGCTTGATAGCAATTTAAGAGTGTCTGATTTAATGTAAATTAGATCGTCTAGATTTGGTCAAATCTTAAGTTCTGCGTGAAATAAATCCAACAATAAACAGGATCACTGCGATTACTAAGAAGATATAGGCAAAGTCTTTACTTAAGCCTGCTACACCGCCGAAGCCTAGGAAACTAGCTATTAAAGCGATTACCGCGAATATGATGGCCCATCTAAACATGACACACTCCTTGTAAAACTGAAATATTATTTCAGCTATTAAAATTAGTCTTTGGTTTTTTTTTGATTTGTTGTAATGCTTACAATTAATAAGCATGATCTATAATAACTGATTGGAAAAACAATATGGTGAGTTATTGTTATACATTCAGTGTGCTATTGTTATGTTGTAGCAAAGATTTATATCTCACGCCGTCTTTCTATTAGGACCTGTGTTATTAAGGCTTGTGTAAAACTGTATTCTTAACCCCACAAACTACAACGAAAGGAGCACTATGGATTGGTCAAAATGGTTTTCAATGGACTGGAGTCAAGTGGGAGGCGTCGCCTTATCAGCCATAGGCATCTACTTTGGCTTGATACTCTTTACCCGTCTGATGGGCCTGCGTAGCTTCTCTAAATTATCAAGCCATGACTTTGCGATGACAGTAGGTATTGGTAGTATTCTCGCTTCTACGGTCCTCTCTAAGTCGCCTTCACTATTGCAGGGTCTAGTGGCTATGGCAATGCTGTTTTTATTGCAGGCTATGGTGTCGTTGATACGTCGTAAAATAAAGCCACTAAAGGATTTGATTGATAATGAGCCGGTGGTATTGATGGCGCATGGTGACTATTACTGGGACAATATCAACCAGGCTAGCTTATCAAAGAGTGATATTCATCAAGTACTACGCCAAAATGGCATCAAGTCTAAATCTCAAGTATTTGCTGTGATCATGGAAACCACAGGAGATATCAGTGTTATCAAACAAAGTGAGGCTGCTGCTGATAGAGCCTTGTTCGATGACATTCGAGACTTTGAGCACTTATTTAATCCTACCCAATATAAATAGTCTGATGGCATGCCGTTTATTAACGTATGCCCCTTAATGCAGAACTTTGGACCATGAATATATCATCATTAAAAAACCGCTTAATGGCACCGCTTATAGAGCCCTACGCTCGTTATTTGCATGCTGATTTATTGCACTCAATTAGATTGGGAACGGCGGTGGTTGCCTCCTTGTTATTTAGTCAATTGACGAAAATTCCGCATTCAGAATGGTCCACCATCACTGTGTTTGTTATTTTGGGTTTGTTGCAATATCAAGGAGCTATTTATACCAAAGCCAAAGAGCGTGTCTTAGGTACGTTACTAGGTATCGTTGTGGGTTTAGGTTTATTGTGGATTAACCACCAAGTGCAGGGCTATTTTGGAATAGCTTGGCTGTATTATGTGTTGGTCGGGGTGATTAGTGGGGTAATCGGCTATTATTCCATCAAGCAGCTTGGCTATATTGGGCTGTTAACTGGCATCACCATGTGCATGGTCATCTCAAGCTACAATAGCATTGGCCCTGATGGCATAGCGCGAGCCTTTAATGTGTTAATCGGTACCTTATTTGCGGTAATGGCTACCTTGATAGTGCCCTTAAAATCAACATTAATGTGGCGGTTCTTATTGGCTAAAAACCTAGATGCCTGTGCTGATATGTATGATGGAGTAGAGGACTATATCTCAGATCCAAGCTTAGATCAGCGTTTTGCTGAAGCGGATATTGTAGAAAGTGATGCTGAGGATAAAGAGTTAAATAAACACCGGCCTAGCTCCGCTGAGGTTGCTAACATAGACCCCCAAAATGTACAGCTAGACTTAGGAGCCACTACTGTAACGGCCATTGATGGCGCAGCCAATACTGCGTCCACCACCTATGTTAATAAAGACATGGTGGAGCAGTTTAAAGAGATCAATAAGCGCCTACTGCGGGTGAGAGGTCATATTGCAGCAACTGCTAAAGAGTCTGGCATAGACACAAAAGATCTGGATATGATTCAACGCACTCATCGTAATATCATTGGTACCATTGATTTGCTATTGAGCGCCGCTCCAAAGCTTGCACACAGTCCTATTGATGAAGAAAACCGTATCTTAGTGGATCATTATCACCGAGAATTAACTCAAGGCATGCGTCACATTGCTGCCGTATTACGTAGTCCTAGCGATCAGGAGTTTCGTCCGATTACTCGTATTAAGGTCTCAGACTATCCTAGTGTGCAGACTTTGCCTTTTGAGTGGCAAGGCTACTTTTGGTTAACCCAAACCTTGCAGGGTCAACTACAAAGCTTGAGTGATTTATTACAACAAACTCAAACACAATGGTATAAAGGCTCAGGTCTTCGTTATCAGCGCCAAGAGCAGCGCCGTATCCATGCTCATGGTGGGGAGAGTGATTTAGATATATAAGCCTAGATATATAAGCTAGATTTATAGACTCATATAGTAGGTATGTAGCGGATATTTGGTGCTTTATCCTTCATTTAGGGCCAATAACAAGGAAAGCGAGATGCCCATCCAATTGTTGTTTTTTGCAGCACTTTCAGGACTAACGGTATTTATTGGCGGTCTGTTGGCTTATCAATTTGACCATCATCTGAAGCAAAGCTTGTTTAAAGAGCAATGTGTACATACCCTGATGTCGTTTGGGGCAGGTATTATTCTGTCAGCAGTAGCACTGGTGTTGGTACCTAAAGGTTTGGAGCAACTTACTGTCTTAGGTATGGTCACTTCATTTATGGTCGGTGCAGTGCTGTTTATGATAATTGACCGCTACCTAGCTAGCATGGGCGGACAAATGGCGACCCTGCTAGCGATGCTGATGGACTTCGTGCCAGAGGCCATTGCACTAGGGGCAGTCTTCGCTATTGAACCTAATATGGCACTGCTATTAGCACTATTTATTGGCCTGCAAAACCTACCAGAATCTTTCAATTCTTTTCGGGACCTAGTGCACAATGGATTTTCAGTCAAAAATACCCTTATTATATTTTTTGCATTGAGTTTTTTGGGAGTGCTTGGGGCGTTAATTGGTCACTTGTTTTTAACGGATTATCCTAGCTTAACGGCACATTTGATGGTATTTGCTAGTGGCGGTATCTTATATTTACTGATTCAAGATATTATTCCTGAAAGTGAACCGCCCCGACTATATCGGAGAGTGGATTGCTTGAGTCAGGCAGCTTTGTCTGACTCATTAAGGCTATCATAGTATCGTCTCTCAAACTCAAAAGGCGACACATAACCAATCGTACTATGAATGCGAGTTTTATTAAACCAATCGACCCATTCAAGGGTTGCTAATTCAACATCATACGCATCCCGCCACTGCGGTTTTAAATATTCAATCACCTCTGTTTTATAAAGTCCGTTAACCGTTTCAGCTAACGCATTATCGTATGAATCACCGGTTGTACCAACAGATGCAATAACGCCAGAATCAGCCATCTTATCCGTATAGCGAATGGATAAGTACTGAACGCCGCGAT
>NZ_JMKP01000019.1 GCF_000685805.1 Psychrobacter phenylpyruvicus DSM 7000 = NBRC 102152 | reverse complement strand
AAAGCGGCTGCTTTCTTTATAATCTCATTGGCTTGCTTTAACTCTCTGTTCTCACGTTCAAGCTCTTTGATACGCTCCGCTTGGCTTTGAGCTTGAATGTTTGCAGGAATGGTTTTATCTACGTGCTTTTTATGCCATGATCGTAGGGTCTCAGGTGTGCAACCTATCTTTGGTGCTATAGCTTTGATGGCTGACCAGGTGGATGGGTAGTCGTCTTTAGCTTCAATTAGCATACGGACGGCTCGCTCTTTCATTTCAGGGGTATAGTTTCGTGTTTTCATTGTCGTATTCTCTCAGAAAATTGAGTCTCCGACAATCCCGGGGCGGTTCAAGTCAGGAAATTAATCTATCAGCTGATACAGGACAATCCATGAGTGCAGCCCTTAACCTCCTAAAAACAGTATTACTGTTTGCTGTCATCACCCTGCCTTTCTCAGTGAGTGCTAATGAAACTACTGCTAATGATGACTCCTTTATCGAAGCTGCAGAAGACTGCGAAAAGCCTGATATAGATATGACAGACACAAAGTATACTATGGTGACTTGCCTACATCAGGGGGTTTCTGTTTTTGGCATAAAAGATGAATTAGATAATAATTACTATGGTTTGATTAATGCCAAAGGTGAGGAGGTGGCTGCACCGGAATATAGAGCAATTCGGTATTTTTCAGATGGATTTTTAAGAGTTTATAAAGGTAATAAAGAAGGTATCATCAGCACCACAGGTAAAGTGGTATTGCCTATTATTTATGATCATATTGGATTAATCCATGATGGTTATGCAGAAATTCAGATAGCAGAGCCAGACGGTGACAACGTTAAAAAAGGCTTAGTGAACCAAAAAGGTCAGGTTGTTATTGCGCCTAAATACTATGAAATTGTTTATGATATGACGGGTTTTTCAGGTCTTGATAGTGACGTGTTAGCAGTTAGCATTAAAGACGATGATGATATTAAATATGGTTTAATATCATTTTCTGATGAAGTTGTTGTACCTCTCATCTATGATGACATCCTTGGGTTTTCAGCAGGATGGGCAAGAGCATGTCAGGATAAACGCTGTAATTTTATAAACACTAAGGGTGAGTTGTTGTTACCGTATTGGGCGGATAATGTTGGTGTCTTTAATGAGTCTAAGGCTTGGGTTAAGCACAATGGTAGATACGGCTATATCGATGCCTCGGGACAAGTAGTGATACCTTTTTTGTATGATGGTGCTGACTTCTTCAAAAATGGACGTGCTATTGTGTCTTATAATCCTGAAAATCTAACTCAGGAACACAGCCAAGATGAAGAGGTACAATCTGCTACTTACGGGTTAATTGATACTGATAATAATACGATTATCCCCTTTAAATATCAGAAGATAAGAAGAATAAATCCGAATCTTTTTTATGTAGAAAACTCTAATGGCTTTTCTTTTGTAAATAATGATGGCAAGTTAGCGACGACTAAAAACTTTGATAATATTGTTTTTGCATCGATTTTCAATGAGTTACTTGCAGTAAAAAGAGAGGGTAAATGGGGTTATATTAATCATGATTTTGAAACAGTAGTTCCTTTTGAATATCAAAAAGCCATCGAGTTTGAAGAAGATTTAGCAGCGGTAAAGAGAAATAATAAGTTCGGCTTTATTGATAAAACAGGTGAGATAGTTATTCCCTTTGAATATGATGACCCAAATATCGATGTTGAAGATTGGCGTACCAGTATTGAGTATAAGTATCGATTTTATAGTGATATGACAGCAGTGCGTAAAAATGGCTGTTGGGGAGTAATAGATAAAGATAATGATATCATTGTGCCTTTTGAGTATGATGATGCGGTTATTGAAAGCTCCTCCCAAATTAAAGCAACCAAAAATGGCGTAGACTATTTATTCGATGAGCATGGCAGTCCGATTGAAGAGGATTGTTGCTCTTCAGACTAACGCTATTTGTAGGGAAAAAGCATGAGATCAATCCCATTCTCACTCGAGCAAAAGATTCATCAAGTCATTACTCAAAAACTTTCTAAGTTCACGCGTATCACCACACCCTTTATAATAAGCCTTAAAATATAAGCATCTTATAAATAACCACCCCACATTCAAATACAAAACGAACCGAACCCTCTATGACCAATAAAACCATCGAAACCGCAGAACGTGAACTGTATTTAGCACTGATCCAACGCGCGCAATATCGTCCGATTGCTAATGAGTGGTTAGCGAAGCTACCGCAGTGGCTAAGTGATATTAAAGACAAGCGTCGTAATGCTCATGCTCCTGCCTATTTATCCTCAGTAGAAAATCTGCCTCAGCTGGATATAAAAAATGTCGATCTAAATAGTGACATATTAACCATTGATGCTGAGCTAACTGACGGTCAAAACAAACAGATAACCGCTTTGATGAAGCAGTTGATGCCATGGCGTAAGGGTCCGTTTCAGATTGGAACTGGCGACAATAAAGTTTTTATCGATACCGAATGGCACAGCGATTGGAAATGGAATCGGGTTGCCCCACATTTGGGTACGCTAGAAGGCCGTTATGTGCTCGATGTTGGCGGTGGCTCAGGTTACCACGGCTGGCGTATGGCAGGGGCAGGGGCGAAACAAGTTATAGTTATTGACCCCTCTTGTTTGTTCTATCACCAATTTATGTCAATTCGCCATTTTGTGAGTGGCTTCGATGCCGATACCGATGACGACAAAACAGGTGTAGGCTACCGCACCCACTATATTCCAGTGGGGTTAGAAGAATTACCTTACAGTACTGACCAAGGCAATCAACTGTTTGACACCGTATTCTGTATGGGGGTGCTGTATCATCGTCAGTCTCCTTTTGAGCATTTGCATCAGCTCAGAAACCAGCTGATTAAAGGTGGGCAGTTGGTATTAGAAACCTTAGTGGTCGAAGGCGATAAAAACACGGTACTGGTCCCTCATGATAGATACGCCAAGATGAATAATGTTTATTTTCTACCGTCGGTGGCGGCCTTAACCGGCTGGTTGGAGAAGGTTGGCTTTAGTGAGGTCAAATGCGTCGATGTTGATATTACTTCAATTGAGGAGCAGCGTGCGACAGAGTGGATGACGTATCAATCGCTCAAAGATTTCTTAGATCCTAATGACCCGGCCAAGACCATCGAAGGCTATCCAGCACCAATGCGAGCTACATTGATAGCCACTAAGTAGTTATTAGCATTAATTTAGCAATTCATTTAAATTTCTTATTGAAAATCCCTATGCCATGATACAGTCAAAATATAAGTTAAATTAACGCTCGTCGAAATATCTTGTCTAGACGACAGAACAGGACAGTTTCCCATGAATAAATTGCATTTCATAAGCACCGCCTTACTTGGGCTGTCAGCGATAATGACCACGCCTGTGCTAGCGGCAGAAGGGTATGGCAAACCGTTTGAGGATTGGGGTTACAATAAAGACGATTGGCAATTGGTCTGTGATAATACGTTGACCTGCCGAGCAGCAGGCTATTCAAGTGAGGATAACTTTGACAGGCCAGCCACAATTTTAATCACTGCCGTACCCAAGCAGATGACACCTAAGGCGGAAGTACAATTTTTACCCCCATTAAAGTCGGCCGATAAGCAGGATATTGAGCTGTGGCTGAATGATAAGTTTTATGGTCAATTAAGCGTCAGTTCAGATGGCGATGTTTATCAGTTAAACCAAAAGCAGACTCAAGCGCTGCTTAAGCAGGCGAGTCAAAATACTAAAATTGAGATAGTGGCTGTCTCTAATGTGGGTAGTACACGCTGGCAAGTCAGCGACAAGGGCATGAGTGCGGTATTACTCAAATTAGATGACGTACAAGGTCGAGTAGGTAACTCGTTGGCGTTGGTCAGTCAGAGTCATCGTAATAAACAAGTCCCTAAATCAGCGGTAACAAAACCTATTATTCATAAAGCGTTTGCTTTTTCTGGTAAAAAACAAACAGCGCTTGCGCCGGCAAAGCTTAACTACTTTCAGTCTAATATTGAAAAGTGGGTAAAGGTAGACTCTAAAAGCCTAATGGGTACCCAAGATGAAATGGGAGAGTGTGAACTGGTAAACCCTAAGTCGGAACAATATCGATCCTTTAAACGGTATGACTCAAACCGTCTCGGCTGGACCTTCACTCGAGTAGATAGTAACCATACGTTGGCCAGCCATTTGTGCTGGAGTGGCGCTTATAATATGGGATATGGGTATTGGCTGATAGACGACGCTAAACCCAGTAAGCCTCAGCTTATCACCACTTCTGGTTCAGATTATGCTAAGGGTGAGATTTGGTCGACTCAAAAGGGTCGCGGGTTAGGTGACTGCTGGGGACAAAAACAGTGGGTATGGAATGGGAAAGCTTTTGTGATTTCAAAAGAGGCAACCACGGGCATGTGTCGCGGCTTTGCTGGTGGTGCGTGGCAATTACCTACTTACGTTAGTGACGTTTATAGTAATCAGGTAATCGACCCTAAAGCGTCGAGTGTCCATTAGCCATCGACGCTTAAATAGACATCGTTAGGGTTAAAGAACCCATCTTTCAAACACAACTTCTAGTAGAAGTTTTAATAAGAAACCAACAAAACCTGCCCCTAACGCTAGGAAAATCCAGAAAGTTCCTGCACGACCAGCGTCAGATTTCTTGGAGATGTCCCACATAATAAAGAACAAAAAAGCGATAAAGATAGGCAGTAAAACGTATAGGCCCCAATTGGTAACAGTTTCAGCAGCAATAGCAAATACAGTAGCAATCATAAATTTATCCAGTTATAAAAGAGTTTAAAATACAGTGCCCATTATAGAGGAGTGGGCTTGTAAAATGCTATCAACGCTGTATAACTCTAACAAAATAACAAACATCAAAGTTTATGGAAAAAACAAGCAAACCTTGATATATTAAAGGGTTGCTCCAAATATATTAGCAATACATTATCGGTCTGTATTGCTGTAAAATCGTTTACATCTAATATTCACTTAACTTCAGAGTTTAATAAATTATGTCGCAAGCTCAAATTGATGAAATCTTTGCGTTATTAGATAGCGCAGCCAAGGTACTGATTGATCAAGGTATATTGCCGAATGACTGGCAAAACAACAGCCAAATCACGCGCAGTAAAAACCCTGAGCATGGCGATTATGCCAGTAACATTGCTTTAACTGCTGCTAAAGCTGCAAAGTCTAACCCCCGTGCTTTGGCAGAACAGCTGACTGCCGCTTTGCCTGAAAATGACAGCATCGCTAAATTAGAGGTAGCAGGCCCTGGCTTTATTAATATCTTTTTAAATAGCGACGCGAAATTTGCGGTATTAGACGCTATTTTTGATAAAAATGAGCGTTACGGTTTGACCGATGAGTTTTCAGATAAAAAAATTCAAGTGGAGTTCGTTTCTGCCAACCCAACTTCAAGCTTACATGTAGGTCATGGTCGCGGTGCTGCCTTTGGGATGAGTGTGGCTAACTTGCTAGAAGCCGTCGGTTATCAAGTGACTCGTGAATACTATGTCAACGATGCCGGTCGTCAGATGGATATCTTAGCGACCAGTACTTATTTGCGTTATTTGCAGGTTTGCGGTGAAGAAATCAAGTTTCCTGTCGGCGGTTATCAAGGTGATTATGTCACCGATATTGCCAAAAAAATTAAAGCCGAAAGTGGTGACAAATACCTCCATCCGTATAGCGTGATTAGTGATAATGCGCCTGAAGATGAAGTGTCTGAGGTGAATGAGGCTGGAGAACAACAAGTGGTCTCTGGCGACAAAAATGCCCACATTGATGTGCTTATTGCCAACAGTAAAAAGGCGCTTGGTGATGAAGGATATGAGGTATTTTTAAACGCTGCCCTTAATGAAATTCTTGACGATATCAAAGATGATTTAAATGACTTTGGGGTTCGTTTTGAACAGTGGTTTAGTGAAAGATCTATTGCTGATGAGATTGAGCCGGTATTGGCAGAGCTTGAAAGCAAAGGTCATCTATACGAAAAAGATGGCAATACTTGGTTCCGCTCAACTGATTTTGGCGATGAAAAAGACCGTGTGGTCCGTCGTGCCAATGGTTTAACCACTTATTTTGCCTCTGATATTGCTTATCACAAAAATAAATTCGAGCGTGGCTTTGATACCGTAATTAACGTTTGGGGCGCTGACCACCACGGCTATATTGCCCGTGTTCGTGCAGCGTTAACGGCTTTAGGTATCGATGAAAAGCGTTTGGAAGTGATTTTAGTACAGTTCGTAGCGTTATGGCGCGGCGAAGAAAAAATCCAAATGTCTTCTCGTTCAGGTAAGTTTGTGACTTTACGTGAGCTGCGTGAAGAGGTGGGTAATGATGCGGCTCGTTTTTATTATGTGGCTCGTAAGCCAGAAGTTCACATTGACTTCGATCTTGAGCTTGCCAAATCACAAAGTAAAGACAACGCCGTTTATTATATTCAGTACGCTCATGCGCGTGTATGCAGTGTGCTTGAAAAGATAGCTGCCAAAGGTTTTGATGTGGATGATGCACAAGGTAAAGCCATGCAAAGTCTACTAAACGCAGAAGCGGAAAGTGAGCTAATTAAATTGTTGGCGGCTTATCCTGCGACTTTAAAGCGCGCAGCTACCGGTTATGACCCTCACGTATTGACCAATTACCTAAAAGATTTGGCCTCTTTATTCCATGCTTGGTATAACGACAATCGTATTCTGCCGGTCAGTATTATTGCCGATGAAACCCCAAGCCAAGAAGAGCTAGATTTAATGCAAGCTCGCTTACGCCTGTCTAAAGCTGTGCGTCAAGTATTGGCCAATGGCTTGAGCTTATTAGGATTATCAGCCCCTACCAGCATGTAAGTCCGTTGTTTAGCTTGGGCTATTTGTTTTCTATGCTAAGCACCCTATAAGTTAGTTGTAGATTTTATTTGCTATGATTAACTTATAGGTCTATAAACCATTCTAAAAACATGGCCTGACTGAATTATAAATGGAGAAAATTAATGTTAGCAAAAAGACCCAAAGGTAAAGGTACTGTAGAAAGACGTCAAAGTGGTGGGGCTGCAAGCTTACTATGGATGTTCGTTGGCGCAGTGCTTACCGTAGGTTGTATATTGGTACTGTATCTATGGAATCCATTTGATATTGGCTCAGAGTCTAAGGTCGAGGAGCGTACGGTTGAGCCGATCAATCAGCCTATGTCTGAAACTAATGACTTTGAATTCTATGATTTGCTGCCCGATCAAGAAATGATTAGCTTGCCGGATGAGGCGATATTTATAGAAGACGAGCCTGCTGGCAGTGCTGGTGATTTGCAGCCAGATGTGGTGTTGACTCAGCCAAATACGGAGGCACGAGACAGCAGCGATCGCGGTTCTGATAACTTCGGTATCTCAGAAGAAAGAACCATTAGTCCAGCTCCTAATCAGCAGGCGCCTAGCGGTGAGCAGGATATTGTCATTGTTGAGGAAGAAGGCACCTATGATGATCCAACCGAGGGCAATCAAGGGGCTGCTACTCGAGTTAACAAGAGCAATAGTGCGTCACAAGCCGCTGCCAAATCTGCGCCAGCAAAAAGCTATATCTTACAGATTAATAGCTTTAGCAGTGCAGAAGAAGCAGATAAGCGTCGGGCGCAAGTGCTAATGGCCGGGGTGGATGCTCATGTAGTAAAGAGCAAGATGGCTAATGGTCAGGTGGTTTATCAAGTGGTTTCACCCACTATGACCAATCGTCAAAAGGTGATGGCTGCCCAGCAAAGATTGCAAAATAACGGTATTGATTCTTTGGTTGTTGAACAACGCCGTTAAAATATATAGCCCTTAATCTAAAGGTGGGTTAACTATGGCAAAAGTTTCTTCTATTACTCGAGTACTGCAAATTATTGAAGCAGTCTCTTATTCAGCCAAGCCGATCACACCGCTAGAGCTGTCGCAGCAACTTGATATCCCCAAACCAACGATTCATCGCTTGTTACAGCAGCTGATAGAAGAGGGGTTTGTTATGGTAGATATTACTGGTGGCATTGTCGCTGGACGCCGAGTACGTAATATGAGTGTCGAGCTGTGGCAGCAGCGCCAGTTTTATAGTGAGCGTCATGTTATTTTGCAGCGTCTGGTACGCGATGTAAAAGAGACTTGTGGCATTAGCGTACCTCACAATATGCACATGATTTATACCAATCGTGCTAAGACCGATTTGCCATTACAGATTTATTTGCCAGTGGGCGCCAAATCACCGATGTGGTGTACTGCTACGGGTAAGCTATATCTGAGTCAACTTTCGCCTGAGCGTCGTAGTAAAATGCTACAAAACTTAAGCTTAGATAAGTTCACTAAGAATACCATCACTGATATTGATGAGCTTAATAAAGCATTAGATGCCATTGCTGAAACAGGGGTGGGTATCGATAATGAAGAGTTTATATCAGAGATGGTCGCCGTCTCGGTGCCTATTTTGGATAAAAAAGACCGCTACTTAGCTTCTTTATATATGCATGCTCCCACGGTACGGGTATCGCTTGAGGATATGATGCAGTCGGTCCCCCGCTTGCGTGAGGCGGCCTTAGACATTCAGACTTTGGTTTATGAGCTGCAAAGCTAAAGCCGCTTTAACTGAAATTGAAATAAAATGAATAGCAAAAAGCCCAAGTTATTGACTTGGGCTTTTTGTTTATAGGGCTACTATTGTTTATAGGGCTCTTTTATTTGTATAGTTACTATTTATGCTGTGTCAGCCAACTAGGATTGATTAAGGACACTACTATCGAAATGAGCCATGATACTCGAGAAGTCTTTGTCATTATACTGTTTGACATGCTCATCATACAAAGCAGTGGCTTGAGCGCCCATAGGCACTTCAACGCCGATATCTTCAGCGGCTTGTAAAGCTAAATGCAAGTCTTTGTGCATGTGTTGACTCATAAAGCCCCCGGTGTAGCCACGGCTTGAAGGTACTTTTTCTAAAATACCAGGGTAGGGGTTGTAAACTTCCAATGTCCAGTTGCGGCCTGAGCTTTGTAGCATAATCTCTGATAGAACCCCCGCATCTAAGCCGTTTTTAACCCCAAGGTTAATGGCTTCTGCGGTGCCACTCATCAAGATACCCAACAGCATATTGTTGCAAATCTTAGCAACCTGTCCGGCGCCACTGCTGCCGGCATGAAATATGTTTTTACCCATGGCTTTTAGGATAGGCTCGGCTCGTTTAAAAGCACTGTCTTCACCGCCTACGATAAAGGTAAGAGTACCTGCTTCTGCGCCAGCCGTACCGCCAGAAACTGGGGCATCAACGATGTCAATGCCCTTAGCTGTGGCAATTTTAGCCACTTTTCTAGCTTCTGCTGCATCAATGGTAGAGCTATCAATAACAAGAGTGCAACTGGGTAAATCTGACAATAGTCCTTGCGGCGTTAGCTCATTGGCTTCAGCGTCTCCTAAATAAACCGTTTTGACATGTTTACTGGCAGGGAGCATGGTAATGACTACCTGAGCCCCTTTTGTCGCTTCTTGTGGAGAGCTCGAGGTTTTTGCACCGGCATCAGCCAGCTGCTGCTGTGCTTGCTCTGATAGGTCAAAGACAGTGACGTTGTAACCTTGTTTTAGCAAGTTTTTGGCCATGGGTCCGCCCATATTACCAAGACCGATAAAGGCTATATGGGTATTATTATTAGTTTTCTCTGTCATATCATCACTCCTTGATGAGTATAAGGGATAAGTTGTTTTGTATTTGTTATATAAGATAAGCGACCGTTAGCTGGTTAGAGATTGAGCAGCAAATGAGTCTAACCCCAACCAGTCTGCAAAGATGTGCTCACCAGCAGGGTAAGGATTGTCAAAATGGCTGGCTATATAACGACTGCCCTCGTCATCCAAACAGGCCTCTAATGTGCGTGACCAGTTTGGATTTTTATCTTTATCAATCAGTAGCGCTCTAACCCCTTCTTTGAAGTCTGGATTATTGGCACAATGCACTGCCACATTGGCTTCTAAATACAGAATCTGTTCAAGCGAATAATCTTTAACTCGGTGGTACAGCTCATAGGTCAGAGCAGCGGTTACGGGACAACCGGCACGATAGGTGGCTAGGGCACGCTGTGCCCATTTGTCTGCAGCAAACTTTGGATCAAGTTTGGCTATTGCTTCATCATCTTGAAGTAGAGCATCAATCTCTTTTAGGCCACCGCTGACCATCAGCTCTTTGATGGTTTGCCAATGCTCAGCCAGTTTGCTCGGTGCTATATCGATCGGTGTGTCTTGCGATAGCGTGGCGAGGCAGTGGCTAGTCAGATGACTGGCATTACTGGTTACGCCATGCGTGTTTGAGCCTGTAGCCCAGTCCACTTTGCTCAAGGCTTGTATGACTTGTGAATAGCTGTCACTGGGTAGGGCATACTCGGCAAGACTGGCAAACTGAGCATCGTTACCATTACACAAAGCACCAGTTAATCCCAAAAATAAGCCAGTTTTTGCCGGCATACGCTGTAAGAACCAACTGCCAGAGGCATCGGGGAATAAACCAATGCTAATCTCAGGCATCGCAAACTTGGTGGTCTCGGTCACGATACGGTGACTACAAGCGGCCATTAAGCCCATACCACCACCCATGATAATGCCATTACCCCACAAAATAATGGGCTTATTATAAAAGTGCATTTGGCGATACAAAGCGTATTCGCTACCAAAAAACTCTGTGGCATAAGGATTGGGCAGCGGTGGATTATCGAGCATGCTGTCATACAGCTTACGGATGTCACCGCCGGCACAAAAAGCTTTGTCACCGGATCCGCGCAGTAGAATCGCCACAACTTTGTCATCATTTTGCCACTGCGTAAGCTGCTCGCTCATCAGCTGGCACATATCAACACTCAAAGCATTGAGCGACTTAGGAGAGTTAAGGGTCATCTCACCAATCACATGACCTGAGTCGGTGTTATGAGTGGCAAATAGAACACAGGGCTCAGTGGAAGCGGTATTTGGGGTGGTGCTATTGGTCATATCGGTCACCTTGTTATCAATCATGAGCGAAGAGGGCTATTTATAAAATTGGTACAAACCAAAATCACAAGTTATTTATTTTGCCAAGTGGGTTTACGCTTCTCCAAAAACGCATTGACCCCTTCGGTTTGATCGCTGGTATCAAACAGTTTGACAAAAGCTTCACGCTCATTGATTAAATTATAAGCAGGTGGGGTATATCGAGCCGATTGCACCAGTTGCTTTGATAAGGTCACGGCAACAGGCGACTGCTTAGCGACCTTTTGTGCCAATTCGGTAGCGATGACTAACCCTTGACCTTTTTCGACCACCTCTTCGACCAAGCCGATACGTAGGGCGGTGTCAGCATCAACACGCTCACCACACAAAATCATACGCTTCGCCCAACCTTCACCGACCAGCCACGGCAGGTTTTGAGTACCCCCAGCGCAGGGCAATAAACCAACACCCGCTTCAGGCAAGGCCATTACCGCATGCGACTCAGCGATACGAATGTCACAAGCCAAAGCACACTCTAGGCCTCCGCCCATGGCGTAGCCATTGATAGCAGCAATGCTGACACCGCGGTAATTGGATAGCGCTTCGAAGGCTTCACCAAAAGCAATAGCCATTGAAATGGCATTGCCTTTATCGCCATCGGCAAAGGTGTTTAAATCCGCACCGGCTGAGAAGAACTTCTCGCCGTCACCATGGATAACTAGCGCATAGACCGAGTCGTTGTCATTTAGGTCTGTAACCAGCTGTTTAAGCGCAGCCAGACTGTCAGCGGTCCAAGTATGGGCTGGCGGGTTATTAAGGGTTAATGTTGCAACGTGGCCATCGATATTCAGATCTAAATTGGTATAGTTTGTCATAGGTTTGCCTTCTATCATTCCGTGTTTTGAGCCGTCCGTGTTGTTAGCAGTGCTGGGTAAGTTGCTTTATATAAGCTACTTTACATAAGCCGCTGGTGGCTCTAAAAGGTATAGCTAAGTTTAACGTAAACTGTCTAACGCCCCGTCACGCATCATGCTACGTGACACAATGACACGCATAATTTCGTTGGTGCCTTCTAAAATTTGGTGCACCCGCAGATCTCTTACATGACGTTCAAGCGGATATTCATTGAGATAACCATAGCCACCATGTAGTTGCAGCGCTTCATTGGCAACGGCGAAGCTCAAATCAGTGGCTAGGCGTTTGGCCATGGCGCAGTAGGTGGTAGCATCACTGTGTTTTTTATCGACTTTATTAGCTGCTAAATACAACATCTGACGGGCAGCAATGGTTTGGGTCAGCATATCGGCCAGTTTGAATTGCACTGATTGTAATTCAGCGATAGCACTACCAAACTGCTTGCGCTCTTGCACATAATTTAGCGCCGTTTCTAACGCAGCTTGAGCGGTGCCTACGGCGCAAATACCGATATTGATACGGCCACCATCAAGGCCCTTCATGGCAAATTTAAAACCTTCGCCCTCATTACCCAGTAGATTTCTGGCAGGCACTTTCACGTCTTTGAAATGGATGGTGCGGGTAGGCTGAGCTTTCCAGCCCATTTTGTGCTCGTTTTTGCCGTAGCTGATGCCTTCACTATGCGCATCGACCACAAAGGCCGATACACCTTTAGGACCAGCATTACCGGTGCGGGCCATAACCACTAAGATATCGGTGGAGCCGGCTCCTGAAATAAAGGTTTTCTCACCATTTAATAAATAGTAGTCTTCGCCGTCTTGTTTGACCGCTTTGGTAGTTAGCGAGCCTGCATCAGAGCCAGCGTTTGGCTCGGTAAGACAGTAACTTGAAAGCAGCTCGCCACTGACCAGTCTAGGTACTATATTGGCACGGACTTCGTCTTTGGCATATTCGCCAATCATCCAAGTGACCATGTTATGAATACTGATATAGGCAGCAACCGCAGTATCACCCCGAGCCAACTCTTCAAAAACAATGGCAGAATCTAAGCGAGGTAAGCCAAGACCATCATAATCTGGGTTGGTATACAATCCTAAAAATCCTAGTTCGCCTGTTTTTTTAATCACATCAATCGGGAAGTGGCTGTCTCTATCCCACTGAGCGGCGTTAGGTTTCAATTCCTTTTGGGCAAATTGGCGGGCGGTTTGCTGATATGCTAACTGATCGTCTGTTAATGCAAAGTCCATGATGCATCCTATTTTACTAAGAGTATTAAAATATTAGTCTTGTTACAGTACCAAAAATTGAGCTTTGATTGGTACTTTTGCTATTAATATTAAATGTCTTATATTAAGTAACTTATATTAAAAGCTGCTATGAAACAGTACGTATTAAAAGGCTTTAACACCGCCCATATAGCGCTGTACTAGCTTGGCCACTCTAGGGTTATAACCTACGCTGTGATAAAGAACAAAGCTAGTACAAGTACAAAATATCGATATTTACATTGAAATCGTGGTATTAACCTTGCCTTTACTGGCTTCATCATCAAACCAGCGTGCAGTCACAGTCTTGGTCTGGGTATAGAACTGTACTGCCTGCTTACCATAAGGACCTAGGTCGCCCAGCTTACTGGCACGTGAGCCTGAGAAGGAGAACATAGGTAGAGGCACAGGAATTGGTAAGTTAATACCCACTTGACCCACATCGATATCTTGCTGGAATTTATGAGCCGCAGCACCTGACTGAGTAAAGATAGCGGTACCGTTGCCATTCGGGTTGGCGTTGATGATCTCAATGGCTTCATCAAGTGAGTCTGCACGCATGATGCACAGCACAGGACCAAAAATTTCTTGGCTATAAATCTGCATATCCGTGGTCACATTATCAAAAATCGTTGGTCCCACGAAGTTACCGTTTTCATAACCTTCAACGGTAATACCGCGTCCATCTAACAGTAAGGTAGCCCCTTCATCTACGCCAGATTGAATCAGACGCTCGACACGCTCTTTGGCTTGCGGACTGATTAGAGGACCCAAGTCCTTATCATCTTTACCTGCTGCGACCACTAGGCTTTCTGCTTTGGCTTTGATTTCATCTACCCAGTTACCTGCTTCGCCAACCAGTACCACTACCGATAATGCCATACAGCGCTGACCTGCTGCGCCAAATGCAGCACCGGCCAGTTGGTTTAAGCACTGTTCTTTATTGGCATCCGGTAGGATTACCGCATGGTTCTTCGCGCCCATCATACACTGTACACGTTTGCCAGCTTTGCTCGCACGGTCATAGACATGATGGCCGACATTGGTTGAACCCACAAACGAAACCGCTTTAATATCAGGATGATCACAGATGGCATCTACCGTTGGTTTGCCACCATGCACTACGTTCAATACGCCTTTAGGCACACCCGCTTCTAAGGCCAGCTCTACCAAACGTAGGGTAACCATCGGGTCTTGCTCTGAAGGTTTTAAAATAAAGGTGTTGCCAGTGGCAATTGCCATAGGGAACATCCATAAAGGAATCATGGCAGGGAAGTTGAAAGGAGTGATACCGGCACAAACCCCTAATGGCTGCCAGATGCTATAAGTATCGACGCCATTAGCAACGTTTTCAACGAAATCGCCCATTTGTAGATTGGCAATACCAGCCGCGTGCTCTACCACTTCTAGGCCGCGGAATACATCACCACGGGCATCGGCAATAGTCTTGCCTTGCTCTGAGGTTAATAGCTCAGCAAGCTCATCCATGTGCTCACGGATAAGGGCTTGATAGGTTAAAAAGATACGGGCACGAGTGTTGATAGGAGTTTTGCGCCAAGTTTTGAAAGCTTCTTTGGCGGCGGCCACAGCCTCGTTGATTTCGTCATCGGTGGTTTGAGGAACTTTGGCGATAACTTGTTGAGTAGCAGGATCAGTTAAGTCAATCCATTGGTCGGTTTTTGAGTCAACGAATTCGCCATTAATGAGCTGTTTTACGTGATGCATGAGATATCCTTATCTTCTTAATTTAATGAGGCATAACAATTAGCTTTTATTTTGCCTATTGGTTAAATCCCTTTAATAATGATAAATAACGTATCATTATAGTTGTTTGTTACTATAGCAATGCAATTGGCCATTGGTCAAGAAAAAGTTGTTAAATATTGCGTATTTACCAAGAGCATTGCTATTAATAGCGATGCTACGCTTGTCAGCTTAATAACTGTCTAAAGCGGCCTTAACCGCATCGATAGCAGTTGGGTCTTCAAGCGTAGACATATCGCCAGTGTCTTTGCCCTCTGCTAAGGCTCGAATGGCTCGGCGTAGAATCTTGCCTGAGCGGGTTTTGGGCAGTGCTTTAGGGAAATAAATAGCCGCAGGTCTGGCCAGTGCGCCCAGAGATCTAGCAACCACGCCCATGATTTGTTGCTCTACACGGAAACGGCCTTCGGTATCATCAATAATAGAGGGATCACGCAAGATACAAAAAGCGATTGGCAACTCGCCTTTTAGCTCATCCTTGATGCCGACTACGCCAACCTCAGCCACTTCAGGGTGCTCACTAATGGCAGCCTCAATCTCCTGGGTACCCAAACGATGACCGGCAACGTTAATGACATCATCGGTACGACCCAAGATATGATAGTAGCCCTCCTCATCAATCACCGCATAGTCGGAGCTTGAGTACTGCTTACCATTAAATAAGTTGTAATAACTTTTGATAAAACGCTCATCATTGCGCCATACCGTGGTCAAGCAGCCAGGAGGTAGCGGTGCTGCAATGGCAAGCAGACCCTTTTCACCGGGCTGGCAAGGCTCCCCCGTCTCTTCATGTAATACTTTGGCGTTATAGCCATACATTGGATAGCCGGGAGTACCTGCTTTATGCGGCTTGTGATTGAACTTAGGCGCATGGCTTAAGATGGGCCAGCCGGTCTCAGTTTGCCAATAGTGGTCGATAATTGGCACGCCCAAGTGTTCCGATAACCATTCACCTGTAGGTTCATCAAGAGGCTCACCGGCTAAGAAGAAAGATTTGACGCTGCTAGTGTCATAACGGGTTAGCCAAGTTTCATCCTGCTTCTTCAGCATACGCACCCCAGTTGGAGCGGTGAACAAAATATTAACCTTATTGGCCTCAACAATACGCCACCAAATACCGGGGTTAGGATTGTGGGGCAGGCCTTCGTACATGACACTGGTCAAGCCGGCAAGCAGTGGCGCATAGATGGTGTAAGAATGACCAACAGCCCAGCCGATATCAGAGATGGCCCAAAAGGTCTCCCCTGGATTGCCATCATAGATATAGTCCATGGTGGTGGTCAGCGCCACAGCATAACCGCCCGTATCACGTTGTACGCCTTTTGGTGTGCCGGTAGTGCCTGAGGTATATAGCAAATATGACGGTTCATTGGACTCTAGCCAAACAGGCTCAACCACGGCACGATTGTCGCAGCTGATGCGTCGCTCGGTGGCAAAGTCAATATCAATGGGCTGAGGCTCAAAAGGTAAAATACCGCGGTCAACGACCAATACTTTTTCAGGTTTATGCTGGGCTTGCTCGACCCCTTGATTGACTAGGTTTTTATAATTAATAATCTTGCCACCACGCAAGCCGGCATCAACAGTAATGACCATCTTGGCTTCAGAGTCATCTATACGCACCGCCAAGTTATGGGCTGCAAAGCCGCCAAACACCACAGAGTGAATAGCACCAATGCGGACACAGGCCAGCATGGCGTAAGCGGCTTCTAAAATCATCGGCATGTAGATCACAACGCGGTCACCCTTGCCAACACCTAAGCGCTGCAGGACGTCAGCGAAATAATTCACTTCTTTATATAGGCGGTTGTAAGTTAGACGGCGCTTGGCGTAATCGGTATAAAACTCAACATGGTTGTCGAGTGCTTTAAAGGCTTCTGCCACACCAGGATGATTATCAAGAAGCTCTTGGTTAATCTCAGATGACACCCAGACGAAAGCATCTTGCTCTGCACGATCTTGCAGATGGCGATCGACACAGTTATAACATAGGTTGGTCTCACCGCCCACAAACCACTTGGCAAAAGGCAGTTTGCTGTCATCTAATATTTGCTCGGGCTGTTTGTGCCAATAGATACGCTCAGCTTGCTTTGCCCAAAAATCACTAGGGCTATTAAGGGACAAGTTATACAGGTCTGAAAATGATTCGGTGGAGGTAGCGGTATAATTGCTATTGGATTGATTCATGATGCTGTCCTTAGCTAAAAAAAGGAGAATTGGACCAAAGCTTCGCCCAATCGTTCATTAAACTAGCAGTCCTTGCTAGGATGATATAAAGGGGTTAATAAAACAAAACCCTGATTATAAACTCAGTACAATCGGTTTTTTATTAACGATACAAAACATATCGTTTTATCAGGGTTTTAATCTAACAAAGTTAGTCGCTATTGGTCAACCTAATTATTGCCCCCTATTAGGAAATAATTAACGCCGCCTTCGCAGAGAGGTTTAGGCTCTTTGCATCGGTGTTTTTATCATACCAAAAGCTGCAATACATAAGGCCAATATTTGAACCGCTATTAACAATATAACCGTGGTTGACCATTCGCCATAGGCATAAGCCAGTCCACAAGCCCAAGCTCCTGCAGTGCCACCTGCGTAGTAACCCATATAATATAGTCCCGAAGCCAATGAGCGGCCTTCACTGACATTGGTAGCGATATAGCCTATGGTTGCCGACTGAGTAATAAACACCCCTGATGACATGATGGATAAGCCGGCAATGATTAACCAGAGCGGCGAGGCTAAGGTAATCAAGACCCCTAACATAGACATAAGCACTGCAACAATGATGGTCCGTGCCGAGCCAAAGCGCTGTATTAGTTTTGTGGCCAGTGGGGTGATAACCACTCCGATAAGATAAACCGCAAAGATATTTGCCAATTGACCGGTAGTTAATTGATAAGGGGCTTGGGCTAGGTGTAGATTGATAAAGGTAAAGCAGCCCACCAGTGAGAACAGTACACAAAAACCAAGCAGGGTTGCAGATATTACGTAACGATTGGTGAGATGACGCGATAGAGTGCCTAATGCAGTCCGGAATTTAGGACTGGGGACAAAGTTTTTTGAAGCGGGTAAGGTCCTAGCTACCCAAAGAGCGCCTGCTAATGTTACGGCTGCCATAACGTAAAATCCTGAACGCCAACCTATCCACTCGTGCAGATGTCCTAAGGTAAAGCGGCCTAAAAATCCCCCAAGTACTGAGCCAGATACGTAATACGCCATCAGCTCTGCTATGGCACCGCCTTTAAATTCCTCGCCCAAATAAGCGATGGTCACCACCGTAATGCCTGGTACCGACAACCCTTGTAAGAAGCGCCAAAGCGTCAGGGTATGTATGTCATTACTGCCCGCAATTAAAGCCGTTGGTACTGCTAAAAATAGCAGGGAACCAACAATAATGGATTTGCGGCCAATGGCATCAGACAGCATACCCAAAAAAGGTGACATCAAGGCAATCGCCATGACAGTGGCCCCAACCGCCATACCTACTTGCACCTCACTGGCACTAAAATCTTGCATTAATACCGGCAAAACAGATTGAATAGAATAGACTTGTAAAAAAGCAAACATACCAATCAGCATAGCCGTGGCTTTGAGCACAAAGCTAGGCGCAGTGGCTGTATTATTAGTAGTTGGAGAGGGTTGGGGCTGGGATGAGGGGGTAGTGTTTTGCATAAATGACCAGTCTACGTTGCAGTAGGGCACCTCGAGCTATCGACATGCCCCACTTTAGGATAGAAGAGCTTAAATTCTTCGTTAATTGTATAACTCTCTAATAAAGCAAACTATTGTTTTTGCGTATTTTTTGCATTAAGAGTGGACTATTTAACAGAAGTCTTTTTAGCAGCGGCTTTTTTCTTTGATTTGGCTAGCCTTCGCGTGGCTTTATGCATCACTTGACCATAATTAGAAGGGAAGACCCGCTGTATCAGATCAATTATTTTAGCATCATCGCCAATTAGGCAGCGCGCTTGATTGTTGGCTGCGGCCATCAAGATAATTTTCGCCGCCATATCGGGATCAAATTTAAGCAGTTTGTTAAAGTTTCTTAGGCCTTTAGCTCCGGTTGCCATACCTAAAGTGCTAATGCTTTCGTTACCGCGAGCATTGTTGGCAATATTGGTTTTGATGCCACCAGGATGCACCGAAGTAATGGACACGCCGCTGCGCTCTATATCCAGCTCTTGACGCAGGCTTTCATTAAAGCCACGAATGGCAAATTTACTGGCGTTATAGGCGGATTGTGCGGGCTGAGCAATCAGTCCAAATAAACTTGAGATATTGATAATATGGCCATTTTGAGCTTTGTTGCTTTGTTGCACACTTTGCTTAATCAGTGGCAAAAAGGCCTTGGTGCCATAGACCATGCCCCAGAAGTTAATGCCCATAACCCATTCAATCTCTTCAATACTTTCGCCTTCAACCGTCGATGACAGCGCCACTCCAGCATTATTGAAAATAAAGTTCACTTGACCATGGTGCTGTATAACCTCATCGGCCCATTTAAAAACCGCCTGTTTATCAGAGACATCAAGTACTTTAGTAGTAACGGTCACGCTATACTGTTGTAGCAGCTGTTCGGTCTCTGCCAAATTTTTGGCATTGATATCAGATAAAGCAAGGTGACAGCCAGCTTCGGCCAAGTTTAAGGCCAGTGCACGACCAATACCTGATCCAGCGCCGGTAACGGCTGCAACATGACCATTATAGAATTTAGTGAGCAGCTGCTTATCAATATTGGGTGCCATAAAAGGGGTAATAGGCGATAGGCGTTGTATCAGCGGCTGGGCAAGCTGGTTTATCACTGGGAGTTGAGGTAGGGTCAGGCGAATTGACATACTGCTGTTCATCCATGAATGAGAGAATAAAAGAGAAAGGATTAAGTTGGTCTTTTATCATAGGTCAGTTGTTCGGCGCTGACAATAAAAAAAACGCTTACCGGTCAGGGTAAGCGTTCTTTTTAACTATGATGGCTAATTATATGATGGCTAATTAACTAGGACCGCTAAACTTATGCAATCTTAGGTGCAGCGCCCTCATTAATGACGCTTTCATCTACTACTACTGTTTTAGCATCACTCATAGATGGCAGCTCATACATGGTATCAAGCAGCGCATTCTCTACGATTGAGCGCAGACCACGAGCACCAGTTTTACGCTCCATAGCTTTGTGCGCAATAGCCTTCAAGCCTTCCTCAGTAAAGGTTAGCTCTGCATCTTCCATCTCAAATAAGTACTGATACTGCTTCACAATGGCGTTTTTTGGCTCAGTTAAAATCTGCATTAAAGCGTCTTCATCTAGTTCCTCTAAGGTCGCAATAACTGGTAGACGACCAATTAATTCTGGAATCAAACCAAATTTAATTAAATCCTCTGGCTCAACTTGCTTAAACAGCTCAGACAGCTGCTTGCCATCTTCTTTTGACTTAACTTCAGCATTAAAGCCAATGCCTGTCTTTTCAGTACGCTGCTGAATGACTTTATCTAGACCTGAGAAAGCCCCGCCCACAATAATCAAGATATTGCTGGTATCCACTTGGATAAGCTCTTGATTAGGATGTTTACGCCCACCATGTGGTGGAATGGCAGCCACAGTTCCCTCAATCAGTTTAAGTAGCGCTTGTTGTACGCCTTCGCCCGATACATCACGGGTGATAGACATGTTCTCGCCTTTTTTACTGATTTTGTCAATTTCATCCACGTAGATGATGCCCTGTTCCGCTTTTTCTACATCATAGTCGGCCGCTTGTAATAGCTTTTGAACGATGTTTTCTACGTCTTCGCCGACATAGCCAGCTTCAGTCAAAGTAGTGGCATCAGCCATCGCAAAAGGTACATCTAGCATACGGGCTAAGGTTTGTGCCAGTAAGGTTTTACCTGAACCAGTTGGGCCAATAAGTAAGATATTACTTTTTGACAGCTCAACCATGGCATCATCAGCACCAATTTTGGCCTGTTTTCTGTCTTCGGCCAATTTGGCGGCTACTTTTAGACGTTTATAATGGTTATATACGGCCACTGACAGGGCTTTTTTTGCAGTCTCTTGACCGATAACATAGCTGTCTAGATGTTCTCGAATCTCTTTAGGGGTTGGCAGTTTTTTGGTTAGCCAAGTATTTACCTCACCCTCTTCTGAATCGACAGCGTCAAGGTCACCCTCTTCAATTAAGTCTGTGCATAGCGCCACACATTCATTACAGATATTGGCGTCATCAGCTGCAATGAGCTTTGCCACTTCGTCTTTCTTTTTACCACAAAATGAACACTGTGGTGTTTTGTCCTTTGCCATGCTTGGCGCTCCTTAATAATTGCATGCTCTGCTATAAGTATAGATTGGGCTGACCTGGCTATACCGTATTTACCCAATTAGGGTATTTAGTTTATCCAGTTATAAGCCCAGTAACAGAGCCATAAATTTGTGAATCGATAGCGTGAAGCTTTAGTCCCTAAACAGTAGGGTTATTATTTTTCTTCTTCAGGACGACGCTCTAATACTTCATCGACTAAGCCGTATTCTTTGGCTTCGTGGGCATCTAACCAGTAATCACGCTCAACGTCTTTTTCGATTTTCTCTAATGGCTGACCGGTACGCTCAGCTAAAATGCGGTTTAAGCGGTCACGGATTTTTAAGATTTCGCGAGCATTAATCTCAATATCAGAAGCCTGACCTTGTGCGCCACCTGAAGGTTGGTGAATCATTACTCGTGAGTTGGCAAGGGCATAACGTTTGCCTTTTTCACCTGCAGCCAGCAAGAATGAGCCCATGCTGTACGCGCCGCCCATACAAATAGTCGATACGTCAGGTTTAATAAAGTTCATGGTATCAAACATGGCTAAGCCAGCACTTACTGAACCGCCTGGTGAGTTGATATATAAATGGATGTCTTTATCAGGGTTCTCAGCTTCTAAGAACAACATCTGTGCCACGATTAGGTTGGCCATGTTGTCTTCAACTTGACCGGTTAAAAAGATAACACGCTCACGTAGTAGACGTGAGTAAATATCAAATGAGCGTTCGCCGCGTGCTGATTGCTCCACAACCATAGGCACCAAGGCTGCTTGAGGAGTGCTTACAGTGGCATCACGCATATTTCTTAATACCGCATCATGAGCGGCCACAAGCTGCTCAAAATGAGGGTTGTTTATGATACGTTCGATATCTTGTTGAGTGTTTGGGTGGTTCATAAATAATCCCTGTCTATTGGTCAATTTTAAAATTTATAGTTAGTAGTTTTGAATTAGTGAAATAGGGGTGCAGTTGGGCGTCATTATTATATGCTGACGACATTGGCCTATGTTGTTTCTTTATATTTTGGGGTACTCAGCAATAAATCAAGCATTAACCGCACATTATCCCTGCTATCTTACTTTATGACAGACGATTAATACACCACTTTAAGGGGTATAAAGTGCAGATTGCTTTTGGTAGGAAAGCTTACACTGTCTATTTAGACAAAAATGCCCTAACAGTATTGTCAGGGCATTTTTAATCAATTACCTACTTAATCAATTATCTATTAAATCAAATCAACAGATTAAATTTGATAAGTTTTAAGGCAAGCAATGAATTACATCATGCCTTGTTGCTGAGAAGCTAGAAGCTCTTGGTAACCTACTTCTTTGTCAGTTACTTTGCCTTGCTCAAGTAAGAAGTCAACCACTTGGTCTTCTAGAACTACTGACTCGATGTTAGCGCGCTGCTGAGCATCGTTGGTGTAGTATTCGATAACTTCAGCTGGGTCTTCATAGTTTTCAGCCGTTTCTTTGATGAAAGTTTCAACACGATCTTGGTCAACTTTAAGCTCGTTCTCTTCGATAACGCGTGATACTAGAACGCCAAGACGCGCAGCACGGATCGCTTGCTCTTCAAATAGTTCACGTGGCAGCATGTCTTTGTCGATGCTGTTTGCGTTACCACCGAATTGCTGAGCAAAACGCTGCATCATTAGGTTACGCTGACGGTCTACTTCTTGATCAACCATGGCGCTTGGTACTTCAAATTCGTTTTTCTCAAGTAAAGCATCAAAAGTAGCTTGCTTAACTTGGTTACGAGCTGCATTCTTAACTTCGCGAGTCATGTTCTTACGAACGTCTTCTTTAAGCTGCTCTACGCCGCCCTCTTTTACGCCGAATAATTCTAAGAACTCTTCGTCGATTTCAGGAAGTTTGGCTTCTTCAACGGTTTTAACGTTGATTTTGAACTGAGCTTCTTTACCCGCTAGGTTTTCAGCTTGATATTCTTCTGGGAAAGTCACGTCGATGGTTTTTTCATCACCGGCTTTCATGCCAACGATACCGTCTTCAAAACCTGGGATCATTTGGCCGCTGCCTAGCACAAGTTTGAAGTCTTCAGCTGCACCGCCTTCAAATTTTTCACCGTCGATAGAGCCTTCAAAATCGAAAGTTACCTGATCGCCTTCAGCTGCTTCACCTTCTTTTTCAACAAATTCTTGGCGCTGCTTGCGTAGGTTTTCGATCATAGTATCAACGTCTTCGTCACTGATAGTGGCAGTATGACGTTCTACTTCGATATCGCTGATGCCTTCAACTTTGATCTCTGGGAAGACTTCAACAGTGGCTTGATACACTAAGAACTCGTCTTCAAGTTTTACGTCATCGATGTTTGGCATACCAACCGCACGTACGTCTTCAGCTTTAATAGCTTCAAACACTGTGTCACGAATTACATCGTTGATAACTTCTTGTTGAATACCAGCACCATACTGAGCGCGGATGTGTGAAACAGGCACTTTACCTTTACGGAAACCATCAATTTTGGCAGTTTTTGCTACACTGCGGATACGGCTTTCCACTTTGTTTTGGATTTGTTCGACAGGTACTTTAACTGTCAGTTGTGTTTGGTTGTCATTTACCTTGGTGGTGGTAATCTGTAAGTCTTTTGCCATGGTTATTAACCCTGTATGTTAATCGTTTGATTTTAATGATAAGCAATACTCAAGCGATATCAGATAAATAAACTTGAGGTATCATCAATGAGAATTGCCAAGAATATTACGCTAAAACTGGTTTTTTTTGGTTGTAAAAAACACAACCTTAAAGCCTATAAACTAGATGTGATGGCTAACCCACAACCCAAATTGCCGCCTACCAGATATATGAGATAACTTTATATATCAGCGGGGCGAAATTTAAGTATAAAAGAGCATCCTATTTAGCTTTTATTAGGTCTTTATAAAGGCAGTTGTTGCATCCGACAATGGCTAACTTAGCAAAACTGTCATAAATGCAAAGTCCACTACCATAAAATAATAAAAGTAGAACAGTATAGTCTATCAGTCAATCAAAGTAAAAATAAAGTAAAAATTACTCAAGTTTACGCTTTAGTTTGCCCTGTAATTCGCCTCAAATGTAGAGAGTTATAATTACAGAGTTTTATTGGCTGCTTAGTTGTTGTAACAGGTTATTGATAGCTAGACCGCGGTGACTGATTTTGTTCTTTTGTTCAGCAGTCATGGCCGCAGCTGTGAGCTGCAAATCAGGAACCCAAAATAGGGGATCATAGCCAAAGCCATTCTCCCCTTGAGGTGCCTCCAGAATTTCACCTTGCCATAAGCCTTGAGCAATAATAGGTAAGGGGTCATCAGCGTGACGCACAAAAGCTAGAACACAGACGAAATAACCGCTAATAGGAGCGTTTTGCTGTTGACGAAGGGGCTTTAGGTCGGCGATGAGCTTGGCGTTGTTATTGGCATCATTGCCATGCTCACCCGCATAACGCGCTGAATAAATACCAGGCGCATTGCCCAAAGCAGGAACACAAAGGCCTGAGTCATCGGCAATGGCGGGTAGGCCACTAATACGACTGGCGTGGCGGGCTTTAATAAGGGCATTCTCAATAAAGCTCAGTCCATCTTCAACGGCATCTTCAATATCAAGCTCACCTTGAGGCACGATATCAATATTGAGGTCGGCGGCTTTAAATAAGCGTTTGAACTCATTTAATTTGCCTTTATTGTTACTGGCCAAAACCCACTGTGGGTTTACAGAATCTGGGTTAAGAGTAGCAGTCATACAAAGGGTCCTTTAGTTAGAAAACTGGCAATAATAATAGTAACGATTCATTTTATTAATCATAATAATTAAAAATTTAACTACGAGACATAACATTCGGTAACTGAGTTAACAGCTTGTCTTTGCTATACTATATGGCAAGAATTAGCAATTATAGTCTTTACTTCACAATTTAATACTAGCTTAATAAAAGGGGTATTAACTGTGGATAGCAGTTAAATAACTTTGAGCTAATTTTTAAGTAACTTCTAATAAGCGGCTTTTTATAAGTAGCTATTTTATTAGTCACTATTAATAGGTTCTGTTGTAAGTTATTTAGTAAGTTGTCTCGTAAAACTGTAAAGAGTATGATTGTAATCGTGCAAGTTTTGCGTTCTAGAGGTAGATTAATAGAGCTCAGTGAGCTTGCATGCGTAATGGTATGGATATCAACTTTGCCTATATTTATTTGTCTATTGTAAGTAAAAATATGTTTAAGCAAAGATGAGTGAAGGCCGTACGAAATTAAGGATTTTTTTTAATAACAATAAGCCACTTAGCCCGATGTTATATGCGTTCTTTAGCAACAGCATCCTAGCTCTTTACATTTAAGTAAAGCAGCTTAGAGCCGGGTTAACATAGCCAAAGGATAAAATAATATGTCAAATATAACTCTACCAGATCTTCCTTATGCAAAAGATGCACTTGAACCACATATCAGTGCAGAAACTCTAGAATTCCACCATGATAAGCACCATGCTGCTTATGTCAATAAGCTAAATGAACTGTTACCAGGTTCTGGTCTAGAAGGTAAAAAATTAGACGAGATCATCACAGCAACTGCTAAAGATGACAGCAAACAAGGTATGTTCAACCAAGCAGCTCAAGTTTGGAACCATACATTCTACTGGAACTGCATGACACCAGACAATGGTGGCGGCGAACCTACTGGTGACCTTAAAGCAAAAATCGAAGAAGATTTTGGGTCATATGACAAGTTCCGTGAAGAGTTCAAAAATGCAGCTACTTCACAGTTCGGTTCAGGTTGGGCGTGGTTAGTAGCAGATTCTGTAGGTGGCAAACTATCTATCATGAAAACTGCAAACGCTGACACTCCACTAGCACATGGTAAAGTAGCCGTTCTAACTTGTGACGTTTGGGAACACGCTTACTACATTGATTACCGTAACCGTCGTCCTGACTATGTAGATACTTTCCTAGACAAGTTAGTAAACTGGGACTACGCAAACGCTAAGTACAAAGGTCAAGACGCTGGTGTTGAAGAGTAATTAACTTCACTCCAATATTTAAGTCTTTGACTTAAAGTAAAGAGGATACCTTCGGGTATCCTTTTTTTTGTGCCGAATTTTGGTCAATCCGCTGCTTATGAGTAAAAAATAATAAATTTACAATTTAATAAATATGAATGATTATTATTTACAATTAATATAAATCAGGTTATGGTAATTGAGTAATTCTTAATCACAACTTTACAGTTAAGAGTCGTGCTTATGTTTATCTAATTGCTCGTTTATATTTAATAAGGAAAAGAGGCTTATGACAGACTCTAATACAGACAATTCAGAGCTATCAAGAACTTCAAAAAGACCGGGACTCCTGAGCGGATTATCTACAGCAGCCATCGCCTTGTTTGCCATGCTTTTTATGCTAAGAAGTGCAATGGCTCATCCTGGCCATGACCATGCCGCTAATCACTCTATGCTAATGCATGCCTTATTTTATGGGTCAATTGTGGTTGTCACAGCTGCCTGTGTCTGGTTTGCTTATCAGTATTTCACTAAGCAAAAGAGCAAATAGGCAGCTGCTTTTAAGGAGTATGCCTTTTAGGTATATCAATGAACAGCTATGACCATTCCCAAGCAATAATAAGGAAATTATTATGTTACATGCTCTATTAACCAAGATGGATGATGTCCGAGCATTCCCACAACTATCAGCCCATTGCGATATTCCTTGTGGTATTTATGACCCCACGTCCGCTCAAATTTATGCTTTAAGTGTTTTGCGTTACTGCCAACAAATCGCTGGATTAACGGACAGTCGTGAAGACATGGCAAAATTTGTACGCTTGGTCGCAGATAAAGAGAAACATACAGAATCAGTCAAACATGAAGTTCGTATTATTTGGGGTGATTATTTTAAAGGCGAGTTAATTGAAAGATACCCTCATATTCATAGCTTAAGCCATGACATTATGCTTGCTGGCTCGACTGTAAAACAAAGTGTTGCTATCGATAAAGCTGAAGAGTTAGTAGCTTTAGTAAATGAATTTGCCGAAACCTTTTGGGAATCTAAAGGGGTAGAAACATATCGAGCAATATGCCCTTATGAGCCAAAAGTGGAAACTGTCTATACCCAACTAGGTTAAATACATAGCCGGTAATGACTCAATGATATGAAATTCACTATTTTGAAAGTTAAAGGCAATAGCATGCACCCGATCATAGAATCGGGTGCTTTTGTATTGGTGTGGCGTTCAAAGTGGTTATTAAATCGAAATAAGTTATGGCAAAAGCTATTTATTACCAAGCTTCTTATTACCCAGATTGTTGGGAAAACAATACCATTGCCAGCTTGTCTTAATATAACTGCTATCCAGCTAAAGGTTGGAGATGTGATCGCGGTAAATCATAAGCAATATGGACTGATTGTTAAACGGGTGGTTCAGATTTCCAATACGCTGCAAAGTACCGATGCCAATGATAGAAATATAGGAGCTAATAAAGACAAATACAAAACTTCGCGGCTTAAGAGCTTTGATAAAAAACAACAGCACACCTTAGTGCAATTTAGACTCCAAGGAGATAACACCGCACAAAGTGTTACTGAAAATGATATGGGCTGGGTCGATGCTGATGCCCTTATTGGAAAAGTGCTGTTTGTCATTAATAACAATTACAAGTAATAAAAATCATAAGCAATAAACATCACAAATGAATAGTTAAAATAAACTTAATTTTATTAAAATTCAGTTTAGATAATTAGTAATATTAACAGAACTGAAACAATCCAACTTTATAATCGCCTTAACTTTTAGACAAAAACTTACAATATTGCAAAGTAGCAGCAATATAGAGGTAAGTTATAAAACAAGTATCCTCAATAGGAGTATTTATGTTAGGAACTATATCCTCAGTTCCCAAGCAAGGCGGTAATGTGGCTAGTCGTTGGTTATTAGTGGCAGCTTTGGTGTATACCTTAATTTGTGCTGTGGGCATGATTGGCTCAGGATTTAAAGGAGCGACGGCTGGAGAGGCCAAAGAGCTATTTGCTTTTGCAACCAATCCATTTATGGGTTTGATTATTGGTATTGTTGCAACCGCATTGATTCAATCTTCGTCTACAGTGACTTCGATTATCGTAGGTTTGGTAGCAGGGGGATTGCCAGTTGAGCTTGCAGTGCCGATGGTAATGGGGGCTAACGTAGGTACTTCTATTACCAATACCATTGTTTCGATGGGACATATTACTAATAAAGAAGAGTTTAAAAGGGCTTTCGCAGCAGCAACCATTCATGATTATTTCAACTTATTGTCAGTGGTGATCTTTTTACCACTTGAAATTATGTTTGGTTTGCTCGAGAAGATCGGCACTTACTTAGCCTCTTTCTTGGTCAGTTCATCGGCGGCAAGTGCCGAGGTGTCGGTAGGTTCGTTTAACTTTGTCAAAGCAGCCACCAAGCCAGTTGTTAATACCTTCAAAAGCTTAACGGGTATGCTAGATCAGCCTTTAGCAGGTATTCTACTGGCCATATTAGGGGTGACCCTAATCTTTGTCTCAATCACTTACATTGGCAAGCTGTTAAAACAGCTTATGGTTGGTAAAGCAAAAGATATTATGCATACCACTGTGGGCCGTGGTCCAATCAGTGGCATCGCCTCTGGTACAGTCATTACCGTGTTGGTGCAATCCTCTTCTACTACCACTTCATTGATGGTGCCCCTTGCTGGTTCAGGTACCTTTGGTTTGAGGCAGATTTATCCATTTACCCTAGGGGCAAATATAGGCACTTGTATAACCGCCCTTATTGCTTCCTTTGCAGTTGAAGGAAATATGCAAGCAGCGGTCACCATTGCTTTAATCCATCTTACCTATAACGTCATCGGTGTAATCGTGATTTATGGTATTCCTGTGCTACGTAATATACCTATTAAACTAGCGACTTGGTTGGCTGAATTAGTTTCTGAAAAGAAAGTTTATGCCTTAGTATATATATTAGGTGTGTTCTTCGTGATTCCTTTATTGTGTGTTGGTATCTCTTACGCGGTAGGGGCTACTGCCTAACGACTTTTCAATAAAAATATAGAATTAACATAAATTAATACCATAAATCAGGAGAGAGCTATGACCGAGGGATTGCCTAAAAATACGGTTGAGCAGATTAATACGCTAGATAAAATATCTAGCAATGTTGAGCTCAAGTCTAATGAAGAGATTAATAGACTAATTACCGAAACAGAAGAAACCTTATCGGCCTTAATGGGAGAGCTTAAGCGTCGCCAAGAAGATAAAATGCACCATGAAATTGAAAATCTAGATGTGTATATGCAAGAAGCTGATATTAGCTTTAAAAACTTGCGTAAATTTATTGCAATGGCGTTGGCTGAGCTTCGTAGTGATAAATAGCTTTCCACACTAGATGCTAAATGCTAAATGCTAAATGGCAGTCGAGCTAAGTGGCAGACGAGCTAAGTGGCAGTCGAGCTAAGTGGCAGTCGAGCGAAGTAACAGTCGAGCTAAGTAATAGGCAAAGTCAGTTTATAATTTAGATAATAAAAACCCCGAAACCTATTGGATTCGGGGTTTTTTTAAGTGTTTTTTACTTCAAAGAATATAAATACAAAAGGAGTCAAAGATTTATAAAACTTGAAAGCCCAAATCTATCAATGATTGTCTTAACATCGCAATATTGTAATAAGCATGGGCCTTAGTTGTATTTTGAAAAAACACATAAAGCTCATCGAAGTGCTGGCGCTGATTGGCAATGGCTTGGGCCCAGCCTTGCATTTCTTGAGGTGTGTAGCGGTAGTCATGACGCTCGCTTGCGGACAGAGCATCCCACCAATTTAGATTGTTGCCATGCATTCGTAGATAGCCAGTGCGTGTCTGCTGTGCCAAACTTTTGGTCTGACTATTACTTTGACTATCGCTATTTTGACTGCTGCTATTTTGATGGGCATTTTGGCCCGTGCCTTGAGTAAATAGTAACCGCGAATTAGGTAGGCCATTGACTTGTGGATAGTCAACGCTGCACCATATAAGCCCAAACTGCTGGAAGCTGTGCTCTACTTGAGGGATATGCCAGCTGGCGTGTCGAAACTCAATAGCCAGTGGATAGTCGCTGAACCAGTCAGCAAGTTTGGCTAGATAAAGGCGATGGGCCTTAGTTCTATCGAAGCCATGTGGGAACTGAATCAGTAGCGGTGCTAGTCTGTCTGTCTCAATCAACGGCTGTAGAGCTTGTATAAAGGCAATAGCATGCTCTGCAGTGGCCTTTAAGGTATGGCTAAAGTCTTGGTGCAGCTTGATGGCAAATTTGACCTTACCATCAGATTTTCTAAGCATGCCTTCATATGCCTTATGCCCAAGAGGGGCATAAAAGCTGCTATTAATCTCAACTGCGCCATAGTGCTTAGCGTACTCGGCCAAAAAGTCTGTTTTTTTGGTACCAATCGGGTATAGCGTTCCGAGCATGTCGCTATCGCTATAGCCCCCAGTACCGAGATAAACAGTAGGGGTAGGTGCAGTTGAAGCCTTTGGGGTAGGGGTAATCATAAGCGATAAGCTAAGCCAATATGTATCTGCTGTCAAATGTTGGCCTAGATTGGCCCTATAGACTCCGTATCGGTAACCTTAATCTCTAAAGCCACTAAAACTAACAAGCTATTTAAGCTCTAAAGCTATAAAAGTATAGCATTCGTGAATGTATTGGCATTCAATGCTATAATTCTCTGTTTATATCTTCAGTGGTATTTTCTTATATTACAAACCTTCCTGTAAGCCCAGTCGTTTACAGGCTCAGCCATGCTTACTATTGATAAAGACCAATAAGCCCTTATCTATAAGCTGTAGTGAGTCATTTTTATAGCGGTACTTTTTATAAGTACTTAATATTAGCAGTTTAACCTCAAATTAGTTGGTAGATTTTACATGAATCTCGTAGTCATCGGTGTGAACCATAAAACTGCCCCCGTCGCGCTGCGTGAACGGTTAGCATTTGTGGGCGGCGACATACAGGTGGCGCAAGCACAACTGCAATCTTTAACCGCAGGCAGCCTCATTATATCGACTTGTAATCGCACTGAAATTTATGCTTTAGCGCCCAATACCCAAGCATTAGTAGATCAGGTTCCCAGTGCAGACTCTTCGACCGCCGATTCAGAAAAACCACCAATTGAGCCTATTACTACTGCTGAGCTAACCGAACAACTTATTCAATGGTTGGCCAACTTTAAGAGCTTGCCAGTTGAGCAAGTGCGTCCTTATTTATATGACTATATTGATGGCCAAGCATTAACCCACTTACTAAGGGTAGCGGCTGGACTTGACTCTATGATATTGGGTGAGCCGCAGATTTTTGGTCAAATAAAACGCTCAGTGGCAGATGCCAAAGAGTATGGCTATTTGACCAATCAATTAAACTGGGTTATCGAGCAAATATTTGCTGGGGCAAAAAGAGTGCGTAATGAGACAGACGTCGGTACACAGGCCATCTCATTAGGGTATGCTGCCTCAAAGCTTGTGACCCAAATCTTTGATAAACCGCAAGAGGCTACTTTTTTGTTGGTAGCAGCGGGTGAGATGAACCGCTTAGTGGCTCAGCACATTGCTGCGTTAGGCGTAAAAAAAATTCTGATTTGTAACCGTACCCCGCAAAGAGCTCAGGCACTGGCAGAAGAGCTACAACGTCCTGGTTTGAAGATTGAAGTACACGCTTTAAGTGAGCTGGATAATTTATTGTACCAAGCCGATATAGTCAGTAGCTGTAGTGGTAGCATGGACATGCTTATTGATAAGAACATGACCCACCGAGCCCTGAAAAAACGTCGTTATAAGCCAATGCTAATGGTGGATTTGGCGGTGCCGAGAGACATTGATTCTAATGTAGGCAAACTGGATGATGTATATTTGTATTCAGTTGATGACCTGCAACACGTTATCGCCGGCAATCTAGAAAAGCGTCGTCAAGCTGCGGTTGAAGCCGAGCTTTTGGTCAGTCATTTAGTGGTTGAAATTGAGCGCCGTTTCCAAGTGCGTAAAGTGGGACAAGATATCTACGATTATCGCAATACTAGCCAACAAAAAGCCAATGCAGTATTACAAGACATGCTGCATCAATTGAAGACCACAGACAGTAGTCCTGAGGAGATGATGATTGAGTTGACGCGACGCTTAACGCAAACCCTCTCGCATGCTCCTTCCTCTTTAATGCGCCGTGTGGCCCATGATGGGAACTCGGAGATGTTAGATGTGATCATAGCTGGACTCAAAGATGCCTATCGCAAAAAATAGCGGTCCAATATGAGATGGCCTAGTGGATGCAAAAATAGTTGATGCGAGAAATAAAAAAAGGAGTGCTTGAAGCGCTCCTTTTTTTATTAAAAGCTGTTATTAAAAATCGTTATTAAAAGCTTTTATTAAAACGAGGGGTGCATTAAGGCAGATAAAAAGTGGGGCAATACATTTGGGGATAATAAGATAGTTGCTAATACTCCAAATCCACCTCCCCACAGATGGGCCATATGGTTGATATTTGAGTTGCCTTTATTATTAGCGTGAATGCTATAGGCGACATAGGCAATAGCAAAGACGATAGCTGGGATAGGCAGTATCCCAAATAGATATAACATACTCCAAGGTGCCATTAATATAAATGAGAACAAGATGGCTGAAACCCCACCAGATGCTCCTAGGCTACGATAACGAGGGTCATTCTTATGTTGTAAATAACTGGGAATCATTGCCACGATAATGGCCACCAAATACACAGCCAAAAATCCAAAGCCACCCAAAAACTGATTAAAAAACCTTTCGACTACTCGGCCAAAGAAATATAGGGTGAACATATTGAATAGCAAGTGAGTGCCGTCAGCATGGACGAAGCCGTGGGTAATAAAGCGATACCACTCGCCCTTATTCACCGCAGGGGGATAAAAAATAAGCTTGTCCATGAGTTCGTCTTTTTGCCAGGCTAAGAGACTGATAATGACGGTGATAATAATAATTAAAGTGGTATGACTGCTTAATAAACTGTTCAAAGTGTATCCTTAAAGATGGGGTATAAAAGACTTGATAGCTAGGTTAATGCAACTAAGTAGCTTTACAATAGATCGCTTAGCTTTTAGCTATCCTATGTAATAATTACCCCATTAATATGACTAAATTATAGGTAAATGTTTTATCAGTTTGTGACCAAATCACAACTCTGTAACAAGCCTTAACTGAGAATTTACTTGAATATAACGTACTATTGTGAGGGATACTGTATTGTAATACACAAGTTTGGTAAATAAAAAAGCTTAACTTGTATCAAACCTCGACGACTTAGTCGTATTCATCATTCAAAATGTTAATTTAAAAAACTAAAACTTGATGAGTAAGAGGAATTATTTATTTTAAATTTACCAAGCATTTTTTCACTATTTAGGAGAGTATTCAATGGATATCATTGGTCATTTAGCCCGTACCGTTACCCCTGCTGTTTTAGGGGACAATCATAGCCCTCAAAATGAAAGCTTATTAAAACAGTTCTATGCTTTGTTTGCCGCAAAACTTGCGGATAACGATAGTTTTAATCGTCTTGGCACCCAAGAGATTAATCGTGAAGACCTAGGTCTATTTGATCGTTTATGGACCGATGAAGCCCAAAAGACAGAGATTGCCAATGAGTTAGCTGCTCATAACAATGTCGAGGTCATTTCTGTAAAAGGTCTATTGGCTTCTGCTGCTCCTCTAGCTTTTAATGAAATCAAGAGCTTAGCAGGCAGTACGCCGATTCCTCAGTTCTTACGTGAGAACTTAAATTCGTTCCGTGACCATATTCCAACTTGGGCTACTGCTGTGTTACCAGCAGGTCTGTTAGGTGCAGGTGCTGCCGGAGCAGCTCATGTGGCAAATACCAATACAACTCCTAATGCTGCGGCTCACGCTAATACTGCAGGTCATCGTATTTCAGACACTACCAGTACCGCTCCTTTACAGCGTGAAGAAAAAGAAAGTGGTGGTTTCTTGAAGGCATTATTGCCTATTATTGGTTTAATTATCTTAGCTGCTCTAGCTTGGGCGCTATTAAAAGGCTGCCAAAAAGATCCGGCTCCAGTAGCCACACCAGAGCAAACCATGGAGCAGCCAGCTGAAACTGCTGTGACCGGTAATACTGAGCTTGACCCTGCAGTGTTAACCCTAGCAACAGGTTCAGGTAATGAGTTATTTGCTTGTCGTATCACTGCTGGTAACCAAGACCTAGGTAATACAGTTACCACTGCAGTAAAAGATGTATTCGGTGCTGAGGCTGATGACTGTCGTGCTGAAGTTTACAGCAACGTTGCTACTGATATGCCTGCAGCAGCTCATTTAGGTGCTATCTTACCACTGGTTAAAAATACGCCTAATGCTAACGTAATCATTGAAGGCAATGACGTACGTATTGATGCGCCAGACCAAGCTCAGCTTGATAAGTTGGTAGCGGATATTAAAGCAGCCGCTCCTGAGCTTAACGTTATTGCAGCCGGTCCTCTAGATTTAGATGCTGAGATTGAGCAAAGTATTGCCGATTCAACTGCAGCAATGAATAAATTAGGTGATAATCCAAATCCTAATGATGTTGCACGTGCTTTAAGCTTACAAGTTATCAACTTTGAAGTAGATAAAGCTGATATTCCAGAAGTTAACAAAGCAGTACTAGATCGTGCAGTAGAAGTTATGAAAAACGTTCCAGAAATGGAGCTAATGATCCTAGGTCATACTGATAGTGATGGTGATGATGCTTACAACAAAGAATTGTCTCAACGCCGTGCCGAAGCAGTAAAAGCTTACTTAGTATCTAAAGGTGCTGATGCTTCTAAACTAATGACTAAAGGTATGGGTGAAACTGATCCTATCGCTACCAACGAAACGGAAAATGGTAAGTTCCGTAACCGTCGTATCGAGTTTACAGTATATGATGAAACTGCAATGGGTACTCAAGAAATTGAAGTGACTCAAGATGCAGCGAACGTAGCAGAAACGACTGATGTAGAAATGGCTAAAGAAGCTGAAGCTCAATAATTGGCAGTTAATTCATAGAGTCATTGATGACCTCTATTAATTAAATATCTAATTAAGCTAAGTGCTTAGTCAAAAGAAGACCGTCCTCGAAGGGCGGTCTTTTTTCGTATAAGATCTTTATGTTTAATGTCTCTATGTTAGACATTTCATTAACAATAATTAGTAGGGTCTTTTTCTTGATTAATGCTTTGCTGCTCAGCAAAAAAAGCTTCAACTACATTTCGCTTAGCAGTAGCCCAGTAGTCGAATTGGGCGCAAGTGGCCTCTAAGCTACCTTGCCACTGCGGTATCTGGCTACACATGGCTTGCAGGCGTTGTTGGTTGGGAGTAGGCAGTTTAGAGGCGGTTTCAATTGCCTTTATGGCAGCCTCCCGATCATTACATACTAATGCCATATCACAGCCGGCTGTTATCGCAGCAGTCACTCGAGCACCGATATCACCAGCAGTATGAGCTGCTTTCATGGATAAGTCATCAGAGAACAACACGCCTTTGAAGCCTAACTGCTGACGGGCAATGTCTTGTAGCCAAATCTTAGAGAATCCGGCAGGCTTATTGTCCACCTGGCTGAAGATTACATGGGCGGGCATAACCGCATCTAGCCAAGGTTGGCACTGAATAAAGGGTTGTAGATCAGTCTGCTTAATCTCTTCAAAACTACGCTCATCGATGGCATCAGCCACATGCGAGTCTGGAGCAATAGAGCCATGACCTGGGAAGTGCTTGCCTGTGGTGGCCATGCCTGCTGTCTTCATACCTTGCATAAACTGCATAGATAGCGCCACAATGGCTTGGGTATTGGCATGAAAGCTTCTATCCCCAATTACTTGGCTGACCCCATTTATATCGAGTACTGGGGCAAAGCTAACATCGATGCCCACCGCCATAACTTCAGTCGCCATTAAATAGCCACAATCATAGGCTAGGGATAAGGCACGGCAGGGATCGGTATCGAACAAATCCCCCAGTCTTCCCATCGCCGGTAGGGGAGTAAATCCTTTACGCAATCTGGCCACGCGGCCACCTTCTTGGTCAACCCCAATGAGGATCTGTGGTTTTAGTTGATGAATCTCATCACATAGTTGGCGTACTTGCTCGGGGGTGTCAACGTTACGGGCAAATAAAATTATGCCACCAACCTCTGCACGACTTAATACTGAGCGATCTTCTGCTGTAAGCTCAGTGCCGGCTACATCTATCATTAAAGGTCCGTACATAAAGGTTCCCCTTGGAATTTATTACACTAAAAATGAATGAGGTATTATTACAGTAAATGTCAGCAATACCAATACCTAAGCTCACTATGGTTTGTCTTATTATTGGTAATTTACAGTCAGCTTATTAAAATAGTTTCAGTCTAAATGTAAAATTAGGTAAGAATGCTTATACAGTTTTAGACAGTCAAGGACTGATTGTTGTGCTAATATCAAGTCATTATGTCCATATCAAAAATAATGAGCGAGAATAATTTATGAGATTTCAACCAACACAGCTGGTGTTAAGTGCCGCCGCTATTGGTGTAGCCGGAATAGTTTTTTCACAAAGCTACACTACGGCAATGGCATCAGACAAGGCTGCTTTTGTTGCCACTCCAGAACAAAAATTGACTACAAGGCAAGTGGCAGCTCTATTAGATAGGGCGCATTATTCTAATAAGCGTTTTGATTCAGAAATGGGTATGCAAGTATTAGAGATGTACTTTGATCGCTTAGACCCAAATCATACTTTATTTTTACAGTCAGATATTGATGAATTGACCAAAAAATATGGCGCCTCTTTTGCGGACAGACTAAAGAAGGGTGATTTGACGGCCACGCAAGATATCTTTAACCGTTATATCCAGCGTTCAGATGAATATTATAATTTTGCCGATAAGTTCTTGAGTAAAAAAGTTAATCTGAACCGCAACGACTCTGTGATATTAGATAGAGAAAAAGAGCCTCGATTTACTACGGCTGACGAACAGAGAAAATACTGGGAACGTCAACTTACGTTGCAAATTATTAACCTAACGTTAGGTCAAGAAGAAGACAAAGCTCGCGATGAGTTATATACCAAATATCCAGAATTAACCAAGGGTAATGATCTAATCTTAGGAGAGGACAGAAATCCTAGAGAGGTATTGTTAAGCCGCTTACATCGCCAGCAAGAACAGTTACAACGTATTAAAAGCGATGAGATTATGGAGTCAGTACTAAATACTGCGATGCTGACTTATGACCCACACAGTAACTATTATGCTCCTGTGCAATCTGTTGAGATGCAAGTACAGTCAAATCTGCAGTTAGAAGGCATCGGCGTCACTATTCGTCCTTATCGCAAAAATCCAGACTATACCCAAATAGTAACTTTGGTAGAAGGGGGTCCAGCGGCTAAATCTGGCAAAGTACAGCCCAATGACTTAATCATGGCTGTGGCTAAAGATGGAGAAAACCTGCAAGATGTGGTGGGCTGGTCGACTCGTGAAGTGGTGGCGTTAATTCGAGGGAAGCGGGGCACTGATGTCACTGTAAAAGTGAAGCAGCCCAATAGTCCAGATGCCGCTGCGCGTACTATTGTGTTGACTCGTGATGTTATCGAACAAGATGATGCAGGGGTTACGCACCGTGTAATTACCGTTAAGCCTGATGGTAGCAATCAAGAGAAGCGCATTGGGGTATTGGAGATTCCAAGTTTTTACTTAAACTACCAAGCCCGCCGCAGTGGCCAAAACTATCGTAGTGTTAGCATCGACACTCAAAACGAGCTAAAGAAGCTTAATGAGAAAAATATCGATGGCTTAGTGGTTGACCTACGTAATAACCCAGGTGGTTCGCTTGATGAAGTGGCGAAGATGTTAGGGTTATTTATTAAAGAAGGGCCTTTGGTCCAAATTCGTGATAACCGGGGTAATGTCCAGGTTTATCAAGATGAAGATGGTGGTAAGCAGCTGTATTCTGGAGACATGGTAGTGATTACCAATATGGCTTCAGCCTCTGCTTCTGAGATTTTTGCCGCCGCCATTCAAGACTATGGTCGCGGCTTAGTAGTGGGTAGTACTACTACCGGTAAAGGCTCGGCGCAGATTCAATTAGACAGTTTGGCGCTAGGCTCTGCCACTTTAACTCAGCGTAAATTCTATCGCGTCACCGGTGGTAGTACCCAAAACAAAGGGGTCGTTCCTGACATTCCTTTAATTAACATCTATGAAGGCGCAGAATTTAGTGAGCGTGATCAAAAGAACGCTATGGCTTGGGATACCATTAAGACTTCTCCTTATAAGCCAGAAGGTAAGTTTAGCAGCAAAACCTTAGCCACACTTAACCAGCAGTCTAAGATTCGTCAAACCACCAACCCGCAATTTGTGTATTTAGACACTTTAAATAAAGTGCGTAATATGGATGACGATAAAAAAGCGGTGAAACTTAATATTAATGAGCGTCGTGCTCGTCAAAAACAAATTGAGCAAAAAACTTTGGACGCTGAGAACGCACGCCGTATAGCTACCGGCCTCAAGCCTTACGATACTTGGACACAGTATCAAGCCGCTGTTGAGTCAATGTTTGAAGAGCGTAGTCGCTTAAAGAATGATGAGCGTCCCAAACTGCCAGAAGATGAAGTGTATGTTATCGAGGCCGCTAAAATTATGTTAGAGGCCAATAAGCTACAAAAGTTTCAGCAGTTAGAGGATTCTAAATAGTTTTAATAAAGTTTTTAAGACTGCAAGCAAGTTAGTTATAGAGTTGTGTTTTTTGAAAACCTTTATGCCTCAAGGGGTGTAAAGGTTTTTTTGAACCATTTTTTGGACCGAAAGTAGGGGAGCGGACTAAGAAAAAGGATGTGTAAGCATATGCTTACAACACATGACGCTTTGGCGACTTACATGGGGGCCATCAATTTGAGATTATAGCTTCACGGCATCAAGGATGATGACTCAAAGGATTGAGTGCTTTATTTGATTGGTCTAAGGTTATAACTTAGGTTATAAGCCCCAAAACAACGAATAAAGATACCGGGTTAAGGATGAGCGGCTGTTAATAGAGTTTAAAGGTTTTAAATTTGATAATAGCCACCTATGAACTTTTTAGCGAGTACTTAATTTAGTGAGTACATAAGTTAAAGTGCTTTAGTTAAAGTATTTAAGCTAAATAGTATCTAGGCTGATACGGAGTCATAGGGTTAGTAAGGAAACATCCCCTTTGTTTTAGTATGACAGGATGTGATATTTAAGATCAAAGGGAAAGGTACTTTAGAGCAGGATGCTCGCTATAGTCGACTATTCTAGGATGGGGTAGAAGGCAATAAGGTGTCAGGATGACAACAATAAAAGCCGCATAACAGGAGTTATGCGGCTTTATTGTTTTGATCATTTTGTTTCAGATTCAAATAAATGGGCCTTTACCTTTAGATGCCTGAATTAAACATCATGCTTGGTACGCCATTCTCGCACTTGTTGTTCCACTTTGTCTTTAGTATGGCCGTAACGTTCTTGAATCTTGCCTACCAGTTTATCAACGCTGCCTTCTGCATGCGTTAAATCGTCATCAGTAAGCTCAGCCCACTCTTGTTTTATTTTGCCTTTTAATTGGTTCCATTCACCTTTAAAAGTATCCTTATTCATGGCACTACTCCTTTTTTATATTATAAGAAATTATTAATTTTTTTAGTTCACAATACGGACTTGGTTGGCTATTTACTAAGTTTCCAGCTAATTAACTGTTAACTGCTTTGCTTTTAAGCGCCATAGCTCTTTCACCAACCAAGAATTAGTATGCGCTTTATTTACCTAAGTTGTGTAGTAACTTTTAGCAGTTATGAGGGGAGTTGTGTTGTTATTGTTAGTGAAATTTAACTTCAGTAAACATAAGCTATGATTGGGCTTAGTTAATGGCTTATTCGGATCTTTTGCACCTCATCTTTAAGCTTTAGCTGTTGATTGTTAATAGGCTATAGAATAACGTTTGTAAGCATATGCTTACATACCTTGACGCTATTACGTCTTACATTGGCTTCATTAATTTGAGAACATAGCTTTACTGAATCAAGGATGATGAATCAGGATAAAGAGGGTAACTCTTATATCAGGATCTATAGTAAGGACACACACTTTAGCTAAGCATTCATAGGATGTGAAGTTTGGTTTAAAGTGATAAGTACACCCAGAGCAGGACGCTCATATTATTATCTATTCTAGGATGGGGTAGGAAATAATAGACTGTCAGGATGACAATAACAAAGCCGCATAATAAACGTTATGCGGCTTTGTTGTCTCTGGCCGTTGAGCGATAAATAGCTTTGTAAGCATATGCTTACAGCAACTGACGCTATTACCACTTACATTAGATTGGGTAATTTGAGATTATAGCTGTACGGCATTAAGGATGATGACTCAAAGGAATGAGTGGTTTAATTGGTTACAATGATAACTTCCGTTATAGGGATAAGCAGCTATTAAGTTAGCAAGTATGAGCAACATATCTAGGATGATATAGAGCCATATTGAAGTAGGGACACATAACTTGGACTGACTGTAATTATTACAGTGACCGAGGGTGAGAACAGAGCAGGATGCTCGCTAGTATTAACTATTCAGGGATGGGGTGGTTAATATTATAGTTAGGATGACGCAAATCGAAAGCCGCATAACGTGAGTTATGCGGCTTTGTTTGTTTGAGCAAACATGGATGCCTAGGATTGTTAAATTGTTCAAACAAGCTGGCAGGGTAGCCAAGCTACCTATTTGTGCTGAGCCTTGAGGTTGCCTATTTATGCTTAGTTGGCTTGTTATGGGTTGGCAAAGTCGCTTCAATAACTAATCCAGAGACACCATCTTGGCGGTTATAAGCGACAAGCTCCCCTTGATGTACCATAATAATGGCATGGGCAATGGCCAATCCTAGGCCATAACCATTGTATTTTTTTTGAGGGGCCTGAGAGGGGTCATCCTGCTGTTTTGGTTGAGGTGGGTTTAAGCGCTCTCTAGAAGCGCTTAATCTGACAAAGGGTTGAAAAATACGCTGTAAATCTGCTTCAGCTACCCCACTGCCTTCGTCAATAACTTGTATCCTTAGATAAGGTATCTGATGCTCAGGGTGTGTAAAAGTATCTAAGCTGACCTTGACACTAGATTCAGCTGCCGTGTGGGTAAAGGCATTACGAATGATGTTTTCAAAAGCACTGTGTAATTGCTGCGGGTCTCCCATTAACTTGTAGCCATTTTCAGATGCAGAGTTTGGCGATTTTGCGGGTTTTCCTTCATTTAAGAACAGCCACTGCCAATGAACCGCCTTATCCTGAAACTCAAAGCAGACATCCTGCCTAATCTCATCAATAAGAGCATATAAGTCAATATTTTGGTAGGCCTCTATATCCAAAGTATTTTGGCGCATTTGCAGGGATTGAATTTGTATGATGTGCTCAATAAGCTCGTTCATACGCAGCGATTCTTTTTCAATACGATCTAGATAATGCCCCGCTTCAGGTGCGAAGTCACGGGTAAGCTCTGTAGCCACATCTAGTCTGGCCAAGGGTGAGCGCAGTTCATGAGAGATATCACTAAGCATTTGCTTTCGAGCCAGCTCACTATTGGCTAGGCGGCTAGACAGCTTGGAGACATCTTTTGCTAATAGACCTAACTCGTCATTGCCTAGATTTTTTAGCTCCTCTCCGGCGGTAAATCGGCCTTCACTCATTAGATGCACCGCTTTTTGTACCCGCTGAATACGGCCCGTTAAAGCTCGGCTTAACCAATAACAGACCAAGATGCTAAACAGTAAAATCAGCGATACTCTAATTAAAGTATGGTCTTTACGCAGGGAAATAAGATCCCGCAATGACAGCCTAGGTTGTAACTGTACGATATAAGTTTTTCCACTGTTAGAGTTTACGGTGGTATCTTCTAATTCAGGATAGTTAGCAATGTCAGCACTTACTTGTTGCCAAGGTTGCTCGCTGAAAGTTGAGAAGAAACGTGAATATTGCTGCTGCGAATAAGGATACTGCTGCGATTGCGCATCATTGGTAAGCGGCGCAGCATGTTGAAACTCAGAGCGGGTTGCGGGTCTATAGTGACCTTGTTGACTAAATTCAGAGTGAAAACGCCCAAACTTGGGGAGGACTTGCTCACCTTTTTCATCCACAATACGCATTTGTGATAATAGCCATCGATTTTCACGATATAACTGCTTAACTGTCTGTAAATCATCATTCGTTAAAGCGGTGACAGTCTCTTGGCGGGCGATAAGTAAGCGTGCCACTTGCTGCTGCATCCTATTATTGAGCTCTTTTGCATTGATCCAACGCTCGATACCTACTGATAAGGCAGAGGTCAGCAGTAAAATAGCCAACATGCTAAGAAATAGCCGCCAGAATAAGTTGAGAGGCTGATAAAATCGATGTCGACGTGCTTTTTTTGCCGCAGTTTTATTCATAAAAGTACTACTCTATAACATCAGCTAACACTATAAAACCAGCTGATAGCCTTTACCGCGAACGGCCTTAATGGGGTCTTCATGGAAAGGCTGTAATTTTTTTCGCAGCCGAGAGACATGAACATCTAAGCTTCGATCAAGGGGCTGCAGTTCCCGTTGTAACACGGTTTGTGAGAGCCACTCTTTACTTGCCACATTGCCTTGCTGCTGTAGTAAGGCCACCAGCAAATCAAATTCAGTACCAGTAACTTGTAGGCTTTCACCATCTACCTTACAAATGCGGTGTACTTGATCTAGCTCTAACCGCTCATGTGTTAGCGGAGCAAATTCGGAGTTTTGAGCCGTAGTGCGTTTAATAACGGCATTGATGCGGGCTAATAGCTCACGGGGGTTACAAGGTTTGGCAATATAATCATCTGCCCCTAACTCCAAACCAATAATGCGATCAATCTCATCGCCTTTTGCGGTCAGCATAATGACCGGCGTTTGAGTTAAGGTGGGCAGTTGACGCAGCACACTTAACCCATCAATTTTGGGCATCATAATATCGAGCACAATTAAGTCATAATTGTACATTTTAACTTTTTCTAAAACCTGCTCTCCATTATAGACACAGTCACACTTAATTCCATGGTTGGTCAGATACTCTGCCAATAAGTCAGATAGCTCTGTGTCGTCATCGCCTAATAAAATATGTGTCATGAACAAGTCCTAAAAATTAAATAATTAAAGGCCCTAAACGTACAACTTTTGCCCACCAGTTTAAATAAAATCTTTGCACTTGATAAGGGCTAGGAATACTAACTAGGGTTGTTGCCACAAGCAAGTATAGAAGTAGCCCGCTGTAGCAATTGTTACCTTTCTTAAACTTTCATCAAACTAAGTTACGTGGAGCTGTCCTATCATAACTTCATCAAGCAAAAGGTTAGGTAAATAAGAGTTAAGGCTCACTAAATTCAACCAAACCACGTTAAAATTCCACCAAACCAAATTAAATTAAATGCCAGCTCTTTTTTAGAAATCTAAAATTAATAAATGGCAGTTGATTAACAAAGGCGTTAAGGGTAAATATTATGAATAAATTAGTATTAAGTACTGTACTAGCTGTCTCAGGTAGCTTAGCAATGGTAGGCTGTACTCAGGCTAGCGCTGTTTCTGAATCTCAAACCACAGCAGCCACTAAAATGCAGCATGGAATGCATGGCCAGCATCATAAAGGGGGCCCAATGGGCAAACGTGGTGGTGGCTATGGCTATCAGCAGCTTAATCTAACCGCTGAACAACAAGCTCAAATGCAAGCCTTAAGAGAGGCACAAAAACAAAAGCACCAGGCCAATCGTCAACAGCACCAAGCTCAAATGCAGCAGCTGCATGCCCAGACTCAAGCTTTAATAAATAGCCCTACTTTAAATACCACTAGCTTAAATAACTTAGCAGAGCAACAAGCTGCTTTTTCAAAGCAAAGATTTATTGAACGCGTTCAAACTCAGCATGCTATGGCGCAAATTCTGACTGACGAGCAAAAAGCTCAGTTACAGAAAATGCGTGAAGAAAGACAAGCTAAGTTTAAAAGCAAAATGGCCCAAAGAGCCGATAACGCTAATGCCTCTGCTAAGTAACTAAGGTATTAAAATAAAAGATAATCTCCAAAAATCATCTCTAAAAAAAGCGATCTTAGGATCGCTTTTTTTATGGATTGTGGAAAGGGGATTGCGCTTAGACTTAGTTAAGCTTCACGGGCTACGCTGGCTTGTAGTGCAGGGGGCAACTCTAATAGCTGTAGCTCTGAGTCCTCTAGATGCTCAGGGCGCGCCACAACCAGTGCTTCAAAGCCTGAATAGTCTTCGGTAGCTATGGCATTTACCACCTGAATTTTATCAAGGTTCTCACCAGCTTGTGGCACATCGCCCTGACCTTTAACGCGGTGTAAAAACGCTTTTGGCGAGGCCTTGAAATAGATACGAGCGATGACTTCTTGTCCGATATAGCAGCCTTTATCATAGTCTACGCCGCCACGCTGATGTAATCTTAACTCTTGCGGCTGGAACAGGCCTTGTGTGGCTTCCACAATCCAGTAATTACCGGTGGCAATACTTAATGCTTGCCATTTATTGATATCACAATTATCCGCAGCTTGGCTGAAGGTGGCCTCTTCAGTACCGGTCTCTGAGCCTAAGACGCAAGGGTAGATATCAATAGGTTCAGAGGTGGTGATTTTTGAGAAGGCACCATACTTTTTTATATGGGCTTGCAGGCTTGGCAAGCAGTCAGCAGCGATAACAATATCAAAGTTATCTTCAGAGTGTTTTTTTACCCAAATGCCAAACTCAATACGTCCTTTCAGGTTAGCAATGGCAGCAGGGAGATAGCTTAACCCTATTTTATTAACGTTGACAGTAAGCTGGCTTTGCAAGAATTTTGCAGCATCATCACCTTGCAAAGTGAATTGTTTAAAAGATAAATTACTCACAATTAGAATCCTTTGTTAGTTGCTTTGATTAAGTTGTTGTAATAGAGAGTGATAAATGTCTTTCCTATAGTGCCAGTTATTATAGAGGCTTAGCAATTAAGCTATGTAATTAGCTGTATGCAAAAGGCTACTGTTGCTTATTTTGGCAAGGTTAAAGGGGTTCGAGCAAAAAGCTGTGGTTTAGGCTACAATACTAAGCGATATTAATTCAATACTATATCTTAAATAATGGAAATGAGGATAAAATGAGCCTACCTAATTGCCCAAGTTGTGATTCTGATTTAACTTATGAAGATGGTGCCTTATTGGTTTGTCCAATGTGTGCTCACGAGTGGACAGCTGCCGAGGCAGATGGCACTGTGACTACAAATGAGCCTGATAATGTGATTCGTGATGCGGTTGGTAACGAGCTACAAGATGGTGATGCTGTGACTGTGATTAGAGATCTAAAAGTAAAAGGCTCTTCCACACCGCTTAAAGTAGGTACTAAGGTGAAAAGCATTCGCTTAATCCATGACGCGCCAGATGATCATGATATCGATTGTAAGATTGATGGCTTTGGTCAAATGAAGCTTAAGTCTTCTGTGGTAAAAAAAGCCTAAGACAGTGACAGCTAAAGTAATAAATTTGCTGTATTAACCGCGCTATTAACGCTCTATTAAAAATAAACCTCGTAGTCACTTACTACGAGGTTTATTTATTTTTTTATTGAACAAGAGAGCAGTAACCAATCTCACTAGTAATCCAACCGATACTCCAAGCAAAAAGAAAATCAAAAGTCAGCTTAAACTGGTAGCTTATGATTTATTCCATAAAAAAATTAAGGGTTTGGACAAAAACTGCATAAAACAATTCATAGATAGTAATTTTGACTAAATAAAGCCCTTAGTATTTGCTATAATTATAGTTAAATAAATCTATCTAATTATGATTAGATAGTCAATGATGAGGAGTAAGTATGTCAAAGAAAAGCAGTAAGCCCGAAAAGATTAGTGATGACTATGTAACCAATAGTAAAAAGATTGAAAAGTACGAAACGCAGAAGAAAAAAGATGGCTCACGAATCAAAACTAAAGAAGTGATCGATCAAGTTCTGCTAAAAGACCTAAATGAAGGGAACTTTGAGGGCATCTCTGACCACTTACAAGCTCTAATTCACGACGCGTCGCCTGATGATCTCGAAAAGCTTAAAGACTTATTTGCAAAGCATGCCCTAGCCAATACGGTTAGAACAGGCACTGAAAAAGATGATGAGTTGTCAGACAATTGGCGTGAAGGGGGTTACCCTTATAAAAACCGCCTATCGCGTAAAACTTATGAAAAACAAAAGTACCACCTGCAAGTAGAGTTGCTTAAACTTCAAAAATGGGTTCGTGAAAACGACCAAAAAGTCGTTATCATTTTTGAAGGCCGCGATGCTGCTGGTAAAGGGGGCTCTATTAAACGCTTTATGGAGCATTTGAACCCACGTAGTGCTAGAGTAGTGGCGCTAGAGAAGCCAACCGAACGTGAAATGGGTCAATGGTATTTCCAGCGTTATGTACAGCATCTACCTTCTGTAGGGGAGATGGTATTATTTGATCGCTCTTGGTATAACCGTGCCGGTGTTGAAAGAGTAATGGGCTTTTGTACTAATGAGCAGTACGAAATCTTTATGAAGCAAACTCCTGAGTTTGAAAAGCATTTAATTGATTCAGGTATTCATCTGATTAAATTCTGGTTTTCTGTGAGCCGTGAAGAGCAACGTCGCCGTTTTAAGCAGCGTGAGGCCCATCCATTGAAGCAGTGGAAGCTATCTCCTATTGATATGGCATCTCTTGATAAGTGGGATGACTATACCTTAGCGAAAGAGGCTATGTTCTATAATACTGATACCGCAGAATCCCCTTGGATTGTTATCAAGTCAGATTGTAAAAAGCGTGCCCGTCTAAACGCCATGCGCTATGTGCTAAACAAACTTCCGTATGAAGGCAAAGATCAAAAGCAGGTAGGCCATGTTGATCCACTAATTGTAGGCCGTGCAGGTGCTTTATACGAATTGGGTGAAAAGTCTGATTTGACCATCTAATAACCAGGTTTGATCTGGTAATTAATAAATAAGGAGCAATCTATGATTGCTCCTTATTTTATTTTTTATAGTAATTCTAGGACTGCGTTAACTATACCACTGACTTTAGGCTAAGGCTGGCTTTAAGCTAGGCACTTATTTTGCCCATTTTAACCAATCTAGAAGTGATAGAGCCTTTGGTACGCTGATGACGTTCCGCTAGAGTATCTACGCTATCGCCATTATCAAACCCTGTATTGAGGTTATCCTCTTCCTCTGCCTTCCAGGGCTTACCTGCATTGACTGGCAATTGTGCTTGGCGCTCAATCCATCTGATACGCGCTTGAAGTGCAGGAATAGCTACTTGCAAAGCCCGTTGAATATCATCATTTAAACACAGGCTCTTGGGCGCTAATGGCTCATCGGACAGAGGGTTAATGCCTTCACTGAGCTTTTCAATAATACGAAAAGCTTCAAAAGTATGCATAGGTGCCACTACTGCGTCGGGTTGGGCCGTTGATTCTACAGCTGTTTTTTTATCATCCATGAGGTATAAACATTCCTTTTAATAAAGTGAGCTTCGATTGATTTAAGTTTTTACTGAGTGTCAATAGTTAAATTAACTAAATTATCTTAGCATTAAACCTAATCAATAAAAACATTTTCTTTTAAGGTTAGCACGTCGCACTGGCCCATATCCCACTCATGGTGACTGACGACGATTAGCAATCCTTGCTTTTGGTGCTCACGCACACTGTCCCAAACTCGTTCACGGGTCTCAGTATCTAGTCCGGCAAAGGGTTCATCAAGCAGTAAAACTCGGCGCGGCTTTAGCAGCAGTCTAGCTAGAGCAACGCGTCTGGCCTGACCGCCAGAGATGGCTGCTCCATATTCGCCTAAGGCAGTCTGTAACCCTTGTGGCTGTGCTTGCAGCCAGGGCAGTAAACCAACCTTATCCAAAGCAGACAGTAGCTCATCTTCAGTAGCGTCAGGTTTACCAAGGCGGAGGTTAGCAGCTAAGGTCTGATCAAAAATATCCAATTGTTGCCCAAGATAGCCCAGTTGATCTTGCCAGTCATAAGCAAACCAATTTTGCTCATTGAGTGTTATTTCACCTGATTGCACTGGCAACTCACCGGCCAAAGCTTGTAGCAGAGTAGATTTACCACATCCTGAAGGGCCTTTGATAATCAAGGGAGTACCAGACTGGATGCTGACACTGACTTCTTTGGCCCCTACCAAAGCCCCTGCAATTTTGGCAGAAACATTACGTAGCTCAGCGTGCATCGCGCCCGTTGGTAACGTTAGCCCGGTTTCAATATCCGTAACAGCTGTATTATTAGGCTCTGATTGATCGGCTGCAGGGTGTAGCAGCGCATTGAGTCTGTCTTTGGCAGAAATACTGTTGCCCAAGGCCAGATAGTGCTGCCCCAGAGGCACAATAATCTCTTGAATACCCAGTAATCCTAAAGTTACTGCCAGCGCTAATGACACGTTGATGTCAGTGGTTACAACCGTAGCTGAAGTGACCTGATATATCGAAAATAATACCACCAATACTGCGGTATAACAGAACCACTGAATAAGCAGCATATAGCTGGAACGATGCTTCTGTGCCTTCCATTCCAAGGCTTGTAGCTTATCGTCTTGGGCAATATAACTCGCAGTTTGCATTTGCCATTGTTGCCAAAGTAGCAATTGGGTAATGATTGCCAGTGGTGCCAATAACTTCTGGCGTCTAGATTCTGCAACTTGTGATAACTGCTTAGCGCTATGAATACCTTTAAGGCTAGCGATGAAAGGCAGTAGTAAGGCGGATAATAGCAATAGATAAATCACAACCTTACTGAGGGCACTTAGTGGCAGAGCCCAACCAATGAATGCAGCTAACAATAGCATCGACACACTACCAATGAGCCAAGGGGAGACGACCCTAAGAATAAACTCATCTAACTTATCAATATCACTCACCAAACGGTGCATATATTGTGAGGCGTGTAAAGTATTGCGCTGCTGGATTAAGGGTAGGGCGGCTAATCGATTAAAGAAGCGTAAGCGCAGTGTCTTTAATAAGTCAAAAACTGCGTTGTGCGATACCATCAGCTCACCATAGCGCCCAGCTGTCCTTGCCATGGCAAGCATCCGAATAATGCCGGCGGGCAGCATATAGTTAAAGCTGTGTGAGCCAACCGCAATCATCCCTGCCAAAGCCGCACCGGTAATGAACCAACCGGAGATCATTAGCAAAGCAATCATAGAAATGGCGGTGACCAATCCTAAGATCCAAGATATCACCCACAGATCAAAAGAGGGCTTAAACATATCACGTAGGCGGAATACGGGAGGATTGGCCGTCGATAGAGACTGCTGATCTAAGCTTGTATCAGGTTTGGCTAAAGCTTGTTTAGTCATGATCTTCTCCGCTTACCGTTACTGCTGCAGGTAGTGACAGCTTAATGACGTTATCTAACCAACTAAGTTGTTGGTGGGCGTGCGTGATCCAAATCACCGTTTTGCCTTTACTAACCCGTTGCAGCAGCTGATGGATTCTATCTGCAGTGTCAGGGTCTAGATGTTCTGTGGGCTCATCTAATAGCCATAAGCTGTCTTGTCTAAGCAGTAATTGAGCAATCCCCAAACGCTGTTGTTGACCGCCAGATAGACCTTGGCCTCTATCCCCAAGCTGGGTATCGAGTCCTTGTGGTAACCGTTTAATAAGCTGCCATAATTCAACCTCTTCTAGTGCGGCAATTAACTGTTGGTCACTGGCATTCGGGTTGGCGAGTCTTAAGTTCTGAGCAATGGTTAACGGCATAAGGGCCACTTGTTGTGCCAGATAGCCAATGTGTTGTCTTAGCTGCGATTGAGGTACTTGTGTGATATCAACGTTGTGCCCATTGGCAAGGTTAATCTCAATTTGACCTTGATAGTCAACAAAGCCCATTATGGCTTGCAGTAGGCTGGATTTTCCGCTACCACTGTCGCCCACTAGAGCCACTCGCTGAGCGGGTTGTAGCGTAAAGCTAACCGGAGCCAAGCGGGTACGATAAGCTTGTGCCTTCGAGTCAGAAGACTCAGCGTCATTGGCGCTGGCTGGGTCAGTAATGGCAGTGCGAATGCTCAACTGGTTAATGTTTAACCCAAAAGCTTGCGATAAATCTACAGGGCTTGAGCTATTAGTAGCCGCTTGTGATAAGTCTGTGGCACTATCAGTGCTGGATTGGGCCGCTTTAATAATAGGCAGTAGGCTTTGAACTGCCCCTTCAGCTTCCGCTTTGGCATGATAGTCTGCCCCCAGTTGACGCAGGGGAACATAAAACTCAGGAGCCAATAGTAAGATAAATAACGCCCCAAAATAAGCCACTGGGACATGACCTTTATCCCATGGCAAAATTCCCATTAGTCCAAAGCCAAGATAAACTGCGACTAGAGCAATGCTCAGTGCAGCCAACAATTCCAAAACAGCACCATTTAAAAAAGCAATTTTTAATACATCCATAGTGCGGCGACGGTAATCTTCACTGCTAATGGCCAGGTCTTGCTCGGCAATAGAGGTGGCTTGTAAGCGTTTCAGCGTCGGCATCCCCCGAATCCAATCCAAAAAACGGCCACTTAATTGCGACAAAGCACCAAACTGGGCGGCGCTTTTTTTGGCAGTAAGGTGGCCGATAAGAATCATGAATATCGGTACCAGTGGCGCGGTCATTAATAGTAGGGCAGCGGCAAATTTGCTTTGCCAAGCCACAGCAATTAATAAGATAAAAGGGGTAGTCACGGTAACTTTCTTTTGGACACTAAAACGGCTAATAAAGCCATCTAAAGCATCGGTTTGATCAATAATCTGACTGGAGATGCTGCCATCACTACCAAAGTGGCGCAAATTAGGTCCTAAGTGAGCCATGGTGGTCAATAGCGACTGTCTTAACTGCGTTCGGACTTGTAAGCTGGCACGAGCACTTAATAACTCCCGTCCCATATTTAGTAAAGGGCGCAGTACAAAACAAGCTGCCAATGCCCAAAACCACATTAAGTTAATCCCACTAGATAGAGGCACCTCATCAAAATAGTTGGTTAGCCACAAGCTAAATATATTAGCAAGAAGCCAAGCTTGCCCTACAAATAGAAGGGTACTAAGGATTGTGAGTAGCCACGCAAGATTTAAAGGGCGGCGCACAGTATTTATCAGCTGTTTTAAAAAGCTTTTTTCGGCAGTTGAAAGGGTGGCCATAGTAGTTTCTGTCTTAAAAAAAAGAGAAAATTATGAGAGGCAAAAGTTAAAAAAAGTGCAACAATAAGAGTATACTTTAATAAGCATTCTAAGCTTACTGCTTGGAAAAGCCAATGTATGTTAATGTATCTAACTAATGTGGCAAGAAGCACCGGTCACTGATTACTTACTTATCAAGCTAAGTAAATAAGGTCATTAAAAGTTACATTAATGAGGACTGTGAAAGAAAGTTAAATGATATCTGGAACAAATGTTAATATTTAGGTAATATACGCACAATAAATCCATAAATTAATAATGGGTATTTTTAAATACCTATTTCGTATCATATTTATAATATTTTATTAAATTGTATATTATAATATAAGAGTTAAGTTTTCTGAGTAAACGTTTATTAGCAGTGTTGTTTTAAGTAGTTGCTTTTTGAAATTGTTCAACGACATCTTAAGTATTCAATAGCCATCTGTGTTCTATAGGGCTTAAGTATTTTATAGGTGTTGAAACTTATCGGTAATGCAGGGTTGATCATTCAGTTAGTTTAATGGTGTAAAGGGAGGGGGTGCATTAGGGTCAGCAAGCAAGGATGTGAGCGATAGAATGCCCTAAGTTATGCAAATCAAATAACAGTGTGAATTGATCCTGCTTTTTAGGAGGTTTAGTATGATTACTGAACATCTAGTTGATATATCCCGCTTGCAGTTTGCGGTGACAGCGCTTTACCACTTTCTATTCGTCCCATTGACTTTGGGAATGGTATGGATTCTAGTTATTATGGAATCTGTCTATGTCACGACCGGTAATCAAATCTGGAAGGACATGACCAAATACTGGGGCAAGCTATTTGGTATTAACTTCGCTCTAGGGGTAACCACAGGGATTACCATGGAGTTCCAGTTTGGTACCAACTGGGCTTACTATTCACACTATGTGGGTGATATCTTTGGTGCCCCGTTAGCCATCGAAGGTCTAATGGCTTTCTTCCTAGAATCCACCATGGTGGGTCTATTCTTCTTTGGTTGGGACAGACTGTCTCGTGCTCAGCACCTTATCGTTACCATACTAATGGCGCTGGGAACTAACCTTTCTGCGTTATGGATCTTGATTGCCAACGGTTGGATGCAAAGTCCAGTTGGGGCTTCGTTTAGCTACGAAACCATGCGTATGGAAATGGACAGCTTCGCGACCATCTTACTTAACCCAGATGCCCAAAACAAATTTGTGCACACAGTATCAGCTGGCTACGTCACAGCGGCTGTCTTCGTTTTAGCCATTTCAGCACTATACCTATTGCGTAAACGCGACGTGGAATTTGCGAAACGTAGTTTCCAAGTTGCTTCGGCTTTTGGCTTGGCGTCAATTTTAAGTGTCATTGTACTTGGTGATGAGTCAGGCTACTCGATTGGTGCTGCTCAGCAAACTAAGATGGCCACCATTGAAGCCATGTGGCATACCGAGCCAGCTCCTGCTTCATTCAACCTAATTGCAGGTATCAACGAAAAAGAGCAGAAAAACGATTGGCAAATCCAGATTCCTTATGCAATGGGTATTATCGGTACCCGTTCTTTTGATAAAGAAATTCCCGGTATTCATGAGATTAAAGAAGTTAACCGAGGACGTATTATCAACGGTATTCAGGCGGTGAGCCTACTAGATCAACTGCGTGAAAATCCAGAAGATAAGACCTTAGTAAGTCAATTCGATGAGGTTAAAGAGGATCTAGGCTTTGGTTTATTGCTCAAAAAATATACTGAAGATGTGACGCAAGCTACGCCAGAGATGATTCAAAAAGCAGTGGATGATACCATTCCTGCAGTAACTCCTATGTTCTGGTCGTTCCGAGGTATGGTAGGTCTTGGCTTCCTAATGCTAGCTTTATTTGCGGCGGCTATGTGGTATACCGTGAAAGGTAACTTCGCTGAGAAAAAGTGGCTGTTAAAGTGGGCGGTAATCATGTTGCCAGCGCCTTGGATAGCTGTTGAGTTGGGTTGGTTTGTGGCAGAGTATGGCCGTCAGCCTTGGACTATCTATGGTGTTTTACCAACTCACTTATCAGTGACAAACTTTAGTGTGGCCAACGTTTATGGTTCTCTTGCTGGGTTTGTTGGTTTCTACACCATACTGTTAATCATTGAGGTTTATTTGATGATTAAGTATGTAAAATTAGGACCAGCAAGTTTGGGTACAGGTCGTTACGATGGTGAAACACCACGTGATGTCACTCCTGTTAATGGTAATAAGGAGGTAGACCATGTTGTTTGATTATGAAACGCTAAAAATAATTTGGTGGTTGCTTGTTGGGGCATTACTCATTGGTTTCGCCATCATGGATGGACACGACATGGGGGTGTGTACGTTACTACCTTTCGTTGGTAAAAACGATGATGAGCGCCGAGTTATTGTGAATACTGTTGGACCACACTGGGAAGGTAACCAAGTTTGGTTTATTACTGCAGGTGGTGCTTTATTTGCTGCATGGCCCTTAGTTTACGCCCTAGCTTTCAGTGGTTTTTATTGGGCAATGATGGCAGTACTTTGGGCATTATTTTTTAGACCCGTAGGCTTTAAGTACCGTAGCATGGTCAAAGACCAAAGATGGCGTAACGCTTGGGATTGGGGCTTGTTTGTAGGCTCGTTCGTTCCAGCGGTAGTATTTGGCGTGGCTTTTGGTAACTTATTCTTAGGGGTACCATTTAACTTTGATAATCATATGGTATCTACCTATAGTGGTACATTCTGGCAGTTGCTAAATCCATTCTCGATTCTTTGTGGATTGGTTAGTGCAACCATGCTTATTATGCAGGGAGGTACTTTCTTAGCGCACCGAACTGAAAATGGGATTCAAGAGCGAACCAAAAAATACACTATGATTTCGGCAATAGCGATGGTGGTACTATTCGTTGCTGCTGGTGTTTGGCTTCAGTATATTGACGGTTATGCGATTGTGTCACAGATTGATCCAGCTGCTGTAGCAAACCCACTGACTAAAGAGGTAGTGGTACAACCAGGTGCTTGGATGTCAAACTATCAGAAATATCCATTAGCATGGATATTCCCAGCACTAGGTATCTTGATGCCGTTGCTAACAGTAGGTCTGTTAAAAGCAGGCAAAACGCTAACCGCTTTTGTCACCTCAAGTATTGCGGTACTAGGGGTAATTATGACGGCTGGTGTTTCGCTATTTCCTTTCGTCATGCCATCATCAACCTACCCAGATGTTAGCTTAACCGTTTGGGACAGCGTATCTAGTCACTTCACATTAATGGTGATGTTGTATGTCGTGGTGCTGCTACTTCCCATTGTGGTATTCTATACTGGCTGGGCTTATAGCGTGATGCGCGGTAAGGTGACTGTGGCCTATATTCGTGAAAACGATCACACCTCGTATTAAGCTATTTACTTATCTAGGAGAAAGTTATGTGGTATTTTGCATGGATATTAGGTCTTGGATTTGCCGTACTTTTGGCAATCGTGAACGCCATTTGGTTAGAGCACGAACAAGGTCGTCTAGACTCATATGATGCTCAGCGTAAAAAGATTGACCCTCACTTAGAGAAGACACCTAAGTAGTAAGGGGGAGATCAAACTAACAGATTTTGGTGGTTATTCACTGATCTCTGTTAGGGATGATAGTAGAATAATGATACAAAGTGGGCTCATAAGAGCCCACTTTTTTTTGCTAATATAGTGGGATTATTGTAGCAACTGCTACACCATATTTGGCTATGAGGCCCAAACCTTGTAGTATTATGGCAGTGATGCGGGGGAAATTGGATTTTTGACCTTGAATGTAGTCGCTGCTAACACAATTCTTATAACTATTACCCTTAAAGTCAGTACCCTTAAAGTCATCTTTCTTATAATCAAAAGACCTAATAAAGGTCTCTTTCATCTGTAAAGTAGAGTTATTATTATGAGTACTAAAAACGAACAACTATTCTTACAAGCCAAAAAGCACATTCCAGGTGGCGTTAATTCACCAGTTCGTGCCTTCGCTGGTGTGGGCGGTACCCCAGTGTTTATGCACAAAGCCGCAGGCAGTAAAATTTATGATACCGAAGACAACGAGTACATTGATTACGTTGGCTCATGGGGGCCTATGATCTTGGGGCACGCACATCCCAAGGTGATTGAAGCTGTGAAAGCGGCCGCTGATGATGGCTTAAGCTTTGGCACTCCAACCACTTTTGAGACCTCAGTAGCAGATACCATTTGCGATATCGTGCCAAGTGTTGAGATGATCCGTATGACCAGCTCAGGTACCGAAGCCACCATGAGTGCTATTCGTCTAGCCCGTGGTTATACAGGTCGTGATAAGATTGTTAAATTTGAAGGTTGCTACCATGGTCACTCAGACAGCCTGTTAGTAAAAGCAGGTTCCGGTATGCTAGATATCGGTGAGCCAACCTCACAAGGCGTACCCGCTGACTTTGCCAAGCATACCATCACCTTGCCTTATAATGACCCGCAAGCGGTAAAAGACTGCTTTGAGAAATGGGGCGATGAGATTGCCTGTGTAATCGTCGAGCCTATTGCTGGCAATATGAACATGATCATCCCAACCCAAGAATTCCATAATACCTTACGCGAACAGTGTACCCAAGGCGGTGCGGTATTGATTTTTGATGAAGTGATGACCGGCTTTCGTGTGGGCCTAAAAGGGGCACAGGGTCACTTTGGTATTGAACCAGACTTAACTTGCTTTGGTAAAATTATCGGGGCAGGCCTGCCGGTAGGTGCCTTCGGTGGTAAGCGTGAAATCATGGAGTGCATTGCACCTATGGGCGGCGTATATCAAGCAGGTACATTATCAGGTAACCCACTGGCCATGCGGGCAGGTATTGCCATGTTTGAGGACTTAACCCAAGAAGGCTTTTATGAGGGTGTGGCGGACAAGGTAGCTTACCTAGTTGACGGCATTCAAGCCGCTGCTAAGAAGCATGGCATTAAGCTACGCTCAACTAAACTTGGCGGCATGTTTGGTCTGTTTTTCGTTAAAGAGGAAGCCACCGAGGTACCTCAAAACTTCGATGAAGTGACTGCTTGTGATATGGATAAGTTCAACACCTTCTTCCATGGTATGTTACAGCGCGGTATTTACTTGGCACCTTCGGCCTATGAAGTGGGCTTTATGTCGTCTAAACACTCAACAGAGGACTTGGACGCTACTATTAAAGCGGCTGAAGAAGTGTTCGCTGAGATGGCGTCAGCATAACCGAGTAATAACCTGTTAATAAAAAAGTTACGTTAATAAAAAACCATCCTGCTAAGCAGGATGGTTTTTTTTATTGCTCGGAATTTTACCGGATTCATTAACGGCGAACGTCTTTAGGTGCGCCGCCTTTAGGCCAGTCTTTGTCTTTATTAGCTTTTACTGGACGGTCTAAATGAGTGAAGTAAGCAGCAATGTCAACGGCTTCTTGATCGGATAGGGTATTGCCCTGACCAAATGGCATCTTACCTTTAATAAAGGCGGCTGCTTTATAGGTGCGAGCCATGCCTGCACCATCGTTAAACGAATCTGGACCGGCTACTGCAGGGTAAATATAGCTTCCATCTTCTTTAAACTGACCTTGGCCATTATCACCATGACATACAGAACATTTTTCAGCAAAAAGCTGTTTACCATTTTCTGGGTTAGGCTCAAGGTTGGTATCGACTTCAACAAAGCCACGACCTTCAGGAGAAACACCGGCCGGTATACCCTGTGATAGCCAGCCCATGTAAGCCAGAATAGCGTTCATGTCATCTGAGGTGGGGTCTAATGCTTTCCCGTTCATAGAGCGCTCAAAACATCCATTAATACGTTCTTGTAAGGAGTTCACACGAGCACCTCGAGAGCGATAAATTGGGAAAATACCGGTTAAACCATTCCACGGAGCAGCATAGGCTTCTGAGCCATTGGCTAGGTGACAACTGGTACAGTTTAAACGGTTACCCACATTATCTGGCAACTCGGTATAAGTATTATTCACTAGATGTAGACCGCGGCGAATAGCTGCACCCAACTCATCATCTGGAATAGTCGACTCATCTGGCATCTTGATTGAGGCGGTGGAGGCTGCACCATCACCAACGGGCGCAAAGCTGCTATTGGCCTCAGGCATGCCGTCTTCAAGAGCTTTAGCTTGGGCTTCAAGAGATTTAACTCTGGCGAGAGCGGCCGCTTCTTCGGTACGGTCTACAGCTTTAACTTGATTGTCATTACTACAGCCTACGCCAAATAAGGTGGAAGCCACAATAAGGGAGGCGGCTAGTGGCAGTTTAGTTGATTTTAGTTTGGTCATGGCGAGTCCTTAATTCTTTATAATAAAAGCGCGGTATACCTGCCTATATAAAAATGGATAAAAAAGTGGAGGTACGCTAATAAAACTTACAATTGACATCCAATATAAGTTAATAAAAAAATATTATATGACATAGTATTCTTTTTTAAAAGAAGCAAAGTATCAATGCCGCCTTAATCCCTTTCAAAGCATTATTAATCTAAGCTTGCTTGCCACTTTTTGGCATAAGTGATTTAATGAGGCAGCTGTCATCTTTGCAGAAAAAGGCTTTTAACTTAATTTAGTAAGCAGTCAGCGAATTTGGCTCAAGAGTTTGTTAAAATACAGCTCTACTAATAAACTTTAAATTTGATTGGTTTTTTGCAAGATGTTGGCAAACAAAGTCATTCGTTGCCTATATTTTTAATATTTAATAATAAATCACACTCTCCTATATCTATATTAATCTAAGGTAAGACAGTCGCTTATGCCTAATAACTTTCTAGCGAATAATGAATTAATGGCAGCCATCGATATTGGCTCAAACAGCTTTCACTTGGCTATCGCTCGCTTGGATCATGGTGAGGTTCGAAAAATTGCCTCTATGTCTGAAAAGGTTCAATTAGCTGCCGGCCTAGATGAAAGAAAATACCTAAGTGAAGAAGCTCAACAAAGGGGGCTTGATTGCTTGGCTCGGTTTATGGGGCGACTGGATTCAGTCTCAGCAGATAGGTTGCGGATTGTCGCGACTAATGCCTTGCGTCAAGCCAAGAATGCTGACGAGTTTATTAGACGTGCCGACGAAATACTGCCTAAACCCATTGAGATTATTTCAGGTCGAGAAGAGGCGCGTCTGATTTATTTAGGGGTGTCACATACCAATGAGAGTATTGATAAAAGATTGGTAATTGATATCGGTGGTGGCTCAACCGAGTTTATTATTGGTCAAGAGTTTGACCCGATATTGACAGAAAGCTTACAGATGGGGTGTGTGGCATATACCCAGCGGTTCTTTGAGTCAGGTGATATTACTGAGGCGGCCTTTAATGCAGCCATTGCCGATGCGCGCAAAGAGATCTTGCGTATCAGTACTACCTACCAAAAGACAGGCTGGACCAGTGTGGTAGGCTCAAGTGGTACCATTAAAGCTGTGCGAAATGTATTGGTATCAAAGGGATGGGCAGATGATCAGGAGCGCATTACCTATCAAGGTGTGAAAAACCTGCAGCAATTACTGCTTAAAGTGGGCCGGGTTGAAGACATTGACTTAGAAGGTGTGAAAGAGCACCGAAAAGCTGTCTTCCCAGCCGGTGTGTCTGTGTTGCTAGCCGCTATGAAGGTACTTGGCATTGAGACCATGACTTATTCGGATGGAGCGCTGCGTGAAGGGGTCATGTATGACATGCTGGGCCGCTTTGCCAGTGAAGATGTGCGCGACCGGAGTGTTCAAGCTTTAGTAGAGCGTTATTCAGTCGATAAGCGTCAGGCAAGACGTGTGGTAAAAAGCTGTGAGCGTCTTTATGAACAAGCTCATGAGGCCTTAGAGCTAAGCAGTGAAGACAATGACTTGCTGCGTCGTACCGCCTATTTGCACGAAGTTGGTCTGGCCATTAGTCACAGTGGTTACCACCATCACAGTGCTTATTTACTAGAGTTCTCAGATATCCCAGGATTTTCACAAGTGGATCAAGTGCGCATGGCGCAGTTGGCCCGTAACCATCGCCGCAAGCTAAAGTCAGAAACCTTAGAGCAAGTGCAAGAAATTGGCGGTCGAAAGCTGGTGTACCTGTGTCTGCTACTACGCCTAGCGGTGCTAGTCCATCGCAGCCGCAATGACCATGACAAGAGCGATCTTAAGCTAAATATTATCGATAAAGAGCATTGGCAAGTAAGGGTTGAGTCTGAGCTTGATGAGTATGCCTTGCTTATACTGGATCTTAAAGATGACATCGCTCAGTTCAAAAAGTGGGGCGTGGAATTAACTGTGGTGCAAGAGAACTTAGAATCATAACTTAGGCTGGATGGCCTAACGTAACCGATAAACAAACGATAATAATATTTTAAGGACTTATCATGAGTGCAGTTTGGGATAGCGTTGGCTTGGCAAGACACGCCAAACGCCCTTTATTTTTAGATTATGTCGGGCAGCTATTCACTGAGTTTGATGAGCTTCATGGGGATAGAGCATTTGCTGATGATCGCGCCGTAATTGGGGGTTTGGCTCGATTTAATGGCCAACCGGTGATGATCATAGGTCAGCACCGAGGACGTAGCACCCGTGAACGTATCGCCCATAACTTTGGTATGGCCTACCCAGAAGGGTACCGTAAGGCCATTCGCTTAGTGAAGTTAGCTGAGCGCTTTAAGTTACCTGTACTGACCTTCATTGATACTCAAGGTGCCTACCCTGGGGTGGAGGCTGAAGAACGTGGACAGGCCCAAGCCATCGCAGAAAGCATCGCGACTTTTAGTAGTTTAAAGACGCCGATCATTGTGACCATTATTGGGGAAGGGGGCTCAGGCGGTGCTTTGGCTATTGGCGTTGGCGATAAGGTCAATATGCTGCAGCACAGTATTTACTCAGTTATCTCTCCTGAAGGCTGTGCCTCTATTTTATGGAAGACCGCTGAGAAAGCGCCTGAAGCCTCTGAAGCTTTAAAGCTAAACTCAGATAACCTGTATCAACTGGGATTGATAGATGCCATCGTTGATGAAGGCGAAGGTGCACACCTTGATGCTAAGCCGGTTATGGAAGGTCTGCAGAAGTTGTTGGCTGAGCAGTTGGCGGAGCTAAAACAGATAAAAATTGATGAGCTGGTTGAGCAGCGTTATCAACGTCTAAAACATTTTAATTCAACCTTAAGCCTTCAAGCTTAATAAGTCATAAGGCAGTTCGTTGAATTAACCTTTTTTAATCTTATTGACCCGTTAAGGAATTAAGCGCTACGGAAAAATGGAAAATAAGACAGACTTAGTGCTGTCTTTTTTTTATTTTAATCTTTTTAAAATGCTGCTAAAGGTAGTAAATATAAGCGCTTAGTCTAGCAATGTTAAAAATAATTTAATATTATTTGGCATTATTTTAAGTTTTTTTAAAATAAAGCTTGCTTAAAGGTAATAAGGTCCCTATACTACATTCCTGCTTAAGAGAAACCCGCAGCAAATCATTACCTCGTAGTATTAGCATTAATCCTCCGTTTTAAGATTTACCGTAGTTGCTCAAGCGTTACCCGACCAAATTGGTCATTATGTTTTAAAATTAGGAAGATGAATATGTCAGATACTATCAAAGGTACAGTAAAGTGGTTTAACGAAGCTAAAGGTTTTGGCTTTATTGCTCCAGAAACTGGTCCAGACGTTTTTGCTCATTACAGCGAAATCGCAAGCTCAGGTTTCAAGACCTTAGCTGAAGGCCAAGAAGTTGAGTTCACAGTAACTCAAGGTGCTAAAGGCCCACAAGCCCACGGTATC
>NZ_JMKP01000018.1 GCF_000685805.1 Psychrobacter phenylpyruvicus DSM 7000 = NBRC 102152 | reverse complement strand
CGGCTCGCTCTTTCATTTCAGGGGTATAGTTTCGTGTTTTCATTGTCGTATTCTCTCAGAAAATTGAGTCTCCGACAATCCCGGGGCGGTTCACAGCCTTAAAATGTATTTACCAGGGGTTTTAATAATAGAAAGGCTGTTTGAACTAAATTTTATATTACTTATATTCTAGTTCTAGTTTGGATGAATGATTTTTATCTTTTAAATATCTAAACGCATATATAAATATTGAAAAAATTACTACGTCTGAAAATAGGAAAGCACCCATTACATCAAGGCTATATCTAATATATAAAACTATTATAAAAAATATTAATTCATATTCTTTAGTTTTTAATATTGTAATAAAAATTAGTAAGAACAATATAATACTAGGAATTCCATAATTTATGTGGGCAAAGATAAAAGAGTTATGTGGGTTGTTATCAAACAAACTAATCGTAGCACAACATTCAGCAATTTCTCTCCCAAAGATAATGTCTTGTAGTGATGGGTCGGTTATATACTCATTAAACATAGCTGTCCTAGGAGATTCTAGACCTTCAGAAAAATTAGTCTTCTCAAGAATAAACATATATATCGTACTTATTGAACTTAACAGTATAACGCTTAGTATTAAGAAGAGAGATTTACCAAACCTCTTATATAATGAATAAATTAATATCATGCTTCCTAGAGCTATTCCGGAGCGGCCGTATAAAATTAATGAGTTAACAAAGAAGAGGGATACTAAAAATATGTTTATTTTTTCATTGTATTTAAACGAAAAGAATAAGTAATATATAATACTTACTATTAGGTAAGAACTGACCATATTACGGCTAGCATTGAATAAAATATTATTTCCAAAGTTGACATCAAACCCATTTTGTAATCCTATTTTGAAAACTATTATATTTAACAATAAATTTAAATAAAATATGAGGTTTAGAGCACTTTTTCCGTTTAAAATTAAAGAGATAAAAAAAGCCGAAACTCCTATCAGTAGCGTAAGATACTTATAATCATCTTTAGCAGGTGATAAGATTGTAAAAATTAATAAAGCTAATAACGCCGTTAATATAAAGACAGCATTTCTCAGAATAAAGCCATGTCTATAAGTATATATAGCTAATAGAATATTAACTGGTGTAATAGCCGCTAATATATAGAGATAAGGATAAGGCCCATATAATAAGTTAAATACAAATAAAATTATCTGAAACCCACACAATAAATTGATTATATTCTGAAACTGAATGTTTAACTGAGTCATAATTTTCAATCTCAAATTGCACTTAGTTATTGCTAATCTTAATTACTATTAAAGTAACAATGTATGGGGCTAGCTACTAGCTAGCAATAATATTGAGCTAAGGTATGCTAAAGACATTAATAGTATTTATATTCTTAAATCAACAGGCCTTAACACTATCAGTTTTTTGGGACTATATTTTCGTTTCGATATATTTTAGTTGAACGGCTGTGTTTTTATAAACATCGTTCGAAACTCTTTTACCAACAACCTCATCATAAAACTTAGGAGCAAGACCAAAGCCAGGTCGTACGCTGCGAATAGCATCTTCAGTAATGATATCACCTGCTTTTAAGTCTTTAACAAAGTATAGAGAACGGCGGAACTTGACATTGTTTTGTTCACTACTTTTACGTCCATAATTCACAGAGCCAAGAGCTTGCCAAGCTGTTTTACTATCTCTACATAAAGCAACTAAATCTTCAGGCTCAAGAGAGAAGCTATCATCAGGTCCACCACCATTACGGTCTAAGGTAAAGTGCTTTTCAATAATAGATGCGCCTAAGGCCACACTAGTGACTGCTGTTGTGTTATCAATAGTATGATCGGACAGACCAGTTACTAAGCCAAAACGCTCTCTCATATCTAAGATAGTGCGTAGATTATAGTCTTCTGCTGGAGCAGGGTAGCCACTGACGCAGTGCAGAATAGCCAACTCTTTACAGCCACCAGAGCGTGCTGCCTCGATCGCTTCTTGGATTTCTTCATCATCAGCCATACCAGTGGATATAATCATTGGTTTACCCGTGCTTGCTACATATCGTATAAGAGGCAAATCAATCGCTTCAAAAGAAGCAATCTTATAAGCTGGAGCATTTAAATCTTCTAATAGATCGACAGCTGTGTTATCAAATGGTGAGCTAAACATAGTAATATCTAGTTCACGAGCATATTCAAATAGAGGTTTATGCCATTCCCATGGAGTGTAAGCTTTTTCATAAAGACTGTATAGGGTCTCGCCATCCCATAACCCGCCATGGATTTGAAAGTCAGGTAAATCGGAATTTAAAGTGATAGTGTCTGGAGTATAAGTCTGTATCTTTAAAGCATCTGCGCCTGCCTTTTTTGCTTCTGCAATAATAGCTTTAGCTGCGTTAAAATCACCATTATGGTTGGCAGACATTTCAGCAATTATGTATGGAGGTGTATCTAAACCGATAATACGGCCATTAATATTAATATTATTCATCGCCTACTTTCTCTAAAGTTAATTTAAATTTCTTACCATGAATTTCTAAGTATGCTGGGAATCGATTAGGATCGCACACTCTTATTTTATTGAATTGGCTCTCAATGCTTTTAGATATATCTAGCTTACTATCTAAAGGGGTACGTTTTGGATAATAAGTTGGCTCTATATCAGTATTTTGCGGGGTAGGTACGATAGAGTCAAAATTGCGTACAGCAAAATCAATTAGTTCAATTTCTTTTCGGAAAAGATTATGATTAATTTCATCCCATAATGCATGATTTGGAATCTTAAGCCTTATTTTTTTCCATATATCTCCACTATCGACCTTATCCTCGGCCTCTAGAAGGGTAAGAGTAATTTCATTAAATCCTTCGACTATCTGCCATATATGTGGACTCCATCCTCTTCCCTCTGGAAGGTCGCTAGCATGAAGTACTAAGCTTTTAGTATAAAAAGAGCGATCTTTCTTATTAATGATTTCTGAACAAGAAATTAGGAATAAAATATCACCTCCACTCAATTCACTTTTTTCTCTAACTAATTCAATAGTATGTTCGGTTGAATTATCTTCAATCCAATTATATAAGTAGGAATTAACGGGATGCTCTGAGTCACTACACAAAAAACTGATTTTCATTGTCAAACTCTATTTGTATTAGATAATAATTTAGAGGCTCTTTTCACACCTAACCCATCACATATTAAGCTTGCTGACTTACTCATGTTAAACAATCTATCTTCGTTAATAATACGCTCTATATGTAAGTCGACTTTCAAATTATCATGAAGCTTCGCTAGAAGCACTGCGCCGAAATCTTGTAAATTCTTAGCAATCAGCAATTGGTTTTCGGCTAAAACTAACATAATAGTAGGCAGGCCTAAACAACATCGCTCCCAAGAGGTGGACCCTGCAGCACCAATAGCTAAGTCGCTACTTGCCATCAATTCAGCCATATTAGAAACACCTGTTTTCACTTCTGTAAACCAAGGCAATTGTTTAGCTTTATTTTTTACAGTATTAATACATGGAGAAGTTGAACCCATTACTACAGTTATTTTACATGATTTGGGCAATAGGGTATGCTTTAAGGATTCTAATATATTTGAGGTTATATTATCTTTATCTACACCGCCTAAGTTGATTAAGATATGTTGTAATTTATTATCTTTTCTACGCGCCAAACTATACTCACGCCATTTAGAAAACTCTGGACGTAGCAGAGCATAAGTAGTTCCGCATAAAATTTCGCAGTGATTAGGGACAAGATTTTGATAGTCTTGCTTATTACGACCAAACGTTTGATCAAGTAAGAGATCACAGTCATGCTTTCTATCTGCCAAATCATCAATCACTAAAACATTATCGCAATGAGGTCTTAGCTTTTCTTCCCAATAACTATCCAACGCGTAGTGATCAATAACTAGCCATTCTGGTTGTATTGAACTAACGATATGTAGGGTTTGCTTAGCATCTGTCTCTTGAGTAGCCTCTAACCATTCCGAGTGAAATAGGGTAGATTCAGCTTGATTCTTTGTACTGCTATCTAGAGATAACCCCTTAAGCTTATAGGTTTCATAACCTTTTTGAGTGATAAAATCTATAAGATTGCCTTTATGCTCACGACATATAAAATAACATTTGGCCCCCTGACGAGCTAACTCATCGGCAAGCGTTAAACAACGCATGACATGACCAGTACCTATTTGGATTGAAGCATCACAGCGAAAAACAACATTCATAGTTGCATTGCCTTAAACAATAACTCGGCACGTTGCCAATCTTCAGGTGTATCAATATCCTGAACTCGATGTCTAGGCAAAATAACGGGCGTAGATTCAGAGCCGAAAATAACCTTTTCTGTCAACCATGCATCTATTGTACCCCAATAAAACTGTCCTGCGTCATGATAAGCCTCTTCTAAGTCTTGTGAGCGAGCATTAAATTGCTCAGGCTCAAACATTTCCACACCGAGTGAGGGCTTAATCTTGAAAGCTCTTTGAATAGGGAAAGCGTAGCTAGTTGCTGAGAAGGCATAAGCTGCGCTAGTATCTTCTAACTGGTGCAAACCTTGTTTTATAGCATCAGCAGTTATAAAGGGTGCAGTAGCATACAGGCAGCAAATAAGCTTAGGATGGTAGTCATGTTTAAGTAACCAGTTAGCAGAGTGCTGTATAACAGGAATAGTACCAGCATAGTCGTTGGAAAGCTCTTCTGGTCTAATAAAAGGTACTTCAGCCCCATACGCTCGTGCTACTTCTGCAATCTCAGTATCGTCTGTAGAGACAATTACTTTATCAAAGCAACCAGATTTAATAGCCGCTTCAATTGAGTAAGCAATCATGGGCTTTCCACAAAATTCTTTGATATTCTTTCGAGGAATACGTTTGCTGCCTCCACGGGCCGGAATAACAGCTACTTTCATGCTAATAACTCTTTTAAAGTAGATACTACTTGATTTTGTTGCTCTTCAGTCATAGTTGGAAACATAGGCAAACTAATAGCTTCTTTATAATACTGCTCAGCCTCCAAGAAATCACCTTCTCTAAAGCCCATTTCTTGATAGTAAGGCTGTAAATGCACAGGGATATAATGAAGATTAACTAAAATACCTGCTTCGCGCATACCATTGAATACTTCAAGGTGAGTTTTAGATATTTTATCTAGCTGTAAACGAATGACATAAAGATGTAGGCCTGAGTAGCTATCCTCACTCTGCCAAGGTAATGTAATAGGCAGGTCTTTAAGCATTTCATTATAACGTTCAGCAAGCTCATGACGCTTAGTAACATACTCATTTAAACGCTGCATTTGAGATACACCTAGAGCAGCCTGCATATCTGTCATTCGATAGTTATAACCAAGTTCAATCTGTTGGTAATACCAAGGCCCATCAGCAGGTTTAGTCATCAAGCTCTCGTCACGAGTAATACCATGGCTACGTAACAAGTTTAACTGCTCTGCTAACTTAGGATCATTCGTAACCGCCATACCACCTTCAGCAGTGGTCACAATTTTTACAGGATGGAAGCTAAATACCGTAATATCGCTATAGCGACAGTTACCGATAGGCTCACCTTTATATTTACCACCTATAGCATGAGAAGCATCTTCGATAATCTTAAAGCCATATTTTTGTGACAAAGTATTAATAGCTGCCATATCACAAGGTTGACCACTAAAATGCACAGGAATAACAACTTTAGGTAGCTTATCTTCTTTTTCTGCGATAATAAGCTTCTCTTCTAAAGCTTTGACACTTAGATTATAAGTACTAGGGTCAATATCAACGAAGTCCACTTGGGCGCCACAATACAAGCCGCAGTTAGCAGAAGCCACAAAAGTATTAGGTGTGGTCCATAACCAATCACCTTTACCCAAACCTAATGCTAGACAAGCGATGTGTAGGGCAGAGGTAGCACTGTTAACAGCTATTGCATATTTTGCATTACAGGCATGCATAATAGATTTCTCAAACGCAGGAACCATAGGTCCCTGCGTTAGGAAATCCGATTGCAATACCTCAACTACCGCATCAATATCTTGTTGGTTTATATCTTGGCGACCATATGGAATCATTTAGATGCTCCCGATTTTTTCACGATTGATTTCAATCCATTCTTGAAGTTGCTCGTCACTCATCCATTCAGAGTTATTATCGCTTGCATAGACAAAGCCTTCTGGAACGCGTTTACCATCTTTGATACGGGCAGGATCTGTTGCCCACTTATTAATAGTTGGTAAGATTTTGAAGTGCTCTGGATATTCGTAAGTATAGTACGCGTCTTCGGCACTAATCATCTGCTCATGCAGCTTTTCGCCTGGACGGATACCAATAACTTCTTGCTTTGCTTCTGGTGCCACAACACGAGCTAAATCAGTCATTTTCATTGACGGAATCTTCTTAACGTAAATTTCACCACCTACCATATCTTCAAAAGCATGCCACACTAATTCGACGCCGTCTTCTAATGAGATCATGAAGCGAGTCATACGCTCATCAGTAATTGGCAATACGCCTTTATCTCTGATAGACATAAAGAAAGGAATGACAGAGCCACGTGAACCCATTACGTTGCCATAACGTACTACTGAGAACTTGGTGCCATGTTCGCCAGAGTAAGAGTTGCCTGCGACAAATAACTTATCCGAAGCCAATTTGGTGGCTCCATATAGATTAATAGGGCTACTGGCTTTATCAGTAGATAATGCAACTACACCCTTAACCCCTTTATCAATACAGGCATCAATTAGGTTCATTGCACCATTAATATTAGTTTTCACACATTCAAAAGGATTGTACTCTGCAGTAGGTACAATTTTAGTTGCTGCAGCATGAACAACATAATCAACGCCGTCTAAAGCACGGTATAAACGATCTTTATCACGTACGTCACCAATAAAGAAACGAACTCTATCATCACCAATAAATTTCTTGGCCATATCCCATTGCTTCATCTCATCACGAGAGAAAATAATGATTTTTTTGGGATTATATTTAGCCAATGTCATTGGTACGAATGTATTACCGAATGACCCTGTACCGCCTGTTATTAAAATTGTTTTGTTTGTTAGCATATTTTCTAAACCTTTAAATGGAAATTAAACCATGGCATTGAGAACCGCTTATGAGCTATATACCATGTTAACAAAAATCGAATACCCATAGATATTGCAAATGCAATAGATGCACCTTCTAAATCCAATAATCGAATTAAAATAAATAGTAGTACAATATTTAGAAGCCCCGAGCTTAGTGAAGCAATAGAAAGCAATCCTGTTCTTTTAGAGTAGAATATGTAGTTAGTTACCATAAGGTACATGCCTTGAAAGCCCTGTCCTAATGCCAACCATCCTATTACTTCGCCAGCTTTGGAGTATTGTTCACCAGCGATGAACACTACAATATATGGGCCAATATAAAATGATAGACACGCACCTATTAAAATTAAAGCAAACCAAGCATAGGTAAACTTAACTATTTTAATCTTCTGTTGTTGATTGTCTTCTTTTAGTTTTTCAAATAGCCAAGGCACATAAGCTTTATTTATAGCATCAAACACTATATTTATAGCAGCAGTTAGTTGTATTGCCACCATATAGATACCAGCTTCTGCTAATCCAATTTCTCTATTAATAACAAATCTATCAACTGTCGTTAATAAAAACCCTCCCGCAATATGTGGAATGAGAGGGACACCAAATTTTAAAGCTTCCCTTATATAATCTTTACGCCAAACAAATACTTTTAAGAGGTGATCTTTATTCAATAGAAGTAGACTTGTTAATGAAAAAATAAGCGTCGTAATGATCTGAGCATTAATCCGACCTTCTGCACCTTTAAACATTACTACAACGAGTAATAATGATAAAAGCATGTTAAGAAGACTTTGAGATATTTGAAATATACCAAACTTAAGTGCTAGCTTTTGTACTTGCCATTGACCCAACCTAATACTTACAATAGCACTGCATGCAGCAGTAATAACAGCAAAAATAATGTAAGACGTCTTCAAGCTCAACCACTCTGAGAATTGGTTTTGAAATATAAAAAGAACTATAAAGACTAAGGTTGAGAAAATAGAAATGAGTTGAATGCACGAACCAATAAATTCAGCTAGCTCTTCGCGATTAAGATTCGAGTCATAGTACTTTCGTCCGGCCGCACCAACAAACACACTTCCTGTAAAAGCACCTAAAGCGCCAAGTAGAGTTTGGAACATAGCAACCTCTCCATATTCAGAGGGAGAAAGATATCTTGTTAGAACTGGTAATAAAATGAAAGGTATAATACCGTTCAAAATATTAGATAGAAGATAAATACTAGTCCCACCTATAAAGCCACTTGCTTTTGGTTTTTTCATAAAAGATATCAACGATAAAGCTTTAATTTTAATTCTTAATCTTTGGAGTTACCATAAGCATAATTATAGTGATAACTATATTTACTAGTAATGCCCTGTACCATGTCATTTAACACAATACCATCTACAGTCACGTTGGCTTTATACATCTGTTTAACAGCATACGCTAACTGTCCTTCAACTGAGTGGTTGTATCGAGTGACCATAAGTACTTTATCTGCATACTGTGCGGTGATTATCGCATCAGAGACTGCCAGTACTGGTGGTGTATCAATGATAATATAATCATATATTGCTACCAGTTGTAATAGCATTTTACTGAACTTATCGGTAGATAATAGAGAAGCGGGATTATGAGGGTGTTTACCTCGAGGCATAAAGTCAATAAATTCAAAGCTAGTAGGGTGAATAAAGTTAGCTAAGGTGGCATCAGATTCGGTTAAGTAATCGCCTAGACCATTACTTTGACTAATGGTAAATATCTTATGTAACTCACCACGGCGCATATCGCCATCGATAATCAGAACTTTTTTATTTAGCTGAGAGAATGTCTCTGCTAAGTTCGATGATATAAAGGATTTACCAATCCCCGGCGATTCGCCAGAAATAACAATAATCTTACCTTGTTTAGCAGCCTCTTCTCTTTCTAGTTCACCAAAGACACTAGCCACTTTGCTGACTGGTGGCATGGCGAACATCAAAGAGGTACGTAGACTTTTAATACCTTCATAACTTAGGCCGTCATGATCAACCATGGCTAGCAGACGGCGACTATTTTTATTGTTTTTCATTAAGTTAATAGCGGTTTTTGAGCGAGGGATAGTGGCAATAACTGGCACGCCCGTTTTTTCTTCCAGGCGTTCAGGATCTTTAACAGTATTGCGTAGTAAGTTTTTGGCCAATACTAATAGTGAGCCTAACAAGGTACCAATGATTAGCGACAAGGCCCAAATAACCAGTCTTCTAGGAGCGATCTTTTCAAAAGTACTAATAGGCATATCGACTACACGCACATAGCCAATCTCACCAGCACGAGCAATCTTAAGCTGCTCATAGTTCTTCAGCATGGTGAGATAAATTTCACGGTTGATCTCCATATCTTGAGATAGCTGTAAGAACTCACGCTGAGTTTCAGGCATACGAGTTACCGTCTCTTTGATTTCCTGGCGTCGTGCATTAAGCACAGCTAACTGATCATTAATTTGTACTACTAAAGGGTGCTCAGCAGTATAGTACGTCAACAGTTCGGCCTGCTTTAGTTTAAGCTCACTAAGTTGGCGTTCAATTTGAGCACTTTCATTTAATAAGATTTCAGCCTCTTTACTGACATCTATAGTACCGTATTGCTCACGGAATTTGTTAAAGGTCTCCTCAGATCGCTCTAGCTTTTGCTTCAGTTGAGGAATTTGTGATTCCATAAACTTAATGGTTGTGGTTGTTTGCTCTGAGCCACGGGCTAAGTTTTGATCGACATAGGATTGTACTACATTAGATAATACACGACTAACCTGCTTTTGATCTTCTCCGGTTAAAGTTAACTGAACAATACCGGTTTTTTCTCCACGTTCTGAGACTGATAGGGCCTTACTTAAGTCTTCAACTGCTGAAGGTGTTGAAAGCTTAGTAAGGCTTATGTTATGTCCGACAGCGGGTAGGGAGTGGACTGAGATATTAATGTCCCCTTTAGGAGTCTTAATAACAGTTGGGCTAGCGATATTACCTGTATAGGTTTCAAGTTGATCATTGATCTCAATACTTAGTTCAAAGCCAGTATTTGTTTTGACAATATTGAAAGTTTTATTTTCATAAGCTTGAGGCACTGTGAAGCTTGAGATACGAACTTCACCTTGCTCGGTATCTAAAAACACCCCTTCTTCAGTGCTAGTCTGTGTTGGTATATTGGACTGAGAGATACGGTCCAACGCTCCAACTTCTGCATCACTAACCTTAATATCTAAATGCAGCTTACTTACCACAGGTACCAATACCATACGTGATTTGATTAATTCTCGTTCAGTTTCCGCTGGTGTAGCTTCCGCACCAACTAACTCGGAGATATTAGAACCTAAAGCCGCAATACCTTGAGACTTTTTATCAATTTGTATAAGCGCATCGGTCTGATAAGTAGGCTGCACATAACGGCTATAAGTAAACCCTAAGGCTAAGCCCAACAAAGCACAAGTAAGGATAGTTTTCCAACCACGTAACAGTGTCAGCAGCAATGCAATCAGATCGATCTCATCATCATTTTGAGTGGCATCATTGGTAGAAGGGTTTGGCACAGTTTGACTCATAGATTTTTCACTATTTATTAATTACTTGTTAAACAAAGGGGCTTATTGTTCACAGCGGCCTATACAATGAAAGAAGGGGTATATTAACTTATTTTATCTTGCCATTCATCAATGCCACGCACGATGTCTTGATAGGCAGTCTGAAACGCACTCATTTCATGCTTATAAGGGTCAGCAATATCGTTACCATTCCAGTGACCTAGCTTAAAGGTTTTACCACGACAGAACGGCCAACGCTCTTCGATCCATTTGTTCTGACTGTCAGACATGGTGAAGATTAAATCGGCTTTCTGTGCTAACTGCTCATCAATCTGCTTTGCTACATGATTGGTAATATCGATATTTTGCTCTTCTTGCATGACTTTGATTGCTGCGTCATCGGCTCCATGACCCACCAAGGCTCCAACGCCGGCAGAGTCAATATTTTTCTCAGGGAAACGCTGCTTTAATAAGGCTTCCGCCATAGGGCTACGACAGATATTACCCACACATACTACCAAGATATTTTCAAAAGCCATGAGAGACTCCTACAACTAAACTCTAAAAATAAAATCTTTATTAGCATCAGATGATGGCTAGGCTATAAATCAGATAACTGTCTGATCGCATTACTTGAAGGTAATATCGAGTTAATAAAGCGATTCCAACGGGTTAAGCCAGTAGGATCAACATAGACAATATCATTGGGATGCATCTCAAAGCGGTTGGCCAAAGCTAAGTTGGTCACTGATTGAAAGTTAGCTTGATAGATATCAATATAAGATGCCTGGCCATGATCACGAACCACATATACTTTGGCAGCATTAGAAGTAGAGGGATTCAGACCTTTTGATAAGCCTATGACTTGGGTCAAGGTAAGACCGTGGTCTGGAATCTCTAAAGGTTTAATTTCACCGAACTCACCAAGCACGTATACTTGATTGCGGTCTTTTCTATTGATATGGATAGAGTCGCCATCTTGCAAATAGATCTGACTGGCGGAGATGCCCATATCCTGTAAGTCACGAAGTCCTAGCTCATACTGTACGCCTTTACGGGTTAATACCACGCTATTAGAGTCGCCTTCAGTAGTAGCGCCACCCGCCATAGAAATAGCTCCGTATAGAGAGATAGGAGCATCGGCCATATTGAATTCGCCAGGCTGTCTGACCGCACCATCAATAAAGAACTTGCTACCGCGGAAATTGACAATCTTCACCTGAGGGTCAGGGTATTTTAAATAGCGTTGCAGCTGACTGCGTAGATTGTTGGTAAACTGGCTAACGGTTAAACCACTGGCTTTGATTCGCCCTACTAATGGAAACTGGATATAACCTTGTTGATCGACTGGGTAACCGGCAGCATAAGGGTTAGAAGCACTGGCGTTAGTGCTATTATTAGAAGGGGTAATGTTCGGGTATTCAATAAGATTAATGCTCAGCACATCACTGGTAGAGATACGATAATCCGCCACACCGCGTGAATTATTTAACAACTCACGTACTCGAGCATTTTTCATACCAGTACCTGAGCGATTTGAGGCATAGCTAGGAGCAGGAGGTAAATTCGCTAAAGACAATGGCTGGATATTGAACTGCATGCCATTTTCAGCAATAAAGGCCCCTTGTGGTGGCAAATCACCAGACTGTATACCTGCATTAATGGTGCCACAACCTGAAGTTAAGCCTATGGTCACGGCAAGTGCGGTGCTAGTGAGCAAGGGTTTGCGGTGTTTTAAAAAATTCATGCTAACTTCTCTACCTTTATTTCGACCGACTCTGCCCCTTAATGGTTGCGATTAAGAGTCAACTAAGTTAATAGCAAATATGGTTAGGGGATAACTCTACTTTTTAATAAAAATTATTAGGGTAAAGTAAACCCATTATCCGGAGTATTTTAACATTAAATTAAGAGAGTTGCCCAAATATGAGGGCATCTTACTATAAAAAGTCAGGATATATACGATAAAAGTAAGGAATTAAACTACTAGTCGATAATTTGTGACTCAGAATAGCAGTCGAATAGCATGCTGACATGCTCAGTAGGGTGGCAGAGGTTGCTATTACCACCACTCAGGCTCATTAGACTCAGGTCTTGTTTCTCGTCTACTAGAGACAGCGCCATCAACTTGCACCGTATCGGCTGCAACTTCACTAACAAAGCGCGAAACTTTATCAAAATAACCGGCGAAACTTGAGTAATAGTCGGGGGCGGTTAAATACAGATGAGTTTTGGCTCGGCTACAGGCAACATAAAACAGCTTACGTTCTTCTTCTAACTCTTCAAACTCATGTAAAGAGCGGTGGTGTGGCGTCAGCCCATCAACCAAAGCATTGATGAAGACTACCGGCCATTCAAGACCTTTGGCACTGTGAATGGTAGAAATAGTCACCGCATCGGGCTGTTGTTTGTCCGGATCACCCATAACAGCCACTGAATCATTGGGCGGGTCAAGCGCTAAGTTCTCCAAGAAGTTATCTAAGCTGCTGTGCTCCCGCGCTAAGTTAATCAACACTCGGAAGTCCTCCGAGCGATCACGCCAGTTGTCCTCAAGCGTCTTTAGGATAGGCAAATAAAAGTCAATTAGCGTCTGTAAGATATCGGCTACAGTTTCCTGCTGTTCAGCTTTAATGAGCACATGATATAGCTCGGTAATGTGCTCTTTATTTTTGGTCAGCTTAGGATCGAGTAGCGGCTGCAATGAGTCATTGCTACTGGTAATGGCCTTGGTAATCTTGCTAGCGGTCACATCGCCAACGCCACTAAATAAGGTAAGGATACGGTGCCAAGCTATGGTGTCATTAGGGTTATATAAGATTTTCACCAACGCCAAAATATCTTTGATATGGCGCTTTTCAATAAACTTAATACCGCCGACTACAATGAAGGGGATATTACGCTGCATAAATTGCAGTTGAATCTCGTTAGATTGAAACGAGGTGCGGCTAAGTACCGCAAAATCATTAAAATCATGCTCTGGCTTTAATTCGATGATTTTATTGGCAATGTATTTCGCTTCTTCCTTGTCGTTACTGCGACGCACTAACACCGGCTTTGAGCCAGCAACCGGTAAGTTTGAAAACAGCTTTTTTTGATAGCCCAGAGTGATTTGCTCGGACAGCGCATTGACGTAATCTAAGATGGCAGGCGTGCTGCGATAGTTCTGCTCAAGTTTAATCAGCTTAGCTTCGGGATAGCTGTCACCAAACAGTAGAATGTTTTCGTAATTGGCGCCGCGGAAAGCATAAATACTTTGGTTGTCATCACCCACCACCATGAGCGATACGTTATCCGGCTCACAGATATAGTCGATTAACTGCTTTTGTGGAATATTGGTGTCTTGATACTCATCGACCATCACATGACGGTAAGTATCTTGAATCAGCTTACGAAACTGTAGGTTGTTTTTTAAGTGACTGACCACTTGGCTGATAATGTCATCGAAGTCATATAAATGATTGGCGCGCTTATAGTTGTGATATTCCATTGCCAACTTTTCAATGACCGGAATATGGATGGCGATATCAGGATAATCATTTTCAATTAGATCCCGCAATAGGATGTGCCGGTTGCGCGAGGTAGAAATCAGCTTTTGCAGTGTATTTTTACGCGGGAAGGCCTGCTTCATGTTTTTGCGCACAATACCTTGCTCTTTACACAGCATATCTAGCGCATCTTCACTATCGCCGGTATCCAAAATGGTGAACTTAGGGTTAATTCCCAGTAGACCTGAATAACGACGCAGCAGCATATTACAAAAAGAGTGAAAGGTGCCGCTGGTAATGGCATTCAGATCTAGGCCACTTAACGCTCTATTATCCGCCAAACTTTCAGCCAATAAGCTTTTGACACGGCCTTTGATTTCATTAGCTGCTTTTCGGGTGAAAGTCAGTAGCAAAATACTATTGGGAGAGGCGCCGCTTTCAATCAAATAACTGGTGCGGTAGGTCAGGGTTTTGGTTTTGCCGGATCCGGCACCGGCGATGACCAATACCTTGCCCTCAATCGTGGTGGCCGCCAATAATTGACTGGGGTTTAACTCGCCAGCGTAGTCAACATCACTCTCTGCTAGGACCTCATTAGCTAAGACAGAGCTTTGTTTTTTATTTTGTTTTGACGCTTCATCAATCGAATCTGGAGTAATCAGATTGGCCTCAAGCTTGGCAATCGACTGACGCAAATGCTGCATCTTGTGGCGAATGTCATCATTGAGCTTGGGGTAACTATAATGGTAGGTTGAAAACAAAGAGTCAGTCATAAGCTTAGATTACAGTTTGGGTTAGGTTAACAGGGCATTAATCGTTAAATCTGCGAAACAGCCAAATATAAGGCAAAGCGACCAAGTACATCACCACACTATATACCCCAGCAGGTAGCGCAAAAGCTGGCAATATCGAGTCAGTTGATACTGCTAAGATACCAGATAGCGCCAGAGCCATCGAGCTGTTTTGAATGCCTACCTCTAAGCCAATAGTTTTGGCATCCCGCCAAGATAAGCCTAGCAGTTTGGGTATGCCTAAGCCTACAACAAATAGGGCGACTAGCAAGGTTAGAATCATCACTGTGATTTGTCCAGACTCATTGAACAGCACTTCACGGTTACTAATGATAGCTACAGCCACCAATATTGCAAATAGTATAAAGGCCGCTTTCATAAACTTGTCACGGTAAGCTCGGGTAAAAGCAGGCTTTTTTTCGTGCATAAAAATACCCAGTCCAACCGGTAGAGCGGTGATTAAAAACATCTTAATCCCCATACTCACTAAATTAATCGAACCGCCTTCAGTGCCCAAAAAATGGCCATAGGCCCAAGCGGTTAAAACGGGCACGGTAAAAATAGATACCAAGCTCATAACTGAAGTTAGAGCCACTGATAGCGGTAGATTACCCTTTAATAAAGTACACAACATATTACTAGTAACTCCGCCTGGGCAAAAGCTGAGTAGCATAAAGCCAAAGGCAAACTCCGGAGCAGGCTTTAGTAATAGTATCAATAGCAAGGTTATCACAGGGAGCAGCACCAGCTGCGCGATAAAGCCAATAATAAAGGGCTTGGGTGCTTTGGCGATATACTTGATATCGGCGATTTGCATCGATAAACCCAAGGCAAACATAATAAAAGCCAAAATAAGCGGCAATAAGGCCACAGAGAGCATATCCATACTTAAGTCCATTTAGGTATGTGAATAGGTGCCTCAAGTATAGGCAATACCATGCAGTGACACAAGCGATGGCGGTTAAACCGGCTCTGAATCTTTGCTTGGCATTATTTACTGTGTGTTTAGTAGGTTTTTGATTCAGCTTTTATTAAAGCAGTTAACCGGTGTTGTATCAGTCTATAGAGCAGAGCATCAGTATAGAGCGGCTGAAACCATAAGGTCTTGTAGATCAACTGGCTTGTAAAAAATGCTTTAAAGCCTGAGCAAACTGTAATGGCGCATCCAGCGGAATGGCGTGCCCCGACTCTGTGACCTCTACTACCTCAGCATTGGGCAGGATATCTGCCACTTGGCGTTGCCAGGCAGGATCATAAAGCTGTGATTGGGCACCAATTAGCATAGTTACTGGGGTGTGAGTAGCAGTAAGGGCGTCTCGATAATCATAAGGTAGCTCAAGATAAGCGTTCAGACCGTGCAGCTTTTGTTGCCATGTGGGGTGTTGATATACCGCCAATTTATAATCGGGTAAATAACTGCTACTTTTAATAAACAACTGGGACGGCAAACGACCGGCTGACATTAACGAAAATTCTCTCTCCATTTGAGTAATTTGGCGCTTTACCGTAAAGGGTAGGTGACTAAAGTCAGTGATGTTTTGTTGTTCAATGTACGGTATCGTGGCTTGTAGTACTTGCCTAAACTGATCAAAGATTTGAGTTTGCTTGTCACCAAACACACCGCCTTGCCAATCGGGCTGATTGTGGACGATGGGTGACTGATCGATGTTTAAATAGCGTTTAATTTTACAATGGTTGTTAGGAGAAGGGTGGTTAGTAGCAGATGCCTTACTGTTGTTACTAGTAGCTTTAGGGAAAGAGTGATCGCTATTGGTATAACGATTAAAATGAGCCCATACTACCAGCGCTCCCATAGAAATGGCGGCCACATCGACAGAATCCATCTGATGCTTGCTACAAATATGGCTCAGAATAACTTCCACATCATCGGCATATTGTTCGATGAAATTAAACTCACTGCTGGGGGTGTTAGCTGCTAAACCAAAGCCGCGAAAATGGGGCAGATAAAAGCAATATTGCCCCAATAGCGGTAATACAAAAGGTAAAAACTGACGAGCGTCCATACCAAAGGCATGGAGCAGCACTACCGGCTCGGCCTCAGGGTTACCGACTACAGTAATGGGGATAGCAACCCCATCATAGCTGACCAGCTGCTGCAGCCTTGGGGTGTAGGGCTGCAGCAGAGTAGAGGCCTTATCTTTGGTGGCTTTAAGCGTGCTGCTTAAGCGCGGCGCAAAAGAATTAACGGTTGGGCGCATCAGGAGAGTCGATACATTCTACGACATTTAGATCAAAGCCTGACAATGCATTAAACTTAAGTGGCGTCGATAATAAGCGCATGTCACGTACCCCTAAGTGGCGCAAGATTTGGGCGCCCACACCGATACTGCGATAAGGCTGATTGGCTAGAGTAGAGATCGACTGATTGTTGTTGGCACGCTCCAGTGCATTGCCTAAGTCGACTGGCTCATCGTTGCCAATCCATACCAATACACCTCGCTCAGACTGACTAATCTCTTGTAGTGAGTTTTGGACGCTCCAACCACTGCGGCCGGTCGCATCACGCTTGGCGGCGAATAAGTCACGTAGCGGATGAAAGCCATGCACACGTACCGTACTTACGCCTTCGCTTGGATCACCTTTTACCAATGCTAAGTGGGTCTCAGAAGCGCCGTATTCCTTAAACTGATGCAAAGTAAAGGTGCCAAAGTCAGTTTCAAAAGGACGCTTGCTAACTTCATGCACCGTTTGCTCATTGGCAATACGGTAGTTAATGAGATCGGCAATGGTACCAATTTTTAAATCATGTTCAGCAGCGAACTTCTCTAAGTCATCGCGGCGGGCCATAGTACCATCGGGATTGATAATCTCGACGATTACCGCAGCAGGCTCAAGACCTGCTAAGCGGGCTAGGTCGCACCCAGCTTCGGTATGGCCGGCACGGTGCAATACCCCGCCTTTTTTGGCCATGATAGGGAAAATATGACCTGGCTGTACGATATCTTCCGCTTTGGCAGTCGCAGAAACAGCCGCTTGTACCGTACGCGCACGATCGGCAGCAGAAATACCTGTGGTTACCCCTTCAGCCGCTTCAATTGAGACGGTGAAGTTGGTGCTGAATTTGGCTTCGTTGTTGTCGCTCATTAACGGCAATTCAAGACGACGGCAACGCTCTTCGGTTAGAGTTAAGCACACCAAACCGCGGGCATGAGTGATCATAAAGTTAATGGCTTCACTGTTGATATGAGTGGCGGCCATAATTAGATCGCCCTCATTTTCGCGGTCTTCATCATCCATCAAGATGACCATTTTACCGATGCGAATGTCTTCAATGATGTCTTTAATATTATCTAGTGCCATGAAAGGTTTCTCTTTTATTGTTTATCTGATTATTGGTTGTGAATATGGAGACCATTGTACCTGTAACTGGGGCGGAGTGCCATTAACTGCAATGAATCAATGATATTGAAAAAATTAGCTAAGGGGCAGTTAACAGACCATAACTACTATTTTATTTCGCTTATGGCTATCCGTTTAAATAGCCTGCTTGGTTGTCTATTTCTTTATTTATTGGTTTATTTATTGAGAGGTGTTGGGCTGAGACTTTAACCACTGCATAAATTGTAGGCTGTGCTGCTCTCGCTGGTTATCAGCATAATAATAAAACTGGGTGCCCACTAAGTTATCGGGCAAATACTGCTGGTGCTGATAATGATTGGGGTAGTCATGAGGATAGATATACCCCTCGCCGTAACCTTGGCTTTGCATCAGCTTGGTTACCCCATTACGCAGATGTAGCGGCACTGGAGACTGGTCTTTTTGTGCCAATTGCATTGCTTTATTAATTGCCAAATAAGTGCTGTTACTTTTTGCTGAAGTGGCCAGATACACCACCACCTGACCCAAGATAATACGGGCTTCGGGCATCCCAATCATCTTCACTGAACGCAGGGCGGCATCGGCTAGCAATAACGCATTGGGATTGGCATTACCGATGTCTTCACTGGCTAAGATTACCAAACGCCGAGCGATAAATTCAGGCGGTTCACCGGCTACTAACATGCGCGCCATCCAGTATAAAGCCGCATCAGGATCGGAGCCACGTACCGATTTAATCATTGCTGAAATGATATCGTAATGCTGGTCGCCATCTTTGTCATAACGCTGCAGCGCGGTTTGCGCCACGCTGGCTAGTAAAGTGTCGTCAATGACAATGGGCTGTTGACTGTGATCCGAGGCCTGTACTGCCAGCTCTAATAAATTTAGCGACTTGCGGGCATCGCCTTGCGCCAATTTTGCAATCTGCGGCGTGGCTTGTAGCTGGATATCTAGCTTGGATAAAAATTCATCTTCCACAATGGCGCGCTGTAGCAGCTGTTCAATCTGCTCTTCGGTTAACGGCTCTAAACGGTACACCTGACAGCGGGACAATAGGGCATTATTGACACTAAATGAGGGGTTTTCGGTAGTGGCGCCAATTAAGGTGATTTCACCAGACTCTACAGCCCCAAGTAGAGCATCCTGCTGTGCTTTATTAAAGCGGTGAATCTCATCGATAAATACTACCGGCGCCGCAAAATCCAAGCCGGTTTGCCCCGATTGATTGCCTGCATCTAGTACTTCGCGTAACTGCTTAACCCCGGTATTAATCGCCGATAAAGGATAAAAAGGGCGACCAACGGCGTCGGCTAACAGCATAGCAATGGTAGTCTTACCAATCCCAGCTTCCCCATGCAAAATAAGCGACGGCAGATGACCATGATCGACAAAGCGGCGGATGGGCGCACCGGGTGCCAGAAGGTGAGTCTGTCCAATAACTTGCTGCAGAGACTTGGGGCGCATACGCTGCGCTAAAGGCGTATCGGAGTAGGAGGGATTGCGGTTATTGGGCATAGTGTTGCTGGACATAGTATAGAGTAATTACCTTAACTGAATAGAAGACAGGAGGAGGCTAAGACCCTGATTACAGCGTAAATGTGGCCAAAATGCAAGTTAAGCTCGGGTAACTGGATATGATTTTTGTAATGGCTACGTCAGTGTGTTGTGTCTTAATGTGCGCGGATGTGACCGGCCCTTGTAGTTATTGCGAGTTGCACTTATTAACTGTTTATTATTTAAATTTAATGTCTTATTCTATATTGATGGAATATCTCATTGTCGAGTTATAATCATGCGCATAAAAATAAAACAGCAGCTGATGCAACTGCCAAAGCCCATAAAAAATAGCTGGTTGGCTAAAGGCTTGGCTGTAAACGCGGGACAGCAAAAAAGTCGACCATTAACTGAAGGCGAAATACAGATGGCGCACTCAGTATTTGGAGCAGACTTCGATGTGCGTCAGGTGCGGCTAAAAACAGCTTGGTGGGTGCTAAAGAACTATGCCGTTAGCCCTAACGGTAATATTTACTTCAATCCCCAGGACTGGGTAGAGGACTTTAGTAAGCAGTCACTGGGTAAAAAAAGTTGGCTGATTCACGAACTGACTCATGTATGGCAACTGCAACAAGGCTTAAAAGTGGTGCGCGGGGCCGTCCTCAATCGCCGTTATGATTATAGTCTGCAGCAAGGTAAGCGTTTTTTTACCTATGGTATTGAGCAGCAGGCGCGTATGGTACAAGATTACTTTGTGCGCCGCGAGCAGGGCAAGGACTGTGGGGCTTGGCAAGCGTGTATCCCTTTCTTACAGCACCCCAAGGAGCACAAAGATAAGGACAATAATAACAAGGAATATAAAGTATGATCGAATACATCCGCAACAAAAACTCTTTTTCCCAATCCAACTTGACGGCAATGAGCGGCCGCAAAAGCTTGTCGGTGATCGCCTTAGGTGCGGTATTAGGTCTGGCGGGTTGCCAACCTAAATCTGATGACAGTACAGCTGACAGTAACCCAACCGTGTCGCAACAAGAGAAGGCAAAAGTGGTGATGAGCGAGTCGGCCAAAGCACAAATAGCCCGCTTTGAAGAAGAGTATGTCAATCGTAAGCTCAACCTGCAGCAAAGTCAGTTGGCAGAGTACGAAGCCTTGCAAGCTGCAGACAGTCCAGAGGATAACAAAGCCTTGTTTGCTGCAGCAGAAAGTGCGGATAACTCGACTACTCAGAAGAAGACAGTCGGCCAAAAGCTGATTGATCCAAAAAGAGACCCCCAAAGTACAGAAGCGGCTCAAAGTACTACAGCCCAAAATACGGTAGGTTCTGAAGTGACAGATGCGGCCGTAGCTAGTTCGGAGGGTGCTGATCGCTCAAAATCTGATACAGCCAATTCGACAGCCTCTACCACATCTACCCAGTCAGAGGCTAAAGCGACAGACGACGCAGCACAAGCTAAAGCAGTACAGCAAGGCGAGTCGGATGTGGAGGTGGGGCAACTGACGTTACAGGATTTACCATTAATTAACTTGGCCCTAGTGCCACCGCAGGAGCTAAGCGCAGCAGAGATTAAACAGCGCTATAATGCGGCCATGCAGGCGCTGTATCTTGATGATGCGGAGCCACTACCGGCTCAAGACATAGATACTTTACTGAGCATAGCCATGTTAACGCCGGAGATCTTTAATAACGCAGAGCTGGCACAGCGTTTGGTAATCAAAAGCCCCTCATTAGCTCGATTGCTAAAACAGTATCAAACTTGGGAGCAGATAGAACGCCAGCAGAGCGCTGAGCTTGAAGCATTGAAACAGTCGCAGTCTGCTGAATTTGAAGCGCTAACTGCAGAGTTCAATGAAAAGATTGAGGCTTATGATGAGCAAATCAAAAACTATGAAGCCAAATTAAAGCAATTTAAATAGTCTGTTTTAGTTTTAGTTTTAGTTTTAGTTTTAGTTTTAGTTTTAGTTTTAGTTTTAGTTTTAGTTTTAGTTTTAGTTTTAGTTTTAGTTTTAGTTTTAGCTTAACAGGCGTTTCGCCTATGCTATTTATTATATATCGTAGGTGTTATAGCCACAGTTAAACCAACATAAAAAAAGCGTCCGATAGTGATATCGGACGCTTTTTTGGTGCTATAAACTTGCTGTTAACACAGCTATAAGTATTAAACTAGCTTATTTGCGGTCTTCAAGTTTTACGAAGTCACGCTTGGTTTCACCAGTGTATAACTGACGTGGACGACCAATCTTGAATGGTGCTGAGTGCATCTCTAACAAGTGGCTGATCCAACCAGAAGTACGGGCTAGAGCAAAGATAACGGTAAACATTTCAGTTGGGATACCGATTGCTTTTAGGATGATACCTGAGTAGAAGTCAACGTTTGGATATAGGTTACGTTTTACGAAGTACTCGTCTTCTAGAGCGATTTTCTCAAGTTTCATTGCAAGCTCAAGCTTAGGATCATTGATACCTAAAGCACCTAAAACTTCGTCACAAGTTTCTTTCATAACTTTTGCACGTGGGTCGAAGTTTTTGTAAACGCGGTGACCGAAGCCCATTAGCTTCACTTCTTTGCGTTTTACTTTTTCCATGAACTCGTCAACGTTTTCTACTGTGCCGATTTCATCTAGCATTTTTAGTACAGCTTCGTTAGCACCACCGTGTGATGGACCCCATAACGCAACAATACCAGCTGCGATACAGGCATAGGGGTTAGCACCAGTTGAAGCGGTCAAACGAACTGTAGAAGTAGAGGCGTTTTGCTCATGGTCAGCGTGTAGCGTGAAGATTTTGTCCATCGCTTTAACCAGCACTGGATCTACTTTGTAGTCTCTATCTGCTGGCGTTGCAAACATCATATATAAGAAGTTCTCAGCGTAACTGAAGTCGTTACGTGGGTACATGAATGGTTCGCCCTTGGTGTACTTGTAGCTCATCGCAGCGATGGTTGGCATTTTTGAAATCAGACGAATCGCAGTGATTTCGCGCTGTTTTTCATCAGTAACATCAAGGTTGTCATGATAGAAAGCAGATAATGCACCTACCACACCTACCATAATAGCCATTGGGTGAGCGTCACGGCGGAAACCTTCGAAGAACTTACGTAATTGGTCATGAACACCAGTATGTTCTCTTACTTTTTTGTAGAAGTCTTCTTTTTGCTCAGCAGTTGGCAGATCGCCATGTAATAGTGCGTAGCAAACTTCTAAGTATTCAGCATTTTCAGCCAGTTGGTCGATTGGGTAGCCACGGTGTAATAATTCGCCTTTGTCACCATCGATGTAAGTGATTTCTGACTCAACAGGAGCAGTTACTTTAAAGCCTGGATCGTAAGTCCAATAGCCTGCAGTTTGGAAAGCTGAAACGTCAACTACTGACGGACCAAGAGTGCCCTTGATTATTGGTAATTCGTATTCCTGTCCATCTACCTTTAGATATGCAGTTTCGTTAGCCATAAAATCCTCTTAATTATTGGAATAAACAGTAAGTTTGGGTCGATAACGTCCACGATAAAATAGAAAACAGTTAGGTTGTCTTAAAGCCGACCTAATTGCTTGCTAAATTAAGCAGGCTATCGGGGTATGACACTTAAAAAACATTTGCTAGTTAATGATCCAAAGCTTTCGACTTAAAAAGACGCCTGCTTCAAATATTTTAATTAGCCTAAAAAACCATTAAAAAATATTTTTCAATTTGTTTTTATTCGGTATAACAACCCATTAGCAACTAAGAGCTGAAAGTCAGCTGTATTAACTTTGGGGCTATTATTTATGCCTATTTCCCTGGCAAGGATGACTGAAAATGGTCATGATTGCTAGCTTTTATCATTGTCCTATGAGCAGAGTTAACTTCTCTAGAGTCACAACTAAAAAGTCATATTAGCAGTTTTCGACCAATTATGGGAAAGGTATTGGCACATACCGATTATATACTATCAGTAAGTATGTTGAATTGAAAAAACATTTATAACGCAAAATCCCCACGTTAGTCAATGTATGCCCTTCAAATTAATAACCTTTACACACCGATTAATCTACTCTTTTTTTACTAACGATACATTTTTTTGACTGCCAAAAAAGAAGCATTAGCTTCCTCATTATAAAGCTAAGCCTTAAAGTAGAATGGGGTAGAGGCATGGCGTTAGGCTTGCTTATGTGAGCTTGACACAAGGAGGGTTTGGTAATATTTAGTTACGCTTTAGTCTGAGTTGCTCTAGTCAGAGTTATTTTCATTTGAGTTATTGTCATTAAAGTAAGTTGGTTATAGCAGTCTGCTCGCTTTAGTCTCTATATGATGTGAAAGATATGATGTGAACTACTCCTACGAACTACTCCTGATAGTAACTATCCTTATATTACTGTAATAAATAACCATTATTTTAATAAAAAACTTAGTTTAAGCGTTCAAATGTGGCTTTTAACCTTAAAACTAGTCGGGAGCGGTCAGTTATGAGCAAAATTGAGGCTAGGTTTATAGTAATAAACAGATTTTGACCATAACCCCAACGGACAGTGAGAAAGCTTAAAGGGTTACTGAAGATTGACAAAGTTCAGTAACAAGCTTAACTTAGAGTAAAATCAATAAATAAAGTGAATATAAAAGCTAATTTGGTATTTTATTTGTAATTGATAGAAACAAACTCTATAATTACTGCGTTATAGATGCTGGCTTACCATTTATTTAATTGATTGTAAGTGCAGAAATAGACGTGGATTTATAATTAGTATCAGGGGTAACCCTTATTTAGTACGGTTTACAATAGTATTAATTATAAATTTTCGAGTGAATTTTCTTGCATAAAAACAATTAAGTTAACTAAATGTTGGTCGCCAACGCCTCAAAGGCGTAAGCTTTAGCATCGAATCTATATGCTCTAAGTTATTTTTATACTTAATTATTTATTTTATTTATATTTAAGCAATATATTTAGAGTGCTGTAGCTTTACAGTACGGCTAGGTATGAATTTAGCCAGTTAGCAACTCCTTAACTTATCCGTCTCGTGTCCGTTTTAGGCCTCAAGCTGTGGTAATGAATAAATTAAGCCACTGACTGCTTGTAAAGTTAGTTTGACTTTGTATCTCATTATCTAATAAGTCGTTGAGCCTTGAGAACGTAACCACGAGTGTCAACCGCAAAAGGACGCCCGCTGTGAAAAGCAACCGACCGATTAATCTGCCACTTAGCCAAGTGATAAGCGTTAACAGTTCACCGACGGCCAGAGCTTCGATTTTACATCGTATCTCAGGAATTATTCTTTTTCTCTTAATTCCAGTGATGCTATGGCTTTTGCAAACTTCTTTATACTCACCTCACCATTTCGCCGCTGTTTTTAACAACATGGTGCTGCGCTTTATTGTGTGGATCTTTGTTGCCGCGACTGCTTACCATTTTGTTATGGGTATCAAACATTTATTTGCCGACATGGGCTTCAATGAAGACCATCAGTCTGGTAGAACAGCGTCAATTGTGAGCTTTGTTATTGCCGCTATATTGATAGTGCTGTCATTTATATGGGTGATGTTCTAATGAGAAATGATTCTGGAATTAAAAGTGCGACAGGCCTAACCGGCTCAGGTTCGCGCGATTGGATTATGCAGCGTATCAGCGCTGTGGTATTAGCAGTATATGCCGTAGTTATGGTGGCTTTCTTCTTGTTCAATGGCAGTGTTGGCTATGAACAATGGGTAATGTTCATCATGAGCATGCCAATGCGTTTGTTAAGCTTGTTGGCAATCGTTGCCTTAGCGGTACACGCCTGGGTAGGGATGTGGACGGTATTCACCGACTATATCAAATCTACCGGCTTACGCATCGTGCTACAGGCTGCTATGATTATCGCAATTTTGGTGTACCTATTCTGGGGCGTCATGATTTTTTGGGGCCGCGGTATCATCTAATTTGCTAAAGCCTGCTTTAGTTAGTTAATGAACCAAAACCACTTTAGAGTAAAGCGAGCCTGTCTGGTAATGTGAAGCTATAAGGTATTGATGCTTTATAGCGCCCATCGCCAGCTAATATGACGACTAACGTATTCATTAGGAAAACGTAATGGCAACTAGACAAGACAATACAATTAGCAATATTAAAACCCTAAATTACGACTCTGTTATCGTTGGCGGTGGCGGCTCAGGTATGCGTGCAGCTCTGCAATTAGCAGAAGGCGGCATGAACGTAGCTGTCATTACCAAAGTATTCCCAACCCGTTCGCACACAGTTGCGGCGCAAGGTGGTATTGGGGCTAGCCTAGGTAACATGAGTGAGGATAACTGGCACTTCCACTTCTATGACACCGTAAAAGGGTCAGACTGGTTGGGTGACCAAGACGCTATCGAATTTATGTGCCGTGAAGCGCCAAAAGTAGTATACGAGCTTGAGCACATGGGTATGCCGTTTGACCGTAACCCAGACGGAACTATCTATCAGCGCCCATTCGGTGGTCACACTTCAAACTATGGTGAAAAAGCAGTACAACGTGCTTGTGCCGCTGCTGACCGTACTGGCCACGCCCTACTACACACGCTATACCAAAAGAACTTGGAAGCGGGTACTGAATTCTTCATCGAGTGGATCGCGCTTGATCTTATTAAAGATGAAAAAGGCGACATCAATGGCGTAGTTGCTATTGAGCAAGAAACCGGTACTGTAGCGGTATTCCAAGCCACCAATACTGTATTAGCAACAGGGGGTGCGGGTCGTATCTTCGCCGCTTCAACCAACGCTTATATTAATACTGGTGACGGCCTAGGTATGGCAGTACGTGCAGGTATTCCATTACAAGATATGGAATTCTGGCAGTTCCACCCAACTGGTGTATTCGGTGCTGGTGTACTACTAACTGAAGGGTGCCGTGGTGAGGGTGCTATCTTACGTAACAAAGATGGTGAAGCCTTCATGGAGCGTTATGCCCCAACCGTTAAAGATTTGGCGCCACGTGACCTAGTATCACGCTCAATGGACCAAGAGATCAAAGAAGGTCGTGGTTGTGGTCCTAATGCTGACCATATCGTGATGGACATGACTCACTTAGGTGTGGACACCATCATGAAGCGTCTGCCTTCAGTATTTGAGATTGGTAAAAACTTTGCTAACGTTGATATTACCAAAGAGCCAATCCCAGTTATCCCAACCATTCACTATATGATGGGCGGTATTCCAACTACTATGCATGGCCAGGTTATTGTGCCAGATCTTGAAGGTAACGTTGATGAGCACGGTCAATACACCGACTCTAAAATCGTTAAAGGTCTATATGCCATTGGTGAGTGTGCGTGTGTGAGTGTTCACGGTGCTAACCGTCTAGGTACCAACTCGCTACTTGACTTGGTAGTATTCGGCCGCGCTGCAGGTAAACATATCATTGATAACTTCAGCAGCTCTGACCACAACTATCACCCAATGAACCCTCGTGTACTAGACTTCACTATGGCGCGCTTGAATAAGCTACAGCAGTCTACTCAAGGTTATAATGCTCAAGAGGTGGCTGATGAAATTCGTGCAACCATGCAGAAGCATGCCAGTGTATTCCGTACGCAAGCATTGATGGATGAAGGCGTTGAGAAGTTATTAGCACTTCAAGAAAAAGTGGATAACATTCACTTAGCGGATAAGTCGCAGGTATTTAACACTGCCCGTATTGAAGCTTTAGAAGTCGCTAACCTTTACGAAGTAGCCAAAGCAACTATGATTTCAGCTTCTAAGCGTCATGAGTGCCGTGGAGCGCATACTGTATTGGACTATGAACGTCCAGAAGATGACGCGGTTGCACCAAACGGTCGTAACGACAACGAATGGATGAAGCATACTATTTGGTATTCTGAAGGCAACAAGATTGTCTATAAGCCGGTTCGTAAAGTACCACTAACTGTTGATTACGTTGAGCCAAAAGTACGCGTATACTAAGCTAAAGCTTGATTAACGTAACCTATTTGAATTTAATTTTATGAATTAGTAAAGCTGTGGCACTTGACCCAAGTTGGAAAATTGTAAAACAGCTTTACGCCGTGTGGAGTTAGCACTATGAGTCGAGGTACTCGCACTATTGAGATATACCGCTACGACCCTGATAAGGACGCAGCCCCTTACATGCAAACTTATACGATTGAGCTTTTAGACTCTGATCGTATGTTGCTTGACGTTTTACTACGTTTGAAAAAACAAGATGAAAGCATCACGTTTAGACGCTCTTGCCGTGAAGGTATTTGTGGCTCTGACGGGGTGAACATCAATGGTAAAAACGGCTTAGCATGTTTGGTAAACATGAACACCCTACCAGAGAAAATCACAGTACGTCCTCTACCAGGTCTGCCTGTGGTTCGTGATTTGGTTGTGGACATGAACCAATTCTATGAGCAGTACGAAAAAGTTCATCCTTTCTTAATTAACGATCAGCCAGCACCGCCAACAGAGCGTCTTCAGTCCCCTGAACAACGTGAGAAGCTAAACGGTCTGTATGAGTGTATTTTATGTGCTTGCTGTTCAACCAGCTGCCCATCATTCTGGTGGAACCCAGATAAGTTCTTAGGTCCATCTGCGTTACTTAACGCTTATCGTTTCGTAGCAGATAGCCGTGATACTGATACTCAAGCACGTTTGGCACGTATGGATGACCCATTCAGCCTATTCCGTTGCCGCGGTATTATGAACTGTGTGGCGGTTTGTCCTAAAGGCTTGAACCCAACGCGCGCGATTGGTCACCTACGTAACTTGTTACTAGAGCAGGCCGGCTAAACGTAACCTTAAGTGGGTTTGGTTAATTTAGACACTAGTGATATTAATGTAAAAAAAGGTATTAGTATCGATTAGCAATACTTTACGTGAATACCACAGACCTCTATTTGTTGATAGGGGTCTTTTTTTGTTAAAATTAGCAGTGTGCAAATGATGAACATTTAGTTTCTAAATACCTACTATATAAGAAACAAAACTAGAGTTTTTTGGTTACATGTTACCCTTACTCTTAGTGTTCAACTGTATTCTTAGCTCATTTCGAGGTAGAATATGGCTCACGCTGTAGGTAACAAAAACCATGATAGTAAACAGGTTTTGATGCAGCTAAGATTCTATTTTAATTAAGGGTAGCTCTGTTGATTGCGGCTCTGTTTTATGTCGAAGCTGACAGATTTTAATCTATCCTAGTTAGGGTAGAGTTTACCTGCTTAAGATAGGGCTGAAAGGGGCAAAGGCTTAAAGCTAGTAATCAGCCAAAACGTCCCCATAGTTGTTAATAAGCAGGGCAACTGATCTGAGTAAGTCGTCAACTGAAGGAATAGGCAAATAAGTAGATAGATTACAGACTTACCCAAAAATAGGCTAAAAAAAGCTAGCTAATAAGCTTAATTAGTCACAATAGGCAGTAGGTTGGTGTAGTAGGTTAGTATAGATAATTAGTACAGATAAAAAGCTAGTTAGTGTGGAAACACTGGTTTAGAAGGTTGGTAGAGCAAATAAGTAAATCAAGTAAGTTAAATACAGTGAAAGCGTTGCTCAGATTGCTAGATGAAGTTGGGCAGTAGCTAAATAAGATAGGAGGCAGGCGTCTCAACTATTATAGTTGGCCTAAATTTTGCTTGTAACCATTTGCTGATAACAAACTATTTGCTTATGACTAAAAGCGAAGTGTTAAAACTTGTTAACTGAGCCTAATTAACGGTTAACCCTCATTGTTATAAAACTTGCTAGCGCTTAACTTTTGCGCCAGTTAGCTTTAATCAATACTGATTGACTTTACATTAACCCTACTCTGAAGTATCACCAACTTATGATTGAGTCAAACTGACTACAGACTTTAACAAGATTAATGATGTTAATTGATAAAATAAGTTACCTACAACAATAGCTTGATCTAAATGCGTTTTTATTTTAATTAAACCTTAATGTAAACAAGAAAAGACTATGAATACTATGACTAATGAAGATGCTTTAAAAGCAGCAGGTGCGACAGAACTTGCAGGCGACAACGCAACTTATATCGAGTCGCTATATGAGCAATATCTACAAGATCCAGACAGTGTAGATGCTGATTGGCAAGCTTACTTTAAAGAATATGAAACCGGCAATGATGCTTTGCACCATGCTATCCAGGATCAGTTCTTATTACTGGCTCGTAACCAGACGGCCAATAAAGGTGTGGTTGCTCCAGCCGGTGCTGGATCTGATGCCAACTGTATGGACCCCCGTCAGATGGGCGTACAGAAATTAATTTCTGCATATCGTCGTCGTGGTCACCGCCGTGCGAAGCTTGACCCATTACAACTACAAGCCCGTGCTCCAGTAGAAGATTTAACTCTAGAATATCATGGCCTGTCTGAAGCAGACTTAGACACAGTTTTTCCAACCAGTGATTTTAATATCGGTAAGCCAGAAGCGACACTTCGTGAAATTATCGAAGTGGCTGAGCGTATTTACTGTAGTCATATCGGCCTTGAGTATATGCATGTGACGACCAGCACCGAGAAGCGTTGGTTTGAAAACTACATGGAAACCAACTTAGGTCACATCAAATTTGATAAAGAAAAGAAAAAAGAGATTCTTGAGCGTCTAACCGCTGCAGAAGGCTTAGAGAAATACTTAGCTCGTAAATATACTGGTGTTAAGCGTTTCGGTCTTGAAGGCGGTGAAAGCTTCATTCCAGCAGTGCACGAAATCATTCAGCGTGCAGGTGGCTACGGTACCAAAGAAATGGTTATCGGTATGGCTCACCGTGGACGTCTAAACTTATTAGTGAACATTTTAGGTAAAAACCCAGCGGACTTATTTGATGAGTTCGATGGTAAGGTGATGCCTGAAAAAGGTTCAGGTGACGTTAAGTACCACAATGGTTATTCATCAAACGTGATGACACCAGGCGGTGAAGCTCACTTAGCTCTAGCATTTAACCCCTCGCATCTTGAAATTGTATCGCCAGTACTTGAAGGTTCGGTACGTGCGCGTCAAGTTCGTCGTAACGACACTGATGGTAACTTAGTATTGCCACTGGTAGTGCATGGTGACGCCGCTATTGCTGCCCAGGGTGTGGTTCAAGAAACGTTCCAGATGTCGCAGACTCGTGCTTATACCACAGGCGGTACGGTTCACATTGTTATCAACAACCAAGTGGGCTTTACTACTAGCCGTCAAGAAGATGCACGCTCTACTGAGTACTGTACTGACATCGCTAAGATGGTTCACGCTCCAATCATTCATGTCAATGGTGACGATCCTGAAGCCGTAGTTTTTGCCGCACAAATGGCGCTAGATTATCGTCATGAGTTTCACAAAGACATCGTAATTGACTTATTCTGCTATCGTCGTAACGGTCATAACGAAGCTGATGAGCCTTCAGCCACTCAGCCACTAATGTATGCCATCATCAAGAAGCTACCGACCACCCGCACTCAGTATGCTGAAAAGCTATTAAATGAAGGTGTGATCTCTGAAGGAGATGACAAAAAGCTTGAAGATGAATACCGTGAAGCTTTAGACAAAGGCGAATACGTAGCCAACTCGTTAGTGCGAGAGCCAAACGAAGAGCTTTATGTTGACTGGAGTCCGTACTTAGGCCATGAGCTAGAAGATGACTGGGATACCAGCGTTGATATCGAGAAGCTAAAAGAATATGGTCGTCGTATGGCAGAAATGCCAGAAGGCTTTAAGCTACAGCGTCAAGTTCAAAGACTGGTTGAGCAGCGCTTAGCAATGCAAACTGGTGAAGAGCCTTTGAACTGGGGTGCAGCTGAGACTTTAGCTTATGCCTCTTTAGTAGACGAAGGTTTCTTAGTTCGTATTACTGGTGAAGACGTGGGCCGTGGTACTTTCTCACATCGTCACTCTGAAATTTATAACATAGAAAACGGCGATATGTATGTGCCACTAGCACATATAAACGATACTCAAGCCCGTTTTGCTACTTACAACTCATTGTTGTCAGAAGAAGCGGTATTGGCATTCGAATACGGCTACTCAACCACTGTGCCAAATGCATTAATTATTTGGGAAGCACAGTTTGGTGACTTCGCCAACGGTGCGCAAGTGGTTATTGACCAGTTCATCTCAAGTGGTGAAACTAAATGGCAACGTGTCTGTGGTTTGACCATGTTATTGCCACACGGCTTTGAAGGTCAAGGTCCTGAGCATTCATCAGCCCGTTTAGAGCGCTTCTTACAGCTTTGTGCTGAAGATAACATGCAGGTTATTACTCCAACCACTCCGGCCCAAATATTCCACGTATTACGCCGTCAAGCGGTACGTCCTAGCCGTGTGCCATTAGTGGTAATGTCTCCGAAGAGCTTACTGCGTCACAAGCTTGCTACCTCAGAGCTAGAAGAGTTGGCTAACGGTAAATTTGAAACCGTATTGCCAGAGATTGATCAGTTAGACAATGACAAAGTAACTCGTGTAGTTATGTGTGGTGGTAAGGTTTATTATGATCTGCTTGAGCAGCGTCGTGAACTGGGCTTAGATCATGTGGCCATTGTTCGTATTGAGCAGTTATACCCACTGCCTGAAGAAAGAATGGTGGAAGAAGTGCAGAAATATGCCAACCTTAAAGAGATTGTATGGTGCCAAGAAGAGCCACTAAACCAAGGCGCTTGGTACTATTTAGCACCGCACATGTTCCGTATCTTTGGCCCACAAGGTGATCAACCGCGTGTTACTAAAGCACATGTTGTTGACCCAGTTGCTCGTCCTGCTTCTGCAGCACCTGCAACAGGCTTGCCTGCGATTCACGTTCGTCAGCAAAGAGAGCTGGTTGCTGGTGGTCTTGGTGTCGAAGTAGATCAACTTAAATAAGTCTTAACGAGGTCTAGGCGGCAAACAGTCGCTTAGGCCTTCAGTATTTGTTCCAACTGATTTTATTGAGTTTTATTATCCTAATTGGCTTTTAATACTTAACTAACTTTTAACAATAGACAACCATAATTCGAAGTTAAAGACTGTAAAGTTAACCCTCAGGTTGTTTATTGGGTGAAATAAAATAAGTAATTAATCATTTTATATTTATAACAGGAGCAGTTCCCATGGCAGAAATTAAAGCGCCCGTATTCCCAGAGTCAGTAGCTGACGGTACTATCGTTGAATGGCACGTAAGCGAAGGCGAACAAGTAAACCGTGATGACATCTTAGCCGAAATCGAAACTGATAAAGTGGTTTTAGAAGTAGTGGCTCCAGATGACGGTGTGGTTACTAAAATTGTTAAGCAAGTTGATGACACCGTACTTTCTGACGAATTAATCGCTGAATTTGAAGCGGGTGCTACCGGCACAAAAGGTGCTGATAGCGCCGCTGAAGAAAGCCAAGCTGAAGAAAAAACTGAAGAGAAAGCAGAAGCTAAGCCTGCTGCAGCTGCAGATAGTGCTGACGATCATAAAGACCAAAGCCCAGCAGTTCGTAAAGCGGCTAAAGAGTCTGGTGTGGATCCAAAAAATGTTGAAGGCACAGGCCGTGGTGGTCGTGTTACGAAACAAGATATGGCTAATCCAACCCTTAAAGCGGATAGCTCTATCAAATCTGACAGTGGTCGCCCAGTAGCTGAGTCAGTAGGTGAGCGTACTGAGAAGCGTGTTCCAATGACGCGTCTACGTAAGACAGTTGCGAACCGTCTATTATCAGCCACTCAAGAAACTGCCATGTTAACCACGTTCAACGAAGTTAACATGAAGCCATTGATGGATCTACGTGCTAAATACAAAGATCAGTTTGAAAAACGCCATGGCACACGTCTAGGCTTTATGTCATTGTTCGTTAAAGCAGCTACTGAAGCATTGAAGCGTTTCCCAGCAGTTAACGCCTCAATCGACGGTGATGACATTGTTTATCATGGTTACTATGACGTAGGTGTTGCGGTATCTTCAGACCGTGGTCTAGTAGTTCCTGTACTACGTGACACAGATCGCATGAGCATGGCAGATATCGAAGCGGGTATCCGTGAGTTCGCTGGTAAAGCACGCGATGGCAAATTGTCACTACAAGAAATGACTGGTGGTACTTTCACTATCACTAACGGTGGTGTATTTGGTTCATTAATGTCAACACCAATCTTGAACCCACCACAAACAGCTATCTTAGGTATGCATGCTATCAACGATCGTCCTATGGCGGTCAATGGTCAAGTTGAAATTCTACCTATGATGTATCTAGCTCTATCTTACGATCACCGTATGATTGATGGTAAAGATGCGGTACAGTTCTTAGTAACAATCAAAGAGCTGATCGAAGATCCAGCAAGACTATTACTTGACCTATAAGGTCAACGGGCTTGTATCAGAGAGATTCTGGTACAAGCTTTTTCATTATGGATTGATTGATTATTAAGTTATTTAGCACATAGTTTTTTAAAAATATAGGCAAGCCTAAAGGCAATCCAAGTGCTAATTAACCCTACAAGAATGAATAAATAAGTCATTTCATAATTCAAATTATAAATAAAAGAGCTTTTAAAATTCTTTAATTAAAAGACGGAATATACTATGAAAGACAATTATGATTTAGTTGTTATTGGCGGTGGCCCAGGTGGTTATGAAGCCGCTATTCGTGCCGGTCAATTGGGTATGAGCGTGGCTTGTATCGAAAAACGCGTTTATAAAGGTGAGCCTGCATTGGGCGGTACTTGCTTAAACGTAGGATGTATCCCCTCAAAAGCGTTACTTGATTCTTCACACCGTTATGAGGCTACTAAGCATGACCTTGCTGAGCATGGCATCACTACTGGCGATGTTGAAATCGACGTTGCAAAAATGATCGAACGTAAAGAAGGTATCGTTAAGCAGTTAACCGGCGGTGTTGCTATGCTACTTAAAGGCAACGGCGTAGATTGGTTACAAGGTTGGGGTACTTTAGTTGACGGTAAAGGCAGCGAGAAAAAAGTTAAATTTACCGCTTTAGAAGATGAGTCAGAAACAGTAATCACTGCTAAAAACGTTATTTTAGCGGCGGGTTCTGTGCCTATCGATATCCCAGTTGCTCCAGTAGACAACGAAGAAGGCATTATTGTTGATTCAACTGGTGCGTTAGACTTCACTGAAACGCCTAAGCGTTTGGGTGTGATTGGTGCTGGTGTAATCGGTCTTGAGCTTGGCTCAGTATGGCGTCGTCTAGGTGCTGAAGTGGTAGTGTATGAAGCATTACCTGAATTCTTAGCTGCTGCTGACAAAGACATCGCTAAAGAAGCGGGCAAATTGCTAAAAAAACAAGGTCTAGACATCCGTGTGGATACCAAAGTAACCGGTACTGAAATCAAAGACGGCCAAGTGGTTGTGACCAGTGAGAAAGGCGGTGAGTCTAGTGAAGAAACCTTCGACAAACTAATCGTTTGTGTGGGTCGCCGTGCTTATTCTGAAAAACTATTGGGTGAAGATTCAGGCATCACTTTAACAGACCGCGGTTTGGTTGAAGTAGATGATCAGTGTAAAACTAATCTAGATGGCGTGTACGCTATTGGTGACTTAGTGCGTGGTCCTATGCTTGCTCACAAAGCAATGGAAGAGGGCATGATGGCCGTTGAGCGTATCCATGGTGAAAAAGCGCAAGTTAACTATGACACCATCATCAATGTCATCTATACTCACCCAGAAATTGCTTGGGTTGGCTTAACTGAGCAAGCGGCCAAAGAACAAGGTTATGACGTTAAGACCGGTTCATTTAACTTAGCAGCTAACGGCCGTGCCTTAGCACAAAGTGAAGGTCAAGGCTCTATCAAAGTTGTGGCTGATGCCAAAACTGACCGCTTATTAGGTATGCACGCTATTTGTGCCGGCGCAGGTGATATTGTTCACCAAGGTATGATTGCTATGGAATTCGTTTCAAGCATTGAAGACCTACAGCTAATGACATTTGCTCACCCAACGATCAGTGAAGCTGTCCATGAAGCCGCTCTTTCAGCAGATGGTCGTGCTATCCACGCAATCCAGCGTAAAAAGCGTAAATAAGAAACAGTTATAGACTTAGTGAAGTGCTAATTAGTATTTATATAAAAGTCTGTTGCTAATTAAGTTGCTGACATTAGAGGGATTTAGGTATCTGGTGTCAGCTTTAATCTGTTAAATAAAAAACTAAAGGATAACTTTATGAATTTACATGAGTATCAAGCAAAACTATTGCTAGAAAGCTATGGACTACCGATCCAAAAAGGGATCATTGCTTATAATGGTGAAGAAGCTGCTGAAGCTTTTGACAAAACCCCAACAGATGTTGCGGTAATCAAAGCACAGGTTCACGCTGGTGGCCGTGGTAAAGCAGGTGGTGTTAAGCTTGCTAAAACTCGTGAAGAAGCCAAAGAAATTGCTGAAAGCCTAATCGGTACTAACTTAGTTACTTATCAAACAGATGCTGAAGGTCAGCCAGTAAACTTCGTATTGGTTGCAGAAGACATGTACCCAGTACAAACTGAGCTATACCTAGGTGCGGTAGTTGACCGTGCTACTCGCCGTGTAACTTTCATGGCCTCAACTGAAGGTGGTGTTGAGATTGAAAAAGTAGCAGAAGAAACACCAGAAAAAATCTTCAGCATCACTGTAGATCCTTTAGTAGGTTTAATGCCTTTCCAAGCTCGTGAAGTAGGTTTCAAACTAGGCTTAGAAGGCAAGCAAATCAACCAGTTCGTTAAGCTAATGACTGGTGCTTATCAAGCCTTTATCGAAAACGATTTCGATATGATTGAAATCAACCCACTAGCGGTTCGTGAAAACGGCGAATTGGCTTGTGTTGATGGCAAAATCGGTGTGGATTCAAACGCTCTATTCCGTCAGCCAAAAATCGCTGAATTACATGACCCATCACAAGAAAATGAGCGTGAACTAAAAGCAGCTGAATTTGACCTAAACTATGTTGCTCTTGAAGGTAACATCGGTTGTATGGTTAACGGTGCCGGTCTTGCTATGGCAACTATGGACATCATCAAACTATACGGTGGTAAGCCAGCTAACTTCCTAGACGTTGGTGGTGGCGCTACTAAAGATCGCGTTGTAGAAGCGTTCAAAATCATCTTAGAAGATGACAGCGTACAAGGCGTTCTAATCAATATCTTCGGTGGTATCGTACGTTGTGACATGATTGCTGAAGCCATCATTGCAGCGGTTAAAGAAGTGAATGTAACTGTACCTGTCGTGGTTCGCTTAGAAGGTAACAATGCTGAATTAGGTGCTAAGTTGTTAGACGAGTCTGATGTGGAAGTAATTTCAGCTCAAGGCCTATCTGACGCTGCGCAGAAAATTGTTGATGCTGTAAAAACTGCATAATCCCAAATAAGTGACCATAATTAGGAGTAAATAATGAGTGTATTAATTGATAAAGACACCAAAGTATTGGTGCAAGGTTTTACTGGTAAAAACGGTACTTTCCATTCAGAACAAGCGATTGAGTACGGTACTAAAGTAGTTGGTGGTGTAACTCCAGGTAAAGGGGGTCAAACTCACCTAGGTCTACCTGTATTTAACACTATGGCGGAAGCTATGGAAGCGACTAACGCTGATGCGTCAGTTATCTACGTTCCAGCTCCTTTCGTTCTAGATTCAATCATCGAAGCGGTAGACGCAGGCGTTAAACTAATCGTTGTGATCACTGAAGGTGTTCCAACTTTAGACATGCTAAAAGCAAAACGCTACATCGAAGAAGCTGGCGATGTGAAAATGGTTGGTCCAAACTGCCCAGGCGTAATCACTCCAGGTCAGTGTAAAATTGGTATTATGCCAGGCCACATCCACTTACCAGGTAAAGTGGGTATCATCTCACGCTCTGGTACTTTGACTTATGAAGCTGTGGCTCAAACCACTAAACTAGGCTTCGGTCAGTCAACTTGTATCGGTATTGGTGGTGACCCAATCCCAGGTATGAACCAAATCGATTGCTTGAAAATGTTTGAAGAAGATCCTCAAACTGAAGCCATCGTACTAATCGGTGAAATCGGTGGTACAGCTGAAGAAGAAGCAGCCGCTTACATCAAAGAGCACGTAACTAAGCCAGTTATCGGTTACATCGCTGGTGTAACAGCCCCTAAAGGTAAACGTATGGGCCATGCTGGTGCGATTATCTCTGGTGGTAAAGGTACTGCTGAAGAGAAATTCAAAGCCTTCGAAGAAGCGGGCATCGCGTATACTCGTGACCCATCTAAGATTGGTGAGACCGTTAAAGAAGTTACTGGTTGGTAATTTGCTTTGTTGCGCAGACAGCTTAATCTCTGTCTGTACAAGGTCTGTTTATAGATGAAAAGGGCATCCCTCTGGGGTGCTCTTTTTTTTGGTTAAATATTCTGTGTTAGATTCTGTTCATAAGGCAGACTAACAGCTGTGGAATGGATACTGAAGTTTGCTACAATAGAGACATAATTTTGGGTTAAATATAATTTGTGCTTAAGATAAATAGTACTCTTCTTAACCCACACTTAGCCAAAAACTATTAGATTCCCTATAATCATTAAATACCTTACAACAATTAAAATTGGATGCTTATGACCACTCAAGTAACTCATGCTGTTATCCCTGTTGCCGGCTTCGGTACTCGTATGTTGCCTTTATCAAAATCAGTCCCAAAAGAGCTGTTGCCGTTAGGAAACCGTCCTGCCATTCATTACGTAATTGAAGAAGCCATTGCTGCCGGTATTAAGCACATAGTATTGGTAGGGCATGCCCAAAAAAGTGCCATTGAGAACTACTTTGATATTAATGCTGAGCTGGATAACCAGCTGCGTGCCAAAGGCAAAGATGAATTGGCAGATAGCTTAAACTGGCTACCAGAGGATGTGTCAGTATCTATGATTCGTCAGGGCAAACCATTAGGTCTTGGTCATGCAGTGTTAAAGGCTCGTCCTATTGTCGGCGACAATCCTTTTGCGGTATTGCTGCCGGATGTGGTGCTTAATCCGTTTACCACCAATATGGACAAAGACAACCTGGCCTATATGATTCAGAGCTTTAAGCAAAGCAACCATTCACAAATCTTAGTAAGCGCCGTAGCCGATGAAGATGTACATAAATATGGTATTGCTAAACTACAAGATGAGGCACAATTATCACAGCTGTCTGCTGATAACAACGCCAACTTCGCAGTGGCCGGCTTTGTAGAAAAGCCGGCATTAGCCGATGCGCCTTCTAATCTGGCAGTGGTGGGGCGTTATGTATTTACCGCTACTATTTTTGATTATTTGGCTGAGACTAAGCCTTCAGTGGGCGGTGAAATCCAATTGACCGATGCCATCGATGCCTTAATTAGCACCCAAGGGGTGGACATCACCACCATGCTGGGCGAAAGTTTTGATGCCGGTGATATGACCAGCTATATGAAGGCCTTTATTTACTTTGCCGAGCAGCAGCTTCAAGCCTAACTTTAGCCTTATTGAGTCACAGTATTATGATACCAGCGCACAAAGACCATGCTCTACCTACTCAGTTATCACAGTGGCAACAGTTACAACAATTGGCACAAAAGCCTTGGTCGTTAACACAGTTATTTGCCAAGCAGCAAGATAGAGCGCAAAAGTTCAGTGTTCAGGCCGCAGGGATTTATTTTGATTACTCCAAGCAGTGCCTTGATGAGTCAGTGAAACAGCAATTGATCCAGTTAGCCGAAGCTTGTGATTTACCACAAAAAATTCGTAGCCTGTATCAAGGCGACAAGGTAAATAGTAGTGAGGATAGAGCGGCGCTACACACTGCCCTGCGTTTGCCGAGGACTGCCAAGCTATCACACCAAGGTATGGATGTGGTGGCAGAGGTTCATGATAGTCTAGATAAAGCGGCGGATTTGGTGAGCCGAATTCGCAATGGCATCTGGCGCGGTTATTCGGGCAAAGCCATTACCGATGTGGTTAATATTGGGGTAGGTGGTTCAGATTTGGGCCCAGTTATGGCCAATACTGCGCTCGATGAATGGGCAGACAGTGATATTGAAGTCCACTTTGTATCTAATATGGATGGCACTCAGCTAGGCAGCTTATTGGAGTATCTAAATCCAGAAACGACTTTGTTTATCATCTCTTCTAAGTCTTTTGGTACTGTGGATACCTTGTCTAACGCAGAGACGGCTCGAGCGTGGCTGCTGAGTACTGGCGCTAGTCAAACCACCTTACTGCGCCGACATTTTATTGGTATTTCTGCCAATCCTGACAGAGTTAGTGCTTGGGGCATCGCCCCAGAGCACCAGTTGAAGCTCTGGGACTGGGTTGGCGGTCGTTTTTCAATGTGGTCGGCCATCGGCTTAGCGGTAGCCATTCGCATTGGTACTGAACGCTTCAATGAAATGCTGCAAGGCGCCTATGCGATGGACCAGCACTTCTTGCATGCCGACTTTGATCAAAACTTACCGCTGTTATTGGGACTGATCGGGGTCTGGAACAGTACCTTTTTAGGCATTAATGCCCATACTGTGCTGCCTTACGATGGTCGTCTTAAGTACTTTCCAAGCTACTTGACGCAGCTTGAAATGGAGAGTAATGGTAAATCAGTGACCCATGACGGTCAGCCCGTTACCTATGCCACCTGCCCAATTTTATGGGGGGAGATTGGCTCTAACGCACAGCATGCTTTTTATCAATTGCTGCATCAAGGTACCCAAAAAGTCTCCTGTGACTTCATTGCCTGCGTCAATTATTATCAAGAGTCTGAGTCTAGTGAATTAAAGCGCCAACATGCTTTGTCATTGGCCAACTGCTTGGCACAAAGTCGAGTATTGGCTTTTGGTAACGAGGCGCTACCCGCCAAAGCGGAGCAAGAAGTCTCAGAACTGGATAAATTCAAGCGCTATCGGGGCAATCAGCCATCGACGACGATCTTATTGGATGAGCTGACTCCAACTAGCTTTGGTGCTCTAATTGCTTTGTACGAACATAAAGTGTTTGTCATGGCCAGTATTTGGGACATCAACCCGTTTGACCAATGGGGAGTGGAGATGGGTAAAAAGGTGGCCGATGCAGTCTTTGCTCATATTCATTTAACAAAGCGTGAGTCAAATACAGCTGCAGAAGAACAAGCTACTTTTGACAGCTCTACTCAGGCTTTATTACAGCATATTAATAAGCAAATTGAGGAAAAATAAGCGTTAGCATTAATAACAATAAAATCATTAAAAACAATAAAAAGGATGAAGTTTGATGACCATGCCAGCCCATATAAAACCCAGTAATAGCGTAGCAGATAACCTATGCGTAATTGTTGGTCACTCAATCGATGCCATTACCACCGCTACGGTAATGGTGAGCTTAGGGAATAGGGTCAGCTTATATACCGATCAAAATGAACTAGAGCATACCCTAGCCAACTATAAGTTTGAGCATCAGCAGCAGGCTTTATGGCAACTGTATCTAAACCAACAAAGCATCGTGGTGCAGCCTATTCCAGAGCAAGCGGCGGCGGTATTCGCCCAGCAAACTGCCAGTCTATACTGGCTGTTTCATAGCGATTTGCCTGAGACGTGGTGTCACAGTAATGACAATAAGCCAGCTTGGGTAACTGCGTTAAATGAAAGCCAAGTCCCCAGTCAGACCCCAGTTATCTTAAGTGGCATTAGCACTTTGGGAGTTTTTGCAGACATTGCCCATTATTGCCAGCGTCCTTGGGTTTATTACGTACCCTTTGTTTTTTTGCAAGACGGCAGTGCCTATCCTTCAATGCTATCGCCTAAGCTGTGGTTGATGGGGGAGAAGACAGCCGACTCAATAGATAAAGTGGCGGTATTGCAGCCCTTAATTGCCCAGGCTCGACGCAGTTATATCAGTGATATTGCGACCATTGAATTCTCACGCAGTGCCATTATGAGTATGCTTGCTACTCGGGTTAGCTTTATGAATGAATGGTCAAGATTGGCTGATTGCCAAGGGGTAGATATCCAAGAAGTAGCTGATATCATGGGGTTAGACACTCGTATTGGTAGCAGTTATCTAAAGGCGGGATGGGGCTTTGGGGGGACGACTCTCCCAGCCGAGCTTAAGGCATTACAACAAACCTTGGCCCATACTCAGGTGGATCACCGTTTAATGCAAACTGTTGATGTTATTAATAATGACCAAAAAGAGCTTATTTTCCGCAAGTTCTGGCAGTATTTTGATGGAGCTATTGAGAATAAGCAGGTGTCTATCTGGGGTGCAAGCTATAAGCCAGGCTCAGGGCGCACCTCTGAGGCTGCCATTCACCCGTTATTAAACTTGTTATGGTCTTATAATATTACCACTCAGGTCTATGCATTAGAGGCCGAGAGCGAGCTGGCAGGATTGTATCCTGATCAGCCGTTATTGCAGTTTATTGAGACCCCCACTGAGCAGTTAGCGCATTGCGATGCCTTATTTGTATTATCATGGCCAGAGACCAAGCGTTTGCCTATCAGTGCTCTTAATGAGGTGGTGATACCGGTGTTTGATGCCCAAAATGCGTTTACTAAAGATCAAATCCAGTCACTGACTGGCGACTATCAAGGTATTGGCCGCAGCAAGTAGACGGTTTTGGTTTCAAGCTTTTTTTAGGGTACAAGCAAAAAGCGAAAATCCCGTTAATCCAAAATTGGTTAACGGGATTTTTTATACAGTTTTTTTGAATTAAAGCTTTGTCTAACCACTTACTAATAACTTAAAAAGCAGACCTAAGCAATCTCAGCCCCTTGTGTGGCCAACCACTGTTTAATTTCGGCAGTTTTTTCAGCCAATAATGTCTCATCACCCTTGGTTTCGATGTTAAGTCGAATTAGGGGCTCAGTGTTTGAGGCACGAATATTAAAGCGCCACTGGCCAAAGTCTAGGCTTAAGCCATCTAGGGTGTTTTTGTCAGGGTTTTGTGCGCTAAAGTAGTCTTCAATAGCGCTAATGATTTCATCGCTGCTGGCTTGGGTCAGCTTAAAGTTAATCTCGCCTGAGCTAGGGTAAGCGCTGATACGCTCATTTACCAACTGACCTAATGATTTGCCAGTGGTCGATAACAGCTCAATGGTCAGTAGCCAAGGAATCATGCCACTGTCGCAATAAAAGAAGTCACGAAAGTAGTGATGGGCACTCATTTCACCGCCATAGACGGCTCCTGATTCACGCATGACTTGCTTGATAAAAGAGTGGCCTGATTTACTAATCACTGCTTTACCGTTACCCTCTGCGATAATAGCTTCGGTGTTGTAGAGCACGCGAGGGTCGTAGACGATGGCCGCACTGGGATGCTTTTGCAAAAAGGCTTGGGCTAGCATACCAACCACATAGCTGCCCTCCACAAATTCACCTTGGGCATCAAACAAGAAGCAGCGGTCGAAGTCACCATCAAAGGCGATGCCTAAGTCAGCTTTATGCTCAATCACTGCTTGTTTGGTAGATTCACGATTGGCCAAGATCATAGGATTGGGGATGCCGTTGGGGAAGCTACCATCTGGGGTGTGGTGTACTTTGATGATTTCAACAGGGGCGTTTTTTTGTTGTAAACGCTGCTCAATTAAATCAACAGTCGGACCCGCGCTGCCATTACCAGAGTTAATCACAATCTTTAAAGGTACTAGCTTATCGGTATCGATAAAGCTCATTAAGTGATCGACATAAGCGGTCTTATCAAACTTCTCTACTACCTTCCCTGCTTGGGCAGAGGCGGCAAAACTACCTTGCTCTGCCAAAGCTTGAATCTCTGCCAGGCCAGAGTCAGCACTAATCGGTCTTGAACCTTCACGCACCAGTTTTAGCCCATTGTAATTGATGGGGTTGTGACTGGCGGTGACCTCAATACCACCTAACGCATTATAATGGCTAGTGGCAAAATACACCTCTTCAGTACCGGTCATGCCTAGGTCAATCACATCAACGCCGGCATCAACAATACCGCGAATAGTCGCTTGCTTCAGTGTCTCGCTTGAGTCACGAATGTCGCAGCCAATAACGATGCTGTTCTGTAGCGTCTCATTGCCCTCACTGGCATTCTTTTGACTGGCCAAAATCTGAGCAAACGCACGGCCGATACGATAAGCAATGTCTTCATCGAGATTAACGCCGAGCTCACCGCGAATGTCGTAAGCTTTGAAAGAGGTAATGGGGCGATGGGTTAAAGCATCATTATTTTTATTATCAATATCAGAACTAGTGGGTGTGGTCATGTGCAGCCTTTTTTGTAAAATGGATTAGCAATACAAAATGTTAAATAATCAGTTATAAAATAGCTAAAGCTTTTGGGCCATAAACAAGCTTAGATGTCGGGGCTAACTATAGCCAAACACATCTCTTGAGTAAACCTTGTCTTTGACATCAGACAACTCATCGTGCCAGCGGTTGGCGACAATTAAGTCGTTATGCTGTTTAAAGCGGTCTAACTCATTAATCACCTGGCAACCTTCAAAGCTATCGGTGTCTAAAGCTGGCTCATAAATACTGACACTCATACCATGCTGTTTAAGGGTATTAATCACATCTAGCACTGCCGAGTCTCTAAAGTTGTCAGCGTCTTTTTTCATGCTTAGACGATAGATTCCTATTTGATTGGGGTTTTTGTCAATAATTTGACGGGCAATAAAGCGCTTGCGAGTGTTATTGGCATCGACCACAGCATGGATTAAATTGGCGGGGATACCAGCGTAATTGGCTTTAAGCTGCTGGGTATCTTTGGGTAGGCAGTAGCCACCATAGCCAAATGAGGGGTTGTTATAATGCTGCCCGATACGAGGGTCTAAGCCAACGCCGGTGATGATTGACTGGCTGTTTAATTGATGCTTTTCAGCAAAGCTGTCCAATTCATTAAAAAAAGCAATGCGGGTGGCTAGATAGCTGTTGGCAAAGAGCTTCACCGCTTCAGCTTCCGTCGGTGGCATCATAAGTGTCGCCACCTCAGGCGTTAGGCTGGCTTGTCGATATAGGTTCATTAAGGCCGTCGCCAAGGCTTGCTGCTCGCAAGTTGCGCCAACAATGATGCGTGAGGGATATAAGTTGTCATACAGCGCCTGGCCTTCGCGTAAGAATTCAGGCATGAACAAAATTTGACTGTCAAATTGCTGACGCATACTGTCGGTAAAGCCAATGGGAATGGTCGACTTAATGATGATAGGTACACTGGCGTTTTGCTCTCGGACTGCAGCAATACTGGCTTCAACCGAGGAGGTATCAAATTTGCCTGAAGCCACATCATAGTTAGTCGGGGTGGCAATAATTACCAGATCACTATTTTGATAAATGCCCTGATTGTCTATCACCGACTGCTGGGTGGCGGTCAAATTAAGCGCTTTATTGGCCAAATAATCACAAATCTCGGTGTCTTGTAGCGGAGACTTATTTTGTTGTAACAGTTCTATCTTATTGTTGTCGATGTCAAACAGCGTGACTTGGGTATTTAGCTGTGCTTGTGCCAATAAAATGGCATTGGACAGACCCACATAGCCTGCGCCAATGACTACAATGTTGGTTAAAGAGGGCCAGCTAGAGTGGGTAGTTGAGGTATCATTTGCGGCAGTGTTTGCTGTGTTATCTAAAGCAGAAGGGAGGTTTGCTGCATCGGTCATGTCTTTTTTCTTCTTGTTTAAAAGTGTGTTTTTGAGTTTATTAATATGAAGTTTACTATATTCTGATGAAGCCATAATTACAATTGTAAAATGATACACTTCAGGTATCACTCTCAAAGCAGCGGCTACTTAGCCATGCACAGTAATTTTTTTGATAAAGGTAATAGGGCCATGTCACATTCATCAAGCGCTGCATCAAACAATGCACCAAATGCCACACCAATCACTGCATCAAATGCTACCTCAATTATTGCACCAACCCCAGTAACCGGAACTCCAGAGCCAACCTCGGAAATGAGTGACTTATTGGCCTTGATGGCTAGATTGCGCGCTGACTGTCCTTGGGATATTAAGCAGACCAATCACAGCTTGATTCCTTATGCGATAGAGGAGGCGTACGAACTCGCTGAAGCGATTCAGGAAGGTGATATTGAGGACATTAAAGGCGAGCTTGGTGACGTACTACTACAAGTAGTTTTCCATTGCCAAATCTATGCCGAGCAGCAGCAGTTCGACCTCGGTGAGGTGATTTATACTTTACAAAGTAAGCTGATTCGTCGTCATCCACATGTGTTTGAAGCCGATAAGCTGCCTGATGAAGCTGCAGTAAAAAAGCGCTGGGATGAGATTAAAGCTTTAGAGAAAGCAGAGCGTGAACGCCGGGGTAAGCCCAAACGCAGCTTAGATGCTGTGAAAGCCGGTAGCGCATTGATGCAAGCGCAAAGCTTACAACAAGCCGCCAGTAAGCTGGGCTTTGATTGGGAAGGAGTGGCCGGAGCAATAGAGAAGCTAGAGGAGGAAATCGCCGAATTAAAGCAGATCTTACCGCAAGCTGGCGAGCAGGTAGATGCCACTCAGAAACAGGAGCTGGAAAAAGAGCTTGGCGATTGCATCTTTGGCTTAGTGAATGTGGCACGCAAGCTGAACTTAGATGCCGAGGCGGCTACCTTAACCTGTGTGCATAAGTTCCGCTCACGTTTTGGTTTCATAGAAGCGGAGTTAGCCAAACAAGGTAAAACGGCTCAACAAAGTAGCCTAGAGGAAATGGATGCGTTGTGGGAGCTGGCCAAACAGCATGAATAAGCCCAGCAGAACAGTAGTTCTCGGGATATTATTGATGCTGCAGTTGGGCCTAAGCGCAAATGCTTGGGCGCAGCAATGCTTTGCCGATGCCAATCAAGCTTATGCGTATCTGATCACTCAGCAGCAGAATAAACAACTGGCTAAGCAAAGTGTGGTCATTAATTTAAATACTGCAGATGAGGGGGAATTAACACAGTTAACCGGTATCGGCAGCAGTAAGGCGCAGCAGATCATGTTATATAGAGAGGCTTTTGGGCCATTTGCTTCTGTTGATGAGTTGGCAAAAGTGAAGGGCATCGGTGCCAAAACCGTTGCCAAAAATAGAGCTCGAATGAGTGTGGAGTAGCCCATAAGTTAAGCCAAAGACCAATAGCAGATTACTGACAAACCACTTGCAAAATCTCATCATCAGCGGTTAGTGGCTGCCATTGCAGCTGCTTAAAAGTAGCGGCAGATAAAGGGGCTTTGGTGGTTAAGCTGGTGATGGCAGGTTGTTGACAGTTCACTAGCTGCGGAATGATTTTGGTACTCATACGTCTTTCAAACAAGTAGATATTACTGTGTCTGATGTCCTGTGTGGTCGGGTTAATATCAGAACCAAGCGGCTGGCCTACCTCAACTGCCATAAAGCGAATCACTTGTGGTTTTAGGTAGCTCCAAGGGCGATACCACACTTGGCCTTCAACCGTTTTTATCACTTTTACTTGTTCGGGTAGCCTATCTATCTGCTGCTGTTGCCAATTGTATTCTTGATGAATTTGAAAGCCTAACATGCCTATTGCTGCAAAAATGGGAATCAGCCATTTTGGAGTGGGGATACCAGCAAACTTAGTGAGATGGCGGATAATCATGGCGATACCAGCCATACCAAAGCCTGCAGTTATTGTGGCAATAAATTCATAAATCATGGGCAGGAGTCCGAGGTTAGTGAGTTAAAAAATGGCTAGTGTTAATAAATAAAAGATGAATAAGCCGCTTATGTGGCCTATTCATCTTTTTTTTGGTTAACTCAGTGAGCGGGCCACTGAGTTACTTTGTGGTTAAAACAAATAGACTGTGTTGTTTGCATATCAATGATCAATAGCCGACCCAGCACCCCGAGGTGAGCGAACACTTTCAACCAACTGCTGAATATGTACCGGAGGCGCTTGAGTCATTGAAGATACTAAGAAGGCCACGATAAAGTTAATTAGAGCACCAATAGCACCAAATGACATGGGCGAGATGCCAAATAACCAGTATTCAGCTGTATCAGGGAAGTTGGCAGTATCTGGAATAAAGAACCAACCTTTGTAGACGAAGATATAGACCAAAGTAGTGATTAGACCGGCTAACATACCGGCGATGGCGCCATAGTTGTTGATGCGTTTTGAGAAGATACCCATCATTAATGCAGGGAATAACGAAGCACCGGCGATACCAAAGGCTAGTGCTACCACTTGCGCCGCAAAACCTGGCGGATTAATGCCAAGATAGGTCGCGACGACAATAGCAACCGCCATTGAGATACGCGCCACCATCAGCTCACCTTTATCGCTAATATCAGGATTGAAGTTACGTTTGACTAAGTCATGGCTAATGGCGGAGGATATCGCCAATAGTAGACCTGCGGCAGTAGATAAAGCCGCGGCCAAGCCGCCTGCTGCAATTAAGCCGATGACCCAAGGTGGCAAATTGGCAATCTCAGGATTGGCGAGTACCATGATGTCATTATTCACATCCAGCTCATTACCTGCCCAGCCCGCATTAGTAAACTTGCCTTCAAGCTCTGCTGCATGCGCAACTTTTGCTTCTTCAACGGCAGCTGTGGCAGCCGTAACATCGCCACCCTCATTTTGTGCGGCGACTAAAGCGGCTTGCGCTGCTCCTAAGCCACTATCACTATACATTTGAATACGACCATCACCGTTTAGATCATTGTATTGAATCAGGCCGGTGTCTTCCCAAGTTTGCATCCAGCTTGGACGCTCTTCATAACGTAGCGCAGGCGCTTCAACACCTTGAGGATAAACAGTATCCATAAGGTTTAAGCGTGCCATAGCGCCCACTGCAGGTGCGGTAAAATATAGCAGGGCGATAAATACCAATGCCCAGCCTGCAGACCAACGCGCATCGGCTACTTTGGGAACGGTAAAGAAGCGAATGATGACGTGGGGAAGACCGGCGGTACCAATCATTAAAGATAAAGTAAATAGAACCATATTTAACTTGTTAGGCACATCTGCGGTATAAGCGGTAAAACCAAGGTCGGTAACCACTTGATCAAGCTTAGTAAGTAAGGGGATACCCGATTCTGTGTGGGTTGAGAACATACCTAATGCGGGAATAGGGTTGCCGGTTAATTCAAGAGAGATGAAGACCGCAGGAATGGTATAAGCAATGATTAATACCACATATTGGGCAACCTGAGTATAGGTAATACCTTTCATACCCCCTAATACCGCATAGAAGAAGACCACAAAGGCTGCAATTATTAGTCCCGTGGTGTTTTCGACCTCTAAAAAGCGCGAGAAAGCTACGCCAGCCCCTGTCATCTGCCCGATAACATAAGTGGTAGAGGCAATAATTAAACAGGCCACAGCGACCAAAGCTGCGGTCTTAGAATAGAAGCGATCACCAATAAAGTCAGGCACTGTGTATTTACCGAATTTACGTAAATACGGCGCTAAAAGCATGGCCAAGAGGACATAACCGCCAGTCCAGCCCATCAGATAGGTGGAAGCTCCGTAACCGCCAGCAGCCAACAAGCCTGCCATAGAGATAAAAGAGGCGGCACTCATCCAGTCAGCACCGGTTGCCATGCCATTTAATACAGGGTGAACTCCGCCCCCAGCTACGTAGAACTCTTTGGTGGAACCCGCTCGTGCCCAAATAGCAATACCGAAGTAGAGTAGGAAGGATGCACCGACAAATAAAATATTAATGGTAAATTGACTCATAACTTACTCCTCATCTAAGCCGTATTGTTTATCCAGCTTATTCATACGCCAAGCGTAGAAGAAGATGAGAATAATAAAGGTGATAATCGAGCCTTGTTGGGCAAACCAAAAGCCAAGGTCAGCGCCACCAAACTTTATGCCAGCCAATAAAGGGCGGAATAAAATACCACAGCCATACGAGCAAAAAGCCCAGATGAAAAGACAGATAAGAATCAAACGGACATTGGCTTTCCAATAGCCTGACGAATCTTGCGAGGGATTCATAAGACAAACTCCTTTTGTCAATGAAAGGGGAAGGGTATCCCCTTAAGGGAAGACTGCTTCCTGCAGTCACTAAGTGGAATGTAAAGATTGTGTCAACAACCCTTTTAAAGTAACCCTGATTGTATCGATATGGTTACTGCATAGGTTTTTAGTTTACAGCTGTAATTAACGGATAGCAATTAACTATTTTCATAAAAATCATTTATTGATTAAATGGGCTTTATTTAAATATCATGCAAATAAATATCAAAGGTTAGGCTTAGTTACTTAATTTTTGACTTAATTTTTATCCTAGTTGTTGTGCTCGACTCGACATTTTTTTAGAATGACCGGCTTGTCTGCATAAATGGCCCAATGGCTGTGCAGTTATTAGCGGATTATCTAGGAAGGGCGGCGTTATGACCAACTCTTTTGTATGCTTCAAAAGAGGCAAATGACGTCTTCCCTTATTTATCTATTCAATTTAAGTTCACTTAATGGCTCTAAATCCGATACTTATCTACTGAGGCTTGGTACTGGGATTTTGCTTAGCTTTTAGCATAGATTAGAAGTTAAGCAAAAGTCAGAGGCCTGGAGATCTAAAGCTGGTTTAGGGTCAAGGAGAATTGCTATGGCGGAATCGTCGAATGCCTTCATTGAAGGTTTTAATGCGTTTGTAGACTGGGGAAATGGTATTGTCTGGGGCAATGACTCCTGGTTAATCATGGATAATCCCTGGTATGGTCTATTGGTTTTTGTCCTAATCGGGGCCGGTATCTTCTTTACGATTGCCACCCGTTTTGTGCAGTTCCGTCAATTTGGTCACATGTGGAATCTTTTACGTAGCTCAGGGCAGGGTCGCAAAGAGGGGGGTATTAGCTCTTTTGAAGCCTTAATGACTTCGCTTGCCGCCCGTGTCGGTACCGGTAACTTAGCTGGGGTAGCTATCGCAGTATATATCGGCGGTCCCGGTGCGGTATTTTGGATGTGGATTACCGCACTCTTAGGGATGTCGACCAGCTTTATTGAGTCAACTTTGGCTCAGGCCTATAAAGTGCCTCATACTGATAACGTCTATCGTGGTGGCCCCGCTTACTATATCGAAAAAGGCTTAGGCCTGCGCTGGATGGCGATATTTTTCTCGCTGTGTCTCTTGGTTGCCTTTGGTCTAGCCTTCAATGGGGTACAAGCCAACACCATCGCTCAAGCGACAAATCAAGCTTTTGGGGCCCCAACTTGGTTAACCGGTTTAGTCTTAGTGCTGTTAGTAGCGCCTGTGGTGTTCGGGGGTCTACGCTCTGTGGCTCGAGTGGCGGGTAAAGTGGTTCCAGTAATGGCCATTTTATACGTATTACTAGCGTTATTTATTATTGTTACTAATCTCTCTGAGTTCCCGGCAGCCATTGCGTTGATTGTAAAATCTGCCTTTGGTTTAGAACAAGCCGCGGGCGGGGTCCTTGGTTATGGTATTGCTCAGGCGATGATTAATGGTATCAAACGCGGTCTGTTCTCGAACGAGGCGGGTATGGGTTCTGCTCCTAACGCAGCGGCGACTGCCAAAAGTCACCCTGACCACCCTGCGGTACAAGGCTTTATGCAAATGCTGGGGGTATTTATTGATACGCTAGTAATTTGTACTGCGACCGCGTCTATTATTATTTTATCAGGGGTAGTTAGCGATCCTAACGTGGAGCAAGAAGGGATTCAGTTGACCCAGTTGGCCTTATCTCAGTATGTGGGTAATTTAGGTATTTACTTTATTGCAGTGGCCATCTTCTTTTTCGCATTCACTTCAATCATTGCCAACTACAGCTATGGAGAGTCAAACTTAGAGTTTATCTCGGGTGAAAAAAGTGCCAAGTCTGCCATTATGATTTTCCGTTTTTTGGTATTAGGCATGGTATTTATTGGTTCAGTTGCTAGCTTGCCCTCCATTTGGAACTTCGCTGACTTATCTATGGGCTTAATGGCCCTGACCAACTTAGCAGCCATCGTGCTGTTAACGCCTGTGGCGCTGCGTTTATTGCGTGACTATGAGCGTCAGGTGAAAGAGGGGAAATCGCCAGAGCAAATCACCTTTGATCCCGATAAATTTATAAAATTAAAAAATGAAGCCAACCGAGATGCTTGGAAAGATTAGTTATGGTTAAATATTAATCTTTTAGATAATAAAAAACCCAGTCAAATGACTGGGTTTTTATTTTAATATCAATAACTTATGAGATTACATGTTAGGGTAGTTTGGACCACCGCCACCTTCTGGTGTTACCCAAGTGATGTTCTGTGAAGGGTCTTTGATATCACAGGTCTTACAGTGCACACAGTTTTGCGCGTTGATAACGAACTTAGCGCCTTCTGCGTCTTTCACAATTTCATACACGCCAGCTGGGCAATAACGCTGTGCAGGCTCTGCATAAATAGGAAGGTTCACAGTCACAGGAACGGTTGGGTCTGTAAGCTTCAAGTGGCTTGGCTGATCTTCAGCATGGTTGGTGTTGGAGATAAACACTGAAGACAGCTTATCAAATGTCAGCTTACCATCTGGCTTTGGATAATCTGGCTTATAAGAGGTGCTGGCCTTATCTAGATTATCGTAGTCAGGGGTGGTGTCACGGATAGTCAGTGGCATCTTACCTTTAAGTAAGTTGTGCTCGATAAAGGTAAAGGCGCCGCCCATGAATAGACCCATACGGTGCATAGCTGGCGCAAAGTTACGCGCTGAGTGGTTGTCTTCATACAACCAAGAGTCTTTGAACATCTGAGTGTAGCTTTCCACTTCATCATGCTGACGACCTGACTGTAGCGCCGCAAAGATAGCTTCAGCAGCCAACATACCTGACTTCATTGAAGTATGGGTACCTTTAATCTTAGCTGGGTTTAGGAAGCCGGCATCATCACCTACCAATACCCCACCTGGGAAGGTTAACTTAGGTAGTGAGTTCAAGCCACCTTTAGTTAACGCACGAGCACCATAAGACAGACGTTTACCGCCTTCTAGTACTTGCTTGATAACTGGGTGTGTTTTTAGACGCTGCATCTCATCAAAAGGAGACATATATGGGTTGTGATAAGACAAGTCAATCACTAAACCGAAGCTCACTTGGTTGTTTTCGTCGTGGTATAACCACCAACCACCGCTAGATCCAGTTTCGGTTAATGGCCAGCCTAGACCGTGCATAACCACACCTGGCTCATGCTTGCTTGGGTCAATTTCCCAAAGCTCTTTGATACCGATACCGTAGTGTTGTGGATCGCTGTCTTTATCTAATGCAAAGCGGCTAATTAGACGTTTACCTAAGTGACCACGGCAACCTTCAGCAAAGATGGTGTATTTAGCATTTAGCTCGTAGCCTGGCTCGTAGCTTGGTTTTTGTGATCCATCGGCAGCCACACCCATATCGCCAGTCAATACACCGCGGACTGAACCGTCATCGTTGTACAGAATTTCCGAGGCAGGGAAGCCTGGGAACATCATCACTTCAAGCTCTTCAGCTTGCTCAGCCAACCAACGTACAACGTTACCTAGGGATACGATATAGTTGCCATGGTTGTGCATAGGCGCAGGGATAAGCGAATCAGGGGTACGAATAGAGCGGGTCGCTGAGTTTAAATAAAATACGCGGTCTTCAGTTACTGGCACATTTAAAGGGGCGCCTTTTTCTTTCCAGTCAGGAATCAGCTCGTCTAAAGCACGAGGTTCGATAACCGCACCAGATAAGGTGTGAGCACCAAACTCAGAGCCTTTTTCTACAACACAGACCATAAACTCATCTAGGCCAGCTTGTAGGGCGAGTTGACGGAGACGGATGGCTGCTGAAAGGCCAGAGGGACCACCCCCAACAATAACAACATCAAAATCCATCGACTCACGTTCTATTTGTTCATCTTGCATTTTAAACTCCTTATAGCTGGCTAAATCATACCCACACCACATAATAATAGTAGGTGTGGACACTATTAATTTAATCGCTAGCAAACATTAATTAGAATACCTGTCAAATATACCCAATTGTGTACCAATAAGCGACCACAGTCAGGCCTAAAAACAGGTTCTCATGATTTAGGCTGGCGGAAACATAAAAAAAGGGTTGCAGTTAGTTACCTATTATAAAATAAAAGTTAGACAAAGACGACACGATTTGTGACTCAGCCGTGGTAAAGTAACCTTGCCTAATATTTAATAGTGAAGTTAACTATTAAAATTAAAGGTGATGTCATTGGCAATAATACAAGGATATAATAACAATGTCGTATTTAGAGCAACAGTCAGGCACAGTATCGAGCAGTTTAGACTCACTTTCAGAGTTTATAAAGCAAGAGAGTAGTGACCGTCGCGGGCGCTCGATTCCACCGCTTGAGAAGTGGCATCCTGAGCGTCAGGGTGAGATGGACATGGTGATTAAAGCCAATGGCGAGTGGTGGCATGAAGGAAGCAAAATTAGCCGTCAATCCCTAGTGGATTTGTTTGCGACGGTGTTGTGGCGAGAAGGCACGGATCAAGACCCGATATATTACTTAAAAACCCCTGTGGAGAAAATCCGTATTCAGGTTGAAGATGCGCCTTTTTTGATTACTGAAGTCAATCTCATTGAACAAAAGCAACAAGCAGACGCTCCGCTGATTGAATTTATCACTAGTACCGGCGATGTGGTACCTTTAGATGACGAGCACCCTCTAGTGATGGGAGAGTATCAAGGCGAGCAAAGACCTTATATTGAAGTGCGCTTTGGTATGAAAGGGCTAATCTCCCGCAATGTACTGATGCACTTGATCAAACTAGGAGAGCTGACCGAACAGGACGGCAAAACCAGCTTGACTCTACACAGCGGTGGAAAAGCCTACTCAGTGACTGTTGAAAATTAATTGCTAGTTTCTTATCGTTAATCAGGCCCGCGTAGATAGCTACTGCGCAGGCTTCGATGCTGTAAATTGGTACCTAAAGCCATGGCAACCCAAGCTCCAATCATTTCTGCTTCATCCTCAATGAATACTGACCGCGCTCCCATTGGCATTTTTGACTCTGGGGTGGGCGGCTTATCGGTTTATCTTCACTTAAAGCAGCAGCTGCCCGATGAGCAATATCTTTATTATGCCGATACGCTAAATGTGCCGTATGGGCCAAGATCTAGTGCAGAAATTAAAGAGCTGACCTTAATTGCGGTGGATTGGCTGGTAGCAGCAGGCTGTAAGCTGATCGTTATCGCTTGCAACAGTGCATCGGCTCATGCTTTGCAAGTAGCAAGACAGAAATACCCCACTATTCCTATTGTGGGCTTGGTCCCAGCGTTAAAGCCTGCAGTATTAAATAGTAGCAGTAAAAGTGTGGCAGTGCTCGCCACCAAGGCAACTTTAGATGGTGAGCTGTTAAACACCGTTATCAGTGATTATGCGCTACCGGCTCAGGTCAATGTGGTGAAGTGGTTTGACCCCAGTTTAGTGCCTTGGGTAGAGGCAGGCATGCCAACTCAAAGTGAAACGCCAGAGCGATTAAAAGCACAGCTAAAGAGCTTTGCGCAACAAAAAGTAGATCACTTAGTATTGGGCTGTACGCACTATCCTTTTTTTCGAGACTTTGTTATGACCCAGATTGCCGCTGAGAACTTGGGTATCAAGGTGGTAGACTCTGGAGCAGCCATTGCAGCCCGGGTCAAAACTTTACTACAACAGTCACAGTCTTTGGTCACCTCAAAGTCAACAGAGATGCTAGAGGGCGGTTTATATGTTGGTCATAGCAACCAATCACGAGAGGAATGTAGTCTAGCTCAACCTAAATTAGCCTTCTTTGTTTCTGATCCCAAAGCTGATTTAGCAGAAGTTTCAAGGTTAGTAAATCGATTGATTTATCGCTGATAGTCTGTTTGAAATAGCCAGTTGGCTCTCATTAATTGAAACCGATTAATTGAGTCTGGTTAATTAAATTTGGTTAATAGCTCACAGTAGGCGGCAGCAAGTTACCCAAAGCCTGTTTTGTTAATATAAAGCATACGAGTTTGATTTGTACCAGGCTCAAGCTTGCAGTAGAATTTAACTATACTAATTATAATTAATGATTAAATAAGAATTTAGTGACCCCAGTGGGCTAAGGAAAGTAATATGTCAAACAGTAATGAGCGTAACCTAAAAGATGAGATCAATCATTTGGAAGAAACCATGCATGATGCTGAGCAGTTTCATACCCTAGAAGAGCAAGTGGCGGATATGAAGCGCCGTGGCATTGATCCAAGTAGCGCCTATAAAAAATGGGATGATGAAAAAGATGAGGATGATGATTGGGGCGATGAGACTTGGAAAGAAAACGGTAAGTGGGAGCACAAGACTCCAGCTGACCTAGATAAAAAAGCTCAAGAAAAATGGGATGGCGATAACGGTAAGCCAAATCCACCACCAGTTATTTAAGCCAACGCTTTAATTTAAGTCGACACTATAATCTAAAAAAGCCACGCAATTTGAAGTTGCGTGGCTTTTTTTATATTCAACCTAAAGTCAGACTATTTACCGGTATCGGTACGGATAATACGAATAGTGCCATCGCCTGAAGTCACTGTACGAGTACTGTCTTGTTGCTGAATAAGACGGCTAATACTGTCACCACTACGCTGAGAGCTTGGTTGATTTTGCTGATAGGTGGGCTGTGAAGAGATGCCTTGATCGCCGCTAATTAAGCGATAAAACTTCTGTCCCGCACGACCATCTGCTGGAAATACGCCCTTGCTAGTTTGATACTGCTGAATGGCTTTGCGCGTATTATCACCAATAATACCGTCGACTTCACCAATGTCATAACCGGCATTGATTAATCCTTGCTGAATGTCTTTGGCTTGCTGGCGGCTAATACCTGGGTCATCGGTTGGCCAAGCAGTAATAAAGTCAGTCTTGCTGCTGTCCTCTTTTTCGATTAAATCTGATAAGTGAGCAATCGCTAACGCATAGTTTTCTGAAGCGTTATAAGAGTAGAAGGTATCAAAGTTCTTGCCTACTAAGAAGGCAGGGCCATTTAAGCCTGCAGGCAATAATAAACCTGCACTACTTAAGTCATAAGGTAGGGGGCGACCATCGGCTAGGGTGAAGCCTTTGTCACGCCAGTAGCTCATAGGCTTCTTGTCTTTGCGGCTGTTGCTGCCCCAGAAGCCGTCAGGAATTTTGACTTCATATCCCCAAGGCTCACCACTACGATAGCCACGCTTTGCCAAAAAGTTCGCTGTTGAAGCCAGAGCGTCAGGCTTACTATTTACCAAGTCACGACGGCCATCGCCATCGAAATCGACGGCTAAGTCTAAGAAGGTGCCTGGCATAAACTGAGTTTGACCAAAGGCTCCGGCCCATGAGCCTTTCATATCGCTGGCAGCAATATCACCATTTTGCACGATTTTTAGGGCATTGGCGTATTCACCGCGGAAATAAGACTGGCGGCGGTCAAAGCAAGACAAAGTGGCCAGTGACTGGAACAAGTCTTTTTTACCTAAGGTCTGACCAAAGTTGGACTCAACACCCCACACCCCCAAGACGTGTTCGGGCTTCACCCCATAACGGGCTTCAATACGGCGCAGGGTATCGGCCATTTCACGCTTAGCACGAATACCATCTTCAACGCGCTCTTTGTCTACTAGCGAAGACAGATAATCCCAAACATCTTTTTGAAATTCGGGCTGATAATTTAGCGAAGCAATAACACTTGGATCAGGCTCACTTGGGCGATAGTTTTCAAAAGTAGAGCTACTGACACCGCGGAAAGTGCTTGAGTTTTTTAGCCCATTCAAACACTGCTGGAATTGAGAGTTGGACAAATAAGGCGCTTCTGCAGCGGCTTGAGCGCTGGTCGCAGCCAAAGATAGGCCAATGGCTGTGGTTAAAGCGGCAGCAATACGGGTAGGCAGCATAGGGGTAATCCTTAGTAAGGTTGAGGTTGGTTATTTATAATATTAGAAATAAGAAAGAGGGTGACAACCTTTTAAACAGTAAAGGATAAAACAACATAACGGCTTTATAAAGTTGTCAAACAAGACGCTTATAGTTGGCGCTACCTTAGGGTAACCAAAATGAAGATTAAATTAAAGCTGTGAGCAGGTTTGGTTACCATAAGAAAACGTGTAGCAAGGTTTGGGGTAAGGTAAGAGAGATAAAGATAGGAAGATTGAGATTATAAATCTAAGTCTCAATCTAAAATAGGCCCAATTTGATAGGGCCTATTTTGATAAGGATAGCTTAAGGCTGCGAGCCGCTAAAATAGGGGTTAAAAAGCCAGCTAGAAAGGAATCTTAGTAACCTCCAATACCAGCTCGTGACTCTCCCCCGCTGACAGCGTTATATAGTCTAAGTGAGCATTGGCAGTTTCGACACACAGCATTTTTTTATAATCGTCAGCTGCAAATTGAGAAATCTCATGGGCTTTAGTGTACCAAGGGTTCCATACCACGGTACTATTGCTGCCCTTACTCGCTAGATGAAGGGGACTTAGGCCTGGGCTCCCGATAACTAAAGTAGGGGCAGCATGATAGATACGATCGACGCCTTCGCTAAAAGTTACTTCGCCTTGCTGGGTTTTGGTAGCCCAGTTATCTAAGGTATCGGAGTAGGTCACTTGATCAAAGCCTCTAATCGTAGTTTGTTCAATGTCATCGGTAGGCAAATAGGTATGCAGCGCCTGAGAAAAATTTACCGTCTCTTCACTAAGATTGCAGGTGATTAAACTAATATTAAAGCCGTGAGCACTAAACAAGAATTTAACTTGCAAACCAAGTTTAGGGTGAAAGTCCTCTAAATTAGGCAAGCTTAGGGTTAAGCTTGAGAAATGCTGCAAGCGTTGGTCTACATGCAGCGGGTTAAATAGATCAATATTGAAGATTTGATTACGGGCAAAACCATGCTGTGTTAAATCAAAACGACAGTCAGTGAAACTGTCTTTTACCGCTTGGGGATTGGCATCAAACTGACCGAACACAGGCCAACATATCGGTACTCCACCACGAACCGAGTCTCCCTTGTTGTATTCAGCTTTTTCACTAACCCAAAGCCAATTATCAGAGTCATACTTAGTTGAGAAATGTATCAACTGCGCCCCTTGCAACAATACAGTGGCACGATAATCGGCGCCGTTAATAGTGATTGCATCTAGCTCATCAATTTTGCTGCGTTGTAGAGTCGGTAACAAGTCAGATCCTTAAGGTAATCATTTAAAATAGGCACAGCTGGATTAAATCAGTAACTATCAAAACTAGTTAGTTAGCGCCCCGTTTGAATCAGTTATCCTGTAGCTGTTATAAGGATAAGTGTTAAAGGCCAAGTAGATATTAAAAGCTATTTAGGTATTAAGTGCCAAGCTAGGTTTAAAAAAGGCTTGCCTTCACGGTTCACTTTTTGGGTTTCATAGGACTCAAGTAAATCAAGTTGGTAAGCGTGCTGATAGTAGTCATAGATTTTTTGGGTAGGAATAAGAAAAGGAGGCCCTGAATATTGGGCATAATCAGCTTCATCGACACCACTTAACCCAAAGCTTAATAAAAGCTGCTGAGCTTTGGGTGCCAGTTTAATAAGCTGCTGAGCATAGCGAACCCGTAGCGAGTCATCGGTAGTATCATCTGGCAAAGCAACCAAAGCAGCTCGGTCATATATAGCATCAACTGAGCCTAAGTCTTGCGCAGTTAATTTAAAAATATCACCCACCCAAAGAGTGATAGTTTGTGAGTTGAGGCGACCCTGATAGTACTTAAGCCCAGCAGTAGCTGGATGCTCAACCACAATGGGCTGTATTTGATTCTCAGCAAAAAACTGCTCAACCGCCAACTCTACCAATTCGACCCCGACTACATCGTAGCCTTGATCGGCCAGCCAAATCATATCAATACTTTTGCCACATAGTGGCACGAAAATGCAGCTGCTTGGGGGCAACTGCAATACAGAAAAATGCTTCATTAACAAAGTATTGGGCTTTGACTGGTTAAATCCCACTTTATTACTTTGCCATTTATTTTGCCAAAAGTTAGGTTCCATGAATACTCTCTACTTCCTTGCGCGAAAACTTATCAGACGTGGGGCGTTTCTTTATTAAAGAAACTTGGCTTAACCCACATATTCTTTAAATTCTTTACGCAGTTTAGACAACTTTGGCGGAATAGCAAACTGGCAATAGCCTTGATTTGGGTTTTTATTATAAAAGTCTTGATGGTACTCTTCTGCCACAAAAAACTCGCTGGCAGGATGCACTTCAGTGACCACACCAATTCCCATGTTGCGTAGCTTATTGATGGCACGATCAATAGTGGGCTTTTGGGCTTCTTCGTCAGTATAGAAAATGACAGAACGATATTGGCTGCCCACATCATTACCTTGGCGGTCTTTAGTTGTGGGATCATGGGTGGTAAAGAAAATGTCTAAAATTACCTCTAACGGTATCACAGTGTCATCAAATTCAACTTTAATGACTTCAATGTGTCCGGTTGTGCCACTGCACACGGCGTCATAATTGGCTGAGGCAGCGTCACCACCCATATAGCCGGAAGTCACTTTTTGGACCCCTTTTACGGATTGGAATACGGACTCGGTGCACCAAAAGCAACCGCCACCTAAGATAATTGTTTGCATATTTTTTCCTTTATTTTAATTAGCTTGGTCTTAATTTTAGCAAAATACAATCAGCCGATAAGTTAAAAACAGTAATGATATAATACAGCGTGTCGTCACTTAATTAAGAGATTTCAAATGTCAAATACTGCTGATACCGACTCGAAGCACCCTCAAGCTGAAACTGTGGTCTATGATAACGTATTTACCACACCCTTAGATAAAGCGGCCCGCTTTAGCTTTGATGAGCAAGTGGTGGCTTGCTTCCCAGATATGATTCGCCGTAGTGTGCCCGGTTATGGGCAGATGCTGGCGATGTTGCCAATATTTGCCAAGCGTCATTGTCAGTTTGGACAGGTAAATGATGACGGTCAACGTATCAGCCGAGTCTATGACTTGGGCACCTCATTGGGCGGTGCGACTATGGCACTTCTTAATGAAACAGGAGGCTTTGCTCCAGACGAGCTACAAATAAAAGCGGTAGACATTTCTCCTGCCATGACCCAAAAAGCAGAGGTGCTACTGAAAGAAAACTACCCAGAGCATGACATTGAAGTCATTACTGCCGATATTCGCGAGCTTCAGTTTGAAGCATGCGATATGGTGATATTAAACCTCACCTTACAGTTTTTACCGCCTGAAGACAGAACTCAAGTGTTACAAGCGGTATATAACGCCTTAAATGAGGGGGGTATTCTGATACTTACCGAAAAAAATCATACTGGTGATGAGCAAGACGACGCCTGGTTGGTCGAGCGCTATTATGACTTTAAACGTGCCAATGGGTATAGCGAACTTGAGATTAGTGGCAAGCGTAACGCTCTAGAAAACGTACTGATTACTGATACTTTAGAGTTGCATCATCAGCGCTTGGCCGAAGTTGGTTTTCGTCGTAGTTTGACTTGGTTTCAGTTTTTAAACTTTGCTTCTATGATTGCTTTTAAATAGGGTTTCGAAAGAGTGGTGTAGATCATTTTGTTTCGAGGTGAAACGTTAAATCCTACCCAAATACTAAGAGTTGATAAATATTACCATTCATGTGTGAAAAATTAAGGAGGCTACATGGAGGCTGGAAAAAGAACTATTAGAGATATTTTCAATAGAGGTAGGAATTTAGAGATTCCATTTTTTCAAAGAGCATATGTTTGGAGTGAAGAGCAATGGCAACGATTCCTAGAAGATATGCGTATGGTTTCACTTACTAAAAAACCATATTTTCTAGGTTCAGTTATTCTTAAACAAAAGGAAACAACCTCTAATAAGGATTCAGTATTAACGGTGATTGATGGGCAACAAAGACTGACGACATTAAATATTTTTTTAAAAGTTTTATGTTTAAAAAGCAATAATGACTCTAATTTTACTGAAACTTTTAAAAAGCAACGTGATAAAAGTATCATTTTGCTTCACAACCATAATGATGAAGCTTCATTTAATAAGATCGTTAATCTTGAAGAGTTACAAGATATTAAAGACGTCAAAAATAATGATAATATTATTGGTGCTTATAACTTCTTTAAAGATAATATTACTTCAGAAGATTTAGCAGGGGATTTAGATTTTTTTGATATATTAGACAATGTTTTATTTGTTGGTATTGATCTTGGTTATGATGAAGATGAACAGCAAATATTTGACACAATAAACTCGCTAGGTGTTCGCTTAACTACAGCGGAATTACTGAAAAATTTCTTTTTTAATCGTGATGAAATTGAAAAATACGAAAAATATTGGAAAAGTTTATTTGAAATTGATGAAGAAACAAAATCTTATTGGGATAGAGAGATAACAACTGGGCGATTAAAAAGAACTTTTATTGATATATTCTTTTATTCATATCTACAGATAAAAATACAAGAATCAGAGCTTAAAGTAAAAACGGAAGACAAAGTCGAATTTTCTAAGGTCGAAAATCTTTTTGAGTCTTATAAACGTTTTATCAGGGATTATGGATTAAGTAGAGATGATATACTAGAAGAAATTAAAGTATACGCTCAGTTATTTAGGCAAAACTTTAACTATGACATTGTAAATAATGAACTAACAGACGAGAGTGGTATTGAGCGAATAAATGCCATTATTTTTGGTCTTGATACATCTACATTGATTCCTTATACACTATATGTACTAAAAAATGTTGAGGATGAAAAAAAACGCAATGAGATATTTGAATTTATAGAAAGTTATGTCATGCGAAGAATGGTCGTTAAAGCGACAACAAAAAACTATAATCAGCTTTTTACCGAAAGTCTTATATCAAACAAAATATTATCAAAAGAGCAATTTATTCAGTATCTAGAGACTAAAATAAACAAAGTCAACTATTTACCAAGCGACACGGAGTTAAAACAAGGCTTCCATAATTCTGTTTTAGTTAATAAACAAAGTAAAGGTGTTATTTATCTACTTGAGTCTAAGATAAGAGATAAGTCTAAGCAGGCAACTCAGCTTTTAGGTATTAATAAGTATAGTCTTGAGCATTTAATGCCTAAAAAATGGATGAATAAATGGGATAGCTTGCCTACGAAAGAAGAGCAAGATAAAAGAAATTTTAAATTAAAAACCTTAGGTAACTTGGCAATTATTACGCAGTCATTAAACACTTCTATTCGAGATGCGAATTGGATGACAAAAAAAGAAGGAAGTAAAGATAAGGCAGGTATAATACTCCCGGAAAACTAGACCAAAAAATTGTAGCAAATAAGATAGAATATCCTTTAGAAAAAGAGGTCTATCTAATGACGAAAGTACGTAAGCGTCACAATGCTGAATTTAAAAGCAAAGTCGCCGTTGAAGCCATCAAAGAACACAAGACCCTCAACGAGTTAACCGCAGAATATGGGGTTCATGCAACCCAAATCAGCAACTGGAAAAAGCAGGCTTTGGCAGTTATCCCTACGGCATTCAATACCAAACAGCAAGCCAACGAACAAGCCCAGCAAGCTATTATCGATGAACTACATAGGCAGCTAGGGCAAGTTATAAGCGAAAGAGACTGGCTTAAAAAAAAGTCCTTACAGCTACCCTGAGCACTCG
>NZ_JMKP01000017.1 GCF_000685805.1 Psychrobacter phenylpyruvicus DSM 7000 = NBRC 102152 | reverse complement strand
TGCAGATAAAGGGTATATCCGCCCTGAGTTAACACAGCACTTTGCATCAAAGGGTATTGATTTGCAAACACCGCTAAGACGCAATATGACAGATAATAGACCTAAGTCTGATGTTAATCGATTGATGCGTTATCGACGTAATATTGAGACTGTTATTGGTCAATTGTCTGACTGCTTTAATATACAGAAAGTACGTGCTAGAGATTTATGGCATTTGTCTCATCGTTTAACGCGTAAGATTCTGGCGCATAATTTCTTTTTTCTTTTAAATAAAAAACTTGGTAACCCGCCTCTTCAGTTTGAATTGCTAATAAAGTGTTGAGAGTGGGGTTAAAAATAGATTTATTTATAATAAAAAAATAGGTTGGCACTCTTTGGGCGAATGACTTTGTTATATGAGGATAGTGAATGTGATCGATAGCTAATAGCGACTACTTTCTTCAATTTCAGTATACACCCATTCACCCAACTATTTATTATTATGAAGGCATTTGTCTCTATTTCAATGCCAGCTTTCCTATTTTTTGTAAACTTTGTTTTGTAAGTACGGTTTGTAAATAGGCTTTTGTAAAAACGCTTTTGCAGCTCAATTAGGCTGTAAATCTAAAACATTCAAACAGCAATAAACAATTTATTTTATATATTAACATATACTAATCAATTGAATTTCGATTTTTTGTGACGCCATTTAATAGTAATGTACCTTTTTTATTGCACAATTTCGCACTGCGACACAAACCTTCACTTACGCCATTATCTTTCATAAGCAAGACTGGTTATAATGGGACAGATTACAGGCCTTCTATTTAACGTTATTTCTACCCTCACCATAGTTATGCCTATTTAGTGCCCTACTATTATTATAAGGGTGCTTTTTATAAGAGCACTATTTACGAGGGTGTTTTTATGAAGCTATTTTCATAAAAAGTAACTTTATTGTTTATTCAATAGCCGTCAAATTTATTTTATACCGTTTAAACTTGAGACACCTTATGGCTAATGCACCAAAAACCAAAAAGACCAAAGCACCGCAATATGTTGCTCCAGAATCTGCAGCAGATTTATCCCATTTATCGCCTCGCCAACGCTTGGAGCAGACTGAGTTCTTGATGTCAGCTCCTACCTTTAAGTTATGTCCAGCAGATACGGGTTATGAAGTGGCTTTCGCAGGACGTTCTAACGCCGGTAAATCTTCTGCCATTAATGTACTGACCAATCAGCGTCAGTTGGCCCGCTCCTCAAAAACACCAGGCCGTACTCAAATGATTAACTTCTTCTCCATTGGCAATGAAGATGCCCGCTTGGTGGATTTGCCTGGCTACGGCTATGCCGCTGTCCCTGAAAAGATGAAACTGGTTTGGCAAAAAGAGCTAGAAGAATATTTAGTATCACGTGAAAGCTTAGCGGGCTTGGTACTATTAATGGACAGCCGCCACCCACTAAAGTTCTTCGATGAACAAATGCTACACTGGGCCAAAGACGGTGAGTTACCTGTACACATTCTATTAACCAAATCCGATAAGTTTAAATACGGTCCAGCCAAAAATATTTTACTTCAGACCAAACGTGAATTAGAAAAGCTTGATTTGCCTTTTACCATTCAACTGTTCTCCTCATTAAAAAAAGAAGGGGTGGATGAATTGGCAGAAGTTATGGGACGCTGGTTAAGAATTGATGGCCAATCCCCTGCTGAATAGCTGTCAGCGGTGCTAGCCATTTCCCTCTAAGGAAGCTTTTATTTTATAATGAGAATATTGTGCTTTACTTTATAGCTATTTTTTGTAAGTCTTAAATATTTTATAAATTGCTAAGCTTACGTTAGCCTCATTACTGTTTATTCAGTGCTACTTACTCAGCGCTACTTTTTTTATCGCAGCATTTTATCTAGTTTTTAAATTTTCATTTTTGTTTTAACTCAACATATAAGACGGCTTCTATGACTGATTCGACTAACTCAACTCCAGATTACAAAGATACGTTAAACCTTGCCGATACCGCGTTTCCAATGCGCGGTAACCTAGCTAAGCGTGAGCCAGATTGGTTAAAAGCTTGGGAAGCAGATGATGTGTATGGCAAAATTCGTGAAGCCAAAGCAGGACGTGAAAAATATATCTTGCATGATGGCCCTCCATACGCCAACGGTCAAATTCACTTAGGTCATGCGGTAAACAAAGTTTTAAAAGATATTATTGTTAAATCAAAAACTTTATCAGGCTATGACGCGCCTTATGTGCCTGGTTGGGACTGTCATGGTCTGCCTATTGAACAGAAGGTAGAAGCCAAAGTAGGTAAGGTGGGTCAAAAGGTATCAGCGACTGAATTCCGTGGTTTATGCCGCGAATACGCTCGTAGCCAAGTTGACTTACAAATGGCTGACTTTAAACGTCTTGGGGTATTCGGGGATTGGGACAATCCTTATCTAACCATGAACTTTCATCAAGAAGCCAATATCGTCCGTGCTCTAGGTAAAATTTATGCCAATGGCTATGTCACTCGTGGCATGAAGCCGGTTAACTGGTGTTTGGATTGTGGCTCTTCATTGGCTGAGGCTGAAGTTGAATATGAAGATAAAACTTCAGACGCCATCTACGTAGCTTTCGACCTAGTTGATCCCTCACAAGTTTTACCCGAAGGCAATAATGACAAAACAGCAGCGGTTATCTGGACCACAACCCCGTGGACCTTACCGGCTAACCAAGCCATCGCTGTCAGTGCTGACTTTGAGTATAGCGTTGTCAAAACCAGCAAAGGCAATCTGCTTCTAGCGACAGACTTAGTAGAAGATGCTCTGCAAGCTCTTGGCTTAGAAAACGAAGGCGTTATCACTACCCTATCTGGCGATAAGCTTGAGCTGGTCAAAGCCCAGCACCCCTTAATCGAGTCACGCCAAGTGCCTATTATTTTGGGCGAGCACGTGACCACTGAAAGCGGTACTGGTCTAGTCCACACCGCCCCTGCTCATGGTGCCGACGACTACGTAGTAAGCTTGCGCTATGACTTACCTGTGACCAACCCAGTTGGCGGTAATGGCGTCTATCTAGAAACCGCTGAAGTATTCGTTGGTGAACACATTTACAAAGCTCAGCCAAAAATTATTGAGAGCTTGAGTGACAGTGGCCATCTATTAAAGCATTACAAAATGGAGCACAGCTATCCGCATTGCTGGCGTCATAAGTCTCCAATTATTTTCCGTGCTACCCCGCAGTGGTTTATCCGTATGGATCACAAGGTGACTGAAGGCGGTAACACCTTAAGACAGCAAACCATGCAGGATATCCCAAATGTCATTTGGACCCCTGCTTGGGGCCAAAACCGTATCGAAGCTATGGTTGCTGGTCGTCCAGACTGGTGTATCTCTCGCCAGCGTACTTGGGGCGTGCCCATTCCTTTCTTTACCCATAAAGACACCGATGAGTTGCATCCCAATACCCTAGAATTGATGGAGGACATCGCTCAAGTTATCGAAAAAGGCGGAGTAGAAGCTTGGTTTGACGCTTCAGCTGAAGACTTCATTGGCGAAGATGCCAAAGAGTATGTGAAATCAACCGATACCTTAGATGTTTGGTTTGACTCAGGTACCACCCACTTTGCGGTACTTGAGCAAGACGACAATCAGACCAACCCTGCAGATATGTATCTGGAAGGCTCAGACCAACACCGTGGTTGGTTCCAAACCTCATTGTTAACCTCTGAAGCTATGTATGGTCGAGCGCCGTACAAACAAGTATTAACCCACGGCTTCGTGGTCGATGAGAACGGCCGTAAGATGAGTAAATCACTGGGCAACATCATCAATCCACAAGATGAAATTAATAAAACTGGCGCCGATATGCTGCGTATGTGGATTGCTTCAAGCGATTACCGCTATGAGATGAATGCTGGTAAACAAGCGTTTAAGGGGGCGACAGACATGTATCGCCGTATCCGTAACACAGTACGCTTCTTGCTGGCCAACACCGATGACTTCAAACCAGAAACTGATAGCTTGGCTATGGATGAGCTGGTGAGCTTAGACAAATACATCATGCTACGCGCCCAAAAAGTACAGCAATCAATCGTTGCTGCTTATGACGCGATGGACTTCCACCAAGTCACCCAACAAGTAACGGCTTTTTGTTCTCAAGATTTAGGTGGCTTCTACTTAGACATCATTAAAGACCGTCAATACACTACCATGGCAGAGGGCAAGCCTCGTCGCTCAGCACAGACAGCAATGTACCATATTGCTCACGCCTTACTGCGCTGGATAGCCCCTATCTTGAGCTTTACTGCTCAAGAAGCTTGGGAAGCCCTGCTAAAAGAATCAGCTACTGGTGCGAACGCTTATGTCTTCACTCAAGACTGGTACGAACTACCTGACTTTAGTATGGACAAAATTAGTGAGGCAGACTGGACGGTTATTCTGGAAGCCAAAGATGCCATCAACAAGGTTATTGAACATGCTCGTGAGCAAAAACAAATCAATGCCAACTTATCAGCAGCGGTTTCTATCTATGCTGATGGTGAGATTTACGATAGCTTAGCGAAGCTTGAAGATGAACTGCGCTTTGTATTAATTACCAGTTCAGCGAGCTTAAATAAGCTAAGTGACTCACAATTAGGCAGTGCCACTGAGTTAGATAATCTACGCGTCGCAGTGACCTCTGCTGAAGGTACTAAATGTATCCGCTGTTGGCACGTACGTGATGATGTGGGCTCAGATCCTAAGCACCCAGAGATTTGTACCCGCTGTGTGAGTAATATCGAAGGCCCAGGTGAGGTTCGTCATTATGCCTAATACTGCAGGTAATAACCCTGGCAACAACTTAGATAATGGCTCGAATGGCTTAGCCGACAAGGCCGTTGCTCCTGCTTATGCCACTGCGTCGCCTAGTTTAACTAAGCGCCCTAAGCTTATACCCAATAGGCAGCATGCTTTATTGTGGTATGTGCTCTCTTTAGTAGTGATTGGGCTGGATCAATGGACCAAATGGTTGGCTGAGCTAAAGCTTAACTTCCATGAGCCAGTGGCTGTTATTGAGCCGATTTTAAATTGGACCTTGGCCTATAACTATGGCGCTGCTTTTAGCTTCTTGGCGGATCAAGGCGGCTGGCAAAAGTGGTTTTTTGCTGGGCTGTCACTGGCGATGTCATTATTTTTAGTGATTTACCTCACTCGAGCTCCGCGTCAGGCTAAGCTACTCAATGTTGGTTTGGCCTTGATCCTAGGCGGCGCCATTGGCAACTTAATAGACCGAGTACGCATTGGTAAAGTCATTGACTTCATTCATGTGCATTATGCCGATGTGTGGCACTACCCTATTTTCAATGTGGCGGATATTGCCATCTGTACTGGGGTAGCCATTGTGGTAATAGACATGCTATTTTTGGAAGGCAAACGCAATGCCAAATTCCAAGCCTAGGTTAATCTAAACAAACCTTCAAGGCCAAGCAAATCGTTAGATAGTAAAGCAACAAAGCCCGTCAATGACGGGCTTTGTTGCACTTGGCTTACCAACACTTAAAACTGGGATAGATCGCCTCCCGAAATAAGATACAACAGCGCGGCTAAATTCACTAAAACGGTTAGGTAATACGTCAATCTAAACTCTGGCTTTTTAGTTTTATGACGCAGAAAACTTTGAGCCATCATCGCTCCCACCCAGCCCCCAAGCACACTAAGTAAGTGTAAAGTGGATTCCGGCGTACGCCATGTACCCTGCTGAGCAGCTTGCTTATCTTTGCCATAAATTAAATAGGTAGCCGCTCCTATCAATACATACCAACCCACGACACCCCAACTCAGTTTACCCATAGCAGCAATTAATACTAAAACCACGTAAAAGCCCACGGCTAGCATAAGCTGCTGCTTTTGTTTTTGTTGCAGACCAACCGGCTTTTTTGACCTTCTTATCGGGCTTCTTTTCATCATATTCTCTTAAAAAACAACTTTGGAGTTTATAGCTAATTTTCCTACGGGCTTAATAACTGCTTAATAACTGCTTAATAACTGCATTTATAACCCTAAAAGCGCTTGCATAATCCGCTTATCATCACCATCTATAGTACAAACCTTAAGTCAACTTTACGAGGCTACTACCTTGAAGCAACAGTGATTTTTATGGATATTTGCTACTGTAATTGAGCATCAAATTAACACAAATCCTTATTAAGTATAACTACTGACTTAAATATAATGACCAATAAAACTAATAATAACGTTAATAAAACTCTAAACCAGTTACCCAAAGCAGGGCACTTGAAGGTAGGTATTATAGGCGGCGGGGTTGCAGGATCAACCATTGCCATTCGTCTAGCGGCTTTAGGCATTGAGACTTATTTATTTGAAGCCAAAGCCAGTTTAATCGATGGTCCACCTATGTGCCACCTTCATGCTGGTGGTAACTTATATCGTGAAATACCAGATGAGGACTGCGTAGAGCTATTGAAACAATCGATAGACATGTTACGCATGTATCCACACAGTATTGACGTTAGACCCACTATTATCACCATTCCTAAGCGAGATGATGGCAATCCTGAAGACCTTTTGCCTCGTCTACAGCTGCTTACTCGTGAATATGAAGCCATGATCGCCGCTGACCCTGCCAATAAGGTATTGGGAGAAGCTGAGGACTACTATCGTCTCTATGATAGACCGCAGTTACAGGCCTTACTTGAAGCCAATGATTCGGACCCCTCTTTATTTCCTGAAGGGCAGATACCCCAAGAGCTGGATCACTGGGTAGTCAATGCAGCAAAGAATCTAAATTTAGACAAGCTCAAATTCCCTATCGTTGCAGTACAAGAATATGGCTGGAATATTTTCCGTTTGGCTGCCTCGGCTCAGATTGCCCTTGGTTGTTATCCCAATGCTCACCTGCTACTCAACACCCAAGTTATCGATGTTACCGAAGCCAATAGCGCTAGCAGTGTGACCAAGACTGATGCCAGTAATGTTAGTAATAAAGAGACAGGACCAAAGTGGGCAATCAATTACCAGCAGGCTCAAGCGTCTGGTCAAACTGAAGCTAAAACCATTACTGTGGACTACCTAATCAATGCTTGCGGCTTTAAAACTGGCATTATTGACAACATGGTTGGAATCCCTGTGCAGCGTATGGTTGAGTTTAAGGCTTCGTATGTGACGCATTGGAACCGAGCACCTAAAGTGTCTCCTACCGCTGTCAATGAAGATTTAGTCCATCCTGTTATTAGGATGCCGGAGATTATCATTCACGGCAAAAGAGGCACGCCCCAAGGCATGGTTCAGCTCACGCCTTATCCTGACGGCTACTATCAAATCCATAGTATGAATAAAGCCGTCACTTTATTCAAAGATGGCTTAGTGGTCACCAAAGAAGACGATGCTCAGCCCAAGCTAAAGCCAAAATACTTGGATTACATTGAAGAGGGTTGGAATCCGGACACATTGCATGAACGCAGCCAAAGAGCCATTGATGAGGTCAGTGAGTTTGTGCCAACTTTCGCTACTGCGACCCCCACAGGGAATGCTTTATACGGTGGTCAACAAATACCTGGGGATAATGACACCTTACGAGTGGCAGATGTCAGCCTGTACCCTGGGCTGAATTATGCTCGTGCTGAGAACGTTAAAGCCTCCTCGGCATTAGAGGCTTCTGATGATATTGTGGCACTGCTTGAATCACAAAAACTCATTCAATCAACAGCGCAGCAACACTCGACTCGCCAGCATCATAAATGGAGTTACTTAAGCAATAGCAGTAAGCAGGAAGTGGATGAGTTGGCACGACAGTTTGCCACTGAACGTGCTTTCCCGGCACCCATGTCTGGAGTGGTTACTCCTTTGAAATAACAACGGACGATTTAATTGAATCAAAAAAGAGCTGCCTTTGATAAGGCAGCTCTTTTTGGTTACAAAGAATACTAATCCAGCATTCCCTTAAATTTTATGCGTGGCCACTGGATCATCAATATGCACCAGCTTATCCAGTAAAGCTACCGCTGATTCAATATCATCACACACCACCAATCTCTCTATGTCTTCTTGCTTCATAAAGCCTTCTGCTGCAGTGTGCTTTAAGTGCTCAATCAAAGGATCATAGAAACCATTAATATTTAGAATGACCATAGGTTTTTCGTGTTGGTAAAGCTGACGCCAAGTGGCAATCTCCATGATTTCTTCTAGAGTACCCAGACCTCCCGGTAAGGTAATGAAGGCATCTGCGTACTCCGCCATGATTGCTTTACGAGTGTGCATGGTATCGGTCAGATGCAGACGGGTTAAGCCTTCATGAGCAATCTCATGGTCTAACATAAAGGTAGGAATAACCCCTACTGCCTGGGCGCCACCTGATATGACGGTATCAGCCACAGCTCCCATAAGGCCAATACTGGCACCGCCATAGACTAGGCCCATGTCATTCTTTGCCAAAGCCTCACCCAACTCCCTAGCTGCCGCTTCGTAAACTGGATTATTACCCATACGTGAGCCACAATAGACGGCCACCAAGGGCTGCTTGATAGTCGACTTGTCTACCACGTCACTCACATGCTCAACATCTTTGCTGGTAATGGTTGTACGAACTGTTTGTGCTGCTGAGTTGGTCTCAGCTTTTAACTTTTGAGTCATAAATAAATGCTACCTTGAACTATTAGAAAGTTATAACTAGGTTGTGAAGACACAATGTTGCTATCATAACATAGTCGGCAGCCTCGAGCTTTGTCACTGTGTTCGTTTTGGTTTAAAAACAATGCCTTAACCTATCGAGTTTTATAATCATATTTATAGGGAAATCAAAATAGGTACACCAACGCTTAATGATAATAATCAATCTACCACTTTAACTATTATTACGGAGCGCAACCAGCCCCTTACTGCTAGTTTACATTTATCAAAACCGCTGAGGATTTTCTATTAGGTAGCTAAATCGCTACTCTGGTGTCTCTAATTCACTGGTTATACGGTGTTGTAATGCCGAGTATAGAGAGGGTGTCAAATTAGGAATATTAGCTAACATCCATTTAATATAGGCTATGGGTAGCTCGTCAATACTCTGGCCTTTATATTTACCAAAAGGCATCTTTTTCACCGGTTTAGCGATGTTGGAAATTCTGTGGGCAGTGGCAAAATCGGTAGGTTCAAAATTTAGGCGCTCACAGCAGGCTTTATATAATAAGTAGCACATTCTAGCATCACCAAGCGCATCATGGGCTGCAGCCGTCATATGGGCAGCTTGTTCTTTACCAATTAGCTGTTCGATGCATTTGGACTGAGAGTACCGATGCCATTCGGGGAAAGCAGCTCTAGCCAGTCTCACTGTACATATGAGTTTAACTTTAGGCCGGCCAATAACCCCCCAATCAAAGCGCACATTATGACCGATGAGATAATCGCTTAGCTCAAATCTGGTCAAATCAAAAGCCTCAAGTCCTGCTACATCAGCGTCAGTGATACCATGGATTTTGGTCACAAAAGGTGAGATAGGACGGCCACTATTAAAATAGGACATCCACTCATGGCCTGTGGATACCTCAATGGTAGCCACTTGAATCGGTCTAGGATCTCGACCTTGATCCGTCTCTGTATCAATGACTAAGGCAGTTGGGGCGTCTAAAGTATCTGGCATCGGCTCTTTCAATTCTTGGTTATTTGGAATTTAGCTTTTTAAATTTTAGCTCTTAGAATAAGAAGTATTTGAATGTTAGGGTTTGGCCATAAGCTCATAGTTATTGAAGCTCATAGTTATTGAAGACCATAACTATTTAAACCTATAGCTGTTTTGAACTGATGATTTTGAACTTATAACCTGTAAGTATTATACAGCCTGAAGGCCAGCTAGATGTCAGACTAAAGTTAAGCTAAGTTTGTTTTAAGTTGCCATCTCAGCTTTTAAGTTGCCATCTAGACTTTAAGGCATATACTGTTGCTATACTTACAGACTATAAACGATATACTTGTAGGCTCTACCTCTTAGTCAAGCTACTATCCCCAAACCACAAACTATATTTTTGAATAATCTATGCCCTTTGATAAGTCACAACCTTGGCTACAATACAAACGTCCGTTTGTGCGAGACTTAGCCTTTGCCCTTGCCTGCCCTGATGTGTTGAAACAATGGATCTCGGCTGATCCTAATTTAATATCACAGCAGATATTTGTGCATGAGCCTCAGTTTTGGCTGACCCAATATCAAAATTATTCCCCGCGTTTAGAGCAGTTGGATGACAGTCCTGCTTATCAAGAGCTAACTCGATATCTGATGTCACGCCCTAGTCCTTATCGTTTAGGCTTTCACTTTGAGGGGTTGATTCATTTTTGGCTAGAAGATGGCTTTCAGTTGGGGGTGCACCCTTATGAAGTCGTGGCTCACAATGTACAGCTATACAGCGGCATGCAAACCACCGGTGAATTAGACTTTATCCTAAAGAACCATGAAAGCGATGAGATTGAGCATTGGGAGCTGGCAATAAAGTTTTATCTGGGCTCTGCTCCCTATGATAGATTCGACAATTGGGTTGGTATTAATGCTCGCGACACTCTGCAACGAAAATTAATGCATATGCAAACCAAACCCTTTCGAAGTATCTGGATCGATTTGGATTTTTATAACCAAATAAAAATTGATAAACGCTATATGGTAATGAAAGGCAGGTTCTTCAAAGACAGCAACAGTAATGAGCCGAGCCCTGAATGGTTAAACCATACCTTCCCTCTGCATAGCTGGTACCATATTGACAGTCATAGCGACTTTGAGGCTTTACAGATGCCTGAGTTACGCCCAGCACATTATATTGAGTGGCTCACCCATCGGCCATTTTATGATGCTGATTTTTTGGCTCAAAGCCACGTTACCAACTTAGACCCACACTTAGACAAAGACGAGCTGCGTCGACGTCGCTACCGCTTGTCGCAGTGGCCTTATGTGCCACTTGAACTTAAAGATATCGATACCAACTTATATTTTAACCAGGGTGAGCCTGTGGTATTGGTTCGCGATAAATAAAGTAGCTCAAAATAATTTGTTGTTATTAATATCCTTCAACACTTACAAAAAAAAGAAGCCCAATGACTTAGGCTTCTTTTTTATATTTTAATTTTTATAATGCGGTTTTTTGGTCTAGTTTTGTAGTATCTAGCATCTATTAACTCAGAGCAGTTAACCTAGAACAATTAACCTAGAATAACTAACGCACTAAACGCCACACGCTCACTTGACCAGATTTGGTCTGAGTCAGTAAGTAGCCACCTTGAGAGGTCAGTTTGACAATAGGGCCTTTGGTTTGGGTACGGCTAACAATACGACCATCTTGTGGCGATAAGAAGTGGACTACCCCTTCTAAATCACCAACAGCAATATAGTTGCCAATAAGCTCAGGATTGCTTAACTGACGATAAGCCAGAGCTTCGTTTTCCCATAATAGTTCACCTGTACGACGGTCAAAGGCTTTTACTATACCGTCTAGCGTGGTGGTAATTACTGCAGTATCGGTAACCGCTAAGCTGTTTTTACTGGCCGCTTCTTGTAAGAAAGTAATCTGACCGCTGGCCAGATCAGCTGACATTAACTGACCACTATAGCTAACGGCTAGAAGCTGACCTTTATCCACAGTGGGAGTACCATCAACATCTGTCATGCGCTGAATTTCACTGGCACCTGAAGGGATACCCACGCGGCGGTTCCATTTAGGAATACCTGACTCGATTTCAACCGCATGCAAACGACCATCCGCGCCGCCCATAAGCGCAGTTTGATTGTCTAATAAAGTTGGCTTAGCGCTACCACGGACACTAATGCTTGGGGTTTGGGTAGCAAACTGCCAAATAGACTGGCCCGACTGTAACGATAATCCATGCATAATCCCGTCATTGGCAGACAGTATCACCCGGTTATTATGGATTAAGGCAGGCGCCAGTACCGTACCACTTATCTTATTTTCCCATTTAACTTGACCGTTATTAGTATCAAGTGCAACCACACGAGCTGACTTAGTGGTTACCACAGCGGTCTGACTGGTGCTGTCAAAAGCAACCGCCCCTACGATGTCCTCTTTTAAGTCAACACTCCATAGAGTTTGACCATTTAGACCATAACTTTGTACTTTACCAGCCCCTGAAGCGACGACCAGTTGCTTGCCATCGAAGCCCACTTCAAAACGGTTAACATCCGCCAACTTCGAGCGGTCACTAATTGAGGTTTGAAATACTGGTTCAACCACATTGATAGCTTGTTCAAGTTGCACTAATTTAGTCGGCTTATGCTCTTCAGGTTTAATGGTCTTTCCACAAGCAGCAACCAAGGCTATGGAAGCACACAGAACAGTAATCTTTGAGGCTTTAGAAATAAGGCTTGCTGGTGTAGATAGCGGTTTATTGTTATACATAGTTGAATCAGCTCAATCAGGTTAAAAATCATAGTGCCAAAAAAAGCTTGGATGCCTTCTTGGAACTAATCTTATGGTTGTGTATGTTATAACAAATTCGGTTATAAACAAAAAGTCAAAAGGCTATTTATTGTAATTACTTATTGTAACTCAGCTTAGCTCATAGGTCGCAATCATAAATTAGCTGCTAGATAAATAGCAGCTTGTAACTTTATTGCGCTGCCTTTTCAGAAGCAGCTGCTTCAATCTCAGCGATAGCCGCTTCTAGCTCAGGATTAATCTCATTACTTCCTACCAATTGCGCTTGCTGCATGGCTTCAACGTCTACAACTTGCTCAGCAGGCTCAATAGGCTTAGGACTTACTCCTAAGTTTTCAAGCTTCAAGCGCAAGAAAGGACGTTCTTCATGACGCTTAGACAATAAGCTCCAGGCATTTTCATAAGCACGTACCGCTTTCTCGTTGTCTTTTTTGGCCAAATAAATATCGCCTAACAGTTCTTGCTGACTGGCTTCAAAAGCAACAGGCACATCAATTGAAGCTTGAGTTAATGCAGCCTCTACATCACCACTGGCCAATAACACTGTGGCATAACGAAGCTGGGTAATAGAATGCAGACCTGCATCTTTTAGATCAATCTCTAATGCTCTTTTTAGAGCAGCTAAGGCGGTCTTCATATCATTGGCATCCACTGCATTACGCGACTTAATCATAAGCGCCTGCCAAGCATAAACAGTATTGCCATGTTCTGCTACTAAAGCATCGATATCCGCATTTAGCTTTTTGCTGGCTTCGGCATTGCCCTCTGGTTGACCCAGTAACTCATCATTAGCCGCTTCAATGGCCGCATATTTATCTGCTGCTACCGTGTCGGCTTTCATACCTGAGCTTTGCAGGTAGTTCCATCCAAAATAGCCTATCAGTGCCAGTAGTATAGCGCCAATAATATAGCCAGAAGCCTGCTTAAGCTTCTCCATTGACTGCGGTTCACCATTGGGGTTATTCGTTTGTGGTGAATTTGAAGAGGGAATCTTGGCCATAAATCTACCTAAAAAGTTAATTACCGAATATGCAACAGAACTGTATTGCCAATTGCTTAAAGATAAGTTTTGAATTATAAACTAAAGTTTTCAGCACTGTGTAGCCATAACTTATCTTGGCTTACCTGCTCCCCAGTTTCCATCGTTTTGATACTGATACTGCCATTCTCTATTTCATCTTGCGCTAAGATGACAGTTATTTTAGCGCCTGACTTATCGGCTTTTTTCATTTGAGCTTTCATGCTATTGGCACTAGACATCTTAATGCGTAAATCTTGACGGGCTTCGCGCAATGACTGGGCGTATAGCAATCCTTCAGCGTATAAATCAGGATGAACCACTACAAACACGTCGCAAGAAGCAAACTCAGGCATTGGATTTACCGCTTGTACCAATAGCAACAGTCTTTCAAGACCCATAGCAAACCCTACTGCTGGATCTGACTTAACCGCTTTGGCTTTATCTGCAGGCTTGCCAATAGATTTCAATTGACCCACTAAACCATCATAACGGCCGCCGGCACAAACCGTTGCTTGTGAGCCCAGCTTATCGGTTACCCACTCAAAGACAGTTTTGTTATAGTAATCCAAGCCACGGACCAATTTTGGGTTGACCACGTAATCGATACCGAGCGCTGCTAAGTAAGTTTTTAATTGCTCAAAGTGGGCTTTACTGTCTTCACCTAAGTAGTCGGCAAGCTTAGGTGCATTTTCTAAAATTGCTTGAGTCTCTTTATCTTTACTGTCTAAAATACGCAGAGGATTGGTAGTTAGACGGCGCTGACTGTCTTCATCTAGTAAGTCTTTTTTGTTATTTAAAAACTCGACTAAAGCCGCGCGATAAGCCAAACGCTCATCTAGCTCACCTAAACTATTAATCTCTAAAGTTAGTTCATGGTCAATGCCAAGACGCTGCCACATGGTGTGCGTCATCGCAATCAGTTCAGCTTCCACATCAGCAAGCTCACTACCAAAAGCTTCTACGCCTAGCTGATGGAACTGGCGATAACGACCTTTTTGCGGCTGCTCATAACGAAACATAGGCCCTATATACCAAAGCTTAGGACTATCACCACGCAGTAAGTTATGTTCAATAACTGCTCGTACTGCGCCTGCTGTACCTTCCGGACGCAGGGTAATGGGTGTTGGTGGATCGGACTTATCGGTGAAACTAAACATCTCTTTTTCGACGATATCTGTTGCATCGCCGATGGCGCGGGCAAATAACTGTGTCTCTTCCACTATTGGCAGACGAATTTCATCATAGCCAAATTGATCTAGGACGTTCTTTAACGTGCTCTCTAAATAGCGCCATTGACCGCTAGGTTGGCTACTCGAAGTAGCCACGTGCAAAATGTCATTAAAACCTTTGATCGACTTAATCATATTATTTGCCCAATTTTTATTCAGCTTAATCCGTAACACATAGGGGAGCTAAGACAGTTATTACTGTAACAGACTACTTGCTGCCATCCACACGTAAAATTTCATTGGCGGCTTTCTGCTCTGCCTCTGCCACACGCTCTCTAACCATTTTTTCGATATTATCAACTACGGTAGTAGTATCGATTAAATGACTCTTCTGACCTTGCAAATACACCAATGAATTCGGAGAAGCCCCTACCACTCCAATATCGGCTTCTTTGGCCTCACCTGGGCCGTTAACCTTACAACCAATGACCGAAACATCCATCGGAATTCGCACATCTTCCAAACGTGCTTCTAACTCATTCATCACTCGGATCACATCAAACTCTTGGCGAGAGCAACTTGGACAGGCGATAAAGTTAATGCCATTGGCACGAATACCGAGTGACTTTAAGATATCAAAACCGATTTTAATTTCATCTTCAGGCTCAGCGGCTAATGAGATACGAATGGTATCGCCAATGCCATCTAACAATAAGCCGCCTAAAGCAATGGCAGACTTAACCGTACCAGTACGATATACCCCAGCTTCGGTTACTCCTAAGTGCAGCGGATTATCGATTTGCTGCGACAGCAGGCGGTAGGCATCTAAAGTTAAAAACACGTTACTAGCTTTCACCGATACTTTGTACTGATCAAAGTTCAGGCGGTCTAAAATATCGATATGGCGCATGGCAGATTCCACCATAGCCTCACCAGTTGGCTCTGTATATTTACGCTGAATCTCTTTTTCTAAAGAGCCTGCATTAACCCCAATACGAATAGGAATATTATAATCACGAGCACAGGCTACTACTTCTCGAACCTTGGCATCATTACCAATATTACCTGGGTTAATACGTAAACAGTCTGCCCCTGCGGCTGCGACCGCTAAGGCAATCTTATAGTCAAAGTGAACGTCTGCAATTAATGGAATATCGACTCGCTTTTTGATTTCTGCAAAAGCAGCAACGGTATCCATGGTAGGCGTTGAAACACGCATCATATCAGCGCCAGCATCAACACAGCGCTGGATCTGAGCGACCGTAGCCTCTACATCACAGGTGTCAGTGTTGGTCATACTTTGCACACTGATTGGGGCATCACCACCGACTGCCACATCACCGACATATATTTTTTTGGTTTGACGACGTTTAATTGGAGAGGGAGTAGACATAGCACTTCTCAGTTGACTGAAAATTTATAAAACGATTATCTAATCATGCAGGGCTTAACTAACTTCAAGCTGCATAGATAAGCCCATAACTCTGAATAAATAAGATAGAAAACGAAATCAATTAGCTATTAAGGAGCTAAACTAAAGTTGGCTTGGTCATTCTGGGCAAAGTCATTTAACTTAATCGACTCTCCATTAAGACTCAAAGTCACATTAGACACCTTGCCAATTTGCACATTAAAGGGCGCTTTTCCAGACAGCTTATAACTACCAGCGCCCTGCTCGCCTGTTAATAAAGTTTTGCCTGTGGCATCGACAACCGTTAATGGAGTGGTATCTGTAACTCGAAAGTCTAATGTTGCGTCTTGAGAGTTGGCTGCAGAATCTAGGTTCAAGGCTGAACCTGCGCTCTGTAAATCGTCACCTCCACTTACCACCGTAGTGGTCACGGCAGCACCTGCTGACTGTTCACTGTCAGATAAGTCATCTAGCACAGTCCTGTCTTGTGTTTCAACCTGTGAAGCATCTTTAGCGTTGGAGATAGTACGAATTAAAAATACCGCTAAAATAATCAGACCAATTAAGCCAAGTACCAAAAGCGGATTAATACGAATAGAGCGTCGACCTTCTCGCTGTAAAGTACCCATAGGTTTTAGCGGAGACTCAATATCATCAACGCTTTTCTTTTTTAATTCATCAGGATAATTGCGATTAAAGCTCTCTGCGATCTCATCTGGGTCTAGCCCAACATACTTAGCATAGTTAATCACGAAACCTCGGGCAAAAGCAGCTTGTGGCAAAGCCCTGAAATCCTCTGCTTCAATAGCCTCAAGATGGCGACGTAGGATAAATAATTCAGCCGCCACATCATCTAAGGTTAGGTTTTTGCTAATACGAGCTTGTTTGAGTCGATTACCAAACGAACCGACATTCTTATTTGATGTATCTAAGGTGGGGGTCAACGGGTCTTTTCTATCGATTTCCATGATGCCTCTGGGTTACGAATCCAAATTTTTAGCTTTTTGGCTTCTTCACTATGCGGTAAGTCAGCTAAAGCTGTCGCGAATTATGTCTATGCATGAATAACTTACTTTATGGTTAATTCTTTATACGTAATTCTTTATACGTAATTATATTGAGGTCAAGCTAAAGACTCAACTTAGCCCCTTGCTGCTGTATTCTAGGATGATTTATATCAAACTCTACTAGAATTAACATCTCAGCATATAGGGCCTTAGCTTGTTGCCACTGCTCACTTTTAATCAATAAATCTACCAGCTCTAAGTGTGCCAATAGGTTGTTGCGGTCACGCTCTAAGATTCTGACAAAAGTTTCAGTGGCAAGCTCATTGTTATCCACTTTTAAAGCAGTAACGCCTAAGTTCTCTAAAGCCTTGATTCGGCCTTCATAGCCTAAAGCTGCTCCAGCTATTTTAAACTGAGTGAGAGCTTCATCATATCGGCCCAACTGCGCCAGATAAACTCCGTAATTATTGCGTGCTTTCATCAACTGTGGCTGCAATATTAAAGCTTTTTGAAAATAGCTTTCCGCCTTAGTGATATTTAATGGGCTACCTTCTGTTTGCAACAAAACCCCCATCATATCATAAGCAGGGGCATAACGTTCATTGGCAGCCAGCGCTTTTTCTAACTGACGCTTGGCATTATCTAGCTGATTATGCTGTAAATATTGAGCCGCCATCTGAGTTCTAATATCCGCAATCTCATTAGCTTGTGCGCTAGAGTAGGCTTTATTAGCAGCATGCTCCATAATTGGGTAGGTTACTGACTGGCAACCCAACATAAGTCCTGTGGCCGCCAGCAGTATAGCAAAACGTCTATACGCTTTAACTAAGCCAAAATCTCGGGATAATGTCAGCCAACCTATACGCTCAGCAGTCAAATAGTTCTGAGCAATGCTTGTCATTTTTATCCCTAAATAGATTTTGTTTTGCTAAATATAACACCACCTTCATGGTATTGTAACGACCTAGCCCAGATTGTGCACCTAAAACCTCTAAATTTTTTGTGCTAAGACACCCGCTACTGCTACTGCTACTGCAAACAATAATAGAAGCTCTAGTTTGCTTCTTGCTCAGCTTGACGAGACTTAATACTTTGTTGCCACTTAGCAGAGCGACGGGTTCTGTCTGCTACTTGTCCCACTAATTGACCACAAGCCGCATCAATATCATCGCCACGGGTTTGACGAATGGTGCAAACAAAGCCGGCATTATTCAAAATATTACTAAAGGCATGAATGCGGTTATTGCTTGAGCGATCATAAGGCGCATGTGGGAACGGGTTAAACGGAATTAAGTTGATCTTGCTAGGCAACCCTTCAAGCAGCTGTACCAACTGATGCGCATGCTCATCACTGTCATTAACCCCTGCCAGCATGACATATTCAATGGTAACGTGCTTTTTATGACGAGGGTTATTGTCATGAACATAAGCTTTGGCCGCAGCAATCAGCTCACTTAACGGATATTTTTTATTAATTGGCACCAACTCATTACGCAGCTCATCATTTGGCGCATGTAATGAAATGGCTAAGGCCACGTCTATGTCTTTATACAAATCATACATTCTTGGCACCACGCCAGAAGTAGATAAAGTCACTCGACGTTTGGACAGCCCATAAGCATGATCAGACAGCATCAGACTCATCGCAGATACTACCGGCTTATAGTTCAGTAAAGGCTCACCCATGCCCATCATCACTACGTTTGTGACATTATTTTGCCACTCCGAGCTGTCCACGCCCTCCATATAAGAAGCATTGGCTACCCATAACTGACCGATAATTTCAGCGGGGGTCAGATCACGCTCAAAGCCTTGCTTACCGGTACTACAGAAGCTACAGTCCAAAGCACAGCCCACTTGAGAGGAGATACACAAAGTTTTGCGGCCATTGACCTTACTGTCGTCAGCAGGGATCAACACCGTTTCTACCAAAGAGCCTCCGGCAACCTTAAATACCCATTTACGAGTCCCATCTTCACTAAATTCTTTGTGCACCACTTCTGGCGCTTCAACACAAGCCTGCGCACTTAGTTTCTCGCGTAGAGCTTTAGATAAGTTGGTCATTTGTTCAAAGTCGGTTACCCCGTGCTGATAGATCCATTTCATAACCTGAGTGGCCCGAAACGGCTTCTCCCCTATCTGCTTGAAGTACTCGCCTAACTGCTGCTGACTCATGCCAAGAATATTGGTCTTAGTATGAGTATCTTGGTTAGGGTTATATGTGACTGGCGCGCTATCAGCGGGCTGCATTGGAATTTTGGTCATGAGGACTAACTAACCTAATAGGATATGTGGGTTGGATAGATACGATCACAGTGGAGCGTAAAGATAGCTTTTTTAATTTTTCAAGCTAAAGGCATATAAAGCTAAGCAGTTTGCTGTATAAATATAAAATAGTTATATATAAAAAGACTGCCTAATAGTATGTGGCTATTATAACTGAAATTTTCAACTCTAATCAGTTTTGTCAGAATCTGCATATTACCAAGCCACAAAAGTCTTGGCTGTGAATTAACAATGAAAAACGGCCAAGCCGCAGGCCTAGCCGTTTCTTTTATAACCCTGGTTTTCTATCTAAAAACCGGCTAAAGCTTAAACTCTAAAAGCTTAAATTAACGAGTGCGGTCTAGTACTTCGTCTTCGTTAAAGAAATAAGCGATTTCACGTTTTGCTGATTCAGCTGAGTCAGAACCATGTACGGCGTTTTCATCGATGCTTGAAGCGAAGTCTTTACGAATAGTACCTTCTGCAGCTTCAGCTGGGTTAGTAGCACCCATAATTTCACGATGCTTAGCGATAGCATTTTCGCCTTCTAGTACAGACACAACCACAGGGCCTGAAGTCATGAATGAAACTAGGTCATTGTAGAAAGGACGCTCTTTATGCTCAGCGTAGAATCCACCTGCTTTTTCATCATCAAGATGAAGCATTTTAGCACCAACAATTTTCAGACCCGCTTCTTCAAAACGGCTGTAGATAGCGCCAATGTGGTTGCCGCCAACTGCGTCAGGCTTGATGATAGATAAAGTACGTTCGATAGCCATGTTAAGCTCCTCAAAGTTTATTAAGTTAAGAAAAAAATATATTTTTATAGGGTATGAAAACCAACCTTCTATAGACAGAGGCTGTCTTCAAACTGCGCTTATTATAACTACTCATTGATTAAATAACAGAAAAAAACGAAATCTATCGCAAAATAGCAACATTCTGATACCAACTCTTAAGTATTACTGCTATTTAAGGGCACTATTTCACTAATGAAGAGCATTATCTCACTAATAAAGGCGCTACATCACTAATAGATAGTTAAAGATGCAGTGCCGATAACCACAGCTAAAATAAAATCTGCAGTCTGTGTTGTCGCTAACTAAGTGTTATATATCTGTTATAACTTGCCAATAATCAGAGCCAAATATTAGGTTAAAAGTTAAACATTAGCTATAATAGAGATAAATATTCGGCATTTTTTAACTAATTTATATTCATCTTTAATCCTAAGCTGTTAGCGGTTACCAATACCCCTTGGCAACCGTTTTTATTTTTGTAGACAACACAATGTTTTGTCCAAAAAACATACGCACTTTCTGGATTCTTTTAAGATGACTTTTGGGTTGGCTATAGCTCCAGCTGAAGGCTTGTTTATAACTTATAAACCACAGTAAATAACTGAGCAATTCACGTCCTTTTTATAATAATCAAATAAAACTTATGCACGCAGATAACGTCTGTTTGCGCCAATTGCTATATTTACCTTTTCAGTTTTACAAGCTAATACATTCGGTTTTACAAGCTAATACAAGGTTAAAAAACGCTCATTATCAAATAATAGTTTACGGATTGTATTTAACAATTGGTTGTATTTAATAAATAGTTGCCCTTAACAAAAGCGACAAAGGATTTTTCATGTCAAAATCACGAACTGCTATTCCTGCTAAAGCAGAAAGTACTGATCGTAATGAACGCCAATACCAAGTAGGTGTGGTAAAACGTTATGGTCTATTTTTTGCTATGGTAATCCTGACCTTGATTGCCATCTTACTGCAAACCTGGTGGTTGGCCTTAATTGCAGGCGCCCTGGTAGCGGTAGGTATTTATGACTTATTGCAATCAAAGCACTCTGTGCTTTATAACTATCCTATTGCTGGTCATATTCGTTATTTTTTAGAAAGTTATCGTCCAGAGATTCGCCAGTACTTTATTGAAAATGATAAAGAAGAGGTACCTTTCTCACGCCAGCAACGTGCTTTGGTTTATCAGCGCGCAAAAAACGTCAGTGATACCAACGCTTTTGGTACCCTTGATGACTTATACGCCCAAGATAAAGAGTGGTTTTTGCAATCACAAACCAGCCACCCGTTAGATGTGGAAGATTTTCGCATTATTGTGGGTAATGAGCGCTGTCAGCAGCCCTATTCTATGTCTGTGTTTAACATCTCAGCCATGAGCTTTGGTAGCTTGTCGGGTCGAGCGATTATGGCCCTTAACCAAGGCGCCAAAATGGGCGGCTTCGCTCATGATACTGGCGAAGGGGCAATTAGTCCCTACCACCGTAAATATGGCGGCGATCTAATTTGGCAGTTAGGTACGGGTTACTTCGGCTGTCGTGACGAGCATGGTAACTTTGACCCTGAGCTGTTTGCCCAGAACGCCAATGACGACCAGGTAAAAATGATCGAGATTAAGCTGTCTCAAGGGGCGAAGCCTGGTAAAGGTGGGGTGTTGCCTGCTGAAAAAATTACCAAAGAAATTGCTTTAACACGCCGTATTCCTATGGCTGAAGACTGCATCTCACCCTCTACTCACTCGGCATTTAATACCCCACGTGAGTTGGTACACTTCTGGCAACAGCTTCGTGAATTATCAGGTGGCAAGCCGGTGGGCATTAAGCTGTGTATCGGTCAGCCTTGGCAATTTATGGCCATCGTAAAGGCTATGATTGAAGAAGACAACTATCCAGACTTCATCGTCGTCGATGGCGCTGAAGGTGGTACCGGTGCTGCGCCTGTAGAATTTATGGACAGCTTTGGGATGCCACTAATCGATGGCTTCTTATTTGTGCATAACACTCTAGTCGGCGCAGGCATTCGTGATAAAATAAAAATCGGTGTCAGTGGCAAAATTGTCTCAGCTTTCGATATCGCCAAAATGTTGGCTCTTGGCGCTGACTGGTGTAACTCAGCGCGTGGCTTCATGTTTGCTGTGGGCTGTATTCAATCTCGCTCTTGTCATACCAACACCTGTCCTACTGGGGTGGCGACGCAAGACCCTTATCGTGAAAAAGCGCTCGATGTTCCAAGTAAATCAGAACGTGTGGCAAGCTTCCATAAAAATACGCTAAAATCTTTGGCAAACTTCGTAGGCGCAGTGGGTCTGTCTCATCCTTACGACTTGCACCCTTATCACGTGGCAAGACGTATGAGTGATGGCTCAATCAAACTGCTATCAAGATGTTTTTACTTTATAGATGAAGGCGCGTTGTTGACGATGGATGCCCGTTCAGACATCTATAACCAAATGTGGGTTATGGCAGATCCTGACAGCTTCAAAGCCGATAACGAAGCTTATGTAGCCTATAACGAGGACTCTCGTGACACCAAAAAAGTGACTAAGTCTACGCCCGTTCATTTAGAATTCCCAACAGATATATAATATGGTTAAGGCCCCTATATGATGAATTCTCTCTCTAGCTTTAAGCCAAAAAACTACTGGTCTATCATTATCATCAGCTTAGGGGCCTCTGTATTACTGTCAGGCTGTAAAAACGCAGAGCTTGATGCTCTAATAGAGTCAGTAAAAGAGGCGACCGCTGAACAGCAACAGTTTTGTGAATCCAAGGCCGCCCCTTTTGCTCATGCTGTGTGTCAGGTTTCACAAAATGAGCTACTTGAAGCCAACTCCCCTTTGTCTTTGCATTTATTTTGGAAGTCAGGTCAATGGCATGCAGCGCAAGATGACAGTAGTATCCGTATAGTGGATCAAGATCAATCTATCCAGCCCTTATATAAATTCAATAACCTGCTCGCCGACCTGCCAAAAAATAGCGAGTTAAAGTTCGCTGCGAACGCAGGCATGTACAACGCTGAATTCGCCCCCATCGGTTTTACCGTACTTCAAGGCCGGCAGATTTTATCGCTGAATCTAAACGAGGGAGCGGGTAACTTTCATATGATGCCCAACGGGGTACTGTGGTGGGACAAAAACAATCGAGTGAGCATCACCGAAAGCCATAAATTCAATGAAATGCTGCAAAGCGGTGTGGCCAAACCTTGGTACGCTACTCAGTCAGGGCCAATGTTGGTTATCGAGGGTAAGCTACATCACAAGTTTAATCCTGCTAGCACCTCACAAAAAATTCGTAATGGGGTGGGCGTCTGTGAAGATGGCAACATAAAGTTTGTCACTAGTAATGAGCCGGTCACCTTTTATCAATTTGCCAGCTTATTTAAAGAAGATTTAAACTGTGCCAATGCCCTATTTTTAGACGGCGGTATAGCCTCGGCATTATACGCCCCAGACATTGACCATCAGGACAATAAAAATATGGGGGTCATGGTAGGCCTAATCGAAGATCACAGCAGTAATAAGCAATAGCTCACCCCCTTTCAGACAATTTTTGCTACAATACCTGCTAATTTATTTAGCCGCCTTCTATTAAGCAATTGTTTGACACTCAGATTGATACTCAGACTGAATTTATTCAACCAGTATCAACAGTAATTATCCTATTCAACAGCTATTTTTTTTAAAATTTATATCACCCTTAGTATCCGTATTAAGTATTCCATTTATTTTATTTTCAAATCAGATTAAGAGAGACAGAACATGGGCTTTAACTGTGGCATCGTGGGCTTACCAAACGTTGGAAAATCAACTTTATTCAACGCTTTAACCAAAGCCGGTATTGCAGCCGAAAACTTCCCTTTTTGTACCAAGGATCCTAACGTAGGTATCGTACCTGTACCTGATCCTCGCTTAAACAAGCTAGCTGAAATCGTAAAACCTGAGCGGGTATTACCGACTACGATGGAGTTCGTGGACATTGCAGGTCTAGTAGCCGGTGCTTCACAAGGTGAAGGCATGGGTAACCAATTCTTAGCAAACATTCGTGAGACTGACGCCATTGCTCACGTGGTTCGCTGCTTTGACGATGACAACGTGATCCACGTAGATGGTCGTGTCAGCCCTATTGATGATATCGAAACCATCAATACTGAGTTGGCGCTGGCAGATCTTGAAGCAGTTGAACGTGCGATCACTAACCTAACCAAAAAAGCTAAGGGCAATGACAAGGACGCTCAAGCTACCTTGGAGGTGTTCAAAAAAATTGAACCGCTATTAGCAGAAGGTAAAGCAGCACGCGGGGCTAATTTAGACAATGATGAAAAGAAACTGATCAAAAGCTATGGTCTAATTACCTTAAAGCCGACCATGTATATTGCCAACGTCAGCGAAGATGGCTTTGAAAACAACCCTTACCTAGATGCTGTGCGTGAATATGCGGCCAAAGAAGACGCCATCGTACTGCCCCTGTGTAACCAAATTGAGGCAGAAATCTCTCAATTAGATGAGGCCGATAAAGCCGACTTCTTAGAAGGCATGGGCATGGAAGAAGCCGGTCTAGACCAAGTAATTCGCTTGGGATATAAGCTATTGGACATGCAGACCTACTTCACCGCAGGGGTAAAAGAAGTGCGTGCATGGACCGTAAAAGTAGGCGCTACAGCTCCCGAAGCAGCCGGTGTCATTCACACAGACTTCGAACGTGGCTTTATTCGTGCTGAAGTTATCGCCTATGAAGACTTCATCGAATATGGTGGTGAAAAAGGCGCTGCTGCTGCTGGTAAATCTCGTCTAGAAGGTAAGACTTATATTGTTCAAGATGGCGATGTGATGCACTTTAGATTTAACGTATAAGTTTAAATTAACAGGCTCAAACCGCCTGAGACTATCTTATTATCAATACTGAAAAGCCGATAAGTTAACTTATCGGCTTTTTCTGTTATGCTAATCGTAACTTATCCCTACTTTGTTGATTTGGTGATTTATGACTCAGCCTAGCCTTAATTTAAACGCTCATTTAAATAGCTCTAGCCTAAAGAGCCTATCTGCGCACCAACGTTGGTCCTATCTATTCACTGACCGCCGTCTGGGCAGTATAAAAAAAGACATCTCAAAAGAGAAGTCACGTACCCCTTTTCACAAAGACTATGACCGATTGATTTTCTCCCAATCTTTTCGACAGCTCAACCAAAAGACTCAAGTCCACCCGCTTACCAATCAGATGGGCATCCACACTCGGCTCACCCACTCTTTAGAAGTGTCCTGTATTGGTCGATCACTAGGAATGATGGCCGCAGAAAAGCTGCAATATAAGCTACCCGAAGGCTTACCTCGTGGCATCAGTGTGGGCGATGTTGGGGTAATAGTACAAGCCGCTTGTCTAGCGCATGATATTGGCAACCCTCCTTTTGGTCACGCTGGTGAATATGCCATTAGAGACTGGTTCAATCAACCGAGTCAACAGCCGTTTTTAAGCTACATGACCCCTGCCCAGCGCTTAGACTTACAAGGTTATGAAGGCAATGCGCAAGGCTTTAGGCTACTGACCCGCAATGAGCATCACCCTGACCGAGGCGGCATGCGCCTAACCTGTGCCACCCTAGGGGCTTTTATGAAGTACCCATGGTTGGCCGAACACAGTAATGTTATTGAGACAGATGCCTATACTGAATCTAGCTCGCCTACTCCGATTCGAGCCTTAGATATCAAAAAATACGGCTGCTTTAATAATGACGCCAATTTACTCGATAAATTAGCAGGCCAACTGCACTTACCTTATGCCCTCGATCACGACGGGTATGCCCGTCATCCTCTAGCTTATTTGTTAGAGGCTGCCGATGATATCTGTTATGCCCTCATCGACTTAGAAGATGGCATTCACCTCAATATGATTAGCTATGAAGAGGTAGAGCCTTTAATGATGGGGCTAATTGGCTCACGAGGAGTGCCCCCAGAAGTAACTAACAATGCACCCATTGTCCAAAAACTAGCCGCGTTACGAGGCCGGGCCATGATGCGCTTGGTAGATAAAGTCACAGAAGCTTTCGTTACCCATGCTGATACCATGCTGGCAGGTGAAATGCATGGCAGCTTATTTGATCACTGTGAGCTCAGCGTGAGCGAAGGGATCAATAGGGCCAAAAACTTAGCGTCGAGCCAAATCTTTGCGCATCCTAGTAAGATACGCATGGAGCTGATGGCCAATCGTTGTCTGCAGACTTTATTGGAAGCTTTTATGCCGTTAGCGTTACTGCCCATTACTAAGCAGCCACCTCACTTTGAACAAAAGCATCTGATTCAATTATTATATCAACACCTGCATACTTTAAATCGAGAGCTGGGTATGGACGTCTATGAAAACGCGTTAAATATCTTAGATTACCTCACTGGTATGAATGACCATGAGGCCTATCGACTGGCTCAGGATTTAAATGGCATTGGTGATAAAGTGTGGTAAGCTTAAAGTTATGCTAACAGGTATGCTTCCAACTAGTACCATAATAAGCACCCATTCATTAGCAAGCTATGTGGGCTGCAACGCTTTGCAAGCCACATTAATGTTTATTTTCGACTGAGATTGTTTATCATGACCAGCACTAACAGCAGTAATAGCCCCTCAAGTAATAACCCCTTAAACAGCCGCGAACAAAAAAAGCGCCAAACCCGCCAAGCTTTCTTTAACGCAGTACTAGATCTTTGTATGATGGGCCAGTCATTTGCGTCTATCAGCTTACGTCAAGTGACCAGAGAGGTAGGCGTAGTACCAACCGCTTTTTATCGCCACTTCGATGATATGGAATCCCTAGGCCGTTGTCTGGTAGAAGAGGAATTAGGTGAAGCACTGTCTACATTGCGTAGCGGTTTACAGATGGGGCGTAAACGCAGTTATGATCGCCAAATCGCTAAGAGTATTCAGCTGTTCTTTGCCTCAATTGATGAGCATCCTCGTTACTGGCAGTTTTTGGTCAGTGAGCGCTTTGGTGGCTCTGAGTCGGTTCGTAATGCCATCGATGCTCAAATCAAACTGTTTGCCAAAATTATGGGCGAAGACTTGGGCATTCAACCCGCTTTCCAACATATTAATGCCGAAGACAGACGCCTACTTGCTGAAGCGGGCTTGAACTTATTTTTGACTTGGATCATTGATTGGTTAGATCTGACCTACTCCCAGGCGCATGATGAGGAAGGAGATGCCAAAGATACTGAGCATAAAAAAGAGCAAATGCTTAGACAATGTACTAGGCAGGCACAAATGCTGTTTTATGGTGCAGAAAACTGGCGTTCTAATGAGACTACCTTATTGGCAGATGACTAATTGGGTAGACAGTTGATTTAATAAGCAACCTAACATTGAGTTAAAACGATTGGTACGTCAGAATGGACCACAAAAAAGCCCTCTAATCAAAAATTAGAAGGCTTATTTATGTTGTCTTAAGGGTGTTCGAATGCCTTAAGAGTCTTGAGCTTGTAAATGAGCTTCACTTTCAGAATCAATTTGATTTACCAGTTCCATCATGTCGTCATCGGTTTCATCAACACTAGGATACTGCTTTGGCAAATCAAGCATCTGCTGCACCAATGCCACTCTAAGGGTGTCTCGGCGTCCCAAATAACGCTGATAGAAACTTGAATTTAGAAGGCTTGCCCCGCCTTGCCCTATCGCCCAGATAGTTGATAGATAGTCTCGGGTACTCAAACCACTATTTTGTGATTGTAAATACTGGCTAGTAAGGTCTATCAGACGCTTCATACGGGCGCGTCTAATTTCATACAACTCCCCAAACATTCTATTTAAACCTTGCGCAGATGCCGCCAGACGCTCTTCAATCTGGTTAAACAATAAGGCCTTCTGTGGGCTCATTAGCTGTTGCAGAATGATACGAGACACCCCTGCCGATACGCTGTCATCAATCTTATTAATATCGAACAATTGCTCTTCATAGCGGATAATAATACGCAAATATAATTCATCTTTGCTAGAAAAGTGCTTATATAAAGTTCCCTTCGCTAGGTCTAGCTGATCGGCCAAACTGTCTAAAGTAATGTCCCCACTTCCTGCTTCAAGTAAGAGTTGCTCAGCGGTGGCTAAAATCTTTTCTTCGCGGTTCTTAAATTGCTGCTGCCTACTCATGCAAACGCCCAACCTTATATAATCTTTGATAAATAATATCTGCTTAACAGGTCCTACCCTTTGCAAGCCTTATAATACGGACCCGAAACCATAGGAAGTTAATGACTGATTGGTCATAACCTACATAGCATACCCATTTTATTTCGCTTGTGCCAGTAAATCCTCGAAATTTTTTGTGGTAAGCCTGCCGACCTCTTCACTACTGATGCCAAATAAGTCACCCAAACAAGTGGCTACATAAGGCACATAAGCCGGCTCGTTTGGCTTGCCACGCTTCGGGACAGGGGCCAAATAAGGGCTATCGGTCTCAATAAGTAGTCGGTCTCTTGGTACCTTTAGGGCAGCATCACGTAGGCTTTGCGCATTTTTAAAGCTTACGATGCCTGAAAATGAAATATAAAAGCCCATATCCAGTGCTTTTTTTGCCGTATCCCAATCTTCAGTAAAACAATGAATAATGCCATGCTCTGCTTTTTCAGCTTTTAGTATATCAATGGTATCGTGCTTGGCCTCACGAGTGTGCACCACAAGCGGTTTTTTTAACTGTTGACTGGCATGGGTATGACGAGCCAAGCTGGCTTTTTGTTCCTGCTTATTTTCCTCACTCCAATAATAATCTAAGCCGGTTTCACCAATCGCCCAAACATGATCAGGAGACGCTGTTTCTACCAACCGCTCTACAGTAGCCGATTTTAGTACCTCTAAATCCTCACAAGGATGAATGCCCACACTCATCCCCAGATTTAGTTGTTCATCGCCAAATTTGGTGATTATGTCATAAATTTCATCATATTCTGCAAAATCGCACATAATGGCCATTGCACGGCTTACATTAGCTTGTTTCATCGCTTCAATAACGCCGTCCAACTTGCCATCATGGCTAGTTAAATCCAAACGGTTTAAGTGACAATGACTGTCTGTATACATAGTTTCTCTTTTTATAATTAATTTATAATGAATTGAATACGGATTTAAATTTTAAACGCTATAAAGCTTTCCGCATAGCGGCTAAATACCGTAACCTTCTCAATAAAGTAGGTGTTTTTGATTGATGCGACTATTATCAATATTCACGCCAACAATTCAAGTTAGAGTCAGTAAGTACTAATGAAGGTTTATTAGATCTTAAAATCAACGGGCAACCATTGCCTTAAGTTGATTAGCTTGAAATAAGAGGCTTTTAGCTAATAAGAGTTACAGTTATTTGTCTACAGCTACCTGTTCAACTGATACTATAACCAGAGCTTGGTTATTGGCTTGAGCATCGCCTGTGGTTAAAGCTTGCTGCTGCAAATTAGGGTCATTATTATAGCTATCGCCAACAATACTTGAATCGTCCTGCAAGCTCTTCTGCCTAAAGCCAATGTCATGATTTTTATAACACATATAAAAAACCCTATCCGACTGCTGCTGACGATAAGCGGGTCTAGGATCTTGGCTAATTAGCTGACAAATAAGCGCCATATCCTCTGGCTGTAAGCCTTGATCCAAGTTGTCAGCGACACAAGCGGTAAATTGATGGCGCGCAGCCTCAGTGATATGCACCGGTTTAACAGTCGGCTTATCCAAAGCAAAGCCACTTATCGCCTCACTAATGGCATCACTGTAGGCAATATAAGGTTTAATATCAATAATGGGTGTACCATCCACCATATCGGCACCAGAGATGTGTAAAGTGACTGAGTCGCCTACCCTTTCCACTTTTATTAGCTTTACTACTGATAAACCTAATTGCGACGGACGATAAGTACTGCGCGTGGCAAACACCCCAAGCTTAGTATTACCCCCTAGTCTGGGTGGTCGCACTTTGGGCTTAAAAGCTGCTAAGTTATGGGTAGGCTCCCCCATTTCTTGATTTGCATTAAGCGTCTGCTTGCTCCCAGGCGTCTTAGCAAGATGGTTGTGATGAGTATGCCAAGTTATCCAAAGATGACTAAAAGATTCAATTCCCTCAAAAGCCTCAGCACTATCATAAGGCGCAATCAACTCAATAGTACTCGGTAATTGAACCAAGTTCGGCTGTCGCGGAATGCCAAATTTTTGCGGTAACGCAGATTTATGATAGCCGATAATGGGGATTGATACACTAGGTTGGTTCATTATTGCTGGCACACCCTATTATAGTTTATTGAGTGAATGGATACATTTATAATTAAGCCAATCCATTATATTGATTTTTGGTTAATTTTTGTCATATTTACGGTCTTTGTTCCACATATAAGTTAACTAATAAATAAAAAGTCTCTTATCCATATTATGATAACCGCTATCAAGACTATAACTACTGGAAGGGATATTTTATGACTAATACACCTAAACCGCATGAGCACATTGTCCAAAACTCAGGACTGGCTATTTGGGAAATAGAGGAAAACTATAATGCTTTTGACTGGTTTAAAAAAGCAATAAAAAATACCTTTAATTATAAGGGCCGTGCCCGCCGTAAAGAATTTTGGTACTTTACTTTAATTGCTTCAATTATTATTTTTATTGCTTTTGTACTTGATGAAATACTGGATACCCCAGAAATGCTGACTGGTTTATCAGGTTTTATCTTATTTTTCCCCTCCCTTGCAGTAACCATCAGGCGTTTACATGATATTGGCAAATCAGGTTGGTGGTACTTAATCACTGCTATTCCATTTATAGGGTCTTTAGTTCTCCTATATTGGAACTGTCTTGATACCTCTCCTGAAGGTAATCAATGGGGATTGCCTGCACGTAAAGTTAATCCATAATTGAACGCTTATAACTTTTTGAACAGCTGTTATTCCATTTTATAATGATGCTTTCTGCCTATTTTGACTATATTGTCGCTATGATGAGTAAGAATTTGTTATGATATGCACCTTAAAAATATCTCTTAAGTTAAGCCTTACTAATACGGCTAATACTATATATAATGTGCAACTATTAATTCTGTAAGAAAATAGCAACAGGATAGTCATCACTACTCATATTTATGTAATGGACCTATGTCCAAACAAAATCATTTTTATTAACGATTTATAATTCGCTTTGCCATCATTATTAATTGGGGCCTTTATGTCAAAATTTCACACTGAAACAGTGACTTATGTACACCACTGGAATGACTCTCTATTTACTATCAAAACCACTCGTGATGCTGGTTTACGTTTCCGTAATGGTGAGTTTGCCATGATTGGTATCATGGTCGATGGTAGGCCTTTAATGCGTGCTTACTCTATCGCCAGCCCAAACTATGAGGATCACTTAGAATTCTTCTCAATTAAGGTTCAAGACGGTCCATTAACCTCACGTCTACAACATATTAAAGTAGGTGATGAACTAATTATCAGTAAAAAACCTACCGGAACCCTAGTAGTTGATGATCTATTACCGGGCAAAAACCTGTATATGCTGGCTACCGGCACAGGACTAGCACCTTTCTTGGCCCTATCTCGTGATCCTGAGGTATATGAGAAGTTTGACAAAATCATTCTTTGTCATGGCGTTCGTAAAGTCGAAGATTTGGCTTATCGCGAAATGTTTGAAGAAACTCTACCAAACGATGAGCTATTTGGTGAGTGGTATCGTGAAAAATTCATCTACTACCCAACCGTTACTCGTGAAGAGTTCCGTAATACTGGCCGCATTACCGATCTTATGAAGTCAGGCAAGCTATATGAAGACATCGGTCTACCTCCTATGAACAAAGAAGACGATCGAGTAATGATTTGCGGTAGTATGCCATTTAACGCTGACATTTCAGAAATTTTAGATGGCTATGGCTTAACCGTTTCTCCACGTATGGGTGTGCCAGCCGATTATGTGGTTGAGCGTGCTTTCGTAGGCTAATAAATTGTCTAAAGAGACTAAGAATTTAATGATTGGTGTAAATAAATAATAAAATTTCTTGACCAGTTTTGAGAGTTTGTTATAATACGCCACCTAGCTTGACTACCTGTCTTACTAATCATATTTAGTGATTAATAAAGACTAAGCTAACCCTACATGCCGGTGTGGTGGAATTGGTAGACACGACGGATTCAAAATCCGTTGCCTTTAAAAGCGTGTCGGTTCAAGTCCGACCACCGGTACCAATACTGAAAAACCCTTATAGGCTATGGCTTATAAGGGTTTTTTCTTGCCCGCTTGTTGGAGTTAACAAAAAGCTAATTACAGCATCTATTAATAGTATTCGCCAACATCATTCTAACTAAGCTTATATCTTGTCCTGCTTGCCCTAACTGTAACTTGGGAAACCAAATTATGCCGCTATTAATGCACGCTTCGGCACATTACCTATGATATTAATGTCTGAAAAATAAATACGGCATTTATACTACTTCACATACGCCGCTTATGTGTTAGGTTAGTACAAGTAGTATTTATTATATGATAGCGAGTAGAGTTAGAAGTACTCTTTATCCTCATTCCTTAATGAATCCAAATATGTTGGAGTACTTTATGACTCAAAGAAAAGCAATCATCCCAGCTGGTAGACACGCACTTTATGAAAAACATGGTTACTCTGCAGCCATTCAGTCAAAAGATTTATTGTTCGTTTCCGGTCAAGTAGGAAGCCTTCAGAACGGTAGCCCAGAAATAGGCTATGAGAAACAAGTAGAACTCGCGTTTGAAAATCTAGGCAACACCCTAGAGGCGGCAGGCTGTACGTTCGAAGACATCATCGATGTTACCACCTTCCATACTGACCCTGAAAATCAACTTGATATAATGATGAAAGTGAAGAACAATATTTTTAAGGAGCCCCCATATCCAGCCTGGACTGCCGTTGGTGTGAATTGGCTTGCCGGATTTGATTTTGAAATAAAGGTCATTGCACGCCTGCCAAGTGATAACAATTAAATAGACCAATCTTAAATAGCTAACTATATTCATCATCAAAAGGATTTAAAATCCAATGATGAGAGAGACCTTTTAATTATTCGTCATGGCATATATCAAGACAATTAAAACTATCATGTGAATAATCTGGATTGGAACAAAAGCAAGTGCGTATTGAAAACCACCAGTAACTGCTGCATTAATTGATTTTGAAATTGCATGTGTCGCTAAACCTAATAATAAGGCGAGCAATAAAATAGGGTTAGTTGGGTTCCCTTGCATTACCACGGCAGCCATTGCTGCATGCACCTCAAACATAGAACTAACCACGGTTCCTGCAATAAGCCCAGCGTCACCTAGCCATAAACCTAACCCATAAACAAGTACTTGAATAATAGTAAGTGTCACTGCAATGATACCTGCCTCTTTTAAACTAAACATGGGGGTATCAGTTAACTTAACTTTCTCTTCAGATCGAGTTTTTCTGATCAACCATATGCCAGGAATAATTAAAACCATCATGGCAATAATAGAGGGGAATAATAAAATTTTAAGCCAACTAACACTGACACCTGCAACAATAATAAGAAGTTGTACCAATGTTGCAACACAGGATATAAGCGCAGCTCCGGCATTTTCTTTTGCAGCTGCACGGCCCTGACGAACTTCTACCCCCAGGCTTGCAATCGTGGCGGTACTGGATATAAATCCTGATGCCAAAGCAGATAAAAACTTAGCGTGGCGTAAGGGTAAAAGCCTCTTTGCCATATGGGCTAGTGCTTGAATGGCTAAAATCAATATCAATAATTTTAAAATAATATAAGGATTGAGTACTGAACCCCAAAGATCCCTATTGGGGGTTAAAGGAAGTGCAATTAAAAGTAATGCAAGTAAAAAGATCCCATCTTTGAATTCACGTTCAGTAAGCCATTTAACCGCTACTCCATGCATTGAATCCTTTGTCACTAGAAGGAAGGTAAGGACTACTGTAAGTGCAGCTGCATAAGGAATATGCCATAAACATAGCCCGCCTATAAAATAGGTGAGTATAAAAGCAAGTTCAGTGGTTACCCCTAGATCTTCAATTTGTTTAGGGATAGAGATGATACTTATACCCCCTATTATCAATGCCCCTATGAGTCCCATAAAAGGACCAAAAGAGAAACAAATCACCCCTAATAGAGAGCAAATTGCAAAAGATCTAATGCCTGCAAAGCTGTGTTGATTTTCACGATGTTTGTTACGCTCTCTTTCTAGACCAATGAGTAGTCCACAACCTAGTGCTGCAGTAGAGGCAGTAATTAAGTTTTGGACAGGTTCAATCGTAAATGTATTCTCTATTATGAAATTCATCGAGCCCATCCCGAATCCCGTGTAACTGTGATTTAGATTAAAACTTCTTTCTTATCTTTTCCATGGTACAAAACTCATAGAGTATACCCTAGAGGAGCTATTTAAAAACAGCTTATAAAATATTAATAGACTACCTACAATAAACTAAAACCCTTACAAACATTAGCTTGTAAGGGTTTTTCTTGCACACTATTTATGTCTACACTTAAAAGCATTCGAATAGTAATCAGTTTTTGCTGTTTTTATAGCTCAAGATGTCGGATTCAACTCCCGCCATCTCCACTTATCTCAGTACCTTACCAAAAAACAAAGTCTTTTCCAGAAAATATCGGCTTTTGCTAATAAAGTTGCGGCTTTGGACAGTAAGGATTCGAAAGCAACGTAAACAGCTTTATAACTTATTATCGTGGTGATCTGAAAAGTTAGGATAGAATATAATTAACAATAACAGCTAGATTAAGGAAGTCTTATGTCAGCAACCAAGGAAGAGATAGCTGAGTTCATGAAGTCTGAGTTCCCTCAAGCAAAGTACAAGATTGAAGCGGTAAATAGCAATGGTTCAATTTTATCCCATGACATTGGTATAGATGAGTTGAGGCCTGGCGGCACTGTATCAGGGCCTGTAATGATGGGAATTGCGGATGTGGCTCTTTATGTGGCCATATTAGGTAGAATTGGTATAGTACCGTTAGCAGTAACCACGAGTTTGACTATCAACTTTTTACGTAAGCCCACTGCAAAATCACGCATTATTGCTGAATGCAAACTGCTAAAAGTAGGAAGAACCCTAATCGTAGGTGAGGTTTCTTTATACTCAGATGGATCTGACGAAATAGTTGCCCATGTTATGGGAACTTACTCAGTACCACCAACCACTGATAAGCCTGAAGGTCTGTAAAAAATGTCACTTTTAGGCGGCACCTCGGGGTGCCTAGGACAGTCGACTTAAAGCTCTTTAATCGAGTCCTAGCGAAATCAATCAGGTGCTTTTACTAATTCGGTTCTCTAGTGAGGACTTGAATCTTTAGCTGTGAGATATTGCTATTAGTACTCTGAATCTATTTATATAAAATCAGTGTACATAGCAGTGCAACCTTCAAAATGGAATGTTGAGTATGCTCCAAGAATTTAGGGGATAAAGATGAGAAAATCTTTTTTAATACTAGCAAGCTTATTAGCAGTCGGTTGTACGACAAACCCTGTAACTGCTCCAGCTGAAAATACGGAAGTAATAAATCCTATTCAAAAAGTCATTGAACCTGCGCAAAAGACCAGCATTTTTCACTATTATACTGATCCCACAACACAAGCACAGGCTATGGCATCTGTAGAAGGAGTTTTCAAATGGCAGAAAGGTTGTCTCTACCTAATACAAAAAGGTGGTAGTTACATGACAGCTATGTTTCCTAAATATCCTGAAAATGCTGTTAAGTGGAATGAATATAATAAAACCTTAAGTTTGAATGGATATATTTTTAAAATGGGTGACTACATTAGAACTAATGGACAATATTCAAAATATTATCCCGATAATGATATAGAAGAATACGCAAAACAAGGAGATGCAAGTTGTCTAACCCCTATGCTAGTGGAGATTGGCACTATAGATTTAAAAAAATAATTTTGAGCTTCAAGCTAATGAACTGTTTGTAGCATATCCTAATGGATCCGCTTAAAAACAGCTTATAAAATATTAATAGACACCCAGAAGAAAAACGCTCTGTGTCCCACATGGATTACGACGAGTATATTAACGCCGTTGAAAGCTGGGGGATAGAGAAGATTATCTTGCCCACTTTTGTCTATGAATCGCCTACTAAGTGCTAGCTTATCCTCTAAATTTGACGGTTTATTATATAAAAGGCCAATTTATCTTCACGATAAACTGGCCTTTTTATATGAGCGCAGGTCTAAACAACAATCAGAATTACTTATCAAGAATCAGTCGCAGTGACTATGATTCTTTATTTTTTATTGTAAAAAACCTCACCCAAAATACATACCAAACGATACATTATTGTCATCGCAATATCCCTAACTATATGCCACGATACTAAAGTGGTTATTTTTATTATAAGTATAATTATTAGAAAGTTACCTATAAATAACTGTGCATTATTTCAAGATTATATTTCAATAAATACTCTGTTGATAGGTAAAGGGAAAAACCGTGAATTCAGCAAATACTTCTGATTTAATTACCCCTGCTACATATATCCATCCGGACAAACTTGCTAACTTTTTATATGACAAAAAGCCTTATTGCTTATTTTTGGATATAGATGGCACCCTTGCTGAGTTTACAGTTGACCCCAAAGACAGCTTTATCCCAAAGTCTACCTTAGATCTAATACAAGCTCTCCAAGATTATGGGGTTAAGGTTGGTGTCGTCACCGGACGCAGTCTTAATGAAGCTAAGCAAATGTTATCCCCCTTAGAGGTTCCAATTGCCGCAACTCACGGTTTACAGTTATCGTGGTTGAACGGCAATATGGTCGATATTAATCTGGCACAACTTAGCCAAATCAAAGAAACAGTTACTCACTATTGCCTCCCCCACCCCGATTTATATATAGAAAATAAACCCTACTCCTGTGCTTTACATTATCGTAAAAATCCTACTTTAGCGGATATCAGCTATGACCTAATCTCAAAAGCAATAGAAAATTTTGATAGTTGGAGTCTTAAGCAAGGTAAATATGTCTGGGAAGCTATACCTAAATCGGTAAATAAAGGCTCAGCAATATTAGATTTATTGCAGCACATATCACATAGCGAGCCACTATGCCCTATTTTTATTGGCGATGATATTACCGATGAAGCGGGATTTGCAGAAGTTCAAAATGTCAGTATTGCATTAGACTCTGACTGCAAATCTGCAAAGCTGTTAACAGGGATGGGGATTAAAGTAGGTAATGAAGCTACTTGCGCCAACTATTATGTACAGGATATTGATGAAGTCAGAGACATACTGCATAGCTTTCTAAAAATTGCGATGAGTGACAGCGTATGAGTCGCTTACTCGTCCTCTCAAACCGAGTGAAAATGCCTGACAATAATCCAATGGCTGGTGGACTTGCTGTTGCATTATCTGACGTATTAATTGAAAGTTCAGGAGTTTGGATGGGATGGAATGGACAAATTGATGATCATAATATTGTGACCGATACTTCTGTACCTTATAACTATTATCAGAGTAGCGACAATGAGTTTAGTACTAATAATAAAACAACGTTACTAACTGCGGACTCCGCTATCTCTAAACCAAAAATTACTTATATCACTACCTCGTTAACTCCTAAGCAGTACGAGCATTACTATTGCGGCTTCGCCAATAATGTGCTGTGGCCTTTAGCGCATGAGCAAACCGATCTCATTGATCAATCACCGTTAGACTATGATAGCTACCAATCGGTTAACCTGCTATTTGCTAAACAACTTAAGCGGTTTATCCGGCCCGATGATGTGATTTGGGTGCATGATTATCATTTTTTGAGTGTCGCCTATTACTGTAGACAATTAGGTATAACCAACCGTATTGGCTTTTTTTTGCACATTCCCTTCGCTCCTCTAAGCTTTTGGCAACAGCTTGATAGAAGCCCGGAGCTGATTAGGCATCTGGCTCATTATAATGTCATCGGCACTCAAACCCAGCAAGATAAATCTAATTGCTTACAGGTCATTAGTCATTACTTACAACATAGCACAATAATTCAGCATAAAAGTTCGTATCGTCTGACCCTTAATCTTGGTTTCAGCGGTCCTCATAGGTTGTCAATCGACGCCTATCCGATTGGGGTTAATGTGGTCAAAATCCAAAAGCTTGTCAGTAATCTAAATGCCGAGCACGCCCCAACCTCTTCTACAACTATCAATAGGAAAGCCGCTGACCAGAAGATTATCGCCGTAGATAGGATTGACTATTCTAAAGGTCTGTTAGAACGCTTTTCAGCCTATAGTATATTTTTGCAGCAATATCCGACCTATCAAAATCAATTAAAGCTATTACAAATAGCCTGTCCTAGTCGTTTAGATTTGGGGGTATACCAAAAATTTTATGACACTGTCAGGCAATCGGTACATGACATTAATCAACAGTTTTTGATCAATGACAAAGCCGCAGCCTATGTTAATGCAATTTATAAGGCGCCGTTAGAAAATCATTGGCAGCCAATCAGCTATTGTGAAAATGTATTGAGTCATGAAACCTTGATGAAAACTTTTTGGCACAGTGATATCGGCTGGGTAAATTCGCTTAAAGATGGTATGAATTTAGTCGCTAAAGAATATATTGCGGCCCAAAACCCAGACAATCCTGGGGTGTTATTACTCTCACGCTATGCTGGTGCTGCAGAACAAATGCAGGCAGCGGTTATTATTGATCCCCAGAAGCCGGAGAGTATTATTGAAGGACTAAGTACTTCACTTACCATGCCCCTGCATGAGCGAAAAGAGCGCCATCAAGCTCTATTAAAGGGGTTAAAGCAAGATAACTTACAGTCTTGGCAGCAAGACTTTTTGGATGACTTATATCAAGTGGTTTAATAATTATCTGTCCATTATAGACAGCTTAGGAATTTGCTATGTTAATTTTAGAGTCTAGAAACGATTTATTGTCCAATATTAAAGCCAGTGTTGAAGCCCTGTTGCCTATCGATAAGGACATGAAACTTAGTAATACTTTTAATATGACCGATGACATCCGCCGTAAGGTGTTAAAAGTGTTGCTAACTTTTTCTGCCAAAATACCTCATCCTGCTCAATCCAACTCAACTAGTAATGGCAATATAGTTAGTAATGGCAGTATAGCTAGTAATATAAATATAGACAGTATAAGCAACAATAACGACTCGCTTACTTTACTGCGCTGGCAAATATTGGCCTATGTTTCAGGGATAGACTTAACCATTGCCAAGTGGTTTGAGTCGCATCTAGACGCCCTAAGTATCTTATATGAGTTAGGTTATGGTGAAACGCAACAAGGGCTTTGGGCGGTATGGGCAGCTGAAGGACACCCGAACCCGGTTCGTTATCAAGATGGCAAAATAAGTGGCTGTAAATCTTGGTGCTCAGGTGCCAATATCGTGGATTATGCCCTAATGACTTACCGTGATGACGAGGGTAAATCGCAGCTAGTGACCGTTGACATGCAACAAAAAGGCATCGACATTGATAATAGAGCTTGGCAAGCGGTAGGCATGCAGGCCACAGACACTGCAACTGTTAGCTTTGATAATGTTTCAGCCACACAAGTAGGTACGCCCAATGCTTATCTAGACCGTGTCGGCTTTTGGCATGGTGCCGCAGGAGTGGCTGCTTGTTGGTATGGGGCCAGTGCCAGCTTGGCATCGTATCTGGTCGAGTCATATCAGCAAAAGCCTAACGACTATAAAGCCATGTATTTGGGACAAATAAGTAGTGATTTAGCCGTCTCTCGCCAGTATTTACATCAAGTTGCTTATTTGATAGACAGTCAACCTGAAAACAATCATGAGCTTGCCATTCGCCAGTTAAGAACAAATATTGAGCAGCTGGCACGACAAGTGATAGAGACTGTTGGACAAGCTTTAGGGGCTGCGCCTTTTTGTGGTAATGCGCATTTTGCTACTTTGTCAGCGGATCTAACGGTATTTATTCGTCAAAGTCACGGCGCTTTTGATTTACAAAGCATTGGGCAGTTGACCTGCCTGCAAGGAGGAAGTAATAGATGGCAACTATAAGCTCTGATACTGACATGTCTGTACCAAAATCTCAATCTAGTCACTCAGACAATAAAGACGGCTCTAAAAACACAAAGCATAATCATCCTATCGTTGGCGACCGTGTCATTGAAGGGGAAGGAACCAGTCAACAAGCTTGGCAGAATTGGCAAGGGTTGCATGACTTACCCAGACTAGATATTAGCAAAGATTTTGCTGCAGATCTGACCTCATCTGAGCCATCCGCTGTATCATCTGATTCCCCTGCCACTTCAGCCTCTGCTAACTCTAAAACAGCGGGGCAGCCTCCTCGGGTATGTGTCTTTGCGCCGCACCCTGACGATGAGATATTGGGCTGTGCTGGATTACTGCAACAGTTAGCTGCTAATGGCAATCCCTTATTATTGGTCTATGTCACCAATGGCACCCAAAGTCATCCAGACTCTGAAATTTATCCACCCAATAAGCTGGCAGTTATCCGTCCTAACGAAAGTCTTGCCGCTTTAGAAGCACTGGGTATAAAGCATCAAGTCGCAAGCGTAGCTTTGAATTTGCAGGATGGTCAAGTATTTGAACACCGCCATCTATTACACCAAAAGCTTAACGCTATTATTCAGCCAAACGATATCCTAGTCACGCCTTTTGAGCACGATGGACATCCTGATCACGAAGCCACAGGCCAAGTAATCACTGCCTATGCTAAGCAGCATAATTTGGCTTGCTATCAAGCCCTAATATGGGCATGGCATTGGGCCAAACCAGCTGATAATCGCATACCTTGGCAAAACGCGGTCAGACTTGAGTTAACTGCCGAGCAATTACAGCGCAAAGTGGACGCCATTCATTGTTTTAAGAGTCAAGTTAGCGCGGATGACAGTACCGGCAATCCCCCTATTTTATCTAGCCAAACTATTGCCCGAGTTAGTCAGCCTTGGGAGGTATACCTATATGAAGCATAAAACTAACCCTACAAATGGCAGTTTACCGACTAGTAGCCCTACTGATTCAGACTGTCATTCTTATTCAGAATCCTATTTTGATGCGTTATATCAGGACAATACCGACCCTTGGCAATATCAAACCCGTTGGTACGAAAGACGTAAACGCGATATGTGTCTGGCGGTCTTACCCCAAGCCGAATACGGCAGAGCTATTGAATTAGGGTGTGGGAATGGCGTGTTTAGCGAGCTACTCGCTCAGCGCTGTCAGTCTTTATTGAGCATTGATGGCAATAAACAAGCGGTACAACTTGCCCAACAACGCTTGGCTGACTTGCCTCATGTACGAGTAATCCAAGGGGTTATACCAGAGGTATTGCTCACTATCGACAATGAGCCTATCTCAGATAACCCACTTGCTTTAAAAGCACCCTTTGATTTGATTGTAATTAGTGAGATTTTATATTATTTAGCAGCCGACGATATAGATACGGTCATTGCTTGGATTGAACAAAATCTTGCTACTGGGGGCACCGTACTCTGCTGTCATTGGCGGTATGACATTGAGGGCTTTGAGCTGAATGGCGAGAAGGTACATCAGCGCTTATATCAAGCGTTTAATCAAATAAAACAAGCAAATACTCACGCTCTAACTTTTACCCATCAGAGTAAAGTTGTCGATAGCGATTTTTTACTAGATATTTGGCAAAAATCGTCAAATACAGTCGCTATGAGCGAAAATTTGGTCTAGGGCTAGCTTTATGACCGAGTTAGTAGTCAATGGGTTTAACCCTCAGATAGAGAGCAGAGCGATAGCATAATAAGGTCAGGAAGAGGATTAAAATAACAGGCAATGCAAGAGATGAGAGGTGTCCACTATAAACAGTAAGCTGAATCCTGATTTTAAAATTGGCATTGTCATTCCGGCTCACAATGAAGGCGACTCCATTGCAGAATGTCTTGGGTCGATTAACACCGCTATCAAGCAATTGCCTGACTCTATCGAAGCCTTTGCAATCGTGGTACTCGATAGCTGTACAGATGACACCCTCAATAAGGTTAGAGCTGCAGGCATCGATCCTATTAACTGTGACTATCGCTGTGTCGGCCGAGTACGTGATGCCGGTATTCGTCAGGCGATTGATCAAGGGGCTACATGGATTGCCTGTACCGATGCCGATTCTATCGTAACTACAAACTGGCTGGTGCAGCAAGTTACCCATATTTTACAACACATCGATGCTAAGCCGTCGATAGATATGATTTGCGGGGTGGTGAGTATCGATCAATGGGACCATTTAACCCCAAAAACCAAAGAGGACTATCTGGCTCATTATCAAGATAAGATGGGACATCGCCATATCCACGGTGCAAATTTGAGCTTTAGCAGTGAGGTTTATCTTAAGCTCGGCGGGTTCGCTCCCCTACCTTGTCATGAAGATGTGGACTTGGTAAATAGGTTTGAGTCCCAAGGTTGTAATATTTTATGGAGTAATAAGGTGCGTGTCATTACTAGTAGTCGGTTGCAGGCTCGAGCCAAGGAAGGTTTTGCGGCATTCCTGAATAACCTGGAACGGCGCGGTTCATGACTTTTTGGACTTTGTTTGGCTAGATAATATAATATTAGAAGCATAGGTGTTATTAGAAGTCTTATAAATTAAGTTGATATCCGAAACAGCAGAAAATGTTTTATTATTAATTATAAGAGTCCCTCCTGAGTTATCTGATCTCGTACACGATGTGGTAAGGCTAATTAAACCGACTAAACTAAATACTGCTTTCCGTGCTCCACCATTATGCTATCCACGTCTGGAGCAATATACCCTTGCAGAACCACCTAAAAGCACCTTATAAGATATTAATAGATACCTAAAACAGACTAAAACCCTTACAAACGATAGCTTGTAAGGGTTTTTTCTTATCAATTGAAAGTACTATTAATCTTAAACAGCTTACTTTCTGAGCTTGTGACGCAATATCTTACCAACAGTTGACTTAGGCAGCTCATTAATAAATTCGATTTCACGAGGTCGTTTATAGCCGGCAAGATTTTTCTTACTAAATGCCATAAGCTCTTCTTTAGTTAGGCTTTTATCATCGGATACCACAAACAATTTTACAGATTGACCTTGCAGCTCATCATCAACGCCTACCACTGAGCATTCTTTAACCTTAGGGTGCATTTCAATAACGCTTTCAATCTCGTTTGGATAGACATTAAAGCCGCTCACAATAAGCATGTCTTTTTTTCTATCTAATAGTTTTACATAGCCTTTTTCATCGAGAATTCCCACATCCCCGGTCTTTAAGAAACCATCTTTGGTGAAGAACTTGCTGTTATCTAGGTTGTGATAGCCTTTGATAACATTCATACCTTTAATGCCAATTTCACCTTCTTGATTAACCCCCAACTCATTTTCTTCATCATCAAAGATTTTAATATCTATACCTGGAACCGGCATACCAATGGTGCCATTGAACTCGGTGTTGGTTAATGGGTTGGCAGTGCCCACCCCTAGGGTTTCCGACATCCCCCAACCTTCAATAATAGGAAGACCTGTGGCTGCCAGCCATCTACGAGCCATCTCAGGAGTTGCTGCCATGCCGCCTGCCAATGATAGTTTTAGATTTGAAAAATCAATAGTTTTGAAGTCTTTATGATTTAGCAGAGCTTGGAATAATGTATTTACTGCAGGCAGCAGATGAAATTGTTCTTTTTTTAGTAGCTTAACAAAGGCGTCAATATCACGGGGGTTGGTAACCAGTAAGAAGTGTTGTCCGCTCCGAAAGCCGAGCAAAGAGATGATAAAAGCAAAGATATGGTACAGCGGTAAAGCAATTACGGCGGTCAACTGCCCTTCTTTGTCTCGATCATAGTTTAATGGCTGGAACCATTCGTCATACTGTTTTGTACCATAGACCACATTATGATGACTAATCAAGATACCTTTAGCGACCCCTGTGGTACCTCCCGTGTATTGAATTAACGCTAAGTCATCTGGATCAACATTAGGACGGGTATATTTTAAACTTGGGCCTTTGTTTAAGACGTTTTTAAAGTTAACAACTTTACACTTAGAGCATCTAGATAAATCATACTTCGGCACTGCCTTCTTAACATATTTAGCCGCAAAGTTAACAAGGGTACCTTTCGCTGTACCGAGCATATCACCGATAGCGCTCACCACGACTGTTTCAACAGGTGTCTTATCAATAATTGATTCTAAAGTGGTACAAAATGGCTCTAAAATAAACAATAACTTGGCGTCAGAGTCATTAAGTTGATGTTTCAGTTCTCGTGGCGTGTAAAGCGGATTAATGAGGGTCAGTACCATACCTGCACGCAACGCACCGATGATGGTGGGTAGGTATTGATTGACGTTGGGCATCATTACCCCAACAGTACTGCCTTTGGGCAATCCCAGACTTTGAATCCAAGCGGCAATAGCGGTCGACATGTCATCGACTTGTTTATAAGTGTACGACACCCCCATGTTAGTCATGAACTTTTCGTTGGCGAATTCAGTAAGGGTGGTATCAAAGTAGTCATTAAGAGATTGATCAAGATAAGGGATGTCTTTCGCCACGCTTTCCGGGTAAAACTCGGTCCAAAACTTATTCATAGTCACCTTCCATAGTTATAAATGTCACTTCGGCCTTGAAGTGATTTTGCTGCTTTGTAAAAACAATTGTCTTACAAACTTTGTTCAAATTAACCCGCTAAACCCAATCCTTAGCAAAGCGAGCTAATTTTTATCAGACATTATCTTTTAAAAGATAAAGTTTGGAGTATATATTTTTAGGGCCATCATAGATGATCTGACTAACTTAAAACAATAGCTTGAAAGTAAAAACAAGCTGTAGACAGTCGCCAAAAACCTAGGCCCTATAAACTACAATAGCACAGTAACTTACCACTACAAATACTTAATGTGCTGTTTAGAGTTGACTTGGCAATTAACTGACTACTTGCCAGCCTGCGGTTGCTCCATATTCATCTTGGTGTGAGAATAGAGGGTGAGCTTGAGCTTCTGCAAGCGTAAGCACAGGGGTCACACAAACATCGGTGTCAGCAAAGACTTGTTGCCAATATGATAAGGGCTGGCTTGCAAATTTCTCAGCCACGGCCTTCATGGCCGCACGACTGTCTGGCATGTTCGGTAACACCCCACGTTGCCAATGCGTATTTTTTAAATCTGCTAACTCTAATGTTTCACAAAGCCCCTGCCAAAACTTAAGCTCAAGCGAGCCTACCGCCATGTAACGGTCATCTGATGTCTTGTATAAACGATAGCAAGGCAACAGTCCTCCTAAGAAGTCATATTGAGGTAGTGGCTTATTACCAGTCATCTGCGCGATAAGCTTACCGGTAGACTTCGGCATCACCATATGATGGTATAAGCTATGCGTCATACTGATATTAATATGACGACCTTTGCCCGTGGATTTGGCAGCAATAACTGCTGCCAATAGTGCTATCACGGCGGTATCACTACCCCCTGCTAGATCAGCAAACTGAATGTTAGGCATGGCTTGCCCGCCATCCGCTGTCTTTAACTGATCGAGTACGCCACTCATCGCCATAAAGTTAATGTCATGACCGGCTTTTTGACTCCATTGGTGAGTTATCGACTCGCCATCAGCATGACCATAGCCGGTGATAGACACCATAACCAACTTAGGGTTCAGCACTTGGAGTGCGCTGAAACTTAAGCCCATAGCTTCCAATATCCCAGGGCGAAAGCTATCGAGCATAACATCGGCATCTTTTATCTGCTCTTTAATGGCATCGATACCAGCCTCATCACGGAAATCTACTTTTTGAGTATCTTTACCATGGTTTAGAGCGGTAAATAATTCACCAAACGCACGAGCGGGATCGCCTTGTGGCGGCTCAATCTTAACAACTTGTGCGCCAAGGTCTGCCAATAGCCTAGTCGCAAAGGGACCAGGCAGATTACGGGTTAAATCAACTACTTTAATGCCTTGAAGACAGTCCGCCATTTGATCCAGTAATGCACTACTCATCGCTAAACTCCTGACCTTTTTCAGCCATTTCTACTAGAATGTTAGCCGGTGCAAAACGCTCACCGTAGGCAGCAGCAAGCTCACGACTACGCTCAACAAACTTTTTAACGCCTACTGAGTTGATAAACTGCAGCGTACCGCCTTGGTTTGGTGCAAAGCCCCAACCGAATATAGAGCCAATGTTCGCATCGGCTACTGTTCTTACCACGTTCTCCTCATAACATTTGGCAGTCTCATTGGCTTGAACGTACAGTAATCGGTCAACTAAGTCTTGTTGTGAGGGCTGCTCCTCTTTAGTTGGGTAAAGATTGGTCAGCTCAGGCCATAAGCGTTTTTCACCATTTCCTGGATAGTCATAGAAACCTTTGCCAACCTTCTTACCTTCACGTCCTAGCTCATTTACCATTTTTTCAACGACTGGCATGGCTGGATGCGCGGTAAAGGATTTGCCTTCAGCTTGTAAAGCACGCTTGGTTTGCTGCATGACATGCAGTGATAGGCTTAACGATACTTCGTCTTGTAACGCTAGTGGTGGCATTGGCATACCCGCTTTTAGACCGGCAACTTCGATGCTACGGGGGTGGACGCCTTCGGCCAACATTGCAATACCTTCTGAGACATACGTACCAAACACACGAGAAGTATAGAAGCCTCGACTGTCATTAACTACGATTGGAGTCTTAGCGATTTGACCCACATAATCAAAGCCTTTGGCTAAGGTGGCATCGTCTGTCTCCTCCCCAACAATAATTTCAACCAACGGCATCTTATCTACCGGAGAGAAGAAATGTAGACCAATAAACTGATTCGGACGTTTGCTGGCTTTGGCCAATTCAGTAATCGGTAGCGTCGAAGTGTTAGAAGCATAAACCGCAGTTTCTGGGATAACCGCTTCAGTATTGCGAGTACAAGCCGCTTTGACGTCGATGTCCTCAAATACGGCTTCGATAATTAAGTCACAGCCTTCTAAATCTTCATAAGCCGTAGTGGTGTTAATTTTATCCAGTAAAGCTTGTTTCTTCTCAGCCGTTGAACGACCACGACTAATTGCCTTATCCAACAATTTAGCAGAATAGTTTTTACCTTTTTCAGCGCCTTCGATAGAGGTATCTAACAGCACAACTTCCATGCCCGCTTTGGCAGAAACATAAGCAATACCAGCGCCCATCATGCCGGCACCAAGTATACCCACTTTGCTTACTTTAGAGCGCTCAAACCCTTCAGGACGTGACTGACCTTTCTTAATATTATTCAGCTGAGTCCAAAGAGTATTAATCATGTTTTTCGACACATCAGACAAGGCACAGGCTACGAAATAACGCGACTCAATTTTCAGGCCATTATCGATGTCGGTTAAACAGCCCTCAAACACACTCGATAGAATGTGCGTAATGGCAGGATAGTTGCCATGTGATTTTTGATTGGCCATGGCTGGGGCAATTGAGAAGACCTGAACCACTTTAGGGTGCTTACTATCCCCTCCTGGAATTTTGAAACCTCTTTCATCCCAAGGCTGGCTAGCTTTAGGATTGTTATTAATCCATTCTTTAGCTTTGCTGATAAGCTCTTCATTGTCTTTGGCGGTATCATGAATAACACCAATTTCAACAGCTTGCTGAGGACGGAGCTCTTTGCCTTGAGTCATTAACTCAAGTGCTTTTTGAATACCTACTAAACGAGGTAGACGCTGAGTACCGCCACCACCTGGCAATAGACCTAATTTCACTTCTGGCAGACCCAGTTTGGTCTTTGGTGAATCAATAGCAATGCGGTAATGACAGGCCAAAGCCAGCTCTAATCCACCACCCAAAGCGGTGCCGGTAATGGCGGCTACGACTGGTTTGCCTGACGTTTCTAGCTTACGTAAGCTTGTTTTTAAATCTTCTACTAACTCAAATGCTTGTTCTGCGCTTTCCACCTTAGCCAATTGATCGATATCAGCACCGACCACAAAGGTTGACTTACCAGAGGTTAGAATAAGCCCTTTAGCGGCATCATCATTGATAAAGGCGTCGGTTAAAGTAGCAAATGATTCATTAAAACCATCGCCAATGACGTTCATTTTACGATCGCTTTGATCGATGGTAACGGTGATGATGCCGTTGTCAGCTTCTGCAGAAAAATTGTTCAACTGGTTAATGATATTTACGCTATTGGTGCTCATGTTATGTCCTTATTATTTCTACACTTAATGTAGGCGTATGTTATTTCCGTATCTAGGCAACAGAGAGGATATAGTTTAAAGGGTTAAGATGATTGGCAAGTCGTCTTAAACCCGCTCAATAATAGTAGCAATCCCCATACCCCCTCCCACACACAGGGTAATCATAGCGGTATTCAAATCACGGCGTTCCAACTCGTCCAATACAGTAGTCACCAGCATAGCGCCTGTCGCCCCTAAAGGATGACCCATAGCAATAGCGCCCCCATTAACATTCACTTTATCTAGCGATATACCCAAATCAGCAGCGGTATTCATCGGCACTGCAGCGAAGGCTTCGTTAATCTCCCATAGATCAATATCAGCAGCACTCATGCCTGCTTTGTTTAGGGCTTTATGACAAGCTGGGGTTGGACCGGTTAACATGATGGTAGGCTCTGAACCAATAACAGAGGCCATGGTAATCTTGGCGCGAGGCTTAAGGCCGGCTTTGTCACCAGCGGCCTTACTGCCCACGAGACACAGCGCAGACCCATCAACAATACCTGATGAGTTACCTGCATGGTGAACGTGATTGACCTCTTCAATCGTAGTGTATTTATCTAGGATAACGCCATCGAAGCCCATTTTTCCGGGCATCGCAAAGGAAGGGTTTAATTTGGCTAAAGTTTCAACCGAAGTGTTGGGGCGAATGGTCTCATCTTTGTCCAATAATAAAAGACCATTAATGTCGGTAACAGGCACCACAGATTTATCATAGTAGCCTTTCTCCCAAGCGGCGGCAGCTCTTCGGTGCGATTCAGTAGCGAAAGCATCGACATCTTCACGACTGAAGCCACGTAGTGTAGCGATAGTATCCGCTCCGACACCTTGAGGCACAAATTGAACCGCATCATTGACACGCGGGTCCATATACCACGCACCACCATCTGAGCCCATAGCCACTCGGCTCATAGACTCAACACCACCGGCGACCACTAGGTCTTCCATACCCGACATGACTTTGGTAGCGGCTAGATTGATTGACTCTAATCCAGAGGCACAAAAGCGTGACAGAGTTAGCCCGGCCACGCTCTGATGCCACTCGGCGTCAATAACCGCGATTCGTGCAATATCAGAGCCCTGCTCACCCACTGGGGTGACACAGCCTAAGACCACATCATCTACTAAACTGGTGTCTAAGTTGTGACGTCGTTGCATCTCTTTTAATAGCGTGCGAACTAGCCATATTGGAGAGGCTTGATGCAAAGAGCCGTCCTTTTTCCCTTTGCCGCGGGGGGTACGAATGGCATCATAGATGTAGGCAACTTCAGTCATAAAAATCCCTTTTTTAATTTCCTAAAATAGTTTTCAATCGATTTAAAATCTGCTGTTGCTGTTAAGCCTTACTTAGCTTTTACAGCAGCACTTTCTGTGATTCATTATGGCATATTAAGCAGACACTCACTGACCCGATTTCATTAACCAAGCTAAAGCCACTGAGGTCAGTATGAATGCTTAGCAATTGTCTTTTGTCTTTAGTGTTTGGCAGTCACCTTAAGCAAGTCAAGGTGACGCTATAAGGTAAACTAAGCATTAGAGGATGAGAGGCTACATAAAGCGAGAAGCCAGCTCTTTCATAATCTCATTGGTACCACCGTAGATCTTCTGTACACGGGCATCAGCGTACATACGAGCGATTGGATACTCGCTCATATAGCCATAACCACCGAATAGCTGTAAGCACTCATCGATTACTTTACACTGCTTTTCAGTGACCCAGTATTTGATTAATGAGGCTTGTGGCGCAGTAAGCTTACCTTCAATCATGGCCTCAATGGCAGAGTCACATAGCGCACGTACCGCTAAATAATCTGCTTGTACTTCTGCTAATTTAAAGCGGGTGTTTTGGAATTTCCAAATAGGACGACCAAACGCTTCACGCTGCTTGACATAGTCAAGGGTAAGCTCTAATGCTAGTTTTATAGCACCACAACCACTTAGCGCAATAATTAATCGCTCTTGAGGCAGCTCTTGCATCATTTGGATAAAGCCCAGCCCTTCAACGCCGCCCAATAGATTCGACTGCGGAACACGGACATTACTAAAGAATAATTCTGAGGTATCTTGAGCGGACAGACCGGTTTTCTCAAGGTTGCGGCCACGCTCAAACCCTTCTAAACCATCTGTTTCAACTACGATTAATGAAACGCCCTGTGCGCCCTTTTCACGGTCAGTTTTACAAGCCAATACGATTAGGTTGGCATGTTGACCGTTGGTGATGAAAGTTTTGGAGCCGTTAATGATATAGTCATCACCGTCTTTCACCGCATAGGTCTTAATGGCTTGTAAGTCAGAGCCTGTGGTAGGTTCTGTCATGGCAATGGCACCCACATATTCGCCAGTTGCTAGCTTGGGTATCCAGGCTTTTTTCTGCTCTTCTGTACCATGCTTTAAGATATAAGGCGCTACGATACCCGAGTGAACCATACCGCCAAAGCCTGACTGATTGGCTTGTGCTTGCGCCAAAAGAATGGCGGCTTCGTGACCGAAATCACCGCCACCACCACCATATTCTTCAGGCATAGAAGCACACAAAAAACCCATCTCGCCTGCCTCTAACCACGCCTCACGGTCAATCTTACCGTTTTTTCGCCACTGCTCGTCTTTATCTTCCCAACTTTGGAACATTTTTAAGGCGCTTTCATACACCATTTCATGCTCTTCAGTCATCCAATTACTTTTAAATGCATCAATACTCATATCGTCATTCCTTAACGTGGTTGGGTGTTTTTATAAAATACGGTAATAATTATTACCGTTATAAATCCATGATAAAACTATACTTAAACTCAAAATTCTACTTAAAATCCGTCATATAACCTTGTCTTTGGCTGATTGGTGAACTTATACTACAAAAGTAGATTTTGTTAAGCAATCATTTAAATATAAATGGTAATATTTATTACCGCTACTATTAGCTAGGTTGTTACTATGTGGGTTGCCAATATTATGAGGGGTTTATGAGTCAACACTTAACGAGCAGTAAATCTAAAGCTAAGGCTATTAATGACGAGGGATTAGCCCCTTTAGCTAACATGCGCCCAGCAACTTTAGACAATATCGAAAAGGCAGTGCATCAACTATTTGCTGGAGAAAATGCGCAAGAAGTGACCATGATTCAAATTGCAAAAACTGCAAACGTGTCTTTGCAAACTTTATATAAATACTTTGGTAATAAACAAACGGTGTTTCATACCATTATGGACAGGGTGCTCGGCAGGCTTGCAGTGCGCATGATGGATCATTTGCAAGGCATCGACAGCGTAGAAGATAGACTTAGAAAGACATTGTGGGTGGTGTTTGATTTCGTGGATAGCCACCCTGATGCGGTAACAGTGCTAACCTCAGTATCAGCGACAGACATTCGAAAAATATCCATTTATGAAAATGAAGAGCTCATTACAGCATTTACCAGTGTGCTAGCAGATGGTCAAAGCCGCGGAGTGTTAAATAATAAGGTACCGCTATACGTGTTATTTGATGTGTTTATGGGGTTTGTGATGCGTATTGGCACCATGCAGGTGATTAGAAACTCCACTACCCCTTTAACCGATAACTTCGACGATCTGTTTCAAATATTATGGCGGGCAATTTCTAATCCTGAAGTAGAACCGCTCTCCCTGTCAACAACTTCGAGCAGATAAAGCCAATACTTACTATTTCTTACTTCCTAAAAAGGTTTCTACTGTTTTTTACAGGGTAGTTTTTAAGGGTAGCTATGTGACCTAAACTTGATATAAAAAAATAAGTTATGCTTATTTATTGGACACAAAGTATTGGCTGCTTATTTGATACCAAATGAAACATTACGACATATTTTCACCTATTAGGAAAACGAAGCTATATTCAATATAAACACCTGATTATTAAATATATTTTTCTATTTGAGTAGCGCCATATGTGATTAATCTCCTAAATTATTTTAGGGGATTTTTTGTTTTTGGTTGCTTTTAGTAAACCTTATTGACTACCCCACTGCTACAAGCTAGTCTTGTTTGAAAACTACTGCAAAAACTCTCTTTTTTAGAGTAAGGACATCTCTTATGAATAATAATAAATCCCCTATATCTACTGATCCCAAAAACGTATCAAACCCTGCAGCAGAAACGTCTAATGCTGACTCAGCAGCTAAGGTCGAACCTATTAACCCAAAGGCTGCCACGAAAACCAACGAAGACATGCTAAAAAATGTCATCAAATTCACCCCTCAAGGCACTACAGAGTCCGGCAAGAGTGTGTATAGTAAAGAGGATGAAAAAAAAATCGTTGCTCAATTTAATGAGTTATTGGATCAAGGCTATAACTTAACCATGACCAAAAAAGCGCTGGCGGTGCACCATAACATTAATACCGGTACCTTAGATGCCCTACGCAAGTCTCATGAAGAGCATGACGAGCAAGAGCAAGCTGCAGAAAATTCAGACGCTAGCTTGTCTGATTTAGAGCCCAGTGACGCAGAGTATTTTGCTATAGTACAAAAGAAGCTAGATGAAATTGAAGAAGAATTAAAAGCTTTTGAACAAAAAGTTGCGGATGCCAAAGAACTATTGGCCAATGAAGATAAAATTAGAGCAAAAATTGAGGCCAAAAAAGAAAATTATCTGCCACCGGCTTTTAAAGAGATCCTTAATAAAAAGTGATTTACCGCTTGTTTAACTATATTGTTCCAATTTATTGTTGAAGTTAATTTACAGGTTTTTTAAGAAAGTTTTTTATGGAAAAAAGGACTTGACTGAAATCAGGTTAAGGTGTATAAAAGCGCCAGATAGGGTATAGTGGCAATAGCGCTGCTATTTATCGCTTTCTTACTTATATACTTCACACGTCTTTTTTAGCGCCCAGCTTGTGCTGATACTTGGTATCCACTGTCTGTCTTGGCAAAAAAAGAACTGTCCTCTCTGATTTGGTAACGTCCTATTACCCATACTAAGCTGCATGCTTAACTTATAAGTAAATATTTTTGAATCCTTTGAAGTCTATTTTTTATACACTTTTGCTTAGGCTGAAACTAACCTAGGCTCATAATAAATGGGTCTTTTACAGCATGACAACTTTATCTACACCTCCTTTGTCGCCAAAGGAAACCCTCGATTATGGCCATCGCTTTGATGCCAATCGCCGCTGGGAAGCCTCTTTAACTCTTGGGTTTGCTGCTTATCCAGAGCGCGATACTTCAATCACTCGCATGAATGTGGCCCGTCACTATGGCCCACTTCGCGTCCAGCGCGCCTTTTATCCTGAAGGTCGTGATGGCTGCTGCCATATCTACTTATTGCACCCGCCTGGCGGTTTGGCCAGTGGTGACTCACTGAATATAGATGTCACTGTCGATAAAAATGCCCACACTCTGCTTACTACCCCTGCAGCCAATAAGCTGTACCGAGCTGACAGCAATGGTGTGGCTTGGACTCAATATACGCATTTGAAGGTTGCCGAAGATGCGGTACTTGAATGGTTGCCACAAGAAACCCTTGCTTTCGATGGCTCACGGGGCCAACAAACGGTTGTTATTGACTTAGCCGAGACTGCCAAGTGCCTCGGTTGGGAGATCATCGGCTTGGGCCGTCCAGCTAGTGACTTGCCCTATGTCAGCGGTATTATTGAACAGCGCTTTCAATTAACCCAAAACGGTCGTCCGCTATGGCTAGAGCGCCAAGTTATCGACCCCACTCATTCCAGATTTGCTGGTAAATGGGGACAAGGCGGCGCCACAGTGCACGCCACTTTATGGGCAGTGGGTCTAAGCGACCCGGAAGCCACCATCAGCGAACTACGCGACAAGATTGCGCCCAATCATAACTGGGCTGTGACCTATCGCCGCGGTGTACTGCTACTACGTTATTTGGGTATGGAGCGTAACGAGGCTTGGGATTTATTGCAGCAAGCTCGTGAGATTCTACGCCCAAGACTGATCGGCGTTGATGCAGTAACCCCCCGTATTTGGCTAACCTAATTAACAAGCTAGATTTTTATAAAACTTATTGCAAAAACTTTGTGTTAACAATGAACTCTCTATTTGCTTATACCTTACTCGGTATAAGACCTAAATAATAATAGTAATAGCATAATAACGGAGCACCTAATGGAACTTACCCCAAGAGATAAAGATAAATTAATGTTGTTCACGGCTGGATTATTAGCAGAACGCCGCAAAGCAAAAGGGCTTAAGCTGAATTACCCAGAAGCCATTGCACTGATTAGCTGCGCCATTATGGAAGGCGCTCGTGAAGGTCGTACCGTCGCTGAGATGATGGGTGCAGGACGCGAAATCCTGACTCGTGATGATGTGATGGACGGTGTGGCTGAGATGATTGAAAGCATCCAAGTTGAAGCCACTTTTCCGGACGGCACCAAGTTGGTTACCGTTCACAACCCGATTGTTTAGGAGATAAGCCATGATTCCTGGTGAATATCAGTTAAAGGACGAAGACATTGAGTTGTGCGCCGGCCGTGAAAGCTTCGTAATTGAAGTGGCAAATTTAGGCGACCGCCCGATCCAAGTGGGCTCTCATTATCATTTTGCCGAAACAAATAGTGCATTAAGCTTTGATCGTAAGAAGGCTTATGGGCATCGTTTGGCGATACCTGCAGGCACAGCTATACGCTTTGAGCCTGGTCAAAAACGAGAGGTATCTCTCATACCTTATAGCGGACTGCGCCGTATCTATGGATTTAAAGGCGAGGTGATGGGTGCAATAGATCAGAATCAAGCTCAGGAGAAGAATAATGAAAATTAATCGCGAAGCTTATGCAAACTTATATGGACCGACAACCGGTGACCGCATCCGCCTAGGGGACACTGAGCTATGGATTGAGATTGAAAAAGATCACACTCATTATGGTGAAGAAGTTGTCTTTGGCGGCGGTAAAGTGATTCGTGATGGTATGGGCCAAAGTCAGCTTTGCTCTGATGAAGTCATGGATACTGTCATTACTAATGCCATCATTATTGACTGGTGGGGCATTGAAAAAGCTGACGTGGGCTTAAAAGATGGCCGTATTGCAGCTATTGGTAAAGCAGGTAACCCTGACACACAGCCAGGTGTCACCATGAATATTGGTGCAGGTACCGAGATTATCGCTGGTGAGGGTCAAATCCTAACAGCAGGTGCTATTGACACTCACGTACACTACATCTGTCCTCAGCAGGTTGATGAGGCTCTAATGAGTGGTATGACCACCATGATTGGTGGAGGTACAGGACCCGCTACAGGATCGGTTGCCACCACTAATACTGCCGGTCCTTGGTATATCGCACGTATGATGCAAGCAGTTGATCAGTTACCAATGAACATCGGATTACTGGGTAAAGGAAGTAGTAGCTCCCCAGAAGCACTTGAAGAGCAAGTGAAAGCAGGGGCTATGAGCTTGAAGGTTCATGAAGACTGGGCAGCCACCCCAGCTGCTATTAATAACGCGCTAGATATCGCTGACCGTTATGACATTCAAATTGCACTACATGCTGATAGCTTAAACGAGTCCGGCTTCGTAAAAGACACCCTAGAGGCATTCAAGGACCGCTGTATTCACTCCTACCACACCGAAGGTGCTGGCGGTGGACACGCCCCTGATATTATCATCGCTTGTGGTGAGCCAAACGTATTGCCGTCCTCAACTAACCCGACTCGTCCTTACACCATCAACACCGTTGATGAGCATTTGGACATGCTGATGGAATGTCACCACTTAGATCCAAACATTCCAGAAGATGTGGCCTTCGCTGACTCTCGTATTCGTCGTGAAACCATCGCTGCTGAAGATATCTTGCACGATATCGGTGCGATTTCGATGATTTCATCAGACTCGCAAGCCATGGGTCGTATCGGTGAGGTAATCTGTCGTACTTGGCAAACTGCACATAAGATGCGGGTTCAGCGTGGTCTACTTCCTGAAGATAAAGAGCGTGGTACCGATAACTTCCGTGTGAAGCGCTATATTGCCAAATACACCATCAACCCCGCTATTACCCATGGTGTATCTCATGAAATTGGCTCAATTGAAGTGGGCAAACTTGCAGACTTAGTGCTGTGGAAACCAGGATTCTTTGGGGTTAAACCTTCTATTATCCTAAAAGGTGGCATGATTGCTGGCGCGGCTATGGGTGATCCAAACGCCGCTATTTCAACACCGCAGCCGGTCCACTATCGCCGTATGTTTGGTGCCTTAGGCGGTGCGGTTTCTGCAACCCGTGTGACCTTCGTTAGCCAAGCAGCTATGAATACTGGTATAGAAGAAAAACTGGGGCTAAAAAGCCGATTAGTTGCTTGTAAAAACGTACGCCAAATGCGTAAAAAAGACATGAAATTAAATGATTTCTGCCCGTACTTAACGGTAGATCCAGAAACCTATGAAGTGCGCTCAGATGGTGAACTGCTAACTTGTGAGCCTTTAGCCGAAGTGCCTCTAGCTCAGCGTTATCACTTGTTCTAACCCACTTTGAAGGATAATATCATGTTGCAATTAACCCAAAGACTTGATAGCAGTGAGAACTCTACTGCAGAAGTTTTTGACACCCTAACCTTGCCTTATGAGCTGCGTATTCGGGGTCGCCTAAAAGCGACTACTGATAACGACCGCGAGGTAGGGCTATTTTTAGATCGTGGTCCTGTATTACGTCATGGCGACTTGCTACAAGCCGAGAGCGGTGAAATCATTCAAGTATTGGCCGCTGATGAAGAGGTGGCCACTGCGTATATTGAAAATGGCCTGCCTTTAGCACGCCTATGCTATCACTTGGGCAATCGTCATGTATCGCTGGCCATTGGCTCAGATGAAGACGGTCGTTACTGGGTACGCTTCCCGCCCGACCATGTGCTTGAAGAATTAGCAGAGCTGCTGGGCGCTGAGCTGACTCATCACAAAGCACCATTTGACCCTGAGTCAGGAGCGTATGCTCAAGCTGGCCGTGAGCATGCCCACAGCCATTCACACAGTCATGGACACGGCCACGGTCACCATCACTCACACGATCATGGCCATGACCACCATTCACACGACCACTCACACCACGGTGGACATCATGATCACTAATGAGCCGACCAGCGCCATTAGCGATTTGGCATTACTTGGGCTGATGCAGTTGATCAGCCCTGCCCTACCCATTGGTGCTTTTGCTTGGTCGCAAGGCCTAGAAAGCGCCTTTGAATTGGGCTGGGTAACCACTGAGCAAGAGCTGTGTCACTGGCTTGAGGGCGTGTTAAATGATGGTTTAACCCGCTGTGAGTTGCCGGTACTTGCCAGGCTACAGAACTGCTGGGCCAATAAAGACAGCCAAGGCTTGGCCTACTGGAACGAGTGGATTCATGCCAACCGTGAAAGTGCTGAGCTTAGCGACGAAGATATTCGCTTAGGCCTTGCACTCACTCGGCTATTGACCAGCTTAGACCTTCAGCCCAAGCCTGAGCAAGGAGATGCCGCTCTGCCAGAAGAGCCTGGTTATGTGACTGTCTTTGCGTGGACTGCACATACCCGTAACGTGCCGGTACGTCAAAGCTTACTTGGCTTTGCGTGGGCTTGGCTTGAGAACCAGTTGGCGGCGGCCTGTAAAGCCATGCCATTAGGACATACCGCAGCCCAGCGTCTCAATGAGCAACTACGCCCCAAATTAGTGTCGGCCGTAGACACTGCATTGAGCTTGGCTGATGAAGATTTGGGCCCTATTATGCCCGGTCTGGCATTAGGCAGTGCCCAGCACGAGACTCAATACTCACGACTGTTTAGAAGCTAATATTTGCTTAAACAGCCTGTGTGACTTTTTTTAATTTTGCACTTCTATGTGTGACAATAATAAGGAAAATATTTTATGAAACATTGTTTACGAGTTGGCGTAGGTGGCCCAGTAGGATCAGGTAAAACTGCCCTTTTACGCCAATTATGCAGCGCCTTAAAAGACCATTACAACATTGCCGTTGTGACTAATGACATCTACACTCGTGAAGACGCCGACTTCTTATTGAAGCATGATGCCCTGCCAGCCGACCGTATTATCGGTGTGGAAACTGGCGGCTGTCCACACACTGCTATTCGTGAAGACGCATCAATGAACTTAGCGGCTATTGATGACTTACAGACCCGTCATCCAGATTTAGAGCTGGTATTGGTTGAGTCTGGCGGTGATAACTTAGCTGCAACCTTTAGCCCAGAGCTGTCTGATTTAACTATATATGTTATTGACGTGGCTGCTGGTGATAAGATTCCTCGTAAAGGTGGTCCTGGTATCACCAAATCAGATCTATTAATCATCAACAAAATTGATATCGCAGAGCAAGTGCATGCCTCTTTAGATGTGATGGAGCGTGATTCGAAAAAAATGCGCGGCGAGCGTCCATTTATCTTCACCAACTTATATGATGGTGTCGGCGTTGAAGAAATCATCAGCTTTATCTTAGACAAAGGCATGCTCCCTGAGCGTCGTCCAGGTAAGCAAGGTGCTGATGCCTAAGCTGATTTAGGCTTATAGCTTCAGTTACTTTTGATGCTATATTTGTTATAAAAGCCGTGGGTTATGCCTACGGCTTTTTTGTGTCTGTGAAATTACTTCTTTAATAGCGTTGCACTATATTTTAAAGTCATGCTCATGTACATTAGTTGATGACTGTTATATCTTAAATAGGCCTGTAATAATGCATCCCAATTATAAGCTCTTTATCATTGAATATTAAATGGAAATAATTGATGGAAAAGAATGACCTCGCACAACAATTAGAATACTTTACCTCAAACTGGGTTAACTCAACGCAGGAGGCCTTTAAAGAACATCCATTAGCACAATTATTCAGGAATGAAGTCGAAGCAAATGTTAAGTCAATAGTTCATAGTTTTGATAGCACTTATCTCGTTAAAGCAAGTGTAGGCTCTGGTAACTGGGCTAACATTCCTTGGGTGTCTATTCTTAATCCCAAAATTACTACCACCACTCAAGACGGGATTTATCCTGTTTATTTATTTAAAGCGGATGGGTCCGGCTTTTATCTTTCATTAAATCAAGGTACAACTATACCAACTCACAAATATGGAAAAACCAAAGCAGAAAGTAGAGCTGAAACAATTAAGGGCTATATTCTAGAACAGCTACCTGAATTAATGAATTGGGGAAAGCCAGAAATAGACTTGCTTGCTAGCACGGATCTTGGTAAATCTTATGAAACTTACAATATTGTCGCAAAATACTACGATGCATCTTCTAAGCTTAATAATGAGCAGTTAAAAAACGATCTGTTGGAACTACTTCATATTTATAGAAGATTAGAAACCCACTATAAAATAATAAGCGAGAAAGAAATTAAACAGGAAGCATCGTCCTTGCATGCTGAAAAGCAAGATAATGAAAGATACCCTAAAAAATTAAAAGTGAGTGACTTAACCACTCTTTCGAAACCATTCCTACTACTAGCCGGCATATCCGGCACAGGAAAAACACGTTTTGTTCGTGAGCAAGCTAAAGTAACTGGCAGCCTTAGTGAAACCTACTGCCTAACATCTGTTCGTCCCGATTGGCATGAACCTAGCGACCTTTTAGGCTATATATCACGTTTGGGCGGACAAGCTGAATATATCACCACTGATGTACTACAGTTTATCGCTAAAGCATGGCGCGCCATTATTGACGCTAACCTAGTTATACAAACTGATACAAATGGAAGGTTACAAGTAACCGGTGAAAAACCTGATTTAGAAAATATTCTTCCCTATTGGCTATGTCTTGATGAGATGAATCTCGCACCAGTAGAACAGTACTTTGCTGATTATTTATCTATTTTAGAAACACGTGAATGGCGATGGTCTGATGAAAATCAATTCTCCTATAGCTGTGATGCTATATTAAAGCCATCTGTTTTTACTCAAGTTGCTGATAAATCTCAGTTCCGCACAGAATTAGGTTTAAGTGGTAGCCAATACGATCAAGCTTGGGATTTATTTTGTAACTATGGTATGAGCCTACCCTTTAATCTCATAGTTGCTGGTACTGTTAATATGGATGAGACAACACATGGCTTCTCACGTAAAGTAATCGATAGAGCATTAAGCTTCGACTTCGGTGATTTCTTCCCCAACGATTTCGATTATTTCTTTGAGCCAGTAGTAAATCATAAGGCCCTCAGCTACCCTCTTTACTCTCAAGCTGAGCAAAGATATTTACCCACAGTAGATAGCGATGGTCAAAAGAGTATAGCTTTCTTGAAATCTATTAACGCTATATTGGACAATACACCTTTTAAACTAGCTTTCCGAGCTCTCAACGAGCTTCTTTTATCGGTCATTAATTCTAGGCCAAACAATGATATCGAGTTACAAGCCGTTTGGGACGACTTCTTAATGTGTAAGGTATTGCCTCGTATTGATGGCGACCACGATAAATTAATTTTTATTAATGGTAATAGTTCAGACGACACTTCAAGTCCTAGCTATAGCACTACGGAGCAAACCATATTAAATGAACTATCAAAAGTTTTGGCTGAAAAACTTGACCTAATTTGGGTCGGATCAGCAGATAAAAAACCAGTTCGCCCTGATTTATATCGTCAAAATATAGATGGTAGCCCTCTAGATATTGATTGTCGTAGCAAAGATAAGCTTGAATGGATGCAACTGCGTTTACAGCGCTCAGGCTTTACGAGCTTTTGGCCTTAAACTTAATTGTATTCAGCTTAGGGAATAAATTGTCATGTCTGAACTACTATATATCCAAACACCGGAATTTGAATTAAATATATGGTGTAATGACATCTCTAAGCGCCAGTCTGCCTATAAAGATACTCTAGCCAAACGAAAAGCCTCTGTGGAAGATAACTCAATCAGTATACGTTTATCCCCTGCGATAGCAGTTACCAAAGCTATTTTTATGGGGAATGAACTAGATTTAGATACAGAGTTAAACCATAGTGCTTTAGAGACTGTAATTACTATTGAACATCCTATATTCTTTGAGAATTTACAATATCATTTTGAATGGTTATTCATAACTAATGAGGCAAATACCGCTGAATCTAATTCCGTTATTCCGGTAAATAATGCTTTCTTAGCCCATCGAAGTCATTTAATTAATGAAAGCTTTAGATTTGCTCCTGCAAATCGCTCAATCCCTGCTAGGCTAACAGGTTCAATAAATACGTCTAATCACTTAGGGTGGATGCGACTGCCTTTACAGTATGTTAAAGCAGAAAAAAGTTTTGAAAGTAAGCTAGCTTTTGAAGTTCTTCCCACCAAAATGAGCTTACACGATGATTTACCTCTGATGTATCAGACCATAGATGAGGTTTTCCCACTGTGGCGATTTAGCCTTGTTGCTCCCACTGAACAAGATGCTGCAAGCAGTCAACAGCGCAACTTCTTCCCACTCTTATGGTTAGCAAGCTTTACTGAATTACGACAGCAGTTTGAGCATGGCCTTAAAGTAATCAGTCAAGCTCCTCATAGTCGTCTTCAATCTCATACGGCTTATAACAAAGCTAATCGACTTAAAGGTAGAGTATCACATCGACTGGCCACTAAGATTAAAGAAGACTTCAAGAACGGCTTATCTGATAGGCGCTATCCTACTACTAAAAAACAACTCAGTGTAAACACACCTGAGAACCAGTTTATAAAGATGGTAGTGAGTACAACGCTAAAAAGATTAACTAGCTTTGAAAATAAACTAAGAGTCATCAATGCTGCACCGGACCAACAACGTCTTTCTGAAGCTTTTTTAAATGAGTTACACAGTTGGCAACAACCACTACAAAAAATACTGAAACAAAGCTTTATGCAAGAAGTAAGCGCATTTAGTGGGCTTAGTCATGAGTCATTGGTACTTCAGCAAAAGGTAGGCTATAGTTTAGTTTACCGTATATGGCAGGAACTGAAGTTCTATCTCGATTTGTTTGATAACCAAGCCAGTATTTCAATGAAGTCTGTCGCAGAAATATATGAGATATGGTGCTTTTTAGCACTAAGAAAGATCTTGATTGAAGACTTGGGATTTGAGCAAGTCACCACTAATAGACCTTCCCTTGAGTTAAATGATTATTTCGAGTATCGGCTGAAAGATGGTTTTGCTGGTGCAATAGAGTTTAGACGTTCAGACGGGATCACTGCAAGATTGGCTCACGAGCCCATTTTCGGTAAGAAAGGAACAAAAATACGCTCTTATCTTACAACTCAAAAACCTGACATAGTACTAGAAGTGACTCTACCTATTCAAGAAAGCAATAATGAAAAACGCTTTATATGGGTATTCGATGCCAAGTATCGCATCAAGACTGCCAGTAATAGTACTGACCTTGAATCTGATATCGAAATTACAGACTATGCCCCAGACGATGCAATTAACCAAATGCACCGCTATCGAGATGCTCTAATTCGTATTGCCGAAGACAAAGCAGCACTCCAATTAAAGAATAGTAACTTATCAAAGAGTAGACCAGTAATTGGGGCGTTTGCTTTATACCCTGGTTATTTCAATCAAACTCAGATGGAAAACCCTTACCATCATGAAATTAAGGAAGTGGGCATCGGTGCTTTTGCTTTATTACCCAGTACTCAGCAATCTGACACTGCCGATAATAATTACCCTCTATTTAATACTAATAACTATAATTCGGGCAGTTATTGGCTGAGCCAGTTTTTGATTCAACAAATTGGTACTGCTACTAGGGATATTAAATATAGTCCCAGTGAGATAGCGGAGCGTCTCTATATTCAAGAGCCTGCCCGTATTCCGTACGATGGTATGCAGCAAATATTATACCCTGACCTTACTTTAACCATTGCTTTAGGTGACAAAGCAGATCGTAAGGACTCTTATTTTAACAAGTTTGAGGAAGGTACAGCACAATGGTATCACCTGCCAGAAAAAACCTTCTTGCGTAAATATGCACGCCATGTGGTAAATGAGCTGCGCTACTTAGCGCTAGCTTCTAGCTCCGAACAGTCATTGGCTAGTAAGAAAATTAATAAGCTTTGGCCTATTATAAGTGTATCATTGGTTCGTAGAGAAGATATTTCTGATGAACAAGCCGGTAGTAATAGCACTAAGACTGATCGATACTACCTATTTAAACTTGACAAACCTTTAATTCTAAAAACACCCATCATAGGTGTACCAAAAGACTCATTTATGGCATCAATGAGCCTTACTACATTATCAAGTCTTGAGCAGGCAGAACAGTTTAGTCAACTAACACAGGTCTATAAAAAAGCCCTTTCAACTAATCCTAACGACTAGCCAAAACTCTTTATAAATAACACGTCAAACATCAGAGCAACAAAAATTAACTCTCCCTCTAACCACGTTACAAGCCTCTGTATTTCTTAACAAAAATCTGCGAGACAGCGATTTTAGAATCTGAAATACTAACTACATAGTTCGATAAATCTAGGGCGTGTCCCTAATTTGAAAAATACAGTAAAGCCTTATTTTAATCCTATATATCAACAAAATATAGGGAAACTCAAGCCATGGCGAGAACAGTAATAACTGACAACATATGGGAACAACTACAAACAACAATGAAGGCTCACGGTTGCCATCAATGGAAGAATGACCGCACCGTAATGGAAGCCATACTTTGGAAACTAAGAACAGGTGCTCCATGGCGAGACATACCTACCGAACTAGGTTCATGGAAAACCGCTTATAACCGCTTTAATCGATGGTCTAAAAAAGGGCTATGGCAGAATTTTTT